>NZ_AP026968.1:202500-910670 GCF_037076355.1 Streptococcus parapneumoniae | reverse complement strand
TCAAATCCTTTTGGAAGTTCTTGCACCCATTTACCATTATCTTTGAAAAAATGACTACTTCCATCAATAGTATAAGTTCCAGTGACATAAACGCCATCTTCTTTAAGATAATACCAAGCTTTGTAATCTTGATCATAAAGCCACTCTTTGTGAGCCATGTAGCCACCAGATTTTAGATAGTAAGAGCTAACCCATTGCTGTTCAGCATAGTGCCCACCTGACTTGAGATAAAACCAGCTAGAGTAGTTCGGATCGTACACCCATTCTTTATCTGCCATAGCCCCACTGGACTTCAGATAATAATTTCCCTTCCAGGTATTAGCCATCATGACACCATTTTGATCAAATGCATACCATTTACCATTGATTTGACGCCATTGGTTAGACAGATATTTTCCTGAACCATTGGCGTAATACCACTTGTTAGCCATCTGATACCAGCTATTTTCAAGTAAGTAACCATTCTTATCAAATAGGTAGCCCTCATAAAGAGTATCTGTAAATTTGATACCTGTTTGACTATAATAAGTCCACTTCCCGTCTTCTTTTACCCAACCAGTTTGTAGCTTAGACTCAGTAGGAAGAGTTGGCTGGTTTTCTGTAGCTGCTTGAGAATCACTTGCAGAGCTAGTAGTTGAACTAGCGATAGAGTTATTCGTAGGATGACTAGCATCATTAGCTAGAACTGTTTGGCTAGTAAATCCAAGAAGAGCTAGAGCAAGAATCGTAAATTTCTTATATGATTTCATTTATTTAACCTTTCTAGGGGAATGGAATCCCTGTGTTATTGAGTTATTTTACTTCCTTGATGAAGGAAGATTTGTTCTACATCCTCTAAACTATAATTTATATGTTGTCATGGAGTGTTTAGCTTATTTAAAGATGTGAAACCTAAAAAGTATGGCTAAGTGGGAACCTTAAAAATTCAATTTCTGAGCACCTAATCTCGCTTCAGATAGTTATCGAACAAGTCGAGTAGATTTCATTAAAATCATCTATTTATATTATACACCAAATTTAAGAAAAATTTTTGCAAACATCTAAATTTAAAATAAATCTAGTCCCTAGCTATACCGAATTTTAGTTTACTCTGCCCAGTAGAGATGTTATAATAAAAATAGGAGGACACAAAATGAACAATAAAACTAAAAAGGTCACACTTGCTACAGTTTTAGTACTTTCCTTGTTAGGAGCTGGAACTCTTACATCACAATCCGTATCCGCTAATGATAGGATGGTTTCCACTCAAGCAATCAATGGTCAATCCTACAATATCTTAAACTCTGAAGTCACTAGTACTTCTTCTGGTACTACTCTAGTTGGGATTGAAGGGACTTTCTTAACGCCAGATAAACAGGCTATCTTAGACCGTATCAATGCCATTCGAAAAGAGGCAGCAGATGAAGGTCTAGTTACTAGCTATGTTCCTATCAAATGGTCAACTGCACTAGAAAAAACAGCCTTCGTTCGTGCAGCAGAAGCTTCGATCACCATTGATCACACACGCTTGTCTAGTAAGGACATTTGGAGCGCTTGGCCTTCAGGAAATTTCTCCCTTTCAGAAAATTTGGCTTGGAACTACAATGGATTTATGAAGGCCATCCAGCAATGGTATGATGAAAAAGCCGATTATGTTAAATCTCGTAGTGGTGTCAGTGTTACAGGTCAAACTGGACACTATAAATCCTTAATTGATCCAAAGCTGACCTATATGGGGCTTGCAGCCTTTGAAAACCCTGTCACTCAAAATGGATGGATTACCGTTGCACAAAGTTTCGGAACAGCATCTGGTGGCTCTGAAGAATTAGCTGGTGGTTATGGAAAGGCCATTCAATATACAGAAGCAAATTCTTCTCAGACTCAAACATTTGCAACTAAGGCGAATCTTTTTAACAAAGACTTAAAGGCTATCGGAACTCATAAAACCAAAAATGAAAATACAAATTCAAGTCAGAAACTAGACGATGAGACCAATGATCCTGCCGAATTTCTTAATCGACTAAGAAGTTGGTTCAATCATTCCCAATACTTCGGAAGTTGGATTCAATCAAACGGACGTTGGTGGTTTAAACACAATGACGGCTCATACACGAGTAATGGATGGGAAAAAATAAATAGAACTTGGTATCGCTTTGACAACTCTGGCTGGATGCAAACAGGCTGGGTGAAAGACGGTAGCTGGTACTATCTCGACGGTTCAGGCGCTATGAAGACTGGTTGGCTCAAAGATAATGGTAGCTGGTACTACCTTCAAGATTCAGGTGCTATGAAAACAGGCTGGATGAAAGTATCTGGCAAATGGTACTATGCCTATAATTCAGGTGCACTCGCAATCAATACGACTACACCTGACGGTTACCGTGTTAATTACAATGGGGAATGGGTAGGATAATTTAACACACCAAAAAGACTCTATACTATCTCACAGTGAGTAATCTTCACTTTCAGATAGTATAGAGATTTTTATTTACCTAGTATAGCTCTTATCTTAGACGTTTATAACAAACTGAAACAAGAACAAGACAAAAGCACCTCGTAAAAAGTACTGCAAGTTGCTCATACCTTTTTGAGGTGCTTTTTGATATGAGCCCATGTTTTTCAATAGGATTGTACTCAGGTGAGTAGAGAGGAAGAGGTAAAAATTTATGCCCAAACTCTTCACATAAAAGTTCTAGCTTCCCCATTGTATGGAATCTTGCATTATCCATAATAATAATAACTGATGGTGTATTTAATGTTGGTAAGAGAAACTTCTGAAACCAAGCTTCAAAAAAGTCGTTCGTCATCGTCTCTTCGTAGGTCATTGGAGCGATTAACTCACCATTCATTTGTTAACCCTGCAACCAAAGAAAATCCTCTGATATCTTCTTCCAGATACTTTACCTCTTATTAACTGACCTTTTAATGAGAGACCATATTCTGGATAAAAATAAGTATCGAATCCTGTTTCATCAATATAAACAGGTGCTAGGTGCTTTAAATTATTAAATTTTTTAAGAAATAAAGCTACTTTTTCTGGGTCTTGTTCATGGATAGTATAGTACTTTATGGTTACCGAACAAGTCTAATGAAAAAATTCCGATGATAGTTCTAAATCTCAATAACCGCTTGGGTTCCATGATCCAACTCCAGCAAGACATCTATACTTGTATAGAAAATCCTGCCCTGAATAAGGAGATGTAAATATTTCTTTCCTCCAAAATGGTCATAGTTTTGCTGGCAAATCTAACATATCATGGATAAATTAACAAGTGATTTCTGAATTGCTAAACATTTTCTTTTCTTATAGCATATTTTCAGATTTTCTCTTTGAGAAAGATATTTACAAGAAAAAGGTTCGTTTTTTGTCTATTTTCAAAAAGTCTTAAAACTAAATTGAAAGAATTTTTAGAAAATTTTTGCTTTTCTCTTTACAGTTTAAAAAAATTCTGCTATAATAGCTCATGTAATAAAATATGACAACAAAAGGAGAACGATATGACATCTGCTAAAGAATATATCCAAAGCGTGTTTGAAACTGTAAAAGCTCGTAATGGGCACGAGGCTGAATTCCTCCAAGCTGTTGAAGAATTTTTCAACACTTTGGAACCTGTATTTGAAAAACACCCTGAGTATATCGAAGAAAATATCTTGGCACGTATTACTGAGCCTGAGCGCGTAATTTCTTTCCGTGTTCCTTGGGTTGACCGTGATGGAAAAATTCAAGTAAACCGTGGTTACCGTGTTCAATTCAACTCAGCTGTTGGACCATACAAAGGAGGACTTCGTTTCCACCCAACTGTAAACCAAGGGATTTTGAAATTCCTCGGATTTGAACAAATCTTCAAAAACGTCTTGACTGGACTTCCAATCGGTGGAGGTAAAGGTGGATCAGACTTCGATCCTAAAGGTAAAACAGATGCTGAAGTGATGCGCTTCTGCCAAAGCTTCATGACTGAGTTGCAAAAACACATCGGACCATCACTTGACGTACCTGCTGGTGATATCGGCGTAGGTGGACGTGAAATTGGTTACCTTTATGGTCAATACAAGCGTCTTAACCAATTTGATGCTGGTGTCTTGACTGGTAAGCCTCTTGAATTTGGTGGTAGCTTGATTCGTCCAGAAGCAACTGGTTACGGTTTGGTTTACTATACTGAAGAAATGCTGAAAGCTAACGGTAATAGCTTTGCTGGTAAGAAAGTGGTTATTTCAGGTTCTGGGAACGTTGCTCAATACGCTCTTCAAAAAGCGACTGAACTTGGCGCTACTGTCATCTCTGTATCTGACTCAAACGGTTATGTCATCGATGAAAATGGTATCGACTTCGATCTTTTGGTTGATGTTAAAGAGAAACGTCGTGCTCGTTTGACTGAGTATGCAGCTGAGAAAGCAACTGCAACATATCATGAAGGTTCTGTATGGACTTACGCTGGAAACTATGACATCGCTCTTCCATGTGCTACTCAAAACGAAATCAACGGTGAAGCAGCTAAACGTATAGTAGCTCAAGGCGTTATCTGTGTATCTGAAGGTGCCAACATGCCAAGCGACCTTGATGCCATCAAAGTTTACAAAGAAAATGGTATCTTCTACGGACCTGCCAAAGCTGCCAATGCTGGTGGTGTAGCCGTTTCAGCCCTTGAAATGAGCCAAAACAGTCTTCGCCTCTCATGGACTCGTGAAGAAGTTGATGGACGTCTCAAAGACATCATGACAAATATCTTCAACACAGCTAAAACAACTTCAGAAACATACGGTCTTGATAAAGACTACCTTGCAGGAGCTAACATTGCTGCCTTTGAAAATGTAGCAAACGCTATGATTGCCCAAGGTATTGTTTAAGATTCATTTGCTTAATCCTCAATCGCTTCGATTGGGGATTTTTAGTTGAGTTAAACAGTTGGAAAATTCTAATTTCATTTCATTTAATTAAATGAAATGAAATAAAAACCAAACAAATTGATTTCGGAATTCAAACCAATTTCTAACAATGTTTTATAAAACTCGGTGGACTATTCTAAATTCAATCTATTTTATACTCTTCGAAAATCTCTTCAAACCACGTCAGCGTCGCCTTACCGTATGTATATGATACTGACTTCGTCAGCTCTATCTGCAACCTCAAAACAGTGTTTTGAGCTGACTTCGTCAGTTTCATCCACAACCTCAAAACAGTGTTTTGAGCAGCCTGCGGCTAGCTTCCTAGTTTGCTCTTTGATTTTTATTGAGTATTACTTACTCGCCAACTTTTTTATACAAAAAGAAAAACCGCTACTCCTAAGAATAACGGTTTAATCATGTTTTTAAGCTACTAATGTAGTCGCTCTATTATTTAAGAGTAACTGAAGCTCCAGCTTCTTCCAATTTAGCTTTGATTTCTTCAGCTTCTGCAGTTGCAACGCCTTCTTTAACAAGTGCTGGTGCACCGTCAACAAGTTCTTTAGCTTCTTTAAGACCAAGACCAGTGATTTCACGTACAACTTTGATAACGCCAACTTTTTTGTCGCCCGCAGATGTCAATTCAACGTCGAATGAATCTTTAGCAGCACCAGCGTCAGCAGCACCAGCCGCAGCAACAGCTACAGGAGCAGCTGCAGTTACACCAAATTCTTCTTCGATAGCTTTTACAAGGTCGTTCAATTCAAGGATTGAAGCTTCTTTAATTTCAGCAATAATGTTTTCAATGTTCAATGCCATTGTTATTTCCTCCAAATATGTTTTAAATTTATAATAGATTTTCGTAGCTAGGCTACGCTGCGTAGCTTAAGATTAAGCTGCGTCTTCTTTGTTGTCTGCAACCGCTTTGACTGCAAGAGCAACGTTGCGCACTGGCGCTTGAAGTACAGAAAGGAGCATAGAAAGAAGTCCTTCGCGGTTTGGAAGAGTTGCAAGTGCAAGAATCTCTTCTTTAGATGCGACAGCGCCTTCGATTGCACCACCTTTGATTTCAAGTGCTTCAGCGTTTTTAGAAAAGTCGTTCAAGATTTTCGCTGGTGCGATAACATCTTCGTTAGAAAATGCTACTGCAGATGGTCCAACAAATACAGATGCAAGATCTTCAAGACCAGCTTTTTCAGCTGCACGACGCAAGATTGAGTTTTTAATCACTTTATACTCAACTTCGCTTCCACGAAGCTCACGACGAAGAACTGTATCTTGCTCAACTGTCAAACCACGAGCGTCTACAACGACGATAGATGCAGCAGCTTTCATTTTCTCAGCTACTACGTCAACTAGTTCCGCTTTTTTAGCAATAATTGCTTCACTCATTAGTGTGTTCACCTCCGTTATTATTTTGCTTGGGGAAATTTTTCAAAAGAAAAACGCGCCCAAACCTAGACACGAAAGTACAATACGCTTCTTTTTACATGATACGTTTTGTCCTCGGTAGGATATTTATGAGTCCTGCTCCCCTACTGTCTTAGGCAGTTTTTTCAAACCGTATATAAGTATAGCATAGTTAAAAAAAGAATGCAAGATTTTTGCAAACTTTTTTTAAAATTTTTTCGTGATTTTTCTTCTAAAGTTCTACTGTCAGGACTTGACCTTGCTTAACAACCTGTTCTCCGCCGATATAGACATCATCAACATCACTGGATTTAACAGCATAAACCAGGTGAGAGAGCATATTTTCTTGGGGTTGAAGATGGATTTTCCCTTGTGGTTGAATAACGAGAAAATCTGCTTGCTTGCCAACTTCCAGACTTCCTATCTGTTCGTCCATTCCAAGGACCTTAGCACCTTCGATTGTCAGTGACTTGAGAGCTGTTTCGATAGGAAATTGGCTGGCATCTCCACTTTTCATCTTCTGAAGAAGGGCTGCAGTCCGTCCTTCCTCAAACATATCAAGGTTGTTGTTGGAAGCAACTGAATCTGTCGCAATTCCGACTGCTACTCCTGCTTTTTGCAGTTGGATAATTGGAGCAACTCCTGATGCCAGTTTGAGGTTACTGATAGGATTGTGGGCGATAGCCACGTAAGAAGTTGCTAAGCGTTCAATTTCTCGCTCATTTAATTCGACCCCGTGAGCAAAGACAGACGGATGCTCTAAGTAACCCAGTTCTTCTAGAAAAGCGAGGGGGCGTTTGCCGTAGCGTTTCAGGAGAATGCCTGACTCCTCCTTGGTCTCCGCAACATGGATATGGATTGGAATAGCAAACTCTTTTGCCATATCTAAACTCGCTTGCAGCAAGTCTCTACTACAGCTGTAGGGAGAATGTGGGGCTACCATAACCTTGAAATTTGGATTTTCATATCCTATGATTGTCTCGATAATAGCTCGTGTTCTGCTTATGGTCTCATCAGTTGTTTCTGTATCTGAAGAAAAGAGGGTCGGTGAGAAATAACAACGCATCTTGGAATCTTTCACTGCCTGATAAATCCGCTCAATCTCCACACCATTGGGATTATACATATCATTAAAGGTTGTTGTTCCTGACTGGAGCATCTCTATCATAGCTTCTTTAACCGCTCTTGTAGTCATGTCGGGAGTAAATCCTGCTTCTGCAGGCCAGATATAGTCATTGAGCCATTCATGGAGATTGCTATCATCTCGAATCCCTCGCAATCCTGTCATAGCAGAATGAGTGTGGCAATTGACCAAACCAGGCATGATCCAGGCTCCCTGATAGTCTATAATCTGCTCAGCTTGCTCTAAAATCTCTGGCTTCTCTTGACCGACATAGACGATTTGAGAATCCTTAACTGCTAAGATTCCATCCAAATGAACATGGAAATCTTGGTCACAAGTCACGATGTTTACATGCTGAAAGACTTTCATTATAGGCTCCTTTTCTAAAAGACAATTTATACTCTCTTCAAACCACGTCAGCTTCACCTTGCCGTATGTATGGTTACTGACTTCGTCAGTCTTATCTACAACCTCAAAACAGTGTTTTGAGCTGACTTCGTCAGTTCTATCCACAATCTCAAAGCAGTGCTTTTAGTAACCTGCGGCTAGCTTCCTAGTTTAATCTTTGATTTTCATTGAGTATTACAGTGAACAATTTTTCTAGCTATTGTAACAAAAAAGTCACCCGAAGGCAACTTTTTTCGGCTCTAAAATTTCAAAGTAGAAATGATTATTCAGAACTAAAAGCTGCAGCTTGCTGCATTTGGTAATACTTGCCCTTTCTAGCTATGAGATCCTGATGGTTCCCATACTCAACAATGTCGCCATCCACCAAGACAAGAATCAAAACCGCATCCTGAATGGTTGACAAGCGGTGGGCAATGATAAAGCTTGTACGCCCCTTCATGAGTTTTGCAAAGGCATCCTGTGCCAGCACTTCTGTCCGCGTATCAATGGAAGAGGTTGCCTCGTCTAAGATAAGAATCTTTGGAATAGCCAGAAAGACTCGGGCAATGGTCAAGAGCTGGGCTTGACCGACAGAGAGAGATTCTCCTGCATTTTCCAACTTGGTATCGTAACCCTGCGGCAACTGTTGGATGAAAAAGTCTGCATTGGCTGCTTTGGCAGCAGCAATCACTTGCTCCCGACTAGCTTCAGGATTGCCAAAGGCAATATTGTCATGAATGGTTCCTTGCTTGAGCCAGGTTTCTTGGAGCACCATTCCAAACTGCTGGCGTAAAGAGGCACGACTATAATCATAAATGGATTTCCCATCCAGCAAGATGTCTCCCGAGTTAATGGGGTAAAATCGCATAAGGAGATTGATAAGAGTTGATTTCCCAGCACCTGTCGGACCAACGATGGCTACCTTGCTACCAGCTGGAATATCGATAGACAAATCCTTAATCAAAATCTTTTCAGGATGGTAGCCAAAAGAAACCTGTTTAAAGGAAATAGCTCCCTTAACTTGGTCACTAGTCAAGACTTCCTTACCTGTTTCAGCCACCTCAGAGCTTTCTAAGACAGCATAGACACGCTCTGCGCAAGCAAGAGCACTTTGCAACTCAGCTAGCACTGAAGAAATATCGTTAAAGGGCTTGGTATACTGTTGAACATAGTTCAAAAAGGTCACTAAACGCCCAATGGTCAAGGTGGACCCCATCATGATACGATAAGCTCCCACTCCAGCAAGAAGAGCATAAATGAGTGCATTGACAAAGCGAGTCGAAGGATTGACCGTTGATGAATAAAAGATAGCTGACTGCGAATAACCTGCATAGTTGTCATTAGCCTCACGTAGCCTTTGGATAAACTCTGTTTGAGCATTAAATGACTGGATAATATTCTGCTGGCTAAGCGATTCTTCAATCAACTGAGTCTGAATTCCTCTGGTCTCTGTTTGCTTCTGAAAGAGATGATAGGAGCGTTTGGCAATAAAGCGTGAAATCACCATGGATAGTGGCGTCAACAGCAAGACTAAGAGAGTCATGAGGAGATGAATTTGGAGCATGGCTAGAATACTAACCAAAATCATCAAGATGCCAATGAAAAATTGGTTAAAAATCATAGTCAAGCCAGCTGCCAACTGTTCTATGTCCGTGGTTACACGACTAACCATCTCCCCACTGCCTTGCCGATCCACAAAGGCAATCGGTAAACTATGGAGCTTATGGATGATTCGCTCTCGCAAGTCTCTGGTATAAGAAAAGATTAGGCGATTATAGAGAAGAGGATTAGCCCATTGTACCAGAGTATTTCCTATGACCACCAAGATCATCTGGAGAAAAATCTGCCAAAAGACTAGTGAAGAACCAGCCACTAGGACTTGGTCGATGACCTGCCCAATCAAGATAGGTAGGTAAATCGATAAGCCAACTTGGGCAATAGTTCCTAGAAAGGCTAGAAAAAGGAGGAAAGGATGACTTGCTAAATCTTTGGCCAAACGTGTGAGTGTTTGATTTGCAGTTTGTCGTCTCATGCTAGTCCTCCTTTCCATGTTGGGATGCATTGATTTCGCGATAGACTTGGCTGGATTTCATCAAGTCATCGTGCTTGCCGATAGCTAGAAGCTCCCCTTTTTCCAAGAGGAGAATCTGGTCAGCCATCTGTAAAGTCGAGGTTCGTTGAGAAATCAAGATTAAGCTCGTGTTTGGTAAGTTCTCTCGAATAGCCTTCAACAGCTTGGACTCGGTAATGGTGTCGAGGGCCGAGGTTGCATCATCTAGGATGAGAAATGGAGCCTGACGCAAGACTGCACGTGCAATAGACAGCCTTTGTTTTTGACCACCTGAGAAATTTCGTCCTCCTGCCTCAACTAGGGCATCCAAAAGCCCTTCCTTTTCACTGACAAAATCCTTAGCTTGCGCAATTTCCAAGGCCTGCCAGAGTTGCTGATCAGATAGTTCTTGATTGAAACCTAGAGTCAAGTTGGAACGAATAGTTCCTTTAAAGAGTTCGACTTTTTGAGGTACATAGGCAATCCAAGACCGCCACTGCTCCAAATTAAGAGGACTACGTCCATTTCGATAAAGGTCAATGCTCCCCTTGTCTGCTGGATAAAGTCCAAGAATGACTTGCACCAAACTTGATTTACCAGAACCCGTTCCCCCAATGATACCAAGGATTTGCCCTTGCTTCATATCAAAGGAAATGTCTCTCAGAGAAGGCTGGCCCGCATCAGGATAGGTAAAGGTCAGTTCTTGAACTTGTAAAACCTGATCACTGGTAGCTTGCTTTTGTTCTAGCTCTAAGTGAATATCTTCTGGAGCCTCAGCAAAGACTTCCTCGATTCGCTTAGCTGAGATATAGGACTGGTTGAGGGAATTGATCAGCATGGCTAACTTGACCAATTCCACCAAAATCTGTAGGAGATAGTTGATGAGGGCAATGAGAGCACCTTGACTGAGCAAGCCTCCTTGAATAGAAACATATCCCTGCCAGATAATAACGAGAAGAGTTCCATTGACAATCAGATAAGTCAGAGGGGTTAATAAACTAGACCAGAAACCTGTCTTTTCTTGTAATCTAGCATAGACTTGGTTAAGAGTTTGAAAAATATGTAACTCTCGTTTTTCTTGACCAAAAGCACGAATAACCCGCATCCCTTGTAATTGCTGACGCGTTTCCTGAACCAGTTGGTCCGTTTTCTTTCTGAGAACACTGTAGAGAGGATTGACCAGTCGAGAGAGCCCTACAATAACAATGGTCAAAATGACAACCATGACCAAGAACCAGAAAGTCAGCTCAGCTGAGATGCGATAGGCCATAAAGATAGCCCCAAAAACGATAATAGGCGCTCGTAAAAAAAGACGCAGGAATTGATTAATACCAGTCTGAATCTGATAGGTATCCGAAGTCAAGCGAGTCACCAAGCTAGAAGTGGTCAAACGGTCTCTACTGTCCTTAGGTAAAGACAGAATATGACGATAAAGATCGTCCGTCAATTCTTTGGCAAATCCTACCGCTGCCTTGGCTGAGTAAAACTGAGCTACCAAGGCCACCACAACGCCAATCACTGCAAAGATAAGGAGCAGGCCAATCTGCATCCAGAGGTGTCCTTGATCTCTCTGGGGCAAGGATTGGTCAACAATCCCTGCAATCACCATGGGAACAAGAAGCTCAAACACAGCTTCTAGTAACTTGAACAAGGGTGCTAAAATTGATTCCTTGATGTAGGGCTTGAAGTAAGATAATAGGTGTTTCATAAATCCCTTCTATTCGTATTCTAAAAATGAAGAAAGTGGGAAGTGCCCACCCTCTCTGTTTTATTTGTTTAAGTACGGTAATAAATAGCCATACCCTGCCTCTTCCATCTCATCCTTGGATACAAAACGCAAGGATGCAGAATTGATACAGTAACGGAGACCACCTAACTCCCGAGGTCCATCTGTGAAAACATGACCCAAGTGAGCATTGCCTGACCGAGAACGAACCTCGATTCGCTCCATCCCATGGCTGAGATCCTTGTAATAATGAATCAATTCCTTGGAAATCGGACGGCTAAAACTTGGCCAACCACAACCTGAGGCAAACTTATCCTTGGCAAAAAAGAGTGGCTCACCTGTCGTGATGTCTACATAAATCCCCTCTTCAAAGGTTTGGTCATAGGCATTAGTAAATGGAGCCTCTGTAGCAGCTTCTTGGGTAACACGATAGGATTCTTCTGACAAACTTTTCCTTAGCACCTCTTGACTAGGCTTTTCATAGTTAGAGGCATCAATCAATGGCTTCTCAGCATCGGTCACATCGATATGACAGTAACCTGAAGGATTCTTCTTAAGATAGTCTTGGTGGTAATCTTCAGCTAAAATATAATGGCGAAGTTTCTCCACCTCTACTGCAATCTTTCGACCAAGCATGCGCTCCTGCTCCTGCACCACTGTATAGATAGCTGGCAAATCTGCTTCATCCTGATAATAGATCCCAGTTCGATATTGACGTCCACGGTCATTCCCTTGTTGATTGACTGATAATGGATCAATAACACGGAAATAATAAAGTAAAATCTCTCTGAGTGACACTGTCTTCTCATCATAAATCACTTGAACCGTTTCTGCATGGTCTGTTTCCTTGAGCAGCTGGTAATTGGTCGTTTCGACTTGCCCATTAGCGTAGCCAACACTGGTTGCTAGCACTCCAGGAATACGTGAAAAATACTCCTCTAAGCCCCAAAAACAACCGCCTGCTAGATAAATTTCTGCCATCTTCGTTTCTCCTTTATCACGTTTTTAACTAATACTCTTCGAAAATCTCTTCAAACCACGTCAGCGTCGCCTTACCGTAGGTATGGTTTTCTATCTACAACCTCAAAGCACTGCTTTGAGCAACCTGCGGCTAGCTTCCTAGTTTGCTCTTTGATTTTCATTGAGTATGGAATATAGTTTTTCTTTCTACTAGACTTCTTTTCAAAAAAAGGATAGGAAGCCCTCTGGTCGAGAGTTTCCCCATCCTATCTTCTATTCTTTATTTTGCTTCTACACGGACACCTTGGGTATCAACTCTCAAATCATGCAGTTTTCCTTTGAAAGGTTGCTTTTCCAATTCTGCCTTAATTGTTGGCATCTTGTCATGAGAAGCCAGAACCATAACTGTCGGCCCAGCACCAGAGAGGTATGTTGCATAGGCACCATTTTCTTTGGCTACTTGCTTAATCGTCGCAAATTCTCTCACCAAGTCCTGACGATAGCGCTCATGGAAGAGGTCTCCCTCGATTGCTTGACCAGCTGTCACCATATCTCCTGCCAACAAGGCAGCAACAGCCACATTGGCGATAGAACTAGCTGCAACAGCTTCCTTATAAGACAATTTTTTAGGCAAGACACTACGGCTGTCGCGAGTACGTAATTCATAGTTTGGAATGTAAGCTAGAAAATCACACTCTGGGAAGTCAGCCACGATAGCTGAAACTTGTCCATCAACAGAGCTGGCAATAACGAGATTACCATAAATAGCTGGAGCCACATTGTCAGGATGCCCTTCAATCTTGGTCGCTAACTGCAATTTTTCATGGTCAGATAAGTTGAGATTCCCCAGTTGGTTGGCCAGTTCAATCCCAGCAACAATCACCGAGCTGGAAGAACCCAAACCACGCGCCAAGGGAACATCACTAGTCATTTTCAAACGTCTTGGTTGTAGATCTGCTACAATTTGCAAAGCGATTTTGAGCAAGAGATTACGCTCATCGTGTGGAATCCATTTGCCAATCTGGTGTTCAATCAACCACTCATCTCGTTCTTCGCAAACCTCGATTTGAAGATACTTGGTTACAGCTACACCGACCGAGTCAAAACCTGGCCCGATATTGGCACTGGTTGCAGGTACAATAATCTTCATCTTATTCTCCTAGCACCTTAAAGGTATTCAAGAGGTCGAATTCTGAAACCTTCTTCAATTCAGCTGAGACATTTTCAAGCTGGGCTTTATTAATCTTGTGTGTGATGATCACAACACGCGCCTTGTCACCTTCTTTGCCATCTTGAAGGATTTGCTTGAAGGAAATATCTTGAGCATTGAAGATTTCAGCCAATTTCAAGACCTGACCTTTTGAGTCTGGAGCCAAGATTGAGAAGTAGTAGTTTGCTTTAACATCCTCAGGATTTGCCAAGACCAAGTCACGGCTATATTCGTTGAAGTCTTTACCGATGGTTCCATCATTCAGACGACGAACGATACGGACAATATCCGCCACAACACTCGTAGCAGTTGGTTTTTGACCAGCACCTGGTCCATAGTACATAGACTCACCAATACCGATAGATTCTACAAAGACAGCGTTCATTACGCCATTCACACTGGCAAGTGGGTGTGCTTTAGGTAGGAAGGTTGGAGTTACTTCTGCAGCAATACCTGAAGGAGTTTCCTCGATAGAACCAACCAATTTCACTACATAGCCAAGATCTTGAGCCACAGCTACGTCTTCTGGTGTGATGTTGCGAATTCCCTTGTGGGCTACATCGTCAAATGCAACCTTCATGCCAA
This sequence comes from Streptococcus parapneumoniae, assembly GCF_037076355.1. Lineage (NCBI taxonomy): Bacteria > Bacillati > Bacillota > Bacilli > Lactobacillales > Streptococcaceae > Streptococcus > Streptococcus parapneumoniae. The sequence continues at coordinate 896,359 of NZ_AP026968.1, read as the reverse complement.
AGGCAAATTGGCTCAAAATCACCATCTTGTAGGCTGCATCAATCCCATCCACGTCATTTGTCGGGTCGCTTTCTGCAAAACCAAGTCTTTGCGCTTCCGCAAGAGCATCGTCGTAAGACCAGCCTTCTTCCACCATCTTGGTCATCATGAAGTTGGAAGTTCCGTTGACTACTCCAAGCACGCGCGTGATTTTATCAGAAGCCAAGGAATTTGCCAAGGTACGAAGAATTGGAATCCCACCAGCTACCGCTGCTTCGTAGTAAAGTGCTACCTTGTTAGCTTTAGCGATTTCTAACAATTCTGCACCATGGACAGCCAAAAGGTCCTTGTTTGCAGTAACAACGTGTTTTCCAGCTTCCAAAGCACGAGTGATAAAGGTCTTAGCAGGTTCGATACGCCCCATCAATTCCACTACGATGGTAATGTCTTGGTCTGATAAAATATCATCCACATTGGTTACAAAGTTAAAGTCATTCCCTGCTGCAAGCAAGCGATTCTTTTCATCTTCATCCTTGACCAATACCTTGGCAACTTCAATCTCTGAATGTGCTGATTGATTGATTTTTTCTCCATTTTCTTTTAGGAGGAAAGGCACACCACTTGCAACGGTACCAAATCCTAGTAAAGCAATTTTAACTGTCATGTTTGTCTCCTCGAAATTTTCTAATATAGCCATTATAACAGAATTTTGTGAAAATTCCTATTATAGTAAATCACTATTTCAGTATAAAAAGAAAAAACGAATCAGACGATTCGCTCTCCTTAAAATCTGAAAATAGCTTTCCAGAAATGATTATCCAATCTTTTGCAGATTAAGTACTGCATCGTGATTCATCAAGACTTGGCCATACTCTTGCAAGACTGAACGACTGATGTCACTATCATCCGCAAACTCGCGCATACGGGCCAAAAGCCATGCTGGATATGGACTTGGATGATTTTCAATGTCCACTAAAATGGTCAAATAATAGCGCTCATTCATCTTGTAGAGTTCAGAAGTTTCCATCTCAAAAGTCACTGTCTGGGCAAAAGCTACCAAGTCAGCCAACTTAGCAAAAGAAAGGATGTAGTAGATATAGGGCTCTTTCTTGCTCTCAGCTTCTTGTTCAGCCTGTTCCTGCTCTTCTTCCTTGGCTTCAACCTGCTCTAGAGATTGAATCGCTTCGATATCATCCTTAGTTTTATCCGCGATGCTTTTTTCCAAGGTTTTGATAAATTCATCTGGCGACATTTGAGCCAATTCTTCCATATCTGGCAAATCCGATAAGTCTTCAAAATCTAGATTTTGATCAATCTTTGATTTGGTTACAAAGACATCTACCTTATCAGGTTTTGGAGTCACACGGAAGCTCAACATGCCTGTATCCAGAAAGCTATCAGGCATCTCTAACTCATCCAAGATAGCATAAAAGAACTCTTCTGTTTTTTCTTGAGGAACAAGAAAGTCAGCAATCTCCATGCCACGATCCATCAAATCCTCTAAAGACATCGTGATTTTCAAAGTTGTATCACTAATTTGTTTCATTTTCATTGCTAGTAACCTCATACTTTCAGTTCTATCTATTATACTAGATTTTTACGATTTTATCAAAAGAAGGCTCCTCTGTCGGGATAGATTTTCCATAGGGTAACTTCTGTAGAAGATTCTAATACTCTTCGAAAATCTCTTCAAACCACGTCAGCTCTATCTGCAACCTCAAAACAGTGTTTTGAGCAACCTGCGGCTAGCTTCCTAGTTTGCTTTTTGATTTTCATTGAGTATAAAAGAAAGTTTCTGCTAACAAATAGAAAAAGCCTTCAAAATCGGCTCTTAGCCAACTTTGAAGACCTAATACATCAGAAAGCTTATAGTTTAAAGGTTGCTACACCGAGGATAGAACGATTTAAGTTTCTGAGAATTTGAAGACTTTGCTCAAATTTCTTATAACGAGTTACTCCATATTCTTCAACAAGAAGGACTGTATCTCTTTCCAAAAGAGATGATACATCCTGTAAATCGACAAAATGCATTCCTTTTAAAGCCTCTTGACTCTGTTTCAATTTATCTAGGATAGCTTTATTTGAGCTAACGATGGTCAATTCCTGTCCAGCATTTTTGTATGACAAAACATCTGCTAGGTTAGCAATTGTTGTAATCTCTGTTACAAAATCAATTTGATACTGATAAAAATCACCTGCTCTATTGATTGTTGGATTAAAGAGATAAACTAACACATTTCCCATCACAACCAAAATCACACAAACCACTCCAATAACAACTAAACGAAGAATCAGATTCTTCACATTTAAGCCAAGCGCTGTTTCACCATTTGCATTCAATTCTTTAGAGTTGATGGTTTCCAATTTTTCAATTTTCACATTTGCATAAGTGTGTTTAAATTTCTCAATCAATCCATCAATTTTTCGCTCTAACAAGTCATTGGCATCTTTACTTGATGTCAAAATTTTCACACCAACCCCTGCATCGTCAATCATATAGTAGACGGTCAATTTTTTCCACCAATAGTCATTCGTTGAATTTTTCAAGGTTGTTTCTGTCGTGTCTAATTCACTGGCAATTTTTTTCAACTCACTGGGTTCTACATCATTGAAAAGATAAGCTCCATTCAAATTCCCATCAATCAATTTCCCATAAAAATCACTATAACCACCAATTTGATGATTCAAAATCGTTTTAGCTGAATCTTCTGGAGGAGTGATTTTATAGCTAAGATAAGTTGAATAACTTGTTGTATCTTTGACAGTGTTTTTATTCCTAACTGCTTTAATTGTAAATGGTACAGCAATGAGAGCAAATAAAACGATGAGAGCTAAAATATTTACTTTTCGTTTTTTGTAAAGATTTGCAAATAAATCAGCTACTGAATAATGTTCAAACATGATTTTTTTCTCCTTTGTTGAGTAGATACTGGTTCTCTTTTGTAAGCATTTTTGCTACAAATATAATCACAAGAACAATTCCCCAGAATTGCATTGTAAATAGATTGAAGAAACTTTCTGAAAAGCTACTTCTTGGCATAAAGAATAAATTATTCAAGATGAGTAGGGACAAGGCAAATAAGATTGTCCTTGAGCGATAGGCTACTTGCAGCATGGCTATGAATAGCATACCGAGCAAGAGACTAAGTAGAAAGACTCCTATCATACCATAGTCGGTATACAACTCCATAATATAGCTACTTCCGATACCATGTCCTTTTAAATATTCCTTGTTCAAAACAAGATAGGACAAATTGTGGGCATAACTATTACTATCAATAGCTAGCTCCACACTATTGGTTGTATGTTCAAAGGCTTTTCCTCCGAAAATGGCCCCCAAACTTCCCCTTGCAAAATAATCAAGGACAGGACCAAAAGTAAAATTACGGAAATCTCTGTAAGGTAGGCTACTGTTAAATAGAAAACCTCGAGCCAGAACTCCAAAACTAGTCCCTTGTTTATAGATAAAGTCAAGCAGGATATCCCAGAAACCTGTATGGGAAACCTGGACATTATCCCGCACATAATTGAGCACTCCCATCGCTAACATGAGAATAGGAGAACCTACAAAAATCGCTAACTTTTCTTTAAACCCAATCCATTTTCCCTTTTCTGTTTGCTCCCGCATAAAGTAATAAACAAAAGCAAATAGAATACTTAAAATAAAGGGATTTCGTGTCCCGATTGCCAAATGAATGGTATTAGCTGCAATAAAGGAGACAAGCACTGCTGTGGCCTGCAATTTCTTTGGCTTGGTTGCCAGATACATACACATTGCATAGACCGTAAAGGTAGACAAAATGTAGGTAAAATAAGGCAGTTTACTTTCAAAATTTGCATAGTAGGCATAGTAGGAAGTCTGCAAGCGATACAGGAGCCGTTCGAATAACCGAATGAAATAGAAAGGATAGGTGAGAAGAAAAACTCCTAGCGAAACAAAGCGTAACCGCTTGGTATAAACCTCTTTTAGAGAATTTCCTATATTTGCTACTTTTATTTTCTTCCTAGCTATGAAGTAACGAGCCAGGACGCCTCCTGTGGTCAAGCCCAGAATCGAAACCATGACGACTATAAAGGCAAAACGATAGGCTATCGGATGATAGGTATCCAGAGCGCCATCCCTAAAATAATCAATGGTCGGTCTTGATACCAGAAAGACAAAAATAGTTAAATAGAAAATAAAATGGATTAAGTAATACTTGATATCATTCCAGCAGGCAATTAAGCTACTAACCAGTAAGAACAATAAAGTAGAAAGCAAGCTAACATTGTTATTATTAAACAGATACACAATTCCACTTACTAGCGTCAAGGCATAACTGACTATGGTCAAACTAAATAATAATCGTTTTCCATCAATCACTTGCTCACCCCCGTTCTAATGTAATTTTTTAGATTTTTCAATATTTTTCAGTAATAAGAATCGGTATAAGGAAATATTTATGAATAGGGCCAAAGCACTAATTCTTCTCCCCTTACGGAAAATTGGATTCCTAGCAATAGCAAGAGCATGGCCTTTTAAAAAACGATGAATCTGAGAATAGGCTTCAAACTGTTTATACTGATCATCTAGCAACATCTTATCCAGAATAAAGAAGTGGGCATAGGCCAATCTGAAAAAAGCGACCTCTTTCAAATCAGGATAGTTTTTCATAACTTCATTGTAAAACTTTTGGTAGATATCAATATAGGCTAAATCCTTCTCTGCATAGGGTTTGGTCGTAATACTATCCCCTCTATGGAAATAGTAATAATAGGGTTTGGTATTAACCACGTACTTCTTAGCCAACTTGATCAAATCAAAATGATAATAGGCATCTTCGTAAATCAATCCCTTAGGAAAGGATAGAGCAGTTGCAATCTCTCTTTTGATTAGCTTATTACAAATCGTTCCAGGTATTTTTTCACCTATGAGGTATTCCTTTAGAAATGTTTGAGAATCACAGACAAAATACTCATCCTGATTGGCTGACTGTGGGCTTTCATCATTAGCATAGACATTCATGACACCACAGCTCGAAACATCCGCATCTTCTTGAACTAATTGCTCATATAAGCTCTGAATCATTTCTGGATGGATATAATCATCTGAGTCAATAAAAATCAGATAATCCCCCTGAGCCTGCTTCATTCCATCATTTCGTGCTTGTGACAATCCTTCATTCTTTTTATGAAGTACTGACACCCTGTCATCTAGTTCAGCGATTGAATCACACAAGCGACCACTTTCATCTGTTGCACCATCATCAACAAGAATAATTTCCAGATTTTGATAGGTCTGCTTCTGAATGGAAGCTATCGATTTTTCTAGGTACTGCGCCACATTATAGACTGGCACAATCACACTAATTAATGCAGTTTCCATGCTACTCCTCTAATAGTTTTTCTACTTGTTCGATTTGTTTGGCAATTGTAAATTGTTGAATGAATTGACTAGCCTCATCGACATCAAAGTTTGAGGCAGAAGTCATATAGTTCGTAATTGCCTGAGCTGCCTCTTGATTGCTCTCAATGATTTGTCCAAATCGTCCTTCTTGGGATAATTCCTCAGCCCCTCCGACATCCGTAGAGACAAAAGGAAGACCCAGACTCAAGGCTTCCACATACACTCCAGGAAAACCTTCTTGTTTAGACATAGACAAGAGGACCTTCATCTGAGACAAATACTGGTAAGGATTTTTTTGATAACCAAGGAAATGTACATAGTCCTCAATCCCATACTCTTTGACTCGTTTTTTCAGTTCTTCTTCCATACCACCAGCACCTATAAAGTAAAGGTGATAGTTTTTTCCCTCTTGGTGTAATAATCGTATCACTTCCACTACACGGTCAGAACCCTTATTTTCCTCAATCCGTCCGATAGTACAGATACTTTGAGGTGCAATCTCGATATCGATCTTCTCTTGAGATTTTTCTAAAATAGTCTTAAAATCATATCCATTGTAGACCGTCCGTAATTTCGAATCATAATCTGGATAGACTTCCTTGATAGAATGACTAGTCTTTTTTGAAATCCCTACAATAGTATCCGCGGCATCCAACTGGCGTCTATGTGATTTCCTTTTTGAGCTATCCTTAAGAAATTCTTCGATACTTCCATGAATCCAAGAGATTTTCTTGACTTCTTTTCTTTTAGAAAACAACAGTGGTGGATTCATAATGGTAAAAGAAACTTCAACATCATAGTCATCTTTTACAAGCAAGCGACGAGTCAGCCTTGGAAAATAAATTCTCATTCTCCACAAAAAAGCTCGTAACCATCTAGCTTGGCGATAATCTTGAAGGGATTTTAAAATGCCTACATGCTTGGGAACAGATTCGTATCCCTTGTCAAAGTGCTCCATTTCAAGAATATCAATATCATACTTTTCTGGATCCAGATTTGAAACAATTGTCGACAGAATCTTCTCTGCTCCACCCCCGAGAGAAAAAGACCACATAAAAAATAAGATTTTTTTCTTAGCCACCATATTCTCCCTTGTATTCTGTATAAGACTTATCCATATCAGCGATGACAGCATCATGATGTGGTACTTGCTTGTCTGCTGGTGGTGGTGTCATATAATCCCCAAAAGCAGTGCTGAGATAGGCATCATAGCCAACTGGAATAGGCATCTCTGTCCCTTCAAATGGTAAGAAAAGATTGTCTTCAAAAGATGCGATTAGGTACTTGTTTCTCATGTAGCCAGGACCTGAGCATAATTCTGTGATGCCATCGCTCTCATCCAGACTATACTTGGTCATTTCTTTCTCAGCTTTTTTCCAAATGCGATAACGGAGAGATTTTGGAGTCACACCCAGTAAAATGCGGCTTCCCCATTTCATAAGTGCGCCATGCTTTTCCGGAACAGTTTGCGCACAAAAGAGTGAATAAATCAGTGCCCAACGAACCTGTTTTTTCCGCTCAGCTGGATTTTTAGGATAATAATCCAAAGGCAAAACATCCAAGGCCAGACCATGTGGCAAATCCAAATCCTGTTGATAAGGTTTGATACAGGTCGTTTCCTTGTCACGAATTGTAATAAAAAGATTGCGGTCGACAAAATCCTTGTGACTCTTTGACAAGAAATAACGTTCATCTGCATAACGAGGCCATAATTCTGCTAATTTCTCATAATCTTTACGAGGCATAAAAAAGTCTAGGTCGTCATCCCAAGGAATAAAACCCTTGTTTCGAAGGGCACCAATAGCACCCCCTCCACAGAGATAACAAAGTAAATCATGCTCCTTGCAAAAGGCCACAAAGTATTCAGCCATCTCCAGACTTCGAGCCTGAATTGCTTTTAAATCAGTCATATTATTCATTATTCTTTCTATCGTATCGTTTCATTATACCACAAATAGGGGGTGAAAATCTATTGCAGACTGTAAAAAATCAAAGCCTGACTGCTAGATAAATAGCCTTCAAGCTTTGATTTTTCTGTCTTATCTTATCTCAAACCCATCTGAGACAATTTATTCTGATATTTGTTTTGATCAACCAGCAAGCCCAAGCCTCCATAAACATCATAGGCATCTACCCAGTCACCTAGTTCTGGAATCGTCAATTTTTCAATACCATTTTTTGCTCCATCCAAAACAGATAAACCGTTTGTTAGGAGGAAAGTATAGGGTGCGTTGGTTGAGGTCATAGCAAAAACCTTTCCAAGAGCTTCAGAACCAGTGAAAAGTTTAGTGGGATCTTTAATTTGCTCTAAAATTGCTGTTAAAACTTGCTGCTGTCTTTTGGTACGGCCGTAATCCGCCTCATCGTCATCACGGAAACGAGCATAATTGAGCAAGGTTGAACCGTTCATCTGCTGTTTTCCGACTTTAATAGTCTGGGTTGGAGACTCAGTCTCAGTAGCGTGTAAATCATCTCCGACTGTAGCTTCTGTTAGTGGACGCCCATTCAATGTTGAAAATTGAGCATCAATTGTCACCCCATCAGGGAAAAGTGTGTCAATCGCTGTTGCAAAGGCCTGAAAATCGACCAAGGCATAGTACTTAATGTCCAAGTCAAAATTATCTTTCAAGACTTGGCGAACCATTTCTGCCCCTTTTTGTCCCTCTTGTTCTCCTAACTCGTAGGCTACGTTTAACTTATTATCCGTCTGTTTTCTACCGTTAATGACTTGGCTGTAACCGTCTATATAAACCAAATTGTCACGCATGAAACTGACCAGCTTCATTTTCTTATCTGAGCCGCCAACATTTAATACCATAATAGAGTCCGTCCGCGTCTCAGCACTGTTTTGGCCGATTCGACCATCCGTCCCCATGATCAAAATATTAACCCCGTCTCTAGTGTCCTGACCATTAAAGACTTGAACCTGTGCTGCCTTGGCATCAGCAGTTTTCTTTGCACTAGCATCTTGATAACCACGTAAAAACATGAATACCATGGCTAAAGCCACACAGACTAGAAGAGAGAAAATCACCATAAAAATGCGTTTAAGACGGAGCTTCCGTCTTTTCTTTTTGGGAGGAGCAGAGTGTGCTTGTGATTTGGATTGTGAGCGACTCCGGTTCGCATAGCTTGGTAAGTCAACCTGCTCTTCTCTTTCTTGTTCCAAGCTGGAACTACTATTTACCCTAGCAAGAGTTAGCTTTTCTTGCAAATAGGCAAACTCATTTTTTTCTCTCTCATTGAGATAGTGAATATTTTTTAGCAAATAATCATAACGTAATTTTTCATGATGACTGAGAGGATTTTCTTTACTCATCTTCTCTCCTTTCCATGGTCTGATATTGGATAAATAGGATAGGCACCCAGAACCTTATACTGGATTCCGATGGCTTCTAATTCTTTTTGGGCAAAGTGGACCAGGCCCTTATCAGCATAGTCCACATCGATAATGAAAAAGTATTCTCCCAGTGCTGTCTTGAGTGGACGACTTTCAATTTTTGTTAAGTCAATTCCTCGCCAAGCAAAGGTCGACAGTGCCTTATAAAGTGCACCTGGAAGGTTGTCAGGTAAGGTCAAGGCCAAAGTCATTTTCTCAGTTTGTGCTTGCAAGGGAATAGCCACACCTTTAGATCCCAGAACCCAGAAACGTGTGAAATTGGCTTCCATTTCCTGAATATCCTCAGCAATCAGTTCCAAGCCATATTCCTCAGTAGAACTTCTTGGTGCAATGGCTGCATAAGGCTGGTCTGGATGTTCGGAAATAAAACGGGCAGCATAAGCTGTACTAGCTGTTACCTCGATTTGGGCCTCTGGATATTGTTCATCGATGAATTTCTTTCCTTGAGCCAAGGCCTGTGGATGTGAAAAAATCTTTTCAATCTTATTATGACCTGGAACCACCATCAACTGCTGATGAATAGGCTGAACAATTTCTGCCACTGCTTGGATGCGAGCCTGATGAAAAAGGTAGTCCAAGGTTTCATGAACACTACCTTCGATAGAATTTTCAACTGGCACCACAGAATAGTCCACCAAGCCTTGCTCATAGGCCTTGATGACATCTGTAATGTTGGCAAAGGCCTGCAATTCCTCATGAGGAAAAGCTGTCTGCACAACGTGGTGTGAAAATGATCCCTTGGGACCTAGATAAGCAATTTTCATCTCAGTTCCTCTATAATTTCCTCTGGGCTTAGCTTGGTCACATCCAAAACCCGACTGGCAACTTCCTCATACCAAACCTGTCTTTCTTGGAAAATAGCTGCAAGTTCTTCCTTGCTATTATTTAGAAAAAGCGGGCGCTGATTGTCCTTATCAGCTGCTATGCGTTGGTAGAGGGTTTCAAAATCTGCTTTCAGGTAGATATTATCAGAATTTGTCTTTAGTAAGTCACGATTTCGCTGAGAAACGACCACTCCTCCACCAGTTGACACAACTTGGTCTCTTTGTAGTAAATCAGCTAGGACTTCTGATTCTACCTGACGAAAGACCGCTTCTCCCTTTTCAGCGAAAAAATTCGCAATGGACATACCTAGGCACTTCTCAATCAGAGCATCCATATCAAGGTAATTAGGGTCCAAGCCTCTTGCAATAGTCGATTTGCCAGATCCCATAAATCCTAGTAATACCTTAGCCATGAATCAAGTTCTCCAAATCATCAAAGAAGCTAGGATAGCTGGTATTGATGGCTTCTGCACGATCAAGCTCCACTACTCCATCAGCAACCAAGAGAGCCGCGATAGCCGTCATCATGCCGATACGATGGTCTCCAAACGTATTGACTCTAGCACCGTGAAGGGCTGATTTTCCTTTGATAATCATTCCATCTGCTGTAGGTGTGATATCCGCACCCATGCTATTTAAAGCGTCTGCCACAACCTGAATGCGGTCTGTTTCCTTGACCTTAAGTTCCTCAGCATCCTTAATAACTGTTACACCTTGAGCTTGGGTCGCAAGTAGGGCAATAATGGGCAATTCATCAATCAAGCGTGGAATCAAAGCGCCACCAATTTCTATTCCTTTCAAGTCAGAAGGCTCAACAGTCAAGGTTGCAGATTTAGCGACTGGGTCAATTTCAGTAACTTCTAATTTTCCACCCATGGCGCGAATGACATCAATGATACCTGTACGCGTTTCGTTGATGCCCACATTCTTAAGCACCACACGAGAATTTGGAACAATCAAACCTGCGACTAACCAAAAGGCTGCACTGGAAATATCTCCTGGAACAACCACCTTTTGTCCTGTCAATTTTTGCGGTCCTTGGACTGTGATTTTCTTGCCATCCACACTTAAATGACCACCAAATTGTTGCAGCATATCTTCAGTATGATTACGGGTGCACTCTTTTTCGATAATTACAGACTCCCCTTGGGCCTGCAAGGCTGCAAAAATCAAGGCTGACTTGACTTGAGCAGAGGCAATTGGCAATTCATACTGAATAGGTCTTAGGTTTTTCGTCCCTTTTAAATGAAGGGGAGGCAGGTCTCGCTCAGTTTGCCCTGAAATGCTGACGCCCATTTTTTTCAGTGGAATAGTCACACGATCCATAGGACGTTTGGATAGACTGTCGTCTCCGAACATCTCTACTTCAAAGTCTGCACCAGCAAGAACACCTGAAATCAGGCGAATCGAGGTTCCAGAATTTCCCATATCAAGGGCATTTTGTGGCGCTTTTAAGCCGTCCATACCGACACCTTGAATGGTAATAACCCCATCTTTATCCTCAATCTCTACACCAAGGTCACGAAAAACCTGCATGGTCGAAAGAACGTCTTCACCTCGCAGAATATCATAAACCTTGGTCTCACCCTCAGCCAAACTTCCAAAGATTATGGAACGATGGCTAATAGACTTGTCACCTGGAACTCGGATACTCCCATGTAAGTGGCGAATGTTTGTTTTTAGTTTCATACTAGACCTCATACTTGCAATACTTTTACCTATTTTATCATAAAAAGCCAGAAATTCCTTAAAAATTCCTGACTTTAGGATTGTTATTTTCTTATTTTAGCAATTCTGAAACTGGTTCGAAAACAATTTTTTCAATGTCAGAAAGGTAAATTGCCAATTGTTGTTGCTTAGTAAAGAATTCTGACAAGAGGCTGTTCCCCTGAATCTGCTTACCAAAGCCTTCCATTTTAGCTTGGAAGGAAGCATCTGGCATTTGCCCTGTCTGTGCTAGTTTTTGAATTTCCTCTTGAAAGGCAACATATTCTGTAAAAATTTTGCTTGCCTCAGCATCTGCTGCAATAGCATCTTTAGCTGCTTTAACAGCCTTGTATTCTGGCAATTCGCGTAGACCGCGACTGAGTTCGTTTGCACTATCGTAAATATTTGACATGATTTTCTCCTTATTTGATGACGACTGTATAGTCTGTATTTTCTGTTATTAGATGCTCGGCTCGTTCTAAATCTTGAGCATTTTTAAATGAAATTTGTAGAATCCCGTGAATATCTTCACGGTTTTCCTCATTGATGTGAATATTAACCAAGGAAGTTCCTCGCAGCAATTCCAAAATCCGCAGGACGACGTCTTCTTCATCGGGAACGTCAACATAGAGGTCATAAGAGCTATCCACACCGCCACGCTTATGAATTTCCATGGCCTGACGTTGCTCACGCGCTTGGTTGAAAAAATTCCAGATTTGCTCTTCATCTCCCTTGCTGATGGCCTGACCAATCGCTTCCAAACGCTCCTTGAAATCCGCAATTCGGTCTAGAATAGTCTCGCGATTAGACAAGAGAATGGAGGTCCACATCCCTGGCTCGCTTTCCGCAATCCGAGTCATATCTCGAAAACCACCTGCCGCAAAGCGCCTTGCCATCTCATGTTCTTGAGCATAGACCGCGGTCTGTTCCATGAGACTAGAAGCCAGAATATGAGGAAAATGGCTAATCTGAGAAGTCACGCGATCATGCTCCTTGGCATCAATCTCGATAAAGCGAGCATGAAGACCTGAAAGCAAGTCCTTCATTTCCTCAAGTGTGTCCTGACTTGTCAGGCTTGAAGGTGTGAAGATATAATAGGCATTTTCAAAGAGATTGACATCCGCAGAGGCAGCCCCTGTCTTGTGACTACCGGCCATGGGATGGGCCCCGACAAAGCGAACAGGCTTACCAGCTAAATACTGCTCCGCCGCATCCACAATGGCTGACTTGGTCGAACCAGCATCTGAAATAATGACGCCTTCTTTCAAGTCCAAGTCGGCCAACTCCTTAATGAAAGCAATGGTTTGTTTGATTGGCAAACTGAGAATGATGATATCTGCCAAAGGAGCAAAACTGGCAAAATCATCCGTTGCACGGTCAATCATCCCTTCTTTCAAGGCGATATCTCTCGAAGCTTGACTGCGATTATAACCCAAAATCTCATAATCAGGATGATCGCGTTTGATACCTAGGGCCATAGAGGCTCCAATCAACCCAAGACCTGCGATATAGACTGTTTTTGCCATAGGAACTCCTTAATAGTTCTTTGTATAGTCTCGGTGTTTGGCTACCGCTTCTTTTAGTTCCTCAAGATTATCTGATGAGAATTTTTCAAGGATTTCTTGCACCAGAACCGTTGCCACAACAGCTTCCATAACTACACCTGCAGCTGGAAGAGCGGTCGGATCACTTCTCTCCACAGTTGCCTTGTAGGGTTCATGGGTTTCGATATCCACACTCATAAGTGGTTTGTAGAGAGTAGGAATGGGCTTCATAACTCCACGAACAACGATAGGTTGCCCATTGGTCATACCACCTTCAAAGCCGCCCAGATTGTTAGTACGACGAGTATAGCCGTCTTCTTTAGACCAGAGAATTTCATCCATAACTTGGCTGCCTTTACGATAACCAGCCTCAAATCCAAGACCAAATTCCACCCCTTTAAAAGCATTGATAGAAACAACGGCTTGGGCCAATCGCGCATCTAATTTTCTGTCCCATTGGACATAGGAACCAAGACCAACTGGAACACCTCCAACGACTGTCTCCACAACCCCCCCGATGGTATCACCGTCACGTTTGATTTGATCAATGTAATCCTTGATCTCCTGTTCCCGTTCTTGGTTAACAATAGAAACTTCAGACTGGGCAGCTCTTTCCTTAATCTCAGCCACTGTCAGATTCTCAGGAACATCGATTTCCTTGCCACCAAAGACCACGACATGGTTGGCAATCTCCATATCCAGTTCAGCCAAGAGGCGTTTGGCTACAGCCCCGACTGCCACTCGCATGGTGGTTTCACGAGCTGATGAACGTTCCAAAGAATTTCGTAAATCATCAAAACGGTACTTGATGCCCCCAACCAAGTCGGCATGACCTGGACGTGGATGGGTGATTTTACGCTTGCTTTTAAGGCGGTCTTCAATGTCCTCCGCAGACATAATGTCCAGCCATTTTTGGTGGTCCTTATTGATGACATCCATGGTAATGGGAGCCCCTGTCGTCTTCCCATGACGAACGCCTGAAGTAAAGACAACTTGGTCGCTCTCAATCTTCATACGGCCACCACGACCGTAACCACCCTGACGGCGTTTAAGGTCCTCATTGATATCCTCTGCTGTCAAAGGTAGTCCAGCTGGAATTCCCTCAATAATAGCTGTCAGACGGGGACCGTGTGATTCTCCTGCAGTTAAATATCTCATACACTCTCCTTATTTTACCAAGTAGTCTTTCATCTCTTCCAGAGAAACTGGGTGAATAGTCGCTGAACCAAGCTCTGGTACCAAGACCAATTTCAAGGTATTGCCACGCGCTTTCTTATCATGAGTCAAAGCCTGATAAAGCTTGTCAACATCCCAGTTTTCATAGTCAACAGGTAGTCCAAATTTCTGACACATAGCTGTAATAGACTGGGTTATCCCTTCTGGCATAAGGCCTTTTCCCTCAGCTACCTTGGAAATCTGTACCATTCCCATAGCTACAGCCTCTCCATGCATGACCTTGCCATAACCGGCAGTCGCTTCGATGGCATGGCCAATAGTGTGGCCAAAATTGAGGTAAAGGCGAACACCATTGTCCAACTCATCCTCAACCACCATCTTGCGCTTGACCTGACAAGAATGTTCAATCAAAGTCTCCGCATGTTCCAGAATGCTCTCTACAGTACCATCCAGCTCCGTCAAGAGAGCCCACAGTTCTGGATCCTCAATCAAGCCATACTTGATAACCTCACCCATCCCTTCAATCAACTCTCTTTTTCCAAGCGTTTCAAGAACAAGTGGGTCAATCAGAACCCCATCTGGTTGGGCAAAGGTACCCACCATATTCTTAGCAAATGGAGTATTGACGCCTGTCTTTCCACCGATAGAAGAATCCACCTGGGCTGTCAAGCTAGTCGGTATCTGAACAAAATGAATACCCCGCATATAGGTAGAGGCTACAAAACCAGCCAGGTCCCCAACGACACCGCCACCTAGGGCTACAATCCCATCACTGCGGGTCAGACCTTGCTTGACCAAAAATTCATAGACTTTCTGAACAGTGGTCAAATTCTTTCTTTCTTCACCTTCTAAAAAGTCAAAAACAGCTACCTGAAAACCAGCATCTTCTAGGCTGAGCTTGACCTTCTCTGCATAAAGAGAAGCTACATGGTTGTCTGTTACAATGACCACTTTTTGTGGTTGCCAAAGTTCTCGCAACCACTGACCAGCTTGAGGCAGACAACCTTTTTCAATCTGAATATCATAAGGATGATGAGGAATATCGATTCTGATTTTCATAGGAGAATCTCCCTTTCTTTATTGGTATTTTTCTGTTAAGGACTGCCAAATCTCTTCTGTTGGCATTTCCTTGCCTGTCCACAGTTGAAAAGCTTCTGCAGCTTGATAGAGCAACATTCCCAGACCATTGACGGCTGGATTGCCCTGACTTCTGGCCCATTTTAAAAATGGTGTTTCAAAGGGTTGGTAAATGATATCTGCCACTAAGAGAGTTTCTGGCAAATTGATGCTTTCAGGAACTGGAGATGATTGACCATCCATGCCCACACTGGTGGCATTGACCAGTAAATCCGACTCAGCAATCCTTGCTTGCAGTTCAGAAACATATTCTAAAGCATACAAGTCCACTTTAAAGCCTGTCTGCTCCTGTAACTTGTCTAGGTAAGGTCTTGTTTTTTCCATAGAAACGGAACGAACAAAGAGCGAAATCTGACTGACGCCATCCAAAATAGCCTGTGCCAAAATGGACTTGGCCGCACCACCTGCACCCAGCAGAGTCATCTTCTTACCTGTAATGGTAAAAGAAGGCAAGCTCTTAAAAAATCCCTTGCCATCTGTATTATATCCAATTAAATTGCCATTCTCATTGACAACCGTATTGACCGCACCGATCAAGCGCGCTTCATCACTCAATTCATCTAAATAAGGAATCACTTGCTCCTTATAGGGCATGGATAGGTTGATACCAAACATCTGGTAGCGACGAATATTAGCCATTGTTTCTGGCAAATCACTCGCTTCAATCTCCCAAGCCACATAAACACCATTGGTAGCTGTCGCCTCAAAGGCCCTATTGTGGATGAAGGGAGAAATAGAGTGCTTAATAGGATTGGCAACAACGGCAGCTAAACGTGTATAGCCATCAAGCTTCATCCAAAATCTCCCTGATTTTTTTCATGTTAGCTAGGGAAATCTGACCAGGTGCACTGGCCTCATCCAGACTGGCAAAAGACCAACTCGAACCAGTCACATCCGCAGTGATACGAGAGACCTTGCCCACCTTGCCCATAGAAATGGTCACATATTCCTGTTCAGGATTGAGGGTTTTAAAGCCTCGTGTATAGTTCATCAAGTCTAATACATCCTGCTCCGTGTGAGCCATCACCGCAACCTTGACAAGTTTTGGATTTAGGCTCGTCAACTCTGACAAGATTTCCATCATATTTTCAGGTGTTTCTTGGAAATTATGGTAACTCAAAACAAGATTTGGGAAGTCCAGCATTTCTTCAAAAACATCCTTGTAGCTATAGTACTCAAAATCAATATAGTCTGGTTGATAGAGTTGCGCCACTTCCTTGATTAGATGGATATATTCTTCTGGAGAAAGGTCGATTTCTCCCCCTTCAGAGCAAGTTCGCAATGTGAAAACCAACTCACGGCCTGCGAATTTTTCAAAAATAGCTGGAGCCACCTGCAAAATCGCTTCTTTAGGCAGATAGTCGGCACGCCATTCAATGATGTCGGCATCCAGGTACCTTGTGGCATCCAGAGCCTGGGCCTCCTCTAAACTTCTTGGCATTACTGAAACGATCAATTTCATTTACTAACCTTCATACTAATCACCTTGAGGTAATTACTACTTTCATCTTTTTTATTATAGGCGAAATCTGCTGGAAGACCGTATTTGTTTAAAATCTGGTAACTTCTTCCTGCAAAACCTTTATCAATTTGCTCTGTAAATTTCTGGCGGGAAACATTGGCAGCATTGGTACTGGCAATGATGATTCCTCCCGGATTTAAAATCTCAAGACTCTGGGAAATCAACTTGTGATAATCCTTGGCCACAGAGAAGGTCTGCTTTTTGTTCCGAGCAAAGCTAGGCGGATCTAGGACAATCACATCGTAGGTCAAGCCTTTTCGTTTGGCATACTTGAAATATTCAAAGACATCCATGACCACAAAACGGTGGTCGTCTGTACTGATTCCATTTGCCTGAAAATGCGCTTGAGACAATTCTCGTGAACGTTTAGCTAGGTCAACCGAAGTAGTCTGGCTTGCTCCACCCATGGCCGCAGCCACTGAAAAGGCTGCTGTGTAGGAAAACATATTGAGCAAGGATTTGCCCATAGCCAAACCGTCAACTAAGCTACCTCGAACTTCATGCTGGTCTAGGAAAATTCCTGTCATCAAACCATCATTCATAAAGATCTGATACAAGACACCATTTTCTAAAACAGTGAAAAAGTCAGGTGCTTCTTGACCATAAACATGGGCTGATTCATAGTCCAAACCCTTAAAGCGGATCTTCTCATAGGTCCCTAACACCTCAGGAAAAACCTGTCTAAAGGCTTCTGAGATGGTCTGACGAATCTGATAAACATAAGAGTTATACCAAGAAAAGACAGCATAGTCGCCATAAAGGTCCACTGTCAGACCGCCAAAACCATCTCCCTCTTGGTTGAAGAGACGAAAGGCAGTTGTCAAATCATCTTGATAGTAGGCGCTTCTCTTTTCTTTAGCTTGTCTAAACAGCATTTCAAAGAAAGCTTGATTGAAGGTGATCTTGTCTTTACTGATAAACCAACCCAAACCCTTGTTTTGCTGCGAAAGGTAGGCAGTTCCAAGAAAGGTTCCTTCCTGACTCTGCACTTCTACTTCCTGATCCTTGAGATTGACATTCTCAAGATCACTGGCTTCTAGTAAAACCAAACCTTTGGCGAGCTTCTTTTCAACCCTTTTGCTGACTCTTATTCTATTCATAACTACCATTATATCAAACTTTTAGCCAATTCTCAAAAAAGAAACTACCCTTGCTTTTTTACTCTTCTTTTAAAAAATGGTATACTAATACTAATAAAAAATTAGGAAGTAAATGTGTGAAAAGCAATTTTAACAAAATCCAAAAAGCCATGGGTACCAGACTGGGTTTTGTCCTAACCCTTTTAATCCTCTATTGGCTCAAAACCTTATTAGCCTATGCCGTTGACTTTAATTTAGATATTCAAGTAGGCAAGTTGCAGGGAAATTACCTTGCCTTTATCGCCTTTTTCAACCCCCTTCCTTTGGGACTACTTCTGCTGGCTCTAGCCCTCTATGCTCGGTCAACCAAGATCTTTTATGGTCTGAGTATAGCTATTTATAGCCTTTTATTCATTTGGCTCTATTCCAACGTCTTTTACTATCGAGAATTTAGTGACTTTATCACGGCCAATACCATGAAGGTGGTCAGCAAGGTGTCTGTCGGCACTGCAGAACTAGAGTTACTGCGTCCTTGGGATTTTATCTATTTTATGGATTTCCCACTGCTGGCTTTCCTTTTCTATAAAAAATTCATCCAGCTGGACAGGAGACCTTTCAAATTCCGCTCCAGTATTGCCATCACTGCTCTCTCGGCCCTGCTCTTTTCAGCTAACCTTTTCTTGGCTGAAATCGAGCGTCCCGATCTCCTGTCGCGAGGATTTTCGAATTATTATATTGTTCGTGCCCTTAGTTTGCCAGCTTTTCTAGGTTATAGTGCCAACCAATCCTACAGCGCCAATAAAGAACGTGCTAAGGCTTCTGAGACTGATCTTCAACCTATTACAGATTATATTCAAGAACATTCTGCTAAGCCCAATCCAGACTATTTTGGCTTGGCCAAAGGAAAAAATGTGATTTATCTCCACTTGGAGAGTTTCCAACAGTTCCTACTTGACTATAAACTCAACATAGATGGAACTGAGCATGAAGTCACTCCCTTCCTTAATTCCCTCTACCATTCGCAATCTACACTAGCCTTTTCGAATATCTTTAACCAAGTCAAGGCTGGGAAGACCTCAGATGCGGAAACCATGCTGGAGACTGGTTTGTTTGGACTTGACCAAGGTTCCTTTATGGTCAATTACGGTGGTACCAATACCCAGCAGGCAGCTCCTTTTATCCTATCAAAAAACGGCTACCAATCAAGCGCTGTCTTTCACGGCAATATCGGGACCTTCTGGAATCGAAATACGACCTACAAACAATGGGGCTACCAATACTTCTTTGATGCTTCCTATTTTACCAAGCAAGACAGTAGCAATTCTTTCCAATATGGTTTAAATGATAAAATCATGATGAAAGATTCTATCCAATATCTGGAGCACTTGCAGCAGCCTTTTTATGCTAAGTATATCACGGTGTCCAATCACTATCCCTATGTTAGCAATCTGACAGGCGATGAGCTTGGTTTCCCACTGGCTAAAACCAAAGATGAAACAATCAACGGCTACTTCCAAACAGCTAACTATCTGGATAGTGCTATCAAGGCCTTCTTTGACTATCTCAAAGAAAGTGGCCTCTATGAAAAATCCATCATCGTCATCTACGGAGACCATTATGGTATTTCCAACTCCCGCAATCCTGAGCTGGCACCCTTGATTGGCAAGACTTCTGAGAACTGGTCGAATTACGACAATGCCATGTTGCAACGAGTGCCTTTTATGGTGGTCATGCCTGGCTATGAAAAAGGACAAATCATCAATACCTACGGTGGACAAATCGATATCTTACCGACTCTCGAACACCTCCTTGGTATCGAATCCAGTTCCTTCCTTCAAGTTGGACAAGACCTCCTATCACCAGATCATCAAGAAATCGTTGCCTTTCGAACTGCCAATTCCTTCGTCACACCAAAATATACCAGCTACGACGGACGAACCTACTATACTGAGAGCGGTCTTGAAATCAGTAATCTTGATGAACAAGCTCAGACTGAACTGGAAAGCGTTCGGCAGGCAGCCAGTCAACAGCTGAAAATCAGCGACCAGATTCAAACTGGAGATTTGATCCGTTTCTACCAAGCAGGTCATCTTGGAAAAGTTAATACAGAAAGTATTTCTTACCTCAATTCCTTACCAATTCTGCAAAAGATTGAGCAGGAAAAAGGTAGTCAATCAACCAGCCTCTTTAGCCAACGACAAGGTAAGACCAGTGCTGACCTTTTCAAGGCACCAAGTTACCAAGAACTCCACCCAGAGTCAGCAGAAACCGAATCAAAATCACAATAAAAGATGCTCTTCCGTCTTGGAGGAGCATTTCTTTTTATCAACAAAAATCAAAGAGCAAACTTGGAAACTAGCCTCAGATTTACTTTGAGATTGTAGCTAGAGAGGCTGTATCAGCAATATGTGTCTGTCAAATTTAGTGACGAAGATAGTAGAAGAAATATTAGGATATAAATCAGCTTCAGTAGATATCTGGAAAATTTGATTTTATAGAAAAACCTTCTGCTACAAACTCAATATACTATCAATAAATAATATTATAGAAGCAACAATAATTATAATTTCACCTATCTGCATCATTCTATTTCGAACTTTAAATATATGTTCTATCAAAAATACTTGGATCACACACATTATAGGAATGAAAGTTTTTGAAATTGAAAAATATCCCAATAAATAAACTATAAACAACAATAATAGAACTATATTATATTTCTTATTCATGACATTCCTCCCCATATTTTTGATTACCAATCTTAATCATTTACAACTACGTTCTAACAAACTATAAAAGCGTTTGTCGAATTGAATTTATCAAGCAGGCGACCAACTAGCTCATCTTTTTTCTATTTCTGTCAATATGCGTGACAGGTAGTAATGATAGCCAAAAATAGCAAGAGCAAGCAAGAGGATAAGAACTCCTACTCCCAAGCTGATGGCAAGGACAGGGGCGAGAGACCGAACCAAGAATAAGCTCCCTATTACAAGGGCCATTAAGATTGCACTATAAATAAAAATCAAAACTATTGCTACTATACGATTTGAACGGTTCACCAAGTCCGTAATGCTACTCCAATTGGTTGACAGATTTTTCACGTCCTTAAAGTAATTGTGGCAAGAAAGGATGACACTGGCAAGGATCCATGCCACAAGAAGGTAAATCATCGAAAGGATGGGCAAGCCTAGATATAGAGAAAGGCCAAGTAAAGTCAGAACTGGTAAAAAGGACTGGACAGCAAATATAATCCAAAATTTCACTTTCACATAACGAGCAAAGTCAAAGGGTAAACTCTTAAGAAAATCAACATTTTCCCTCTCCAAGGACAAGGCAATTGAATGCAGGCTGGTGATATTGTTATTGACAACTGCTATAAACACTCCTACAAAAAACAAGGGTAACCAGTATGGAGGATGAATATCTGGAACTATCTGAGAATCTCGAATTTTGGAAATCAGACCGATCATCATGAGATAAGGAAGAAAAGCACTTGTAAAAAGCACTGTAATCACGCCAGTTCCCTGTCCCAAGAGGGTGAGGTGGTAGCGTAAAACCATACGGAAAAAGCCTTTTTTATTAGTAGTTGAAATTCTCTCCTTATTGCGACGTTCTTTCTTGACCTTCTCCTCACTGTTAAGCAGAATCACGTCATAAAAATGAGGAAGAACCTTCTTTTTGGTCAGGTAAAGCAAGAAAACAGTTAAAGCTATCCAAGCTAACAGACCCAGTATGGCTTCTGTCGAAAAAGGCTCCACTGCTATTTTGTAAAAGATATGAAGAGGATAAAGGAGAAATGGAATGTCTCTAACTTTGTCAACAATACTTCCAAAAGTCGACTGTAGAAAGAGGACAAATATTAAAGGTATGAGAACCCCTATCCCAATCATCACATTCGAAAAAATAGACTGATACTTTCTGAAGACCGTAGTCTGAGCCAAGAAATGTACTGCCACTACCATCACTAAAGTAACAGAGACAAATAATAAGGCCAAGGACAGCAGCATCAAAGGCAAGCCCAGCCAAAGAGAAGGAGCTAGCCTAATATAGAGGACTAGAAAATAAGCTAGGATTGGTACAATTCCAGCTAGAGCTGGCAAGAGAACAGACAGTCCTTTAGCAATTATAATCTCTGATTCTTTAAAGGCATAGGGCCTATACGATGCCAAGTCCTTACTCTCATAAAAGACATTGTAAAATGCAGTGAAAGAAGTTGAAAAGGCAAGCACCAGTAAAATAGCAACCATGCTACTAAAAAAACTTGGTATTTCCTCAAAAGGAAAACGAAAGGCTATATTTATAAACATGAAAAGCATCAAGATACTAGAAAAAATGTAAGAACTTAGGACTCTAGCGGAAACATTTACTTTTTTCTCAGGATTCTTAGCTTGCTTCTTTCGTAGGTTAGCCAGATTAGCTTCTTGAGATGAATAGAGGATATTGATATCAACTAATTTTTTAATGACCTTGAGACGCATCTGAAACCTCCTCTTTTCTACCGGCAAGGCTAAGATAGATACTTTCCAAAGACTGGTCTGGGTGGTCTTTTCTCAAGTCCTCTACCTTACCACAATAAATCAAATGCCCCTTTTTCAAAATGGCAATCCGATCACAGACTTGCTCAGCTACCTCTAGGACATGAGTTGAAAACAAGACCGTCTTGCCTTTTTGTGCATGTTCCTTCATCATTTGCTTCAAATCAAAGGCAGCCTGGGGATCCAAACCTGTCAAGGGTTCGTCCAAGACCCAAATATCAGGATCAGACAAGAGTGCCCCAATGACAAAGACTTTTTGACGCATTCCGTGAGAAAGGGTTTCAATAACCTGATAGCGATTTTCAGCAAAATCAAAAACGTTCAATAGCCTAGCTAGATTAGCCTCCAAGTCAGAGCTAGTCAGATCATAGGATGAAGCAAGTAATTCCCAAAATTCATTGGCCGTTAAGCGTAAAAATAAGTCAGGCGAGTCTGCTACGTAGCCAATCTTTCGTTTAATAGCCAAGCGATTTTCCGATAACTCCTGACCGTCTACTAAAATATGACCACTGCTGGGCGAAATGATACTGACTAGGGATTTTATAGTGGTCGATTTCCCAGCACCATTATGGCCAATCAAGCCCATAATCTCCCCATTTTTAATCTGCAAATTGAGATTGTTCAAGGCCTCTTTATCACCATACAACTTACTAACATTTTGAAATTCAATCATGGGATGACTCCTATCTTTATCTATATTACATACTATTATACTAGCACTTTGATACAAAAAAATCAACACTTTATTTTAAGTAGATACAATAGTTTCCTTCTATTCTTACGCAAACGTTTGCGCCGAGAGATACTTTATGATAGAATAAAGAACAAGATTGACAAGTAAGAGGAAACATCATGCAAAATCAAACACTCATGCAATACTTTGAATGGTATCTGCCCCACGACGGTCAGCACTGGACGCGTCTGGCTGAAGATGCTCCACACCTAGCTGATCTCGGTATCAGTCATGTCTGGATGCCACCAGCTTTCAAAGCCACCAATGAAAAAGATGTAGGTTATGGGGTCTATGACTTATTCGACCTAGGCGAGTTTAACCAAAAAGGTACTGTCCGCACCAAGTATGGTTTTAAAGAAGACTATCTTCAAGCCATTCAAACTCTAAAAGCACAGGGAATCCAGCCTATGGCCGATGTGGTACTCAACCACAAGGCTGCAGCCGATCACAGGGAAGCCTTTCAGGTCATCGAAGTGGACCCTGTAGACCGTACAGTTGAACTCGGAGAACCCTTCACCATCAATGGCTGGACTAGCTTTACCTTCGATGGTCGCCAAGATACTTACAATGACTTCCACTGGCACTGGTACCACTTCACAGGTACAGACTACGATGCAAAACGCCGTAAGTCTGGCATTTATCTGATCCAAGGAGACAACAAGGGTTGGGCCAACGAGGAATTGGTTGATAATGAAAACGGAAACTACGACTACCTCATGTATGCCGACCTAGACTTTAAGCATCCTAAAGTCATCCAAAATATCTATGACTGGGCTGATTGGTTCATGGAAACGACTGGTGTAGCTGGTTTCCGCTTGGATGCCGTCAAGCACATCGACTCTTTCTTCATGCGCAATTTCATCCGCGATATGAAGGAAAAATACGGTGAGGATTTCTATGTTTTTGGTGAATTTTGGAATCCCGATAAGGAAGCCAATCTAGATTATCTTGAAAAAACAGAAGAACGCTTTGACCTTGTCGATGTTCGTCTCCACCAGAATCTCTTTGATGCTAGCCGAGCTGGTTCCAACTACGACCTTCGTGGTATTTTTACAGATAGCTTGGTTGAACTCAAGCCCGACAAGGCTGTAACCTTTGTCGACAACCATGATACCCAACGAGGACAGGCTCTTGAGTCTACTGTTGAAGAATGGTTCAAACCAGCAGCCTATGCCCTCATTCTATTACGCCAAAATGGCCTTCCATGTGTCTTTTACGGAGACTACTATGGGATTTCAGGGCAATATGCTCAAGAAGATTTCAAAGAAGTCCTTGACCGCCTCCTAACCATCCGAAAAGATTTGGCCTACGGAGAGCAAACAGACTACTTTGATGATCCTAACTGTATCGGTTGGGTACGTTCAGGTGATGAAAATCAATCCCCAATCGCAGTCCTTATCTCAAATGACCAAGAAAACAGCAAGTCTATGTTTGTCGGCCAAGAATGGGCTAACCAAACTTTCATAGACTTACTTGGAAACCACCAAGGTCAAGTTACAATTGATGAGGAAGGTTATGGACAATTCCCTGTCTCAGCTGCTTCGGTAAGTGTCTGGGCAGCCAATACTATTTAATAGTTCATAATATTCAAGCCAGATCCAATCAGATTTGGCTTTTTTGTATTCACAAAAAGACCTACCCAAATGGATAGATCTTTGAACACCTATATTTTTGTAAAAATTATATCACTAATTGACACATCCTGTTCTCAAACATTACAATTTTCATCTAAATCTATAGAACTTTATCTGATTTTGTTCTATTACATTTCCAACATAATGTTTGTAAATTACTTTCCGTAGACATTCCACCCTTTGAAACTGGAATAATATGGTCCACTTCTAGCAATAATAAATCTTGTTGAGCAGTAGATGCTCCGCAATATTGGCAAGTATAACAGTCCCTTTCTTTGACATACTCACGTAATTTTTTAGTCATTAATGCACGTTGAGCTTTAGCACTTTTCTTATACTTAACTTGCTCATCCATATAAGTAATTAATAATTCAATTATTTCCTCATTTAGTGTAATTGAAGTAACTTGACTAGAATTACCACCTGCACTAACATATTGAAAAGTATAGGTAGGAAAATTAAAATTAATTTGGGGAACTTCAATGTTTATATAATATAAAAATTCTTCTTTATAATACTTTAAAATAAACTGTGGAGGATTTAAACTATTTAAAATTCTTGCCAATCTATTATCAAGATTCTCTTTAGCATTAAGAAATCGTGATACTTGTTCACCAATTTCTTGAATACGCTGTAGATTTTCTTCGTTAGGCTTAAAATCAAAATACTTACATAAATACTTAAAAGGTTCTAACTCTGCATTTCTAACAACTTGTAGTGAAGCATTATAAACATATTTAGATTGATAATCAATAACGTTCCTATCACGTTGAATATTATACAAACTTGTATTTTGTCCTTTAGCTACATGAGCATACTTATATTTATCAAAACTTATAGATTGTAAGCTTACCTCATCAAACTTCTCAACATATTTAGCTATTTCATTATATTCTGTAACAAAAGAATCGATTTGTATTTTATTCCGAATAAATTCATCACTTAAAAAGTAATGTTTTTTCATATTATAACGAACAAGCCTATAAATTAAATAAATCCAACCAATCCAAGGAATAAAGAATGCAACAATAAACTTGATAATTTCATTATTTTTTCTTTTGAATTTATTTAATTTTATTTTATTGCGCTCTTCTTCTATTACACTTATTGGTATTTCAATCGATGAGGTCGATGAGTATATTTCATCTATCGGTTTATTTATTGTATCTCTGTTACTATTAACAGCTATAGCTTTTTTACTATCTTTAATATACAACCAATAGAAAAGGAAAGTAAATACGGAACTAAAAATAATTTGAGATATAAATTGTTGGAAGCCTAGTTGGTCAATAATTTTTTTGGAATCAAATATAAATCCAATTGTTCCCATACCAAAAAATAT
This sequence comes from Streptococcus parapneumoniae, assembly GCF_037076355.1. Classification (NCBI taxonomy): domain Bacteria; kingdom Bacillati; phylum Bacillota; class Bacilli; order Lactobacillales; family Streptococcaceae; genus Streptococcus; species Streptococcus parapneumoniae. Next base: position 870,361 of record NZ_AP026968.1, on the reverse strand, counting down.
ACTTAAAGCAACATAAATTTTTCTTTTCATAAGAATACTCTCTTAACAATATCTTTTCAACTCTTAATTTTTAAAATTATCAAAGAATTAATAATCGAGTTTACAATTTACCTGCTACGGCATCCAACAATTCTTGGATTTTAGCTTGGTTGCTTCCTCCTGCCATGGCCATGTCTGGTTTACCACCACCACGTCCATCGACGATTGGTGCTAATTCTTTGACAAGGTTTCCTGCATGAAGGTCTTTTGTCTTGCTTGCTACAAGGACATTGACTTTGTCACCGATAGCGGCAACTAGGACAAGAAGATCAGAGTAGTCTTTTTGTTTCCAATTATCTGCAAATGTACGAAGGGCACCAGCATCTGATACAGAAACTTGACTAGCAATGTAACGGTGACCATTGACTTCCTTCACATCCTTGAAGATATCGCCTGCAGCAGCCGCTGCGGCTTTTTCTTTCAATTCAGCATTTTCTTTTTGAAGTTGACGAAGTTGTTCTTGAAGTCCTTCTACCTTGTGAGGTACTTCCTTGACTTGTGGTGCTTTCAAGGTTGCTGCGACAGCTTTAAGAGCGTCTTCTTGTTCACGGTAGGCTTCAAAGGCTTCCTTACCAGTCACTGCCAAGATACGGCGAGTTCCTGATCCAATCCCTTCTTCTTTGACAATCTTGAAGAGGCCAATTTCAGAAGTGTTACCAACGTGGGTACCACCACAAAGCTCGATAGAGTAGTCACCGATAGTAACAACACGGACTTCCTTGCCGTATTTCTCACCAAAGAGGGCCATAGCTCCCATTTCCTTGGCAGTATCAATATCCGTTTCAACTGTCTTAACTTCAAGTGCTTCCCAAATTTTCTCGTTAACTTGCTGCTCAATCGCACGCAATTCTTCAGCAGTTACTGCTTGGAAGTGGGTAAAGTCAAAGCGAAGGAATTCAACTTCGTTAAGAGATCCTGCTTGTGTTGCGTGATTTCCAAGGATGTTGTGAAGAGCAGCGTGAAGCAAGTGAGTCGCAGTGTGGTTTTTCATAACACGGTGACGACGATTGGTATCGATTGCCAAGGTATATTCTTGGTTTAAGGCAAGCGGTGCAAGGACTTCAACAGTGTGAAGAGCTTGTCCGTTTGGTGCTTTTTGAACATTTGTCACAGTAGCTACGACCTTACCTGACTCATCCAAGATTTGTCCGTGGTCAGCTACCTGTCCACCCATTTCAGCGTAGAATGGCGTTTCCGCAAAGATAAGTGAGGCAGTTCCTTTTGACACAGCTTCTACTTCTGCATTGTCAGCCACGATAGCCACCAATTTAGAAGACAATTGGCTAGCATTGTAGTTGAAGACACTTTCTACAGTGATGTTTTGAAGGGTTTCATTTTGCATACCCATTGAGCCACCCTTGACAGCTGATGCACGCGCACGTTCTTGCTGTTCTTTCATGGCTGCTTCAAATCCTTCACGGTCCACAGTCATACCAGATTCTTCAGCGATTTCTTCAGTCAATTCAACTGGGAATCCATAAGTATCATAAAGTTTAAATACATCTGAACCAGCAATGACAGATTGACCTTTTTCTTTCAAGTCAGCTACAATGCCTTGGGCAAAGTGTTGACCTGAGTGAAGGGTACGTGCAAATGATTCTTCTTCGCTCTTAACGATTTTTTCAATAAAGTCACGTTTTTCAAGTACTTCTGGGTAGTAGCTTTCCATGATTTTTCCAACGGTTGGAACGAGTTTGTAAAGGAAAGGCTCGTTGATTCCCAATTTTTGACCATGCATAGAAGCACGACGGAGAAGACGACGAAGGACGTAACCACGACCTTCATTTCCTGGAAGGGCACCATCACCGATGGCAAATGAAAGTGAACGGATGTGGTCTGCGATGACCTTGAAGCTCATGTTATCGCCATCTTGGTCATAGACCTTACCAGACAATTTCTCCACTTCACGAATGATCGGCATGAAGAGGTCTGTTTCAAAGTTAGTCTTAGCCCCTTGGATAACTGCCACCAAACGCTCTAAACCAGCGCCCGTATCAATGTTCTTGTGTGGCAATTCCTTGTATTCGCTACGAGGAACAGCAGGATCAGCGTTAAATTGTGACAAAACAATGTTCCAGATTTCGATGTAACGGTCGTTTTCGATATCTTCTGCAAGAAGACGAAGACCTATATTTTCTGGGTCAAAGGCTTCTCCACGGTCAAAGAAAATCTCTGTATCTGGTCCAGAAGGTCCCGCACCGATTTCCCAGAAGTTGTCCTCGATTGGAATCAAGTGACTTGGATCCACTCCCACTTCAATCCAGCGGTTGTAAGAATCTTTATCATCTGGATAGTAGGTCATGTAAAGTTTTTCAGCTGGGAAGTCAAACCACTCAGGGCTGGTCAAAAGCTCATAAGCCCAAGTGATTGCTTCGTCACGGAAGTAATCACCGATAGAGAAGTTCCCCAACATTTCAAACATAGTATGGTGACGTGCAGTCTTCCCTACGTTTTCAATGTCGTTGGTACGGATAGCTTTTTGCGCATTGGTAATACGTGGATTTTCTGGGATAATAGTCCCATCAAAGTATTTCTTAAGCGTTGCTACCCCAGAGTTGATCCACAAAAGTGTTGGGTCATTTACAGGAACCAAACTCACTGATGGTTCTACAGAGTGACCTTTGGTCGCCCAGAAGTCAAGCCACATTTGGCGTACTTGTGCACTAGATAGTTGTTTCATATTGTCTCCTTATTTACTTGTTTAATGTGATTGGCTTTCCAGCATTTCCACATAGTCAATCGCTACACAGAGGGAAATAACTAGATCTGCATAAGCGTCCTCCAGAACCGTTACGGTATAGGTAGAGGTCAGATGGAAGAGTTCCTTCTTAATTTCTGCAATCAGCTGATCGCGATCATCCAGCAATTTGAAATTCAAATCCCAGATATTGCCTTCGATACGAAGACCTAGATTATCAAACTCATACTTATCTCGCCAGAAGGTCAACTTCTTGCGAATGACAAAACTCGAGCCATCCCGAAGATGAATCTCAAAACGAGGTAGCAAGGTCAAGATTTCTTTACTAATCTGACTGACCTGTTCACCATTATCATCATAGATGGTAAAAGTTTTGGGAATCTTAAAAAATGATCCCTCTACCTGATAGGCAATTTCTCCCCTGTCATCCTTGATAGCGAAGCGTTCGCCTCCAAGACGAAACTTTTGTTTGACAAGAAATGTTTTCATCAACACCTCCAAAAATCAAAAGACAAGTTCATATCACGAAGGGCGAAAAACCGCGGTACCACCTTCATTCAATGAACTTGTCATTCTCTTGTTCTTATGCAATTGTTAAATTGAGTAGCATGACTTTCTAGCTTAGATGGCTCGCAGCACCGCCATTTCTCTGGACTAAGACAAGAGAAAATCAATTCTCAACTTTCTTATTATAACGTTTTTTTAAGCTTACGTCAACTGGAAATGATCTCCGTTGAATCAGAGCAATTCCCTACATCTCTGATTACTTTTTCATGATATATTATTCTTACTGCTATTACTTTTCTTTATCACCAATTTTCATATTACTAAACACAGCCACTAAAATATTTACAAATATAAAGGTGCCTATCACCCAATATATGGACTCAGTTGTTAGGTATTGTCGATCCAAACCATCTTTTAAATGTAATAGTATAACAGTTTGCTGAACAGTCAAAAAGGTTGGCCAGAAACTTTTTTGAAAAAAGTAGACACTTCCATTATTTGTTACCGCTTTCTGTAAGGTTAAGCTTAGTATACTACTAGGCAAGCAAATAAGCAACTAGAGTTGAAAAAGATAGGGCTGTAAAATTTTTCTTCTATAAAAAAACGAACCAGCTTGACTGATTCGTTTCGTGACTGCTAACTCTACTTCCGATACATTTTAAACTGTAGGAAGAGGTCGCTATATTTGCCTGTCCATTTATGATCAAATTTTTCATAAACTTCTAGGTGTTTCATGGTTTCAGTATCTGGATAGAAGGCTTTATCTTCTTTTTTCTCCTCTGGGAGCAATTCCTTAGCTGGTAGGTTTGGTGTTGAATAGCCAACATACTCCGCATTTTTGAGAGCATTTTCAGGTTTCAACATAAAGTTAATAAAGGCATAGGCTGCATCTTGGTTTTTGACTGTTTTTGGTATAACCATATTGTCAAACCAAAGGTTGCTGGCCTCGGTCGGAACCACATAGCGTAGATTTTCATTTTTCTCCAGCATTTGGCTAGCTTCACCAGAGAAGGTCACGCCGATAGCAGCGTTATTCTGAATCATGTAGCCCTTCATCTCGTCCGCCACAATAGCCTTGATATTGGGAGTCAGCTTGTAGAGCTTGTCCACTGTTTCTTCCAACTGCTGGCTATCCTTGGAGTTGAGGCTGTAGCCAAGGGAATTGAGCCCAAGTCCCAGCACCTCACGCGCCCCATCAAAGAGCATGATGGAGTTCTTATACTCTGGCTTCCAGAGATCATCCCAATGCTCAGGCGCTTCCTCTACCATGGTTTCATTGTAGACAATTCCCAGTGTTCCCCAGAAATAAGGAATGGAGAATTTATTGCCTAGGTCAAAGGACTGGTTGAGGAACTCTGGTCCGATATTTTCAAGACCTTCAAGTTTTGAATAATCAAGCGGCACCAAGAGATCTTCGTCCTTCATCTTGTTAATCATGTATTCACTTGGGATGGCAATATCGTAGGTCGTTCCACCCTGCTTGATCTTAGTATACATGGCTTCGTTGGAGTCAAAGGTCTCATACTGGACTTGGATTCCTGTTTCTTCTGTAAACTGAGTCAAGAGTTCAGGATCGATATAGTCACCCCAGTTGTAGATAACCAATTTTTGACTATCTCGGCTATTGATTTTACTGTCTAAATGCGTCGCAATTCCCCATAAGACAAGGATAATCGCTAAAATTCCTGCTAAAAATGAATAGAGTTTTTTCATGCTTGCTCCTCCTTCTCACGTGAGATAAAGTAATATCCAACCACTAGGATAATACTAAAGAGAAAGACAAGGGCAGACAGGGCATTGATTTCTAGCGAAATCCCCTTACGGGCACGAGAGTAAATCTCGACTGATAGGGTTGAAAAGCCATTTCCCGTCACAAAGAAGGTCACAGCAAAGTCATCTAGCGAATAGGTGAAAGCCATGAAATAACCTGCAATGATAGACGGAGTCAGGTAAGGAAGCATGATTTCCTTGAACATCTGAAATTGACTGGCACCAAGGTCATAGGCCGCATGAATCATGTCACCGTTCATTTCCTTGAGACGAGGCAAGACCATCAAGACCACGATAGGGATGGAAAAGGCCACGTGACTAGATAGAACAGTCAAAAAGCCAAGTGAAAACTTGAGTTGAGTAAAAAGAATCAAGAAGCTGGCACCAATCATAACATCAGGAGCAACCATGAGGATATTATTGAGTGACAGAAAGGCTTCTTGGTATTTCTTACGAGACTGGTAGATGTAAATGGCACCAAAAGTCCCAATAACAGTCGCAATCAAGGCTGATAGGAAGGCCAAGAAAAATGTCTGAGTCACAATCAGCATAAGGCGACCATCACCAAACATGGTTTTAAAATGGCTCAAGCTAAAGCCTGTAAAGCTGTTCATGTCATTTCCTGCATTAAAGGCATAGCCAATCAGGTAAAAGATAGGCAGGTAGAGGACAAGAAAGACCAGTCCTAGATATAGATTGGCAAATTTTTTCATCGTTCTCTCCTTTCCTTGGTCACCCACATGGTGATGAACATGGTCAAGATGAGAATTACACCGATGGTTGAACCCATACCGTAGTTGTCATTGGTTAGGAAATTCTGTTCAATAGCCGTTCCCAGCGTAATAACGCGATTCCCACCAATCAAACGTGTTAGCATGAAGAGACTCAAGCTGGGAATAAAGACCGACTGAACTCCACTTCGCACACCGTTCATCGATAGAGGGAAGATGACATGGCGGAAGGTCTCCCACTTGGTCGCACCTAGGTCATAGCTGGCATTGATGAGATTGTTGTCCATATCGTCCAAGACATTGAAAATCGGCAAAATCATAAAGGGAAGCTCGATGTAGCTTGCGACAAAGATAAAGGAGAAATCGGTAAAGAGCAACTGTTGTGAGCCGATTCCGATAAATTCCAAGAATTGGTTAATAGAGCCATTCTGACCAAAAATTCCGATAAAGGCATAGGCTTTAAGGAGCAAATTGATCCAGGTTGGCAGAATAATCAGCATGAGCCAGAGTTGACGGTGCTTGAGACGGGTCAAAAAGAGGGCTGTTGGATAGCTGATAAGGAGGGTCACAAAGGTCACAATTCCTGCATAGAGTACAGAGTTGAAACTCATTTTGAGATAAGTCAAGTTTTGTGACGCAAAGTATGACTTATAATTTTCTAAACTGAACTGGCCTTCAATGTTGAAAAAGGATTGACCGAAAATCAAGACCAAGGGTGCCAACACAAAGAGGGCAATCCAAAGCATGTAGGGCACTACAAAGAGTTTAGAGCTTGTTTTCTTCATCTCTTTCCTCCTCGATCGCGTTAATCAGACCTGCTTCTTGCTCTTCGATTTCCACGTACTCCTCGATACGAGCATCGAACTCTTCTTCAGTTTCGTTGAGACGCATGATGTGAATATCTTCTGGTTCAAAGTCCAGACCGATTTCCTCACCCACGATGGCCTTACGAGTTGAGTGGATCATCCATTCATTTCCAAGTTCGTCATAGGCGATAATTTCATAGTGCACCCCACGGAAGAGCTGGGTATCCACCTTAACTTGGAGCTTGCCTTCTTCAGGAAGGGTAATCCGCAAGTCCTCTGGACGAATGACAACCTCAACAGGTTCATTTGGCTTCATCCCCCCATCAACCGCTTCAAAGCGTTTGCCGTTAAACTCAACCAAGTAGTCCTCAATCATGGTTCCTGGCAAGATATTTGACTCACCGATAAAGGTGGCAACAAAATGGTTAATCGGCTCATCGTAGATATCCACAGGTGTTCCAGACTGGACAATCTCGCCATCATTCATAACAAAAATCCAGTCACTCATGGCCAGCGCTTCTTCCTGATCGTGAGTGACAAAGACAAAGGTAATGCCCAATCGTTGTTGTAGTTCACGCAGTTCGTACTGCATATCTGTTCTTAATTTCAAGTCCAGCGCTGACAAAGGCTCGTCCAACAAAACCACACGAGGTTGGTTGATGATGGCACGGGCAATAGCCACACGCTGACGTTGTCCTCCAGAAAGTTTACGGATAGAACGTTTTTCGTAACCTTCCAACTGAACCATCTTAAGAACTTCCGCTACGCGTTTCTCGATTTCTTTCTTGTCAATCTTGCGCAAGCGGAGCGGAAAGGCAACATTTTCAAACACATTCATATGTGGAAACAAGGCATAGGATTGGAAGACCGTATGGACGTCTCGCTTGTTGGTTGGGATGTCATTGATGCGGACACCATCCAGCAAAATATCTCCTGTCGTCGCATCCAGTAAACCTGCAATGATGTTAAGGATAGTTGATTTCCCTGAACCAGACGCGCCTAGAAGGGTGTAGAATTTCCCTTCTTCCAACTCAAAGTTAATGTCTTTGAGAACCTTGGTGTTGCTGTCTTCAAAAACTTTAGAGACGTTTTTGAATTCGATAATTGGTTTTTTCAATTGTCATTTATTCCTTCTTTTTCATAGATTAACAGATCAGGGCTCTGTCAGGCCACTACTACCTCGTGTAGGAGATTGAACTGCCTACATTCTTCTGCACTGACGATAGGCTTTCACCCCCTTTCCATGACATAGCAGCAGCTTTTCAGCTACAACTTCCTACTTGCTTTCACCCAAGATACGAACTTCTCTCTCAAGAGTAACGCCAGAGTGTTCCTTGACTTTTTCAATCACAGACTCAATCAAGTCCTCGTAGTCTTTAGCCGTTCCATCTGCAACATTGATCATAAATCCTGCGTGCTTTTCTGACACTTCTACGCCACCGATACGATAGCCTTTCAAGCCAGCCTCAGAAATTAACTGACCTGCAAAATGCCCGACTGGACGCTTAAAGACCGAACCACAAGATGGATATTCTAAAGGTTGCTTGAGTTCGCGTAGGTGCGTCAAACGGTCCATTTCCTGCTTGATAACCTGATGGGTTCCTGGAGCAAGGGCAAATTTAGCTGACAAGACAACTGCACCAGACTCTTGAATGGCTGAGTGGCGGTAACCAAAAGCCAAATCTTTGGCAGACAGGGTTTCGATTTCTCCATCCTTGGTCAAGACCTTACAAGACTGCAAGATGTGGGCAATCTCGCCACCATAGGCACCCGCATTCATAAAGACAGCACCACCGACACTTCCAGGAATGCCACAAGCAAACTCAAAACCAGTCAAGCTATGACGAAGGGCAATGCGAGTTGTTTCAATCAAGTTAGCCCCAGCTTCTGCTTCAATGGTATAGCCATCAACGGAAACATTATTGAGCTTGTCACACAAGATGACAAATCCACGAATCCCACCATCACGAACGATGATGTTGCTGGCATTCCCAAGAACCATCCAAGGGATATTTTCTTGATTGGCAAATTTAACAACGCGAGCCAACTCAAAACGATTTCGTGGAAAGACCAAATAATCGGCCTCTCCACCTACTTTGGTATAACTATAGCTATGCAAGGGTTCCTTGAAACGGATATCAATCCCTTCTAAGATTTCAAGCATTTTTTCTCTTACAGACATGTCACTCTTCCTTTTACAAAATTCATTCCATTATACCATTTTTAGAGACATTTGACGACCATAAAAAAATCTCGTTTGGTTTTTGCATAAGAAAAAGAGGTTTCCCCCTTTTCTTATGATTTTTTGCAAAAGATTGCCTTTGTTCCATAGGCAACCAGAACAAGTTCAAGTGCTAGGACAACTTCCACCAAGACTGGATTGGTCAGCCAGCCAACTTGGACTAGAGATGGTGCTAAGTCAAAGAAGGCATGTAGGCCATAGGCTGCTAGGAGATAAATCCATTTCTTCTGGCGAACAGCTTGGTAAACCCAAACAGTCAAGAGTAATTGGAAACCTAGCGCCAAGATTCGCTCAAAACCAAGCAAATAAATCTGCCAGACTGATAGCGACTGAATAGTTTTCAACATATTTTCAGACAGCAATTGCATGACCTGTGGATTCTGCGTTTGAACCGCCGAAAGCACGAAATAGAGATTGAGCAAACTGGTGATGCCGAGGAAAATCAATTCCAAGCCACCATGCCCCAGTCCATAAGCCAAGGCATCTGCCTTTTCCAAACTTCTCTTTTTCTCCAACCATTTGAAGAAAACAAGACGAGCAGTTTCCTCAAAAAATGCTGCCATGGCTAGGCCATAGATGATATAGACAAGCGGTTGTTCTTGCAAGAGGGCAATACTACCGTCTCTTTGAGGATGCAAAACTAAGATATGCACCAGTTTTTCCAAAATCTGTGAAGAGACAAAGAAGGCAACAGCACCCAAGCCCAAAACAGCTAGATTAATCTGGTATTTCTTTTTGGCATACCAAATGCTCCCTATCAAGAAAGCCAGCAACAGCACCATGGTAATGATAATATGAATGGTCATTTTCTTCTCCTATTCCGCCTTTTCAATATCTTTTTTCATCTCGTCAACATTGAACTTAGCAAACAAGTATTGACGGTCTTGGACTGGGAAACGTTGGTCCAACTGGTCAACCGCTCCCACCTCGATAATGCCTTCCTTGATGACAAAGTCCATGACATGCCCACCAAAAGTCAAATCATCTGTGATGAAGTGCAGATGATAGCCTGCCACACTGACTCCATGGAAAATCTCTGGCGTCCAGAAACCAACGATGGTCCCCGCCACATTGTCACGACTATATTCCGGTTGATGGGTTGCGACCTCAGCAAACTTGGTATCTGGTGTTGACTTAGGAATCATGCGCACATGCATATGTGAAAATTCCCCCCGAATCTTGATAGAGCGGAAAAGATTTTCCCCGTCATAATAAGACTCGATTCGTTCTTCCAATTCCTTGTCTGTCATCTCAAAGCGCTGGCGGAAAATAACTTCTGCCTGATGTGGTACTACTGCTGCATAAGGAATAAGGGCATCTGGTGATACTTCCACAATTTCTGGCTGATCTCCTGATCCTTTGGCCTGATAAGCCTTGCCATCCAAGACAATCAATTCCCCATCAATAGAGTCCAAGGTTCCCAAACCAAGGTCACCATGCTCTAGCAATTCTCCCACTGTCATGGTACCACCATAAAGGCCAGCCATCAAGGCTCCAAGGGTATTGTATTGAAATAATTTTACTGGTTCCTGCACGTTCTTAACCATTCTCTTTCTTATCTGTTATACTCAATGAAAATCAAAAAGCAAACTAGGAAGCGAGCCGCAGGTTGCTCAAAGCACTGCTTTGAGGTTGTAGATAGATAAGACTGACGAAGTCAGCTCAAAACACTGTTTTGAGGTTGTGGATAGAACTGACGAAGTCAGTAACCATATCTACGGCAAGGCGAAGCTGACGTGGTTTGAAGAGATTTTCGAAGAGTATTATTCTATAAATGTTACTCCTAAGTATACCACATTTGGCCTTAGATGTGAACGAGAGAAACACTCTAGACATTGCCAAGAAGGAAAAAAAAGGGTACAATGTAACAAAATCAAGGGAGGTCTGGAATGAAGAAACAAAGCAAGTACCAAGAGATCGTTTCCTATCTGAAAAATAGTATCGAGTCTGGACGCTTTCCGACGGGAAGCCGCCTGCCTTCTATCCGTCAACTGAGCCTTGACTTTCACTGTAGCAAGGACACTATTCAACGCGCCCTACTGGAATTACGGCACGAACAATACCTCTATGCCAAGCCCCAGAGTGGCTACTATGTCTTAGAACAAGGGCAACACCAGGACCTAGAAATTGAGGTTACAGACGAACATGCCAGCGCCTATGACGATTTCCGACTCTGTGTTAATGAAACCTTGATTGGCCGAGAAAACTACCTCTTCAACTACTATGACAACCAAGAAGGTTTAGAAGACCTAAGACAGTCCATTCACAAACTCCTCTTTGACCAAGCCCTCTACTGCAAGGCTGACCAACTGGTACTGACTTCTGGGACCCAACAAGCCCTTTTTATCCTCTCTCAAATTTCCTTTCCTAGCCAAGCCAAGGAAATCTTGGTGGAACAGCCGACCTACCATCGAATGAATCGCCTCTTGATTGCTCAGGGCTTGGACTATCAAACGATTGAACGAGGCATTGATGGGATTGACTTGAAGGGGCTGGAGCGACACTTCAAGACAGGAAAAATTAAGTTTTTCTACACCATTCCTCGATTTCACTATCCTCTAGGCCATTCCTATTCTGAGCAGGACAAACGAACTATTCTTGACTTAGCTGCCAAGTATGGTGTCTATATCGTAGAGGACGATTATCTGGGGGATTTGGATTCCAAGAAGGGCCAGACCTTCCACTATCTGGATACAGAGGAGCGGGTCATTTATATCAAGTCCTTCTCAACCAGCCTCTTTCCAGCCCTGCGGATAACAGCACTCATTCTGCCAAATGCTATCAAAGAAGCCTTTGTGGCCTATAAAAATATCCTAGATTACGACAGCAACCTCATCATGCAAAAGGCCCTGTCACTCTATATTGACAGTCAATTGTTTGAGAAAAATCGTTTGACTCGCTTGTCCAATCAGGAAGCTTACCAGAAACAAATCGAGGAAAGACTAGCTTACAGCCCTTGTCCTCTTCCTCACTTTTCTCTTCACGATGGTTTATTACTAGATCTGCGACAGTATCCTAAAATTGCCAGTCTCAAACACAGCCAACTGGGCTTGGACTTCTTTGAGAAGGCTTACTTGGATGCCTGCCCTTATCAATTTGCCAAGGTGTCCTTAGACAATCTGGAAAAGGTTTTAAACTATTTAAAAGCAGAATTGGACTGACTTCCAACTCTGCTTTTTTCTTATTCTCTTCGAAAATCTCTTCAAACCACGTCAGCGTCGCCTTACCGTAGATATATGTAACTGACTTCGTCAGTCTTATCTACAACCTCAAAGCAGTGCTTTGAGCAACCTGCGGCTAGCTTCCTAGTTTGCTCTTTGATTTTCATTGAGTATTATTCTTCAACTTCTGTTAAGGTTGCTGCTTTTTCAAGATATTTTTGGTAGGTACCGTCATCCTTGAGTTTTTGGATGACCTTGTCCACCACTTCTTTCAAATCAGTACTATTTTTTCTAAGGGCAACTGCATTGGCTTCGCCGTCCTTCATCTTCAAGCTAACAGTTGCGACAGCTAGGTCAGCATTTTTAGCAGCGTAGCTAAGGGCAACTGGCTCATCCATGTGAACAGCATCTACTTTTCCAGCCTGCAATTCATTGACTGCTTCACCCATATTGGTTAGGGAAGTTAATTGAGCTTTTGGCAATTGTTCCTTGACCATTGATTCAGGAACAGTCCCTTTTTGGGCCGCAATATTAGCACTTTCAAGGCTAGTTAAATCCTTGTATTTTTCTACATCAGTCTTACGAACCAAGAAACTAATCTTGTTTTCATAGTAAGGGATTGAAAAATCAAAGACTTCTTTTCTCTCATCAGTAGCGCTAATTCCTGCAACTGCTAGGTCAGCCTTGCCAGTTTGAAGACTGGTCAAAACATTGTCAAAACTCATGCTTGAGATTTCCAACTTAACCCCAAGTTCATCAGCGATAGCTTGGGCCATATCAATATCCGCACCAACTACCTGGTTTTTTCCGTCAACTAAGGATTGGAATTCAAAAGGTGCATAGTCAGGACTAGTCGCCACAACTAATTTCCCCTTTTGCTTAATGGCTTCAACAGCTGACTGAGAACCATTCGAACCTGACTGGCAAGCTACTAAGAAGAAACTTGCAAGAAAACTACATAAAACAAATATCCATTTTTTTGATTTCATAAATAAACAACCTCTCTGTTAATTTTGTATAATTATAACGCTATCCAAGTTACTTGTCAAGTGTTTTTTGAATTTTTATCTTAAAAATATTTTTTTCATTCAAGAAAAGGAGCTATCAGTTGATTTCAAGCTCCTTTTTATACAGAATGAATCTATTTTATAGTTCGACAATCTTACCTGTTTCAAAGTAAACAACCCATTCACAGATATTCTTGGCATAGTCTCCAATACGTTCCAAGAAGGCAATCACTTGGAAATAATCACGACCTGTAACAATGGCATCAGGATTTTTCTTGATTTCTTCTGTAGCCAAGTCACGAATGCTATCAAAGTAATGGTTGATTTTTTCGTCCATGGCTGCTACTTCATAGGCCTGATCAACTGAACCATTCAGGTAGAGTTCAAGAGCTGCTTCAACGAAATTCTTGACATCGCGACCCATTCTCTTGATTTCTTCTTCAACAGCTGGGATGCGTTGCTCACCCTTCATACGAATTGCCGCCTTGGCAATGGAAACGGCATGGTCACCCATACGTTCCAAGTCAGATACGGCTTTTAAGACTGTTAGAACAGTACGCAAATCTTGAGAAACTGGTTGTTGCAGGGCAATCATTTCAAATGATTTTTTCTCCAATTTCACTTCGTATTCGTTTACTTCTGCATCGTCTTCGATAACTTCCTTGGCCAAATCACGGTCATGCGTAACAAAGGCACGCACTGTACGATTGATTTGGGATAGCACTTCTTGTCCCATAGCGTAGAACTGGTTGTGCAATTTCTCCAAATCTTCTTCAAATTGAGAACGTAACATCATTTATCTCCTTATCCAAATTTTCCTGAAATATAATCTTCTGTTTCCTTGTGTTGTGGGTTGAGGAACATCTTCTTGGTATCGTTAAACTCGATCAAATCTCCATCTAGGAAAAATCCTGTCTTGTCAGAGATACGAGAGGCTTGTTGCATGGAACGCGTAACCAAGAGCATGGTGTATTTATCTTTTAGGCCATACAAGGTTTCCTCAATCTTACCAGCAGAGATAGGGTCCAAGGCTGAAGTCGGTTCATCCAAGAGAATGATTTTAGGACTGGTTGCCAAGACACGGGCAACACAGACACGTTGTTGTTGTCCACCTGAAAGGCCAATAGCTGAATCATGTAGGCGATCCTTGACCTCATCCCAGATAGAAGCTCGTTGTAGGGCTTTTTCTACCGCTTCATCCAGAACCTGCTTATCCTTCACCCCATTGATACGAAGCCCGTAAACAACATTTTCGTAGATAGACATGGGGAAAGGATTTGGTTGTTGGAAAACCATACCAATCTCCTTACGTAATTCAACTGTATCTGTACGTGGGCTGTAAATGTTGTGGCCGTTGTAAACCACCGAACCAGTTGTGGTTACCTCTGGATTGAGATCCCCCATACGGTTGATAGCCTTGAGGAGGGTTGACTTCCCTGATCCAGATGGACCGATCAAGGCTGTAATTTCCTTAGGTTGGAAAGATAGGGAAACACTATTCAAGGCCTTTTTTTGATTGTAGTAAACGGACAGGTCTGATACCTGTAAAATCGCTTCTGTCATACTGTTTCCTTTCTATCCAAAGTGTCCTGTTACATAGTCATTGGTTGACTGTAGTTTCGCATTTTGGAAAATATTAGAGGTCTTATCGTACTCGATCAAGTCACCCAAGTAGAAAAATCCTGTGTAATCACTAGCACGCGCAGCCTGCTGCATACTGTGGGTCACGATGATGATGGTAAAGTCCTTCTTCAATTCCAACATGGTTTCTTCAAGTTGAGCAGTCGCAATTGGATCCAAGGCTGACGCTGGCTCATCCATCAAGAGGATATCTGGTTTGACCGAAATAGCACGAGCGATACAGAGACGTTGCTGCTGACCACCTGATAGGGTCAAGGCTGACTTGTGCAAATCATCTTTGACCTGGTCCCAAAGGGCAGCTTGACGGAGAGAAGTTTCTACAATTTCATCCAAGACTTGCTTGTCCTTAACCCCTGCACGTTCATGGGCAAAAGTGATATTGCGGTAGATAGATTTGGCAAAGGGATTTGGTCGTTGAAAGACCATTCCGATGTGCTTACGCATCTCATAAACGTTAATTTCTGGACGGTTAACATCAATTCCTTGGTAGAGGATTTGACCTGTGACCTTGGCAATATCAATGGTATCATTCATACGGTTGAGACTGCGAAGGTAGGTTGATTTCCCTGAACCAGAAGGGCCAATTAAAGCTGTAATTTTATTTTTTTCAAATTGCATATCGATGCCCTTGATAGATTCTTTTTTACCGTAGTAAACATGTAAATCCTTAGTAGAGAGGGCCACTTTCTCTTCAGGAAAGGTGATGATATGCTTTTCATCCCAATTATATTTTGACATGGCTTCTCCTTTAGGCAGCGGTTAATTTCTTATGTAGGTAGCTTCCGAGTTTGCGAGCTCCAAAGTTAAAGATGAGGATAAAGATGAGGAGTACGGCGGCAGAACCTGCTGATACGATAGTTCCATCAGGAATAGTACCTTCACTATTGACTTTCCAAATATGGACAGCCAAGGTTTCTGCTTGACGGAAGATAGAGATTGGGCTAGTCACACTGAGAATATTCCAGTTAGACCAGTCAAGGGCTGGAGCGGATTGTCCTGCTGTATAGATAAGAGCCGCAGCCTCACCAAAGATACGACCAGAGGCTAAGACAACCCCCGTCACAATACCTGGTAGGGCTTCTGGAATGACCACATGAACCACTGTCTCCCAACGGGAAATCCCAAGGGCTAAACCAGCCTCACGTTGCGTATGGTGAACGTGTTTTAAGCTGTCCTCAACATTACGAGTCATCTGAGGCAAGTTAAAGACTGTCAAGGCCAAGGCACCTGAAATGATTGAAAATCCATACTCAAACTGAACTACAAAGATCAAGTAACCAAAGAGACCCACAACCACTGATGGGAGTGAAGATAAGATTTCAATACAGGTTCTGACAAAGTTGGTCACAGGACCTTTTTTGGCGTATTCAGCTAGGAAAATCCCAGCTCCCATAGACAAAGGCACAGAGATAATCAAGGTAATGACCAGAAGGAAGAAGGAATTATAGAGCTGAATTCCAATCCCTCCGCCTGCTTGGTAAGAAGAGGATTTACCAGTCAAGAAAGACCAAGAGATGTGGGGCAAACCACGAACCAAGATATAAAGAATCAAGGATGCCAAGATGGCAACGATAATTCCTGCAATCGAGTAGAGGACAGCTGTTGCAATTTTATCTAATTTCTTAGCGTGCATAGTTTTTCTTTCCTCTTTCTTTCGTAATCAATTTAATCACACTGTTGAAGGCCAAACTCATCAAAAGTAAGACTAAGGCCAGTGACCAAAGTACGTTATTATCAACTGTACCCATGACGGTATTTCCGATACCCATGGTCAACACAGAGGTCAAGGTCGCAGCAGGTGTTGTTAGTGAAGTTGGTACAACAGCTGAGTTTCCGACCACCATCTGAATGGCCAAGGCCTCACCAAAGGCACGCGCCATCCCAAAGACCACTGCAGTGAAAATCCCTGAACGCGCCGCCTTCAAGGTCACACGCCAAATGGTTTGCCAACGAGTGGCCCCCATAGCCAAACTAGCTTCGCGGTAGTGACGAGGCACCGCACGCAAACTATCGGTTGTCATAAAGGTTACCGTTGGTAAAATCATGACAAAGAGAACGAAAATCCCTGACAAGATCCCAAAACCAGTTCCACCAAAGACACTGCGGACAAAGGGAACTACGATCTGCAAACCGATAAATCCATACACGACTGAAGGAATCCCGACAAGCAATTCAATAGCTGGTTGCAAGATTCTGGCACCTTTTGGTGAAACCTCGGTCATAAAGACTGCCGCACCAATGGCAAAAGGAGTTGCGATAAGGGCTGATAGGATTGTGACAATAAAGGAACCCAAAATCATGGGAAGGGCACCAAATTGTTTACCTGAAGGATTCCAAGTTTGGCCAAATAGGAAATCAAAGATATTGACCCCATTTACAAAGAAGGTCGACAAACCTTTTTGGGCTACGAAAATCAAAATCATGGCCACAATGATAACAATCAAAGACAGACAGGCAAAGGTCAAGCCTTTTCCAAGTTTCTCTAAACGAGAGTTCTTTGAGGGAGAAAGTAATTTTTTAGCTAATTCTTCTTGATTCATTATTGACTCCCTTCTAGTGCTGTCACCGTTCCTACAGCATCTTTTTCAACCTTCATTTCCTTGACAGAAATATAGCCCATTCCCTTAACGATTCCGCTTTGCGCTTCATCTGAGAGGACAAAGTTAAGGAATTCTGCCACCAATTCATTTGGTTGACCTAGGGTATACATGTGTTCGTAAGACCACAAGGGCCAGTTATTGCTTGTAACATTTTCTGCAATCGGCTCATAGCCATTCAACTTCATACGTTTAACTGAGTCATCCACATAGGCAAAGGCTAGGTAAGAAATGGCTCCTGGTGTCTGGGAAACAATGTTTTTGACCATCCCATTTGAATCTTGTTCTTGACTCTGCACGGCAGATTGACCATCCATGATCACACTATCAAAGGTTGCACGCGAACCAGAACTTGCCGCGCGGTTGATAATGGAAATGGCTAGGTCTTTCCCACCGACCTCTTTCCAGTTGGTCACTTGACCTGTGAAGATGTTACGGAGTTGTTCAGTTGTCAGATTTTCAACATCAACCTCCTTGTTTACAATGACTGCCAAGCCAGCTACGGCTACCTTATGGTCCACTAGAGCGGATGCGTTGATACCGTCTTTTTCCTCGGCAAATACGTCTGAATTTCCTACATCAACGGCTCCAGACTGAACCTGAGACAGACCTGTACCAGATCCTCCACCTTGGACGTTGACTGTTTTTCCAACGTGCATAGAGCCAAATTCATCTGCTGCTGCTTCGACCAAGGGCTGAAGAGCCGTTGAGCCAACAGCTGTCATGGATTCTCCACGATCAATCCAGCTAGCACATCCCGCCAAAGAACCTGCTAGCAAAAGAGCCGCAAGGGATAGAGCGAGTTTTTTCCTTTTTTTCACTGTTTTTCTCCTTGAAAATAATGGTGAATGCTGTGAATTTTTTCAACTATTTATTTATGTTTTTCTTTTGATAATTGGGAGCCAACTAAAGTTGCTAGCTTGATTTTACTAGTAATTTGCTCAGTTGCCTTCTCCGCCAATTTTGACTGAAAATGAAAGATAATTTGAAAAAAATCCATACTTCCACTATAACATAGACAAGCTACTTTGACTAGCATTTTCACTTAAATCTGAGGCCTTTTGGAAAATAATTTTTCAAAACATTTCCAGTCACCTTAGCAAAGCCCAACCCATTTCCTTGAACTAAAACTTGGTACCAACCATTTGGCAGACTTTCTGCCAGCTGAACAGTTTCTCCAGCCACATACTTTACAAACGCTTCTTGGTCAATTTCAACTGACTGCTTGACCTGACTCGGTTTCAAGGCTAGTCCAAGAGCGAAACTGGGCTCAAAGCGTTTCTTCTTAAAAGTTCCCAGATGCAGTCCATTGCGTGCAATCTTGAGTTTCCCTAAATCTGGCAAAAGTTCTGGCAGGAGATAGAGTTGGTCCCCAAAAGTCTGCAAGGTACCCGGTAGATTGACCTTCAAGTGGTTTTGAGCAAATTCCTGCCACAAAGCAAGCTGTTCACGGCTGAGATTGCTCTTACTTGCCTTACATTTTGGTACTGGATTTTCACCTTTAAATTGTAGATGAGCTACAAACTGACCCTCTCCCTTAAACTGATGAGGGTACATCCGAGCCGTTTCTGGCAGGTCAATACCAGCTACCATTCCATTGATATGATCAACTGGTAACAAGTCAAAATCATACTCTTCCAGCAACCACTTGACAATCTCTTCGTTTTCCTCAGGTGCCCAGGTACAGGTTGAATAAACCAAACGACCACCTTCAGCTAGCATGGTTACTGCATCTTCCAGAATTTCTCTTTGTAAGCTAGCACATTGACTTGGATAATCTAAGCTCCAATAGTCCATAGCATCTGGCTGCTTACGGAACATTCCTTCACCCGAGCAAGGGGCATCTAGGACAATGAGGTCAAAATAGCCCTTAAAGACCTTGGCCAAACGGTCAGCAGATTCATTGGTCACCACAACATTTGTCGCTCCAAAGCGCTCCATGTTTTCTACTAAAATCTTAGCCCGTTTGCTTGAAATTTCATTGGAGACGAGAAGACCCTCTCCTGCTAGATAGGCTGCCAGCTGAGTTGATTTTCCACCAGGTGCAGCAGCCAAATCCAAGACTTTCATACCAGGACTGGGCTGGGCTACCTGAGCAACCATCTGAGCAGCAGGTTCTTGCGAATATACTAAACCAGTAGCATGCTCAGGCGATTTCCCTGAAACCTTCCCATAATGTCCCCAAGGAGTTTGAGGAATGGCATCAGGAAAGGAAACTGGCGCTTCTTTTAAAGGATTAACCCGAAAGGCCGAAACCGCTTCCTCCTCAAAAGAGGCAAGAAAATCTCTTGCCTCATCTCCTAGTATCTCTTCATATTTTTCAACAAATCCTTCTGGAAATTGCATTTAAGTTCTTTTCCTTTCGTAAATATAGGACTGGATTTCCTCCTGCATCTCAAGAGGTAGCATCATGACCGGTTGTCTGGTTTGAAAATCAGGAGCTTCACCAAAAAGGGTTACAACCCGATAGCCCAGACTTTCCCCTAAAATACTAGCCGCAGCATAATCCCATGGTTGCAGATAAGTGACATAGGTCAACAAACGCCCTGACAAAATTTTGGCAAAACTGATGGCCGCACTCCCATAGACACGTACACCGAGGGCCTCACGACTCAAATCAGCCAGCCCCCATTCGTTGGTTTCCAGCATGCCACTATTTCCCGCAATGAGAAAATCTCCAAGTGGTTTTGCTTTAAAGGGAGCTAGGGGCTTATCATTTCGGCAAACCGGAAACTTACCACCACCGTGATAACAATCCCCTTTGACCACATCATAAATCAGACCAAACTGTCCCTGACCATTTTCAAAATAAGCCATCATAACAGCAAAATCTTCCTGCTGGGCGACAAAATTATTGGTACCATCAATGGGATCAATGATCCAAACCTTGCCCTCTTGAACCGAAGCTCGCAGACACCCTTCTTCAGCACAAATCTTATCCTCAGGATAACGGGATAAAATCTCACCAACCAAGAGTTCCTGAACTTCCTTGTCCAGTCTGGTCACCAAGTCTGTCGGAGAGGACTTGGTCTCAACACGCAAGTCTTCCTGCATGTGGTCAAGGATGTACTGACCCGCTTTCTTAATTAGCTCTTTAGCAAATTCAAATTTACTTTCCAAGAGAAATCTTTCCTTCCCCTTTTTCCTTAGCCGCCTGAACTGCTCGGTAAAGCGAATAGCCACTGACTGTTTCAAATTCTCGTCCCAAACGTTTTTCTTCACTCTTGCTTGGCACAACCGCCTTGAATCGCTTATAGGAGTCCAGTAACTTTTTAGCCTCTACCTTGCCTTCATAGGCAGCTTCAACATCATTAAAAAAAGAAAGCACTGAAGCAAGTTCTTCAGTGCTCCACGACAAATCTAGTGGGTAACTATACTGTTTGTTCATTAACTAATACCAGCTCTCATTCTTGCTTCTTTTAGTTCTTGCTTACGGTAACTACGAGGGAGAAAAGCACGAATCTCATCTTCATTAAAACCGATCTGCATACGTTTGGCATCGATAATAATTGGACGACGCAAAAGACTAGGGTACTGCTCAATCAAATGAAGCAATTCCGATACCGAAATACTCTCTACATCAATATTCAATTTTTGAAAAATTTTTGAACGAGTTGAAATGATGTCATCAGTACCATTTTCGGTCAAGGAAAGGATGTGTTGCAATTCTTTTCTTGTTAAAGGACTGGTCATAATATTGTGTTCCACAAAGGGAACCTTATGTTTTTCTAACCAGGCCTTAGCCTTACGACATGATGTACAGCTCGGTGATAGAAATAGTGTAATCATGCTTTTCTCTTCTTATCTATACTTTGCTACTTCTATTATACAAAAAAATAAAGCGCTTGACTAGAGATTTTTAGAAAAAAAGCCTATTTTTTCAAGAAAAATAGACTGTTTGCGAACGATTGACACAATCGGATTTGGCTAATTCACTCTTATACTCTTCGAAAATCTCTTCAAACCGCATCAACGTCGCCTTGCCGTATCAAGTACAGCCTGCAGCTAGTTTCCTAGTTTGCTCTTTGATTTTCATTGAGTATTAACGATAGTTTCGAATCACACGCCTAATTTATACATGTGAAATAAAAACATCTTTCTTTTCACTTCTTACGACTTTTTAGACACAGATAGCCAAAGAAGCTTTCATAGAGGGCGAAAAAGAGGAGGAAGGCATGAAGGAAGAAGGTCTCTGGTAAAATCAGAATCACTGGATCCTTGGCTGGGTCAAAAAGCCATGTATCATCTCCCACAAAGAGAATTTGATGGAAAAGAGTAAAGAATTGGTCAAAACCAATCAAAACTCCCCCAAGACCAATCAGTAAAGGCAAAACCACTAGAGCCAAAAGCCCTTTACTAAATAGAGACAAGAAGCCCTTTTTCACAATCCCTTTGACAAAGACGTAAAAACTTGGCAGTGTCACTAGGGCAACTAGCTGAACTAGATGAAAGAGATTCTTGACCACTGCAAAGTGGTGCAGACCAGCTGCTGACGAACGAAAATCTGGCATCTCTAAGAGTTGACTAAAAGGATTGGTCAGATAATTCATCAAGATATGAAAGTTGTACTGAATAGTTTCTGGTTTTAGATAAACTCGATCCGTCAAGTTCAGCCACTCAATCTCCAAAGGATAAAAAATCCAAGCCAAATAAATAGTCAAAAGGATTGAGAGGGAGAGTAGAAAGAGCATAGAGCTCCAAAAGGTCAATTTAGTTTTCATCAAAATCCCACTCCGCAAGGCTAGAAACCACATGTGTCGGTGCGATTGGCAGGCCAGCTACTTCTTCTGCCTTGGTAAAACCTGTCGTCACCAAGAGTGTTGGAATGCCATTGTCAATCCCAGCCCGGATATCAGTCAAATAATTGTCCCCAACCATGATTAACTCTTCACGTTCCAAACCTAAGTGCTCAACCGCCTTGTCCATAATGATGGCATTTGGTTTTCCGATATAAACCGGCTTCACTCGTGTTGCTACTTCAAGCAGGGTAATCAGTGAACCAGCACCAGGCAAAAGACCACGCTCTGTCGGGATATTGAGGTCAGGATTGGTTCCGATAAAATGAGCTCCCTTTTGGATAGCCAGAGTTGCTGTCGCAAATTTTTCATAATCAACTTGCCAGTCCAGACCTACTACCACATAGGCAGGATTTTCCTTGTCTTCCACATAGCCAGCCGCCTTGATGGCTTCCTTGAGCCCTGATTCTCCGATAACATAGACAGTCTTTTCCAGTCCCAAGTCATTCATATAGTCGATGGTTGCCAAAGTCGCTGTGTAGACAGTCGATAGGGGCGTATCGATATTAAAATTCTGAGCCAACATCTCCTGAACACTCTCTGGAGTTCGGGTTGTATTGTTAGTCACAAAGAGATAGGGAATGTTCCGCTTTTGCAATTCATGGACAAAAGCCTCTCCTGCCGGGATTCTGTCCTTCCCCTTATAAATGGTTCCGTCTAAATCAATTAAATAGCCTTTATATTTCATCTATTTCTCCCTAATCCTTTTTTATTTCTTGCCAAGTGATGATAGCTTGGGCATTGGTAGCACCGTCGCTTGTAATCTCATGCTTGCTTTTCAGTCCAGTCCGTTCAACAGCTGATGTAATAACCCCACCTGGTCGAACTTCCTTGACATACTTGAGATTGATTTTCTTGGGAATATATTGGGTCAAAAAATCAGCTCCCATAACCTCAAAAATCCAGTCCAAGTATTTACTGTTATTGACATGACCATTCATATCCAAATCGTAAAAACGGACATGGTAATCCTTGCTGATTGGCTCTTCCAAAGTCTCATACTTTGGTCCGCGGATAAGTTTTTTATCAAAATCAGACTGATACGGAGCCACAATCTCAGGTTCAACAGCATGGACTTTTCGACTGTCTCGATCCATGAGAACAAAGGTCGCCATCATGTGGATAAGGTCCTGTCCCGCTTCATCATAAATGGTAAAGCGACGGTAGCAAAAGAGTCGATTATAGCTCAGGGCTTCCGTCTCGATAGTGATTTCTTCCGCAAAACGAGGCAAACGAACCACCTCAATATCATAATCTGTGATAATCCAGACCAGATTATAGTTTTCCAAAATGGCCTTATCACTAACTCCCAGTTCAATCGACTGCATCCCTGAAACTTGCAGGGACAGCAAAATCACATCTGGAAGCTTGATATGACCGTTCATATCAGCCATATCAAAAGGAATTTTCATTTTCATTTGATAAGTTAAGCCCATCATCCTACTCCAAAATAAATCGTTCTGCTACGATGTCTCCTAAAAAGAGACCTCTTTTTGTCATGCGCACGCGATCACCGTCTATTTGCATGAGACCTTGTTGCACCAAGTCTCTGACAATTTCTCCATAAAGTCCATCGAAAGACCGTCCAAATTTTTCTTCAAATCGCGCCATAGAGACCCCTGATTTCTTGCGGAGCCCCAAGAACATTTCTTCTTCCATTTGCTCCTTTTGACTCAGGTGCTCTTCTGTGATGCGAGCATTACCTTCCTCAACTGCACTGAGATAATGACGAATGGGACCATGATTTTTATAGCGCACTCCATTGACATAACCAGATGCTCCAGCACCGATGCCATAGTATTCAGCATTGTCCCAGTACATGAGATTGTGACGACTTTCAAAACCGGGTTTGGAGAAATTGGAAATCTCATAATGCTCAAAACCAGCTCGCTCCAGCTCTGCGATGATGTACTCAAACATCTCCGCTTCCAGTTCCTCCTTAGGCAGAGGCAATTTCCCTCGTCGCATACGGTTCATAAAGACCGTATGATTTTCTAAAATCAAGCTATACAAACTCATATGGGGAATATCAAGTCCAATGGCCTTAGCCACATTTTCCTGGACCTGCTCCATGGTCTGACCAGGCAGTGCATAAATCAAATCAATAGAGATATTGTCAAAACCAGCCAGTTTCAGACGGTCGATATTTTCATAAATATCCTTCTCCAAATGACTGCGCCCAATCTTTTTCAGCATCTTGTTATCAAAAGTCTGCACGCCAAGCGAAACACGATTGACAGCCGAGTTCTTCAAAACAGCTATCTTATCCGCATCCAAGTCCCCTGGATTTGCCTCAATGGTCAACTCTTCCAAGGCAGACAAGTCTAAGTTTTTAGTCAATCCATCCAGTAATACTTCCAGTTGTGGAGCCGACAAAGCTGTTGGTGTCCCACCACCGATATAAAGGGTTCTCAACTTTTGAATATCATAAGATTGAAAGTCTTCTAACAGATGTTCCAAATAACTATCTACTGGCTGATTCTTGATAAAAACTTTTGAAAAGTCACAATAATAACAAATCTGGGTACAAAATGGAATGTGCACATAGGCTGACGTTGGTTTTTTCTGCATAGTAATTATTATACCACAAAAGCGAACAATACTTAGAATTCCCTTTAACAAAATCCTAACATTGTTCGCTTTCTTTATCTAAACATTCTTTGTATTTTATGACGAACACGATTCCCAGAACCAATCTAGTTTGTCTTTACAATACCAAAGAATGAATGTTCATTTGACTAAATTTTTATTTTAGTCTTCTTTTTTCTTTCCAAAAGCAAGTCCGAGACCGCCTAGCATACCAAGAAGTCCTAGAGATGCAAGAGTCGCATTTGATTCTGTTCCTGTATTTGGCAATACATTTTGAGAATCATTTGATTTAGCTCCGTTATCACTAGCATCTGTAGTATCTTCATGATCTGCATTCGGTGTAACTGCATCTGGAGTTGGACTAGTTGGTGTAGGTGTATCTTGACCAGAATCTCCATCAGTAGAAGGTGGGACTGGCGTATCAGGTGTCACTGGTGCAACTGGAATTGTATCTGTTGGTGTTGCTGGTGTTACCTTAGCTGGAGTTTCTACTGGAACTTCTACAGCTGGTTGACCTGGTTCAGTAATCTTACCTGTACCTGGAACTTTACCGTCTGGTAATTCACTGTTTGGTATTGTAGCTTTTCCGTCTTGTCCAATTATTACGACAATTGGTGTGCCATTCTTACCTGGAATTTCTACCTTCGTTCCTGGTGGATATGTTGAACCATCTGGTTTCTTAGGCGTTACTGTAACGTCACCTGTATTTGGATCTTGATAAACATCTAGTGTTGGTGTCTTACGGGCTGGGGTTGTTACAATTACTTCTACAGGATCTTTTCCTGGTTCCGTAATCGTGCCTTTTCCTGGTTCTATTCCATCTGGTAAATCTTTATTAGGTATAGTTCCTTTTCCGTCTTTTCCAATTGTCACTACTATAGATGTTCCATTTTCTCCTGGAATTTTCACCTTAGTTCCTGGTGGATACGGTGTTTCATCTGGACCTGGTTTCTTAGGTGTAACAATCGCATCTCCATTTGGTTTTATTGTGATTTCAATTGTACCTAATTCTGCCGTTTCTGGCGCAGTAGGATCAATTTTCCCAGGCGTTTCTACCTTCACTTCAACTGTTGGATTACCTGGTTCCTTAATCCTACCTGTTCCCGGAGTATCTTCATCAGGTAAATCATTATTTGGAACTGTTCCTGTTCCATTATTTCCGATTGGTACAACGATTGGTTTGCCATCTTTCCCTGGAATTTCTACCGTAGTTCCTGGTGGATATGTTGAACCATCTGGTTTTTTCGGTGTGACAGTGACATTTCCTGTAGCTGGATCTTGTGTCAGCTCTACTGTTGGAGTCTTACGAGCAGGTGTCGTTACAGCTACTGGTTGTGACGGTTTCTTATTCGGTTCTGTTACAATTCCTTTTCCTGTAATATCTTCTTTTGGAAGTTTATCATTTGGAACTGTTCCTGAGCCGTTATCTCCAATCGTTACAAGAATTGGTGTCCCATTTTCTCCTGGAATAACTACTTTTGTTCCTGGTGGATATGTTGTTCCATCTGGTTTCTTAGGTGTAACTACTGCATCTCCATTTGGATTTCTTGTAATTTCAATCTTACCTGGTTGGTCTGTTTGAGGAGCGATTGGATTGATTTTACCTGGTGTTAGTACCTGAGCTTCCGTAGTTGGTTTTCCTGGTTCTGTAATCTTACCTGTTCCAGGTACATTTCCGTCTGGTAAGTCGTTATTAGGAATAGTACCTTTTCCATCTTCCCCAATTGTTACGACAATTGGATTTTCATTCTTACCTGGTATTTCTACCTTCGTTCCTGATGGATATGTTCCTCCACCTGGCTTCATAGGAATCACTGTTACATCTCCAGTTTTTGGATCTTGATCCAAACGTATAGTTGACGGCTTACGAGCAGGCGTTATCACATCCACTGGTTGTGATGGTCTAGCTCCTGGCTCTGTTACTGTTCCTTTTCCTGGCACTTCATCTTTTGGAAGTTTGTCATTCGGAACTAATCCAAAACCATCTTTTCCGATTGTTACAACAATAGGTGTTCCATTTTCTCCTGGAATTTTCACAGTCGTTCCTGCTTGATATGGTGTTCCATCTGGTTTCTTAGGTGTAACTACGGCATCTCCATTTGGTTTTCTTGTGATGTCAATTTCAGTTGGTTGTTCTGTCGCTGGATTATTTGGGTTGATTTTTTTCGGTGTTTCAACATTGACAGCTACCTCTGGTTTACCATCTTCTTTAATCTTACCTGTTCCTGGAGTATCCTCATCAGGTAAATCATTATTAGGAACTGTACCTTTTCCTTCTTTGTCAAGTGTTACTTCAATAGTTTTTCCATCTTTTCCTGGAATTTCTACTTTAGTATTTTCTGGATATGGTGTTCCATCTGGTTTCTTAGGCGTTACCGTTACATCTCCTGTATTTGGATTTTGTTCCATTTCCACTGTTGGTGTCTTACGAGCTGGTGTTGTTACAGCAACTGGTTGTGATGGTTTCTTATTCGGTTCTGTTACTGTTCCTTTTCCTTCTACTTCATATTTTGGAAGTTGGTCATTCGGTACTTCTCCTGAACCATTTTCTCCTATTGTTACTACGATGCTTGTTCCATTTTCTCCTGGAATTTTCACTTTAGTATCTTTAGGGTAATTTGTTCCATCTGTGGTCTTAGGTGTAACTACAGCATCTCCATTTGGTTTTCTTGTGATTTCAATTGTACCTAATTCTGCCGTTTCTGGCGCAGTAGGGTCAATTTTTTTCGGTGTTTCTACCTTAATCTCTACCTCTGGTTTACCATCTTCTTTAATCTTACCTGTTCCTGGAGTATCTGTTTCTGGTAAATCATTATTAGGAACTTTTCCTGTACCATCTTTTCCGATTGTTACAGTGATTGGGTTTCCGTTTTTGCCTGGAATTTCTACCTTTGTTCCTGGTGGATATGTTGTTCCATCTGGTTTTTTCGGTGTTACTGTGACATCTCCAGTTTTTGGATCTTGATCTAATTGTAGTGTTGGAACCTTTTTAGCCGGTGTTGTAATATCCACTGGTTGTGATGGTTTTTGATTTGGTTCTTTAATGATAGCTGTTCCTGGTACATCTCTTTCTGGTAAATCACCATTTGCAACTGTTCCTGTTCCATCATTTCCGATTGTTACATCAATCGTTTTTCCATCTTTTCCTGGAATTGTTACAGTAGTTCCTGTAGGATATGGGGAACCGTCTGGTTTCTTCGGTGTTACTGTGACATCTCCTGTGCTTGGATTTTGAGTCAATTCTACCGTTGGTGTCTTACGAGCTGGTGTTGTTACGTCTACTGGTTTTGATGGTTCTTTATTTGGCTCTGTTACGACACCTTGTCCTGGTACTTCTGTTTTTGGAAGTTGATCATTTGGCACTGTTCCAAAACCTTCTTCTCCTATCGTTACTACTATTGTTGTTCCATTTTCACCTGGAATTTCTACCTTCGTATCTTTAGAGTAAAGTGTTCCGTCTGGTTTAGTTGGTGTTACTACTACATCACCATTATCCTTCTGAGTAATTCCTATCTTAGGAGTTTGTGTTGTAGCAACTTTTGGATTTGTTCCGTTTTTCTTTTCTTCCTCATCTGAAATTCCATCATTATCATCATCTTTATCTGTCACATCTGGATCTCCATCTCCATCTGTATCACGTTGAATAATAACTGGAACTTCAACTCGAATTTCTTCATCACCATTCTTAACTTTAACTGGAATATTTACTTTAAGTTCTTCATCACTACCCCAATTAGTTACACTTGGTGTTCCTGTTAATTTACCATCTTTATCAACACTTAATCCATTTACTGGGTTTTCTGTTGTAATTGTTGAACCGTCTTTATTCGGTGTTACAACTCTCGGTAATGTTGAAGGAACTTTTGTCTTCTCTGTAACTTTAGTTGGATCTGAAACTTTTGCAGTTAGGTTGTTTGCATTTTTCGGATCTGTTCCATTCGCTTTTTCAACCTCATCTGGAATTCCATCGTTATCATCATCTTTATCTGTAACATCTGGATCGCCGTCTCCATCTGTATCACGTTGGATTGTAACTGTAACTGTCTTTTCTATTACTTCCGGTACTTCTTTTTTACCATTTTCTGTGAATTTTTCTACAACTTTAGTGACTTTAACCGGAATGTCGATAGGGCGTTCTTCTTCATCTTTACCCCAGTCATTTACTGTTGGTCTTCCTTCTAGTTCACCTTTATCATTGACTTTTAGACCGTTCACTTGTCCTGTTCCATCTTTTGGATTTGTTACAATCGTTGAACCTTCTTTATTCGGTGTTACAACTTTTGTTGGAGTAACTGGAGTTTTCTCCTTCACTTTTTCTGGATTTGTAACTACTACTTCTAAGTCATTTGCAGTTTTTGGATCTGTCCCATTTTTATCCTCTACAGTATCTGGGATTCCATCGTTATCATCATCTGTGTCTTCTGAATCAGGGATGCCATCTCCATCTGTATCACGTTGGATTGTGACTGGAACTTTTACTATGATTTCTTTATCACCATTTTTTACTTTAACCGGAATTAAGATATGACGTTCTTCTTCGTCTTTTTTCCAATTATCTACTGACGGTGTTCCTTCTAAGTTACCTTCATTATTGACTTTCAAGCCATTCATTGGATTTTCTGTCGTAATTGCTGAATTTGGCATATTCGGTGTGACAACTTTTGTTGGAGTAACTGGGCTTTTCTCTTTAACTTTAGTTGGTGCAGCAACTATTGCTGTTAGATTATCAGGAACTTTTGGATTTGTTTTATTACTTTTCTCCACATCATCTGGAATGCCATCATTGTCATCATCTGTATCTAAAACATCTGGAATTCCATCTCCATCTGTATCACGTTGGATTGTGACTGGAACGTTTTCCTCAACTTCTTCTTTTTTACCATCTTTTTCTCTCGTTACTTTAACCGGAATGTTGATAGTTTTTTCTTCATCATCGCCCCAATTGTCAACTGTTGGTGTACCTGTTAATTTACCTTCTCCATTAACTGTCAGACCGTTCACTTTTCCTGAATTGTCTGGCGTAGTAGTTGTAATTGTTGCGCCTTTTTTATTTGGTGTGACAACTTCTTTTGGAGTGACTTCTTTTTTCTCCATCACTACATTCGGTTTTGTAACTTTCACAGCTAGACCGTCTGCAGTTTTTGAATCTGTTCCATTTTTCTTTTCATCTTCATCTGAAATTCCATCGTTATCATCATCCAAATCGTCTACATCTGCTATTCCGTCTCCATCTGTGTCTCGCTGAATTGTGACTGGCACATGTACAGTAACTTCCTCTTTTGGATTTCCATCTTTTTCTCTCGTAATTTTAACAGGAATTGTGATATTACGTTCTTCTTCTCCGCCAACCCAATCATTTACGGTTGGTGTTCCTTCTAATTTACCTTCTCCATTCACTTTCAATTCATTTACTGGATTTTCTGTTGTAATTGTTGAACCTTCTTTATTTGGCGTTACAACTTTTGGTAAAGTCGTCGGTACTGGAGTTTTTTCTTTCACTTTATCTGGAGCTGTAACGATTCCTGTCAGACCATTTGCTACTTTTGGATCTGTTCCATTTCTCTTTTCATCTTCATCTGAAATGCCATCGTTATCATCATCTGTATCTGTCACATCTGGTGTTCCATCTCCATCTGTATCACGTTGAATTGTGACTGGTACAATTACGTTAGCTTCTTCATTACCGTTCTTAACTTTTACTGGGATAGTAATATCACGTTCTTCTTCACCTTCACTCCATTTGTTTACTGTTGGTCTTCCTGTTAATTTACCATTGTTATCAACTCTCAAGCCATTTACTTCAGCTGGTGTTTCTATCGTTGAGTTTTCTTTATTTGGTTTTACTACTTCTGGTATATCAACATCTGTATTCTCAGTAACGGTAGATGGTTTCACTACTCCTGTTAGACCGTATGACGTTGGATTTCCTGGTGTGTCAGGAGTTTTCGGATCTGTTCCTTTTTTCTTTTCTTCCTCATCCATAATTTTGTCACCGTCATCATCTGGATCTGTAGTGTCTGGATCTCCATCTCCATCCGTATCACGTAAAATTGTAACTGGTACATTTACGGTGATTTCTTCAGTTCCATTTGTAACTTTCACCGGAATTGTGATAGCGCGTTTTTCTTCGTCTTTGCCCCAATCATCTACTTTTGGTATTCCAGTTAATTTACCTTCTCCATTAACGGTTAATCCATTCACCTCATCTGGTGTTGCAATCGTTGAACCCTCTTTATTTGGTGTTACAATTTTTTTGGATTCGACTGCACGTTTCTCCAAAACTTCATTTGGTTTCGTAACTTCTGCTGTTAAATTCGTAGGCACAGTAATATTCACACTAACGTTATCTGTTGTTTGGTCTGGATATTCTACTACAACAATTGCAGAAACTGTTTGTCCCCCTTGTCTTGTATCTGGTGGCGTTAACCAACGATATTTTGTTCCTTGTGGAAGGTCAGTTTTATTCGCAATACTATCTTCTGCCTTAGGTACTGAATTTTTAGGAACAGTTTGGTCTTTTCCTACTGGGTTATACTTCTCATTTTGCCCTTTAACTACAATTTCAATAGTTTTTTCAGCCTTATTATCATTCTTATCATAAGCTGTAATCGTTACTTTTGTTACTCCTGGGGCTCCAGTTGGAGTTCCTACGATTTGATTATTTTCAAATTTCAATCCCTCTGGTAATCCTGTTACTTCGATTGGAGTATCTTCACGCATTCCAACTCCGCCATCGTTATCTGTAGCTGTTACTGGAATTGGCGTAATTTCCTCATGACTTGTAACTGTTGCTCCACCCGCTGAAATAGTTGGTGCTGTCTTATCTCGTGGTGTTACATCAAACGAGAAAATCACTGGTGTAGCTTTATTTCCTGCATCATCTGTTGCGTTAAATATAATTGTATTTTGTTTACCAACATCTTCAGCTATAGTATTAATTGTAATCTCTATTTCTTTTTCTTTTTCTGTATTTTTCACATATCTAGACGACACTACTCCTGTTGTTCCAACATTGTACCTCTTAAAATATTTAGCTAAAAATTCAGTCGCTTCAAAAGTAACATTTTTATCATCTTTTGCTTTTACTCTAAATGTTATAGTTTCGCCTTCTACTACTTTTAGGTTGTTAGCAGATAGTGTTAAAATAGGTGGTTCATTATCTGGTGTTTTCGCCTTGTCTGTTGCAGGATCTGAATCATCACTCGTTCCGTTTTTCGTGATAGCTTTTACAACTGTTTCATTTTTTACTTTTTCAGCAGGGATTGTAATTTCACCTGTGTCTGCATTGATTTTGATTTCTGTATCATCTGAAGTCCATTGACCAAATTTGTCTTTCGTTCCTACTACTTCTTTTGGTAAATCATCTTCTCCTGTGTAAGTGACTGTAATTTTATCTGCTTTTTCAGGATCTTGTGGTTTCGCTGTTACAGATCCATCTTCTTTTGCCGTTACTGTTGGTGTTTCAGGTTTTGGTGCTCTTGCTGTTTCTGTTGCTGGGTCTGAATCAACACTATTTCCATTTTTTGTGATAGCTGTTACTACGGTATTATCTCTTACCTTATCAGCTGGAATTGTAATTTCACCTGTATTAGAATCAATAGTTACACCTGGATTGTTCACAACAGTCCATGTACCATCATTTCCTTTATTACCTACTACCGTTACATTTGTTCCATCTTCGTCTTTATAAGTAACTGTAATTTTATCTGCTTTGGCTGAATCTTGTGGTTTTGCTGTTACATTACCGTTATTTGGTGCAGTTAAGATTGGTTTTTCAGGTTTTGGAGTCTTTGCAGTTGCTTTTGCTGGAGTTGAGTCATCACTGTTTCCATTTTTTGTAACTGCTGTTACTTCTGTATTGTCTTTGACTTTATCAGCTGGGATTGTGATTTCACCTGTGTTTGCATCAATTTGAACATCTGGATTGTTCACAACAGTCCATGTTCCATTTCCACCTTTATTTCCTTCAGCTGTCTTATTAGAACCATTTTCATCTGTATAGCTAACTTTAATTTTATCTACTTTTGTTGAATCTTGTGGTTTTGCTGTTACAGATCCATCTTCTTTTGCTGTTGCTGATGGAGCTTCTGGTGTTTTTGCCTTATCCTCTGTAACATGAATAGGTGCATCTACAATAAATGTTCCACGTTCTGGAATAATGACTTCCACTTTACCATACACAGGTGCATTTGGTACTGTAGGTCTTGATACATCTGGATCTTTAAACCAACGGTATGTTGTACCAGCAGGTAAGTCTTTTGTATTAGCAATACTATTAATAGCAGGTGGAACGACACCTTTATTAGTTGTTTGCTCTTTAGATACTGGTTTAAGATCATATTTCGCTGCTTCGTCTGGTTTCAACGGTAATACACCGATAATTGCATTTTCACCAGTTCTATAGCGTCTATATCCACCCTCTGTATATCCTCCATCTATCTTCTATAACACCTCGAACAAGATTGTATTCAAGACCATCTTTACGAATTCCCAATATATCACTAACACGAGAAAAGGCATCGTTGTCAGGCTCTGTACCATCTCCGCTATTTTTACGATAAATATTAAATCTCCAATTAGTCAGTCTAGTACCAGCCTCTGGGTTTATATATTTAAGCCATCCGTCTACATTTTCAGTATAAGCCGCCCCTGAACGTCGGACGCCATCTTTTACATAAGCACGAAAAGTTGAGTTTTCATACTCCCATGCTGTTGCACTAGCATAATCCTTATGGAAAGTCTGTTTTCCATCTTGGTATTTTGTATAAGTAAAGTCATAAGGATCTCCTACTGTACGTGGAATCGCAAGTGAAATTTTTTTAGAAACACCAGCCAGTCCATTTGGTCTTGGACCTGAATCTAATATCCAATAATAATATTTATCCCCATTATTTTCAATACGCATTTCACGATAAGCACGAATATTGTCATACGCTTGATCAGCAGTTCCTTTACTTACGAATGCATATTGTTTCGTATCTGGAGAAAATACATCACGGTGCGAATAATCAATCATCGGGTTTTTAATCCAACCAACCCCGAAGTCTGTTACTTTCGTGTTACGTACTGTACTTGTTCCACGACCAACTTCTTGACCATTCTTTTTGATAACAGTTGTAACAACGGCATCGTTTACCATTAAGTTCGTATCAACATTGACTGTGAAGTATCCATTTGATTGTGATCTAGTTGTGTATTTTCTTCCGCCGATTGATACTTCTACATCAGCTTCTGCCGCTGTATATCCATCAACTTGTGCAATTCCTGCTAAACTATCATTAAAAGCTACTGTATCTGTTTGTTTTACTGTAGTAGTAGTAACAGTCTGTCCATTAACCACTAATTCAACAACATCTCCAACTTCAATACCTGGAGCATTTAATTTGAAGGCTCCTGTGTCATCTAATTTAGAAGTCAGCACAGTTGTACCATTTCTCTTAATCTCAATTTTTGAAGATGGTGTTGCATATCCTGTAATAAATCCAGAGTTGGCTACAACGATTCCTAATTCACCACGTTTGGTATTTTTATCAATAGGTGCTGAGCGAAGATCAGATCCTTCTTCCATGGTTTCGCCATTACGTGAATCACGAGACCCAGTATTAGCAATCGTATTTTTGCCTTCTTTTACTACTTTTTCAGGAGTGCCAATCTTAGGCATTGAAGATAATATAAACAATTTATCGCTAAGCGTTTTAGCTGCCGCATCTACTTCAGCTTGTGTCAATTCAAGACTATTGTTATTAAGCACACTATTAGCTGTTTCTAAATCTGCCTGGATTGCAGCAAGAGTTGAAGCTGGAGCTTTTTCCTTGTTGACTTTATCCAAGAGTTCTTGAACTTTTGTAATATTAGCTTGTAATTTAGTCTTATCTAATGTTTGTTTTTCAACTACTTCTTTATCAAGGGCAGTAGTCTCGTTTTCAGATGCATTCTCAGTTGAAGTTTCAGGCAGTTTCTCAGATAAAGCCTCAGCCGGATTCTCAGCTGTGCTTGGTGATTTTTCTTCTTTATCTGTAGTTAGAGAATCTTCTGTTTTAGGCAAATCTACTATTGTAGCAGTATGAGCCTCTTCTTTATCTGGGATAACCGGTGCTTCAGTAGTATCTGAAACTTGAGCAGCCTCAACTCGAACAGCCTGATGCCCAGACAAAAACATCAATGCCGCAACAGCTACTGAAGCAGCACCAAAGCTATATTTACGAATCGAAAAGCGCAGTACCTTTTCACGTTGCTGTCGATTTACTTTATATGAATTCGATTTGTGTTCCATTTCTCCTCCTAAGGAAAATATAATAAAAAAGCAATCTTTATAACTTCAACTCCTTAAAAAGAGTTAAGTTACAAAAATCACTATGATGATTGCTATTAGCAAATAACATCACAGCTATCACAGCTATCACAGCTATCACAGCTATCACAGCTATCACAGCTATCACAGCTATCACAGCTATCACAGCTATCACAGCTATCACAGCTATCACAGCTATCACAGCTATCACAGCTATCACAGCTAAATTATACTATTTTCTACATACTTAATCAAATATTTTGCCTTATATTCTTTAAAATTCGAGAAATATTGTATATTTAAGTATAACATTGTGAATATGTTGATATTTTTTAAAAGCAACTCTATTCACAAAAAAGTAGATTATACTTATCTACTTTCAAAAATCATTAAATTTCTTTTATTTAAGGTTTTATCCACATAAAAAAACCTATAAGCTCTATAGAGGTATAATCCACTAGAGAGTTTATAGGACCTAGAATAGTTACTATTTCTTTTATTCTTCTGTTATATCAATCACAATCTCTTCTGAGTCATCAAGAGCTTCGGCCTTTTCTTGCCATTGCTCCTTGAGATTATTAAATCGATCTTTTGATGCTTCTGTCGCTTGAAAAGCATAGGATTTAGCTTGAGCAAGTACACTGTCCACAGTGATTTCACCTGACTCAACCTGTTCTTTGGTTTTCAGAACAAAATCTGTAGCCTGCTCCTTAACTTCTGTCAGTTTTTCACAGACCTGCTCCTTGGCATACTCAGGATCTTCTCTCAAATCATCTAGAAAATCTTGAGCCTGACTGCAAATTTGTTTGCCCTTATCGCTTGTTAAAAACAAGGCAAGAGCTGCACCTGAAACGGTTCCTAAAAGGATAGAGGATAGTTTACCCATAAGGTTTCTCCTTTTTTATTTTTTTAAAAATTTACTTGCAAGACGAAGAGCTGACA
The DNA here is from genome assembly GCF_037076355.1 of Streptococcus parapneumoniae. NCBI lineage: Bacteria > Bacillati > Bacillota > Bacilli > Lactobacillales > Streptococcaceae > Streptococcus > Streptococcus parapneumoniae. The sequence goes on along the minus strand of NZ_AP026968.1, from coordinate 834,544 downwards.
AACTTGCCCCAGTCTTGAGTGTTTTTGAACCAGCTGATGAAGCTTTCTTGCTCAAGACACGCGCATGGTCATTGAGGTCTGAAACAGATAGAGATAAATCAGCAACAGCACTAAAGAGTGGATCAATCGTTGCCATCTTGACATTGATATCATCTGCCAAGACATTAACCTTAGCCAGCAACTCATTGGTATGATGCAAGGTCACATCCACATCTGAAGTCAAGGTTTTAATCGTCTTCTCTGTTTCATCGATCACACGTCCAAGCTTTTGTACAGTAATGATTAGATAGACTAAAAAGACAATCAAAGCTAGGGCAACAAGAATATATGCAACTTCTAACATTTACTTTTCCTCCTCTGTAACATAGTAAGGGGCCTTCTTTCGATTTTGATATAGAACGATAAAAATACCGAGACCGATAAGGACAACTGATAGCCATTGAGACACTCGAAGTCCAAAGAACATGAGGCTATCTGTTCGCATTCCTTCGATAACCATACGACCGAAACCATACCAAATCAAGTAGAAGGCCGTGATATGGCCTCGTCTGAGACTCTTCCATTTTCTTCTGACAATCAGAATCAAGACAAAGCCAAGTAGATTCCATAGAGACTCATAAAGGAAGGTCGGTTGACGGTAGCTCCCCTCTATATACATCTGGTCACGAATAAAGCCAGGTAGATAATCCAGATTATCCACTGCTGCACCATAAGCTTCTTGGTTAAAGAAATTGCCCCAGCGACCCAAACTTTGGGCTATCATGACGCTAGGCGCCGCAATATCTAGGAAATCCCAAGTGTTGATGAGTTTGCGATCAGCAAAGATATAGAGTACAAGAGCCCCAGTTATCAAACCACCGTAGATGGCCAAACCACCATTCCAAATGGCAAAAATTTCTCCTACATTCTGACTATAGTAATCCAAACGGAAAATAACATAGTAGAGACGAGCTCCTAAAATAGCCAAGGGAAAGGCTATCAAGATAAAATCTAAAATATCGTCTGGTATGATCTTCTTTCTAGGCGCTTCTTTCATGGTCAAATAAACCGCCAGAATTAAGCCTGTCACAATACATAAGGCATACCAACGAATGGCTAGAGGGCCTAGTTGAATAGCAATCGGATCAAGCATTAGGCACCTCATTTCGAGCGATGAGATTGGTCAGTCGTTCTTCGAACAAACGGGTCGCATCAAAGCCCATTTCCTTGGCACGATAATTCATGGCAGCTGCCTCAATCACGACAGAAATATTACGACCTGTTTTAACTGGAATACGGATACGAGGAATGGCTACGCCAGAAATTTCTAATTCCTCTGCATTGTTTCCAAGACGATCAAAAGTCTTATGTGTATCATAATTTTCCAAGTAAACAGCCAGCTGAACCTGTGAAGAATCCTTGACAGCACTGGCACCGTAGAGGCTCATGACATCGATAATCCCAACCCCACGAATTTCAATCAAGTGTTTCAAAATTTCAGCTGGTTCACCCCAGAGAGTAATCTCATCCTTGGCAAAGATATCGACACGGTCATCGGCTACCAAGCGGTGACCACGTTTGACAAGCTCAAGACCTGTCTCGCTCTTACCAATTCCACTATCTCCCTGAATCAAGACACCCATCCCATAGATATCCATCAAGACACCGTGTACACTGGTACGTTCTGCCAAACGAGAATCCAGATAGCTAGATAACTCTCCAGACAAACGACTAGTAGCTGTACGGCTGGTTAAAATGGCAATCTTACATTCTCTGGCTGCCTTTAACATCTCCTCTGGAACTACCAAACCACGGGCAACAATGACCGCTGGTGTCTCAGGTAGAAACATTTTTTTCAAAACTTCATAACGGCTGTTGGAAGGCATACTGATCAGATAAGACCACTCCTTCATCCCCAAAAGTTGAATCCGCTCTGGCGTGTAGTAGTCAAAATAGCCTGTCATTTCAAGACCAGGTCGCGTAATATCCGCTGTATTGATTTCCTTTTCAAGCAATTCTGGTTCGCCATAGACAATGTCTAGTCTAAGCTTTTCAATCACTTCTTTTACTAAAACCGACATCATTTCCTCCTTCAAATGAGTTCTTCTCTCTATTATATCAAATTGTAGGAGGAAGTTTCAGATTTTTGCAGGCTTTGGAGTATTTATTTATACTCAATGAAAATCAAAGAGCAAACTAGGAAACTAGCCGCAGGTTGCTCAAAGCACTGCTTTGAGGTTGTAGATAAGACTGACGAAGTCAGCTCAAAACACTGTTTTGAGGTTGTGGATAGAACTGACGAAGTCAGTAACCATATCTACGGCAAGGCGACGTTGACGTGGTTTGAAGAGATTTTCGAAGAGTATTAAAAGAAAAAGGACTAGATTTCTCTAGCCTTTCATTTCTAATTAGAATTTTTTACGTTTACGAGCTGCTTCTGATTTACGTTTACGTTTTACAGAAGGTTTTTCATAGAATTCACGTTTGCGTGTTTCTTGAAGAGTACCAGCTTTAGTAACCGCACGTTTGAAACGACGAAGTGCGTCGTCAAGAGATTCATTCTTACGTACTACTGTTTTAGACATTTTTTTCACTCCCTTCAAGTTCAATATCTATTTTATTCTACACGTAAAAGGAATAATTGTCAAGCAAAAATGCGGTTTAATTTTGATTTTTTCTTACATTTATACAAGAGTTGAAAGCGTTCAATAGAACATTGCTTTTTTATTTTTCAAGTAAGCTGAGCGCTTCAGCATCTGCAATGATGGTCACATCAGGGTGGTTTTGCAAGCTACTTGCTGGTAGAGACTCAGTCACTGGGCCAGACACTGTTCCGGCAATGGCTTCTGCTTTCGACTCACCGTAAGCAAAAAGAATAATAGACTTGGCATCCAAAATGTTTTTAATCCCCATTGAAATAGCTTGGGTTGGGACGTCTTCAATCTTGTCAAAGAAGCGCGCATTGGCTTCGATAGTAGACTGGTCAAGTTCTACTAGATGCGTTTGACTGTCAAATGGAGTACCAGGCTCATTAAATCCGATATGTCCATTGCGACCGATTCCCAAGATTTGCAGGTCAACTGGATGGTCAGCCAAAATTTGGTTGTAGCGTTCAACTTCAGCTTCAGCATTGTCCTTAACACCACGAGGCAAGAAACTTTCTTTAAATGGTTTTTGGTTGAACAAGTTTTCTTGCATGAAGTGACGATAAGACTGAGGATTGTCGCCATCAAGGCCTACATACTCATCAAGGTTGACACTGGTTAGATTTGAAAAATCGAGGTCACTCTCAACAATTTCCTTGTAAAATTCAAGTGGGCTACTTCCTGTAGCAAGTCCTAGGGTTTGAGCTCCGTTGGCCAATTTTTCCTTCAAAATCTCAAAAGCAACTTTTCCACCTTCAACTTGGTTTTCAACTTTAATAACTTTCATCTTTTCATCCTCCATTTCTGTCTATATTTATTATATGGTATAGACCAATTTTTGTCAAGTGAAAACGATTTAATTTCTAAAAAAAGAGCGACTATACTTGAAACATGTTATAATGGATAGGATTAGAACTTAGAAAGAATGAACAGATATATGAATACAGCTGATTTTGATTTCCACTTACCCGAGGAATTGATTGCCCAAACGCCCCTTGAAAAACGTGATGCCTCTAAACTCCTCATTGTCAACCGTGAGACGGGAGCAATGCAGGACAAACACTTCCACTCTATTATTGATATGCTTGAACCTGGTGATGCCCTTGTCATGAACGACACCCGAGTTCTCCCCGCTCGCCTCTATGGTCAAAAAGAGGAGACAGGAGGTCATGTGGAACTTCTCCTACTCAAAAATACTACTGGAGATGAGTGGGAGGTTCTGGCTAAACCTGCCAAGCGCCTCAAGGTTGGCACTCGCGTCAGCTTTGGTGATGGTCGCCTCAGCGCTGTCGTTACAGAAGAATTGACCCATGGGGGCCGTATTGTCCGCTTCGAATACCAAGGAATTTTCCTAGAAGTTTTGGAAAGTCTGGGAGAAATGCCTCTGCCACCTTATATCCACGAAAAACTGGATGACCGCGAACGCTATCAAACTGTTTACGCCAAGGAAAGTGGCTCTGCTGCAGCACCAACTGCTGGTCTTCACTTCACCAAAGAGCTGCTGGCAGAAATCCAAGCTAAGGGTGTTCATCTAGTCTATCTGACTCTTCATGTCGGACTCGGAACCTTTAGACCCGTTTCAGTTGACAATCTGGACGAACACGAAATGCACTCAGAATTTTACCAACTTTCTGAGGAAGCAGCTGCAACCCTTCGCTCTGTTAAGGAAAATGGTGGTCGCGTCATCGCTGTCGGAACCACTTCTATCCGCACCTTGGAGACTATTGGTTCCAAGTTTGATGGGCAAATCCAAGCAGATTCTGGCTGGACCAATATCTTTATCAAACCTGGCTATGAATGGAAGGTCGTGGATGCCTTTTCAACCAACTTCCATCTGCCAAAATCAACTCTGGTCATGTTGGTTTCTGCCTTTGCTGGCCGTGAATTAGTCTTAGATGCCTACCACCATGCCATCCAAGAACACTATCGCTTCTTTAGTTTTGGCGATGCCATGTTTATTTATTGAGAAAGAATTTCTCTAAATCTTCTAATACCAATAAATCGCTAAGATATTATTTCAAAGAACATCTACAATTGAAACTCTAGCTAGCTGTAGAGGATGCCTAGTACATTGAAATTAAAATGCTTCCCCCTAGCTTCGAAAATATTGCCATATATTGCGTTGACTCTCCAAATTGTTTCATCTATATTTTATTTCAGCTTCCTATATTTTCTTCGCTGTTTGTAAATCAAAAAGCAAGACACATAGAAATCAATATATCAATCACTAATATCTACCTTCCCAAGAGACTATTATAGCTTGTTTCAGACTCATCCCCTACTGTGACTGTCATTCTCTCAGTCTCAAAATCAAAGACTTAAACAAAAAGTGAACAAACCTGAATTCTAATGTACAGAAGACTAGGCTTGTTCACTTTTTTATAGTCGCTATAAGATGATCTTATCTATAGCTTTTTATACATAATTATATATTCAGACATACTATTATCAATTGTGTCGCAGGGAGGAATCTGTTAACGCACCCATTCACCATTATCATTGACTCTATAGCCATCTATACTTGTATTGACCGCTAGCTCACCCGATGCATTTACATAATACCATTTACCACCAACTTGGAACCATTGATTGGCTTTCATAGAACCGTTGCTGTTGAGGTAGTACCATGAACCATTATTTTGTACCTAACCTGTTGCTAGGGAACCATCAGTGTTATAAAAATACCACATACCATTTTCTTGTTTCCAGCCTGTTGTTGGAGCAACTGGTTTAGCTGGTTCTACTGTTGCATCTGTTCCTTGGTTAGATGTAACAGACGCAAAATATGAAGGAGTAGATGGTTGTGCAGGAACAACAACTTTTTCAGGTTCTCGTGTCCCTCTCTTTATACGTCTTTTCTCCATCTCTTTTCTTGTTTGACGAGAGGTATGCTCAGTGACTGTACCATCTTCTTCATCTACAGTATAGGTTGTAATAATCGTTACTTCTCCAGCTTTTCCTGGTATTTCCTCCACTTGCTATCCTTTATCAAGAGTTGGGTCATCGAGATATTCTGTTTCGATTGGAATTACTTTTGTTTCAACGCTATCCTTAGCCGGAACCTTAACAATAATATTTCCTACTTCATCAACATCAGTCTCCGGTTCCTCTCCTTTACGGCGGGTATCGTCTTTAATAAATGTCACTCCTGTTCCATCAGCATGAACAAAACTTGTATTCAGGATTCCTCCTAAAAATAAAGTTAGCCCGACTATCACAGAACCAAAAATCTTTCCGAGTTTACGTAATGCATAGCGCTTATTGGTATTAGATTTTGCCATTACATCCTCCTTCTAAAAGTTACTACAAAGAGATTTTTTAACTAATACTAAACAAGATTAAAGAAGGAACTAGAACATCTGTCTTGTACTAATCAATATGCTATTTTAAAGTTGCAAATAAACTTGGGATGTCAATTATTATATTTACAATAAATAGTTGACTTCAATGAAAACAGAAAAGAAAATCACTTGTCTTCCCTGCTTATCTGATAATAAATAAGGTCCGCAAGATAGCACTTTCTCTCCACCCCATTTGCAACAGTTTTTAGATAGGACATTCCAGCCTTTTCCATGACACGACCTGAAGCTGGATTGAGACTGGCATAACGTGCCTTGACTTTTTGAAATTCTACTTGAGTAAAACAAAAGTCTAACACAGCTTTCAAGGCCTCCGTCATCATGCCACAACCCCAATAGTTTTTTCCTAAAATATACCCAATTTCACAAGAAGAATCATTCTCATTCATTTCAACGATGCTAATATCTCCTATCACTTGCTTAGGGTTTTCTTTGAGACAAATAGCCCATTTGTAATAGTTGGGATTTGTATAGGAGCCAACCCAATTACGAATGGAGTTTCGAGTCACCTCGACATCAGGATGAGGATCCCAGGTGACATAGGTCAGATTCTCAGCAGACGAAGCCCAATTTTGAAACATGGCTTCCGCATCACTATCCACAAATCTTCTTAAAATCAAACGTTCTGTCTGTAATGTTTGTGTACCGATAGATTTCACGATACTACCTCGCTTTCTGATAGATGATTCGATGTCCAATCTCCATTGAAACTTGCTTTGATTCCGAATCTCAAGGTTATAAGCTAAAAAGGTCCCACAGACCTTCTTCGCTTTCTCATTTCAAGATGAGAGGCTGAAAACCTCCACTGGAGGCTATTCTTGCTCCCCAGTTTCTAGGCAAGAGGCTAAAAAGATCCCCCGGACCTTCTTCGCTTACTTATTTCTGTGCTCAGGGTAAAAACCTCCACTGGAGGTTTTTCTTGCTTTTTAATTTCAGGGCAAGAAGCTAAAAAGGTCCCCCGGACCTTTTTACTCCCAAAAGTCATCAAATACAGTGATGGGTAGGTGGCGTTTGTGTTGGCCTTTGTGCCACCAGTTTTCAATGGTCGCTTGAGCTTCTGGGCTGATTGTTTTGCCTTCCAGATAGTCGTCAATCTCTGCATAGGTGACTCCAAGTGCAACTTCATCAGCTAGGCCTGGTTTGTCTTCTTCTAGGTCTGCTGTTGGGATCTTTTCATAAAGGGCTGGGTCTGCACCAAGTTCCTGCAAAAGTTGTTTTCCTTGACGTTTATTGAGGCGGAAAAGGGGTAAAATATCTGCACCTCCGTCACCAAACTTGGTAAAGAAACCTGTGATATTTTCCGCAGCATGGTCTGTTCCAATGACCGCTCCACTATGAGCACCTGCAAGGGCATACTGAGCAATCATACGGCAACGTGCCTTGATATTTCCCTTGTTGAAATCTGAAACAGGACTACCTGTCGCTTCAACTGCAGCTGTCATAGCATCTGCAGACTCCTTGATATTCACCACTAAACTGATATCTGGCTGAATGAAGGCTAGGGCTTTTTGAGCATCTGCTTCATCAGCTTGCACTCCATAAGGCAGGCGGACAGCGATAAATTTGTAGCTATCATCGCCCGTCTCTGCTCGCAGTTCTTCCATAGCTAGTTGAGCCAAACGACCTGCCAAAGTCGAGTCCTGCCCTCCAGAAATCCCTAGTACAAAGGTTTTTAGGAAGGGATGTTTTTTCAAATATCTTTTTAAGAAATCAATAGAACGACGGATTTCTTCCTGGGCATCAATCACTGGTTTGACACCCAGCTCTTGGATAATCGTTTCTTGCAAACTCATTCTTCTTCTCCTTCACCGAGGGCTTCCTTGCGCATCTTATCAATCAAGTCCATCTTGTCTTGCCATACATCACGCGCCAAATCTACTGGATAATGTTGCGGATTGAGCACGCGCTTGTACTCATCCCAAAGCTTGTCAAATTCCTTACGAGCATAGTCCTGAATCTCAGTCAAGCTAGGCAGCTTGTAAATCAATTTTCCGTCTTTAAAGATATCCACCAAGAGAGGAACGGCATCAAAATTACGAACAGTCTTCTTGATGTAGGTATAAGTCGGATGGAACATCTTGATTTCTGTCATGTCGCTCACATCCACACCATCATAAGTGATGTAGTCACCCTCTGACTTGCCTTTTTCACGACTGGTAATGCGCCACACCTGCTTCTTACCTGGCGTAGACACTTTTTCCGCATTATTAGACAGCTTGATGGTATTGCGCATGTTACCATTTTCATCTTCGATGGCAACAATCTTATAAACTGCCCCAAGAGCTGGCTGGTCATAGGCTGTAATCAGCTTGGTTCCCACACCCCAGACATCAATCTTGGCCTTTTGCATCTTGAGGTTGAGGATGGTATTTTCATCCAAATCATTAGAAGCATAAATCTTAGCCTCTGTAAATCCAGCCTCGTCCAGTTGCTGACGGACTTTCTTAGAAATGTAGGCAATATCCCCAGAGTCAATCCGAACACCCATAAAGTTAATCTGGTCGCCCAGCTCACGAGCTACCTGAATGGCAGCTGGTACACCGATGCGAAGGGTGTCATAGGTATCCACAAGAAAGACGCAATTTTTGTGGGTCGCAGCATAAGCCTTGAAAGCTTCATAATCATTGCCATAAACCTGCACCAAGGAATGGGCATGGGTCCCCAAGACAGGAATGTCAAAGAGTTTACCAGCACGCACATTGCTCGTTCCATTGGCACCACCAATCACCGCTGCGCGTGTTCCCCAGATAGCCGCATCCATCTCTTGCGCCCGACGTGTCCCAAACTCCATCAAAGGTTCATCTTCTATAACCGAACGAATACGAGCTGCCTTTGTCGCCACCAAGGTCTGGTAGTTAACGATGTTCAAAAGAGCCGTTTCGACCAACTGACATTGGGCTAGAGGGCCTTCCACCTGCACAATCGGTTCATTAGCAAAAACCAAGTCCCCTTCTTGGGCAGAACGAACGGTCAACTCCAACTTGAAATTGCGGAGGTAGTCCAAGAATGCTCCATGATAGCCTAGCAACTCCAAATAGGCAATATCACTATCTGAAAAACGCAAGTCTTCAAGATAATTCACAATTCTTTCCAAACCAGCAAAAACCGCATAGCCGTTCTTAAAAGGCTGTTGGCGGAAATAAACCTCAAAGACCGCCTTTTTATTGTGAATCCCTTGGTCAAAGTAAACCTGCATCATGTTAATCTGGTACAAGTCCGTGTGCAATGTCAAACTATCATCTGGATACATACTTTTCCTACTTCCTTAACTAGAAATACATGAAAATTTTCAAAAACTTTCAAGCATTTCAATAAATTAGTACTATTATATCACATTTTACCTGTATTGAGAAAAGAGTAACAAGCTATTCACCACTCTCCAGTTCATCCATATCTTGTTCAAATTTTTTCTGCGCCCATTCGCCATAGCTCTTCAGACCAAGATTGCCAATAAAGACCCATGGAAGGTAAATGACATAAGTAATCGCCCAAGCAGATAGGTATTTAACGTTCAAAGGATTGTGCTGATAAATTTCTATGTTGAATTGATAATTCTGCAACATCAAAAGAGCCGTAATAGCCAAGGTTAGGAAAAAACAACCCAAAATCGTAAAATGAAAACGACTATAGTAGGTCACTCCCAGATAACGGGCACGATTGAAAAAGAAGAAAATTCCTACTATCAGAGTATAGACTAGAAAATTCGGATTAAAAAGAGATGGAGCCAACACTGCCACCAAATAGCTTAGAAGCACCAGCCCAATAAAGAGGGAAAAGGATTCTGCCCCAGCTTTATTGATTAGTTGTTCTTCTCTTTCGTCAAGTAATTGATAATGAATAAATTTATTTACCATCTTCTTCCTCCCAAAATAGTTGGTCTAGGCTTTTCCCTAAACATCTGCAAATGGACTGGCAGAGCGAGAGACTGGGATTGTATTTTCCCGCCTCTATCAAACCAATAGTCTGGCGCGTCACCCCCACAGCCTCTGCCAGTTGACCTTGAGTTAAATCAAGCTCTACACGAGCTAATTTTAATTTTAAATTTTTAGCCACCTGCGTCCTCCTTATAATTTTAAAAAGTTGCGCCTCTTTTTAACATCATTATATCATATATCCAACTTAATGCAATATATAAATGTCATTTTGTAAAGTTTTATTAACAAAAACTCTTTACCACAAAAGATAGAGAGTTTTCTGCTTATTCAATTTTTTTCAAAATATCTAAGACATCGCTTCTTTGTTTAATTTGATAGGCTTTGGATACCTAAACTCCGACTTTATCACTTAAAAAATAAAAAAGGACAGCTAATCCCTTGCACATCAAGGGATTTCGCCATTCTTTAATCTCGTTTAAGTGTTGTATATGGAGCTTTGCATAATTTTTTAAAACTAAACAACTACATTAAGCTCGAACTGTGACACTAGTTCCATCTTCTTTGTAGAGATTGATGAGTCCTTCTTTTAATGCACGAACCATGTCTCCTGCTTGAACAGGTTGAGGCACCTTAATAGTCAATAGTTCCATTGGATTTGGAGCACGGTCGATTTTATTGCCTTTAGCATCGTGCAAATCTTCAATATAAGTTTCAAAATGACGGAAACCTGGACCATAAAACTCAACTTGGTCGCCTTCGTTAATAACGTTCCGTTGGCGAATGGTTGCTGTTTGTGTCGCGTCATCATAGGAAACCACTTCAGCGACAAACTTGTACTCAGGAATTTTACGACGAGCACCGAATAACTGCTCATTTTCAGATGGTGTACCATAGTAGAAACCTGTTGCTAATTCACGTTGGGCAACCTTCCACATCTCATCAATCAAGTCTTGTTTGATAGATTCAAACTTTTCAGGACTTTCAAGATAGGCATCCACAGCCGCCTTGTAGCAGTTGGTTACTGTTGATACGTAGTGAATAGACTTCATACGTCCTTCGATTTTTAGACTGTCCACACCATTTTCAATCATATCTGGAATATGGTCAATCATGGACATGTCAACAGCTGACATTGAAAATTCTTCTGGAATTTCACCCTTCAAGCTCTTGCGTTCTTGACCAAATGGCATATCGTAAAGGTCGTATTTCCAACGGCAAGACTGAGAACATCCACCACGGTTGGCATCACGCATACTCATGTGGTTTGAAAGTGTACAACGACCAGAGTATGAAATACACATAGCTCCATGGACAAAGGCTTCAATCTCAACATCTGTACGTTTGCGAATTTCTGCCAATTCTTCCATTGAAACCTCACGCGCCAAAACGACACGAGTTAAGCCTAGTTCTTTCCAGAACTCAAGAGTTTCATAGTTAGTCGCACTTGCTTGGGTAGAGAGGTGGATTTCAAGACCAGGCGCTTCAGTCGCTGCAATCATAATCAAGGCTGGGTCAGACACGATAACTGCAGCGATTCCGATATCACGTAGTTTACGGAACCACTCACCAGCACCAGCTTCATTTCCTTCGTGCATAACCATGTTGGCAGCTACATAGACTTTGGCACCGTACTTGGCAGCAAACTGGACGCCTTCTTCCATCTGTTCAAAGGTAAAGTTACCTGCACGACTACGGAGACCATAGGCCTGACCACCGATAAAGACAGCATCTGCTCCATATTGAACAGCTACCTTTAGCTTCTCTAAAGTCCCTGCAGGTGATAAAACCTCAGGACGTTTTAATGTTTTTGTCATGTTTTCTCCTATTTGCAATATAAAAGTTTGACGTTTTTCCTTCTCATTTTATAGTAAATAAGGGATAAAATCAAGCCTAGACAGATTGTTTTGACAATTCTAATCTTTTATCAGTTGAAACAAGTAGTCAAAAAGCCAGATAAAGTAAAAACCAGTACCCAAAGATACTGGCTCGTAAAAATATATAAATTAGTCCTTAGATGACTACTCCCACTCTACTGTTGCAGGTGGTTTACTTGTAATATCGTAGACGATACGGTTAACGTGATCTACTTCATTTACGATACGAACAGAGATTTTTTGAAGGACATCCCAAGGAATTTTGGCAAAGTCAGCAGTCATACCATCGATAGAAGTGATAGCACGGATTGCAATTGTGTAGTCATACGTACGACCGTCACCCATAACACCAACTGAACGAACGCCTGTGTTGACAGTGAAATATTGCCAAATATCGCGGTCAAGACCAGCTTTAGCAATTTCCTCACGCAGGATAGCGTCTGACTCACGAACAGTTTCTAGTTTCTCTTCAGTAATTTCACCCATGACACGGATCGCAAGACCTGGTCCTGGGAATGGTTGGCGCCATACGATATGGTCTGGCATGCCAAGTTCTGTACCAAGAGCACGAACCTCATCTTTATAAAGAGTATTGAGTGGTTCAATCAATTCAAACTGCATGTCTTCTGGAAGACCACCCACGTTGTGGTGTGACTTGATCGTCTGAGCTGTATCCGTACCAGACTCAATCACGTCTGTATAAAGAGTTCCTTGAGCAAGGAATTTCACATCTTTGAGCTTGCTTGCTTCGTCATCGAATACATAGACAAACTCGTTACCGATGATTTTACGTTTTTGTTCAGGGTCAGAAACGCCAGCAAGTTTGTCAAGGAAACGTTTAGCAGCGTCTGCTTTGACGATATTCAAACCAAACTTACCACCAAGCATGTCCATAACTTGGTCCGCTTCTCCTTTACGAAGAAGACCATGATCCACGAAGATACAAATCAATTGATCGCCAATCGCTTTTTGGAGAAGAACCCCAACGACAGATGAGTCAACCCCACCTGATAGACCAAGAAGGACACGTTTATCACCGACGGTTTCACGAATTTTTTGGATCTGCATATCGATGAAGTTATCCATTGACCAGTCACCTTTAGCCTTACAAATATTAAGGGCAAAGTTACGAAGAATATCATTTCCGTATACAGAATGACGAACTTCTGGGTGGAATTGGATACCGTAAATGTGTTTATCTGGGTTTTCGATGGCTGCGTATGGGCAGTCAGCTGATGTACCTGTACGAACAAAGTCAGCAGGAATTTCAGTAACCGCATCACCATGGCTCATCAAAACAGTCTGTTCATCAGGTGTTGATTCAAAAAGCGCTGATGGTGTATGTGTTAGGGTTGATTGACCGTATTCACGATTTCCAGCATCACCTGCAGGAACAACTTTTCCTCCAAGTTTATGGGTCAATAACTGCATACCGTAACAGATTCCCAAAATTGGAATTCCAAGTTCGAAGATTTCTGGGTCAATATCGAATGAACCATCTTCATATACAGAGTTTGGACCACCTGATAGAATAATTCCTACAGGATTGATTTCACGAACTTCGGTAGCTGAAATTTTATGGCTCTTTAGTTCTGAAAAAACGCCAATCTCACGGATACGGCGTGAAATCAGCTGGTTGTATTGGCTACCATAGTCCAATACGATGATTTTTTCGACATCTTGCAAATCAGTTGAAATGTTGCTCATCTTTTTCCTTTCTCAAAAGAAATATCTTTTTTCAATATTCTATCACAAATAAGGGCAAATTACCAACTAAACAAGGCGAAGATTGACTTTTTCTAGTTTATTAGGGTACAATAGAGAAAAGATAGAAATGAAGTGAAAAATATGCTACCCGCTTATATGAAAATCCACGATCAGATTAAAAAGGATATTGACGAACATCGTTGGGCTATTGGGGAGAGGCTTCCTAGTGAAAGAGATTTAGCAGAGCAGTTTGAGGTCAGTCGTATGACCCTCCGCCAAGCCGTATCTCTATTAGTTGAAGAAGGTGTTCTGGAGCGCAGAGTTGGAAGTGGCACCTTTGTATCCAGTACACGTGTACAAGAAAAGATGCGAGGGACAACCAGTTTTACTGAAATTGTTAAGTCCCAAGGTAAAGTTCCCTCTAGCCAGCTCATTTCTTACAGAAAAACCATCCCCAATGAGCAAGAAGTTGCTAAGTTAGGCATTTCTCCAACGGAAAATATTATCCGAATGGAGCGGGTCCGCTATGCCGACCAAGTTCCTCTGGTTTATGAAGTGGCTTCTATTCCTGAAAAATTCATTAAGGACTTTAAAAAAGAAGAAATCACCAGTCATTTCTTCCAAACCTTGCAAAAACATGGCTACCGTATTGGCAAATCTCAACAGACCATTTATGCTCGCCTTGCTAAGGAAAAAATCGCCCACTATTTAGAAGTTGAAAAAGGACATGCTATTCTTGGTCTGACTCAGGTTTCCTACCTAGAAGATGGAACTGCTTTTGAATACGTAAAAAGTCAGTATGTAGGCGAACGTTTTGAATTTTATCTTGAAAATAATTAATACTCTTCGAAAATCAAATTCAAACCGCGTCAACGTCGCCTTGCCGTACTCAAGTACAGCCTGCGGCTAGTTTCCTAGTTTGCTCTTTGATTTTCATTGAGTATAAAATACTACGCAAAAACTCTCTGTCACGGACAAAGAGTCTTTTTATTTTTCTAAGAGTAAATCTTTCAAAGAAATCAGAGTTACAGCAAACAATATCATTGCCATACCAAGAAAATCAATAGGATAAAATTGTTCATTCATAATTAGAAAGGCAAAGAAAACCGCCGATATTGGCTCAATCGAAGCCAACAAGCTTGACTTAACCGGTCCTATCAGACTGGCTCCTTTTAGAAAGGCTGTATAGGTAAAGACAGTTCCAATAAGGATAATGCCCGCAAAAGCAAGGAGAAAATCAAGACTTGTTGGGATAGTTGCCTGTAGAATCCCTGTAAAAGGAAGGGCGACCAAACCTGCTATGACCATTCCCACACCAATGACCAAACTACTCCCCCACTTCTTAATCAAGGCTATGGGCAAAATGATATAAAGAGCGTAAGTCAGAGCAGAAAAGAGCCCCCAGAATAAGCCAGAAGGTGTAATAGATAACTGCTCCAACTGCCCATGAGTGGCGATCAGGAAGGTCCCTCCAATGGCTAATATGATGGAAATAATTTCTCCTAGCGTCGGAGCCACCTTATCCTTGATACAGCTATAAATCAAAATTCCGACAGGACAAACATACTGAAGCACTGTTGCAGTACCTGCATTGGTTTCCTGAATAGCAGTTAGATAGGCAAATTGATTGAGGAAGAGACCAATTAGAGCAAAAATAAGAAGAGACAGCAAACTCTTTCTATCCGTTAAAAAGGCCAGCATTTTATCTTTTGCAGTGGCATAAGCCAAGAGCATGAGAATTCCACCAGCGATTAAAAGACGCAAGTTGGTCAAAACCAGAGCCGAAATTCCGTGTGCCATCAGGTATTGGCCACTCGTTCCTGACAAGCCCCAAGCAATCCCAGCCACAACTGTTAATAAAGTCCCTTTTAAACTGTTTGACATGTCTCTCCTTACTCTTCTTTGCGAATCAAGTCCATCACTTGATTACGGTCTAAAATCCACTGAGCCCTCTCATCCTTTTCATAGGTACGATTCGATAGGAAAATGGCCGCTTCTCGCTTCTGACGATTCCACATGATAAAGGTACCTGTATAGCCCGTATGGTCTAGCCAATCTCCTTCCAAATTCCATGCTAAAGAACGTTCCTTGTCATCCAAAGGTGAAAAATTTTGACTCAAGTCTCTTGCAAAATCATCTCCTAAATAGTGTTCTAAAAAGATTTGTAAATCCTTTACAGTCGAAAATAAACCAGCACTACCAGCATGTCTGCCCAGGAGACAAGCTTTTGGATCATGTACCATTCCTGCCTCTACACCTCTAACTGTTGGAACAGCGAGCTCAACCGGCCCAAACTGGGTTTCCTTCATTCCCCAAGGTTTCAAAACTTGTTCTTGTAAAATCACATCCAAGTTTTGATTAAAGATTTTTTCCAAGATAAAACCTAACAGCAAAAAATGGACATCCGAATAAAGAAAGGCTGGCTGACTTCGTCTATTGAGATGAAACATCGCTTCCTTTAATTCAGAAGCTGTTAAAAGGTCTCGATTGGGAATAAACGGATCAAGATCTGTTGCGTGAGTCAAGAGCTGGCGAATAGTGATGTCTGGATAATCACTCTCAGGTAAAAAATCTATTACCAGTCTATCAATATCTAATTGACCTATTTCCCACAAGAAGGTAAAAACGGTGCCAACGCCAACAACCTTGCTAACACTGGCTAGGTCATAAACCAGTCCTGCCTCTGTCTGCAAGCCATGCTCTGGGTCACTCTGGCCTAAATAGAACTCAGTCCATTGATTGTCCTTAAAATACGCAAAAGAGGCTCCGGGATAAATCCCTGCCTCGATTTGTTCTTCTATTTTTTTAATAATCTTGGTCCACTTCATACTTCTTCAAACCACAATTCAACATTATTTCTATCTTTACCAAGGAAGAATTTTTCAGACTTAGGAATAAAATATTCTGTAGACTCAAACCTCTGGCACAGACTGGCTAAATCTAATTCATTTACCAAGAACTTGAGCATAGACAAGTCCCAGGTAACCGTACTGTCCACAGTCAAATCCTGCCCCTGTGCTGGGATAAAATCAAGGGATGTCCCAATTTCAGATAGTTCCAAGAAACTATCTACATCCGTTGGGAGGTGTAATTCCATAGAAATTTCAAATTTACTTAAAGAAATTGACTCCAGATCTGTTTGAAATTCTGGCTTTTCTCCTACTTCTACTAGACTTGCTCTATCATCTTCCGCATGAATCAAAATCAAATCATCTTCTGGCGAGTAAATTTCAAAAGCGTAGCCATGTTGACCTTTATATAATCGATGAATCGAATTCGTTTTAGATAAGAGTCCTTCAATTTCCAAGGGATTTTCCACCTTGATAATCAATCTGGCCAGTTTTTTTCTTCCCTCTACCTTACGAGTACGCATACTGGGAGCTTCTTCCAAAACCAGCTTCTCAAGACCTGTTTGATCACCTAGTGACAGAAAGGCTGACTCCTCTAACAAGACCTTCATACCAAGGGTTTCAATATAAAATGTTTCATTTAATTTTCTATTATTAACTTTTAAAGTAGGAATAATCCGTACAATCTGATTTACATTCATAAATTCCTCCGTCACTTTTTATTTTAAAGGATTTTAGAATTTTTTACAAGATATTATGCTCAAATTTAACATTATTTAGCTATTTAGTAAAGATAGTCTTTCAAGGCTTTGGTCAAAACCTGATAACCGGCAACACTGAGGTGCAGCCCATCAGTAGTATAGTCTTTTTTGAGTTGGCCTACCTGATCTGTCAAACTATCAAAAACTGGCACAAATTCTACCTGCATATAGGTAGAAGCAAGCTCTTGATAGGCTTGATTCCATTTCTGAATTTTTTCATTCGTGCGGATATAGACTGTCTGCTTGTACTCCTCTCCCTCATTGACTGGCAAAATGGAAAGCAATTTTATCTCTGCCAGTGGATAATCGCGAGCAATGGATTGAATGAACACTTCGAGATTATTGAGAGCCTCATTCAAAGGCATATCTTTTCCAATATCGTTCGTCCCAATCAGAAGGACAATTTTATCTACTGCTCCACCGTACAGATGCGCATCGAGGTTCTCAAGTAACAGCTCTGTCTGATAACCTCGAATACCTCGATTGACAATCGTCTTTGCAGTCCCAAATAGTTCCTGCAGAGGATAATACTCGACAATGGAATCCCCAATAAAAAGAATGTCTGGCTCTACAACAGAAACCTGATTTAGGTGACGATACTTGGTTTGGATTTTTTCTTGTTCCTTTAGTAACCAATTTTCTAATAACTGTACTGCCACTTCATTCTCCTTTTTCTAACCAGTTTTCCAAGACTTGATAAACTCCTCCTTGGCTGTTGGCTGGCGCTAGAGCAGTCGCCACAGCTTTGGCTTTGTCATCAGCATTTTCCATCGCATAGGCAATTCCAGCCATTTCAAGCATTTCAACATCATTTTCACTATCACCAAAAGCCATGATTTGTTGGGCTTTCAAGTCCCAACGCTTGAGTAATTCTTCCAAGCCCCATGCTTTATGAATTCCAGCTTGGAGGATATCAATGCAACCATAGCCACTCGATACAGCCCGAACACGGCCATCAAAGAGGTCATTGATTTCTTCCAAGACCGAACTCAAACGTTCCTCACCAACAACCATACTCATCTTGAGCACACCACCAAAGAGGTCAGAGGTTAATTCGTCCACAAACTGCATCCGTTGATAGAATTTTTCAATCATTTCTGGAGTCATAAAACTTTCAAGGTCTGTAAAAATGGTACCTTCCTTGACGAAACCACCCTTCATCCCCGTTACAACAAACTGGTTCTGACACTCTCGACCCTTGAAATGAGCCAAAGCCTTATCAACAATGGCATCATCCCAAGTCTGAGCCTGAATCAGTTCATTGTTTTCAAAAATACGAGCACCGTTGGCAACAACCAGAACCACTCGATCCACCAAGTGCTCCAGTAGTTGCCTCATGCGGTGAATTTCATTGCCCGTCGCGATGACAAAACGAATACCCTTTTGATCCAACTGATCTAAAATCTTTTCCAATCGTGGGAGATCCAGCTGGCCTCTAGCATCCAGCAAGGTCCCATCCATATCTGTCGCAATTACTTTAATCATCATTTACTTTCCTCTGGATTCAAGCTAATCCCACTTCAATCCCACATGTTCGTTCATTTCTTTGTAGGCTGTATCAATTCGTTCCTTAGTCGCTTCGTCTAACTGGTCACGATGACTACCACCCTCGATAAAATCTTCTAAGATATAGGTTTGATAATGATATAGGGGATATCCTTCTGGTGAAAAAGTTCCCTTTGGTGTTCGATTGACCCAAGTAGGATGAGCTTTAGCTGTTCCGATAGTTGTTTTTCCATCCTTCTTCTTAATGGTCACATCCATGAGAACGCCACGTTCAGTCCACTTAGCATTTTCTTCATCTCCCATAGATTCAATCCGTTGATTGGAAATGAAGTTCCCCATTGAATAGATAATGAGTTTCTTTTCTCCATCTTTTTCAACCGTTTCAGATGGTTCAACAACGTGAGGATGCCCTCCAAAGATAATATCAGCTCCCCAATCAATCATCTTGTGATAAAGAGCCTTTTGTTCTTCAGTTGGTTCCAAGCGATACTCCACACCCATTTGAGGCATGATAATGGTAATATCCGCTTCCTTCTCAGCCCGTTCAATTTCAGCCTTCATCTTATCTTCGTTTAAATCTGAAAGATAACGATTATAGTCTTCCTGAGAAATATACTGCTCAATTCCATTGAAACCATAGGAATAGGCTAACAGTGCAACCTTGATACCATTCACTTCCTTAATGACCAGCGGAGCCTGATCACGTGGTTCATGCGTATAAACTCCGATTGGAGTGATTCCAGCTTTCTCAATAATATCGGCCGTTGAAATAACTCCCTCAATTTGCGAATCCAAAATATGATTATGAGCTAAATCCAGCACATGATAACCCGCATCCTTAATGGCATCCATAACTTCAGCAGGAGCATTAAAGAGAGGATAACCCGCTAAATAATGATCCTTATTGATGGTTCCTTCAAAATCACCAATAGCTAAATCTGCTTGCTTGAGCCAAGGAGTCACATACTCAAAATTTTCATGAAAGTCATAGGTACCGTCTTCTTTTTTAGCTGAAAAGAAAAGTCCATCGTGGTAGAGCAAATCTCCGTTGGCCATAATTCTGGCAGATTTTTCCTCTTCCTGCTCCTGAGACTTTTGTTTAGTCCCCTCTTGAGAAATAGTATCTCGTTTTTGACTGGTCAGAGGCATGCCTTGGAAACTTTCAAACAACAAGACCAAGCCCATTGATAAAGCAACTGCTAGCAAGAGTACCGCCACAAATCCTTTATTGCTCCACTTGCGATAACTCCTAAAAAAGTTTACCAAGCCCTTCATAAAACGAAAAGCTAAACCACCCTGATTTCTATCTTGTCTTCTTTGCATCTTCATTCTCCCTACTTTCTTATGCAAGCCTTTTCTTTTTATTATATCATAGATAAGTAATTCTTTCACAATTGATACTCTTCGAAAATCTCTTCAAACCACGTCAGCGTCGCCTTACCGTATATATGTAACTGACTTCGTCAGTTCTATCCACAACCTCAAAACGGTGTTTTGAGCTGACTTCGTCAGTTCTATCTGCAACCTCAAAACAGTTTTTTGAGCAACCTGCGGCTAGCTTCCTAGTTTGCTCTTTGATTTTCATTGAGTATGAATTGAACATCCTATCTATTTTCTATAAATCCTAAAGGCTGTAATACTTTCAATCCTTGTCATTTTGTGTTATCATGTAGAGGTAATGAAAGGAGAGAAAATGTCTGCTATAGAACGTATTACAAAAGCTGCTCACTTAATTGATATGAACGATATTATCCGCGAGGGGAATCCTACTCTACGCGCGGTTGCTGAGGAAGTCACTTTTCCCTTGTCTGACCAGGAAATCATCTTAGGCGAAAAGATGATGCAATTCCTTAAACATTCCCAAGATCCCGTCATGGCTGAAAAAATGGGGTTACGCGGTGGGGTTGGACTTGCTGCTCCTCAATTGGATATCTCAAAACGCATTATCGCTGTTTTGGTGCCAAATATTGTTGAAGAAGGAGAAACTCCAGAGGAAGCCTACGATTTGCAAGCCATTATGTACAATCCAAAAATCGTCTCTCACTCTGTTCAAGACGCTGCTCTTGGAGAAGGAGAAGGTTGCCTGTCTGTTGACCGCAACGTGCCTGGCTATGTTGTTCGCCATGCCCGCGTTACTGTTGATTACTTTGACAAAGATGGAGAAAAACACCGCATCAAGCTCAAAGGCTACAACTCCATTGTTGTTCAGCATGAAATTGACCACATTAACGGAATCATGTTTTACGATCGTATCAATGAAAAAGACCCATTTGCAGTTAAAGATGGTTTACTAATTCTAGAATAAAGAAAATCCCGTTGCAAGACGGGGTTTTGTGTTATAATAGAGGCATGAAAACAAATGATATTGTCTATGGCGTCCACGCCGTTACCGAAGCCCTCCTTGCAAACACAGGAAACAAACTTTACCTCCAAGAAGATCTCCGAGGTAAGAATGTTGAGAAAGTCAAAGAACTGGCTACAGAAAAGAAGGTGTCCATTTCTTGGACTTCAAAAAAATCCCTCTCTGATATGACAGAAGGTGCTGTTCACCAAGGTTTTGTTCTACGAGTGTCTGAATTTGCCTATAGCGAGCTGGATAACATCCTTACAAAAACACGCCAAGAAGAAAATCCACTTCTATTGATTCTGGATGGCCTAACTGACCCTCACAACTTAGGCTCCATCTTAAGAACCGCTGATGCGACCAACGTTTCAGGTGTCATCATTCCCAAACACCGTGCTGTCGGTGTTACTCCTGTCGTTGCTAAAACAGCCACAGGTGCTATTGAACACGTTCCGATTGCCCGAGTAACCAACCTCAGTCAAACCTTAGACAAACTCAAGGATGAAGGCTTCTGGACCTTTGGAACGGATATGAACGGTACTCCTTGCCACAAGTGGAATACAAAAGGAAAAATCGCCCTCATCATTGGAAATGAAGGAAAAGGCATTTCTAGCAACATCAAAAAACAGGTCGATGAAATGATTACCATTCCTATGAATGGACATGTTCAAAGTCTCAATGCCAGTGTTGCTGCAGCCATTCTTATGTACGAAGTTTTTCGAAATAGACTATAAAAAAGTTTCCAGTCATCTGATTGGAAACTTTTTTATGATTAACTATGTTCTGTGATAAATTTATAGGCTTCTTGACCAGCGATAGCTCCATCTCCAACTGCTGTTGTTACTTGGCGAAGGTCTTTCAAGCGAACATCTCCAACCGCAAAGATACCGTCAACTGCAGTTTTCATGTGGTTATCTGTCACAATCCAACCTGCCTGATCTTGGATATTCAATTCTTTAACAAAATCGCTAACAGGGTCCAATCCAACATAGATAAAGACACCACCGAAGGCTTGCTCTGTCACTTGACCTGTTTTCACATTTTCAAATACGACAGATTCTACTCGGTTTTCACCCTTGATTTCCTTGACTACAGAATCCCATATAAAGCTGATTTTCTCATTCGCAAAGGCGCGGTCTTGTAAAACCTTTTGGGCACGAAGTTGGTCACGACGGTGAACAATGGTAACAGTCTTAGCAAAACGAGTCAAGAAGATAGCTTCTTCAACAGCTGAATCCCCACCACCAACTACCAACAAATCTTGGTTACGGAAGAAGGCACCATCACAAACAGCACAGTAAGAAACACCACGACTGTTCAGTTCTTCTTCTCCAGGTACTCCCAAAGGACGGTGTTTAGAACCAGTTGCTACGATAACTGTACGTGTTTCATATGTTTGGTCATCAGTCATCACTTTCTTAAAATCACCATGGTCTTCTACATTTTTAACATAGCCATAAATGTGCTCAACACCAAGATTTTCAAGCGGTTCAAACATCTTTTCTGCCAATTCTGGCCCACTAATATTAGCGTATCCTGGGTAATTTTCGATATCAGAGGTATTATTCATCTGACCACCTGGCAGACCACCTTCAATCAAGGCTACTTTCAAATTGCTTCGAGCAGCA
Source organism: Streptococcus parapneumoniae (assembly GCF_037076355.1). Lineage (NCBI taxonomy): Bacteria > Bacillati > Bacillota > Bacilli > Lactobacillales > Streptococcaceae > Streptococcus > Streptococcus parapneumoniae. The sequence goes on along the minus strand of NZ_AP026968.1, from coordinate 812,017 downwards.
TACAAGGCTGCAGTCATACCTGCAGGTCCAGCACCGATAATAATAGTATCGTACATATAGATTCCTTCTTTCTTGTTGTAACTATCTTTATTCTAACTCTTTCTTGTCAATCAAGCAAGGATTATGCTTTGAAAACAAGAATTAAACTCATAACCGCAAAGGATAATACTGGAACAACCAAGACCCCAATCATAATCATATCATAGAGATGAGCTTGGCGAGCCTTGGCTGTCTTATCAATTCCCGACATGGCTCTCAGTCCAATCCAAATCCCTAAAAAAATCAGGACGAGGATGGTGGTCAAGATCAAACTCTCGAAATATAAAGAAAATAGTTGCAGTAGCATGATTTCTCTCATTTCTATCTTTTTTAAAGAGCAAACTCAGCTAGTCCAGCTAACTGAGTTTTTCTTTATCTATTATATCAAATATAAGTCCGTTTGTAACTAGCGAAGAATTCTTTTGTCCGCTCTTCTTTAGGATGGTGGATAATCTCATCCGGTGTTCCAGACTCGATAATTTTCCCCTTATCTAAGAAGAGAATCTTATCAGCCACTTGGGCTACAAAGGACATGTCATGACTGACCAAAATCATGGTCTGACCTGACTTAGCAGCATCTGCAATAGACTTTTCTACTTCGCCGACCAATTCTGGGTCAAGGGCTGAAGTTGGTTCGTCTAAGAGCAAGACATCTGGTTTCATAGCGAGAGCACGCGCCAAGGCAACCCGTTGCTTCTGTCCACCTGATAAATGACGAGGATAATGGTTTTCACGGTCAGAAAGTCCAACCTTAGCCAACTCTTCCTTGGCAATCTTGGTTGCTTCTTGGTCAGATAATTTCTTGACAACAACCAAGCCTTCTTTCACATTATCAAGTGCTGTGCGGCGTTCAAACAAATTAAACTGTTGGAAAACCATAGACAGCTTACGGCGTAGGGCAAGGATTTCTTCTTGAGTGATTTTAGAAAAATCAACTGAAAAATCATCAATCTGAATAGAGCCACTGTCAGGTGTTTCAAGATAATTGAGACTGCGAAGAAAGGTTGATTTTCCAGCTCCTGAAGAACCAATCAAGGCTACAACTTCCCCTTTTTGGATATCCAAGTCCAGATGATCCAAGACAGTCTGTCCTGAAAAGGATTTGCTTAAATTCGAAATCTTAATCATTAACGAAGGTCCCCTTTCACATCTGTCTGCACTGTATCAGGTGCAGAAATAGCCATTTTTCTCTCGATGAAACGACCGAGACTTTCAATTCCGATATTGACTACCCAATAAACAAGGGCAACGGAGATAAAGCGTTCAAAGTAACGATAATCGGCACCACCCAAAATCTGAGCTTGGGCAAAGACTTCCACAACACCCGCACTAAAGGCTAGAGAAGTTCCCTTGGTCAAGCCGATTAGGGAATTGATTAAAGTTGGAGTCGCCACAACGGCTGCATTTGGAATAATCACGCGACGATAAACTTGTGCTCGGGTCATCCCCAGACTGCGTGCCGCCTCAATTTCACCAGGATTAACTGAGAGAATGGCTGCACGAATGGTTTCACTAGCATAAGCTGCCTCATTAAAGGCAAAGGCGACAATCGCAAAAGCAGCGGCTGGAATCGCATTGATATTGAGACCAGTTCCCCATTGCTGATTGAGAGCTTTCAAAGCCAAAGGAATTCCGTAGTAGGTCAACATGAGCTGCACTAAAATCGGTGTCCCTTTTAAGAAACTAACAAAGAAGGCCTGCAAGGGATATAAAATCTTAACACGATTGATCTTCACAATGGCAAAAAGAAGCGCCAAAACCAAGCCAAAAAAGGCACCACCAATTGTCAACATAATCGTTGTTGGAAGTTGTTGGACAATTCTCGGGATTCCATCAAAGACCGAACGCAGACTAAAAAGCTTGCCATCCGGAATCAATTGCATCAAGTTTTGATACCAATCTGATGCTAAAATCGTTGTAACATTCATAAAAACATCCTCTCCTGATAATGATTCATTCTACCATACTTCTGCCGTCAATGAAATTATTTGCTACGGTCAGATACAGACTTTGTCTACCTACTAGTTTATCATACTTTGAAACAGGGAGGCTATATATTTTATCTATCAAAGAGATAGATAAAAACTATTTCAATCCCAATTCTTCATAAGGTTTTCGATAACCAATTTGCTTAACAGTTCCATTTTCTACTAAAATAGGCCGTTTTAACAACATACCGTCACTTGCTAGTAACTCAGCCGCTTCTTGATTTGACAGACTTCCCACCTTATCTTTCAACCCCAATTCACGGTATTTGATCCCACTGGTGTTGAAAAATTGCTTTAGCTCGAACCCTGAGGTTTCTAGCCAGTTTAAAATGACTTCTTGGCTGGGTGTTTCTTCGACGATATGAACGGCTTTATAATCCACACCGAGTTGGTTTAATTCTTGTTTTGCTTTTTTACAAGTTGAACATTTTGGGTATTCGATAAATTCTAACATGTGTTTTACTTTCTATTTTATATCTTTAAAATCTGCGCCTTCATGCTCCAAGAGCCAAGCTTTCTTTTCCACTCCTGCAGCATAACCTGTCAGACGCTTGCCTGCTCCCAGCACACGATGACAAGGTACTAGGATAGACCAAGGATTGCGCCCCACTGCTCCACCAATTGCTTGAGCAGAAGCCACTTGTAGCTCTTGGGCTATTTGTCCATAGGTCACTGTCTGACCATAAGGAATTTCCTGTAAATAGGACCAAACTCGCTTTTCAAAATCCGTTCCGATTGGAGCCAAGGGCAAGTTGGATAAATCATGAGACTTGCCTTTAAAGTAAACATCTAAGCCAGCAATAACTGGGTCTAAAATGGGATGACTAACAACTGCTTCTATCGTCTCATCTCCTAGTCCCCTCTCAAAATGCTTCTGCTCCTGCACCCAAATGCCATACAGATATTGCTCGTCGGCAACCAAAGACAAGGTTCCTATTGGCGAAAAGTAGCGCATTTTTACGTACTTCTTTTGCATTATTTCTTCAATTTTTGATAGGCCAAGCGTTCGCCATCAACTGGAACCTTACCAACCTGTTTAAATCCAAGCTTTTCAAAAATATGTTGCATAACCTTGTTTTCAGCATGCGTATCTGAACGAAAATCAAGATAGTCAAAACCTTCGATCAAGCCCTCTAAAAAGGTTTGAGCAACTCCTTGTCCCTGCATAGCTGCAGCCACAGCAATACGATGAAAGACTAGGTACTCTGGCTCCTCAGCTTGCCAGTTTCCTTCATAAATGGCTTCATAGGCTTCCTCTGGACTCTTGGTCACAGCAGCATAGGCTAGTAGTTCTCCCTCTTCCAAGGCTACATAGGCTTGACCTGAGATAATATCCTCAATAATAATATCAGCATTTGGATAACCATTTTGCCACTGGTCACTACCAGCATCCGCTAAACATTTTTTAGCATCCTCCATCACTTGCATGATGGCATCTACTTCATTTGGAAAAGCTAAACGAATCTCCATCTTTTCTCCTCATTTCTGACTAGTTTCTCCCATCATAGCATAATTTAGGTCTTTCTACAAGCAGTTAAAACTTGACTTTTTGTTTTTGTTATTTTATAATCTAGTTATTAAAACTAGATAAAAAGGAGTTGAAAATGAAAACTACCTTTTCCTACCCCAAATGGGCAGAAATCCCAAATATTGACCTCTATCTGGACCAGGTTTTACTCTATGTCAATCAGGTCTGCGCCCCTATCTCTCCTGATAAAGACAAGGGCCTAACAGCATCTATGGTCAACAATTATGTGAAACATGGTTACCTGACAAAGCCTGACAAGAAAAAATACCAACGCCAACAGATTGCCCGTCTGATTGCTATCACAACCCTCAAGTCTGTATTTTCTATTCAAGAAATAGCCCAGACACTTAATACTCTACAAAGTCAAGCAAGTTCAGAGCAACTCTACGATGCTTTTGTGGACTACATGAACCAAGGAGTTGACCCAGCTAACCCTATCATCCAAACCAGCTGCCAAACTGTTAAACTCTATCATCAAACTCTAGCCTTAATCCATCATACTCAAGAGGAGGTAATCCAATGAACACTAGTCTTAAACTCAGCAAACAACTCAGTTTTGGAGAGGAGATTGCTAATAGCGTGACCCATGCTGTGGGTGCAGTCATCATGCTCATCTTACTCCCTATTTCATCCACCTATAGTTATGAGGCACACGGATTTTTATCCTCTATCGGCGTTTCCATTTTCGTTATTAGTCTCTTTCTCATGTTTCTATCATCCACCATTTATCACTCTATGGCCTATGGTTCAACCCACAAATATGTCTTGAGAATCATTGACCATTCTATGATTTACGTTGCCATTGCTGGCTCATACACGCCCGTCGTCTTGACCTTAATGAATAACTGGTTTGGCTATCTAATTATTGCCATCCAGTGGGGAACGACCATCTTTGGTATTCTCTATAAAATCTTTGCTAAAAAAGTCAATGAGAAATTTAGCCTTGCTCTTTACTTGATTATGGGCTGGTTGGTTCTGGCTATCATTCCTGCCATTATCAGTCAAACAACGCCAATTTTCTGGAGTCTCATGGTAACTGGCGGACTCTGTTATACAGTTGGGGCTGGATTTTACGCCAAGAAAAAACCTTATTTCCACATGATTTGGCATCTCTTTATCCTAGCTGCATCTGCCCTCCAATACATCGCCATTGTTTATTACATGTAAAAAAGTTGAGAAACTCAGTCTCAACTTTTTTCTTTACACATATTTATAAAGTACTTGTGCAAGCGCACATCATCAGTCAATTCTGGATGAAAAGAGGTCACTAACATATTTTTTTCTTGAGCAGCAACGATTTGATTGTCAACTGTTGCTAGAATTTCTACACCCTCTCCAACACTGCTGATAATTGGACCACGGATAAAGGTCATTGGAATCTGACCGACTCCCTTACATTCTGCTTCCGTATAGAAACTTCCTAATTGGCGCCCATAGGCATTTCGCTCGACCACCATATCCATAGTTCCTAGATGACTCTCTTCCTGAGAAGTAATTTCCTTAGCCAGCAAAATTAAACCCGCACAGGTCCCAAAGGCTGGTAAACCAGATAGAATGGCTTCTCGAATGGGAATCAGCATGTCCTGCTCACGTAAGAGCTTGCCCATGGTTGTAGATTCTCCTCCAGGCAAAATCAAACCCGACAAATCACTCTGATGTTTCTGAAAATCATCTAGATTTCTGATTTCAACACTCTCGACACCTAATTGATCTAGCACTTTTGCATGTTCTGCAAAGGCCCCTTGCAAGGCCAATATTCCGATTTTCATCTATTTTCCTCGCTCAGCCATGAGGATTTGGATCTCATTTTCATTGATACCAACCATGGCTTCTCCTAAATCTTCAGAGATTTGAGCTAAAATTTGAGGATTACGGAAGTTAGTCACCGCTTTGACAATAGCACTCGCTCGTTTAACAGGATCTCCTGACTTAAAAATACCTGAACCGACAAAGACACCCTCTGCCCCTAATTGCATCATCAGCGCGGCATCTGCTGGCGTTGCAACGCCTCCAGCTGCGAAGTTTACAACTGGCAATTTTCCATGTTCATGGACATATAAAACCAATTCTACAGGGACTTGCAAGTCCTTAGCAGCAACATAAAGTTCGTCCTCACGTAGGTTTTGAATGCGGCGAATTTCCTGATTCATCATACGCATATGACGAACAGCTTGGACGATATCCCCTGTACCCGGTTCTCCTTTGGTACGAATCATAGAAGCTCCTTCAGCAATACGACGCAAGGCTTCGCCCAAATCCTTAGCACCACAGACAAAAGGAACTTGGAATTCTTTCTTATCCACATGGAAACGGTCGTCAGCTGGAGATAAAACTTCACTCTCATCGATATAGTCAATTTCAATAGCCTCTAAAATCTGAGCTTCAACAAAATGCCCGATTCTGACCTTGGCCATCACTGGAATACTAACTGCTTCTTGGATTTCCTTAATCATCTTTGGATCACTCATACGAGAAACACCACCAGCTGCACGAATATCAGCTGGAATCCGCTCCAAGGCCATAACAGCAGCCGCACCAGCGGCCTCTGCAATACGGGCCTGTTCAGGATTTTGCACATCCATGATAACACCGCCCTTGAGCATCTGTGCCAAGTTTTTATTTAATTCATATCTATTTTCAGTCATTTGTTTTATCCTCATCATTTGTATTGGTAGCTACCTTTTCATTTTAAGTCAGAACAGAATGAATCACAAGATAAAAAAATCATAATTGTATGGGTACAGACTAGCTAAAAAACTATCTGACCTTAGCTTAAGGCCAGATAGTTCATCAAATATTATTTTTCAGCTGTAAGGGCAGCCATTGTGATGTAGTTGTATGGTTTGTTGAAGTGTGGCAAGAAGAATAGATCTGTCAATGCCAATTTATCAATTGTCACATGCTCTTGGATAGCAAGTGAGAACATGTGGATTCCCATGCTGATTGCAGAATCGTGTGAGACCATTTGGGCACCAAGAATTTCACGGCTATCTTTGTCAAAGACAATCTTAATTGCTACTTCATGGTTGTCATGTTTCATGAATTCTGGTTTTTGTAGATCGTTAAAGCCTGTTTCAGTCGCATTGTAACCTGCAGCTTTCGCTTTTTCAAGAGTCAAACCAGTTGAAACCATGTGAAGACCATAGATTGAGATACCGTTTGATCCTTGAACACCGATTCCTTCCAATTCATGTCCACAAGCGTTGTAGGCACCAACGATACCAGTACGAACAGCATTTGAAGCAAGGGCAATGTAGCTAGTGTCTTTACGAGCGTTGTCATAGACAGTCGCACAATCACCAACAGCGTAAACGCCTGGGATAGATGTTTCTTGTTTCTTGTCTACAAGGAAGGCACCGTTGCGGAAGAGTTCAATCTTACCATCAGCAAGTGCTGTGTTTGGACGGAAACCAACTGCAAGAACAACCATATCCACATCAAATGTTTCTTTGTCTGTTACTAAGCGCTCTACTTTTCCATCACCTTGGATAGCTTTTACTGTTTGACCAAGCGCCAAGCGGATGTTGTGGTCTTCCAAGTTCTTCGCCATCATTTGAGTGAAGTCTTTGTCATAGTAACCGTTCAAAACAGTGTCTACAATATCAACAAGGACAACTTCTTTTCCTAGACGCTCGAAGGCTTCAGCAAGTTCAACACCGATATAACCACCACCAACAACAGCGATGCGATCTAGGTGTTTGCTCTTGTCAGCAAGTTTTTCGATGACTTCTTCTGCGTTTTGGTACAACTTAACAAATTGAACATTTTCAAGAGTCGCTTTAAATTCACGGTTTCCCTTAACAATTTCAGCCCCTTCGATTGGTGGCAAGATTGGTGTAGAACCTGTAGCGAAAATCAATTTCTCGTATGATTCTTTGTGCTCTTTTCCTTCAACTTCTGCAGTCACAACTTTATTGTCGTAGTCAATTGAAAGAACAGGTGAGTTCATGTAAACTTTAGCACCTTTTGCTTCCAATTTTTCTTTATCAGAATAGAACAAGCCTTCAGCACCGTCAATTTGTTCCCCAATCCAAAGGGCCATTCCACATCCTAGGAAAGAGATGTTAGAGTTTTGGTCAAATACAACGATTTCGTTCTCATTTCCAAAATTATCCAACATGGTATTGATACATGCTGTACCAGCGTGGTTAGCACCAACTACAACGATTTTACTCATAAAAAATTTCCTGCCTTCAATTTTAAATTTACTCTACTAGTATACCATTTACTGTTAGCGTTTACAAGTAGTTTCCTATTATTTCAGCATTTTTTATCAAAAATAATTCCCCATTTATCCTGTTTTCAAGCCTCATGAATTTTATGAGCATATTTCTTGACTTTTTCCAAATTTTATTTGTGAAAAGTCTAACTTTATGGTATTCTAATAACATGAAAATAAAATGTAAGGGCTTCAATTTAGATAATTACTTGATATTACAACTTATTTTCTATAAGAGAAAGGAGTTGGTAGCTTGCCTCTAAGTTCACATTCCGAACAGCTAATGGGGACTACTATCACTATTTCATTAGTAGATGAGCGAGCCGATAGCTTGCTCCAAAAATCCTTTGATTTACTCAGAGAGCTAGAATACCGCTTCAATGCCAATAGTCAGGAATCTGAGTTGATGGAAATCAATCATCAAGCTGGAATAGCCCCCGTCACGGTTCATCCAGACCTGTTTGAGCTGATTTCACTTGGGTTAGAGCATAGCCTAGCACCCTCTAGCTATCTCAATATCAGCATTGGTCCCCTAATTCAAACCTGGCGCATCGGTTTTTCAGATGCCAAAGTCGCCCAACCTCAAGAAATTGAATCGGTTCTGCCTCTAATCAATCCTCATTTTATCGAGTTAGATTCTTCTACTTCCACTGTGTTTTTAAAACAGAAAGGAATGAAGATCGATCTTGGTTGTTTAGCCAAGGGTTATAGTGCGGATAAGGTTGCACAATTTCTGAGAAAAGAGGGGGTGACTTCTGCCTTGATCAATCTGGGAGGGAATATCCTGACCATTGGAAAAAATCAGGCAAGAGGAAATCAGCCTTGGCAAATAGGGATTCAAGACCCAGCCAATCCGAGGGGAAATCACTTAATGACCATCCCTGTTGTCAATCAATCTGTCGTGACTTCAGGCATTTATGAACGTCACCTGACCGTCGATGGAAAAGATTACCATCATATTTTTGACAGTCAAACAGGATATCCTGTTGAAACGGAACTAGCGAGTCTGACAATCATCTCTAATAAATCAATCGATGGTGAAATCTGGACAACTCGTCTATTTGGAGAAAGACCTGCTTCTATCCTCTGGCAAGTCGAAAGTTTGGAGGGCATCGAAGCCATCCTCATTGATAAAGAAGGTCACCTAAGTTGTTCTTCAGGAATTCCTACTCTATAGAGACAACTGTTTCAATGGAGTTTTAAAATCGTATTATGTAAAAAGAGAAAGGAAATCTCATGTTAAAACTTATTGCTATTGTTGGAACAAATTCAAAACGTTCTACAAACCGTCAATTGCTTCAATACATGCAAAAACACTTTGCTGAAAAAGCTGAAATTGAACTTGTTGAAATCAAAGACATTCCTGTCTTCAATAAACCAGCTGACAAGCAAGTACCTGCTGAAATTCTGGAAATTGCTGCTAAAATCGAAGAGGCAGATGGCGTTATTATCGGTACTCCTGAGTACGACCACTCTATCCCAGCTGTTTTGATGAGCGCTCTTGCTTGGTTGTCTTATGGTATTTACCCACTCTTGAACAAACCAATCATGATTACAGGTGCTTCTTACGGTACACTCGGTTCATCACGTGCTCAAATGCAACTTCGCCAAATCTTGAATGCTCCAGAAATCAAAGCAAGTGTCCTTCCAGATGAATTCTTGCTTTCACATTCTCTTCAAGCTTTTAACCCAAGTGGAGACCTAGTGGATCTTGATGTTATTAAAAAATTGGATGCCACTTTTGACGACTTCCGTATCTTTGTAAAAATCACAGAAAAATTGCGCAACGCACAAGCCTTACTTCGCAAAGATGCTGAAGACTTTGACTGGGAAAATTTGTAAGATAGGAGACCAAAAAGAATGAAATTTGTTGGACTTGTAGGATCAAACTACGATCAATCATATAACCGTAAACTCTTGGAATTCATCCGTCGTCACTTCAAACTCAAATTTGAATTAGAAGTTCTTGAAATTGACGAAGTTCCAATGTTTAACCAAGACGAAAAATGGGATGAAAGCTTCCAATTGCGTCTCTTGTATAACAGAATTACGCGTGCTGATGGTGTCATTATTGCTACTCCTGAGCACAACCACACAATCTCAGCTTCTCTTAAATCTGTTCTTGAATGGCTTTCATATGAAGTTCATCCATTTGAAAACAAACCAGTCATGATTGTGGGTGCTTCTTACTACGACCAAGGTACTTCTCGTGCCCAAGTTCACCTTCGTAAGATTCTTGACGCTCCAGGTGTCAATGCCTATACGCTTCCAGGTAACGAATTCCTTCTTGGTAAAGCCAAAGAAGCATTTGACGCAGAGGGCAATATCACAAATGAAGGAACTATTAATTTCCTTGAAACATGTTTAGACAACTTTGTAAAATATGTGGGAGTCGTTTCAAAATTGAAAAAACCAAAACCAATCGCACCAGAAGATTTATATTGTACAAATCCAATCGCAACTACCATTCAAGGAGTTGACCCTGATGATCCTGAATGGGTAGAAAAAGCAGCTGAGCTTGTTGGAGCTGTTTCTGGAGATACTTACGTTAAATTAGACCATGGTATCTTGACAGTTAACCAAATTGACATGTTCTTGAAAGCAATGCCATTTGAGTTGACATATGCGGATGATAATAACCAATTCTTGTACTTTAATAACGCCCACCAAGATCCAAATACAATGTTTGGTAAACGTGTACGTGCTCAATCAGGAAACCGTTTAGGAACTGTACACGGTTCATTGCCAGATTCTAGAATGAAGAATGTTGAATGGGTTGTCGGCGTATTGCGTAATGGAGATCAAGAATATGTCCGTACAATTGTGCCAGGAACACCAGAAGGCGTTATTAATACCCATAATTACCAAGCAATGTACTATCCAGATGGTTCATATGCTGGAATCAATGAGATTATCTTTAATTTCCAACCATGGCTTGACTGGTACCTCAATACGACTGGTCAACGTCTAGTTGGTGGAAATGCTGCAGCTCCTGCTGGAGGACATGGCAGTGCAGATGCCACATCTGGAGCTTCTGATGCAGGTGATGCTGGAGGCCACGGTGGTGGCGCAGACGCTACAGCCGGTGCAAGTTACTAATGATAGTTTTTAGGAACCTTTATGGTTCCTTTTTTAGTGACAAAAGACTAGCAGTTTGTGTCTGCTAGTCTTTTGGTTATTATTTCATCTATCCTTGTTAAAAGAAAGAATACTGATTATGAATTTGGGTCATCAAGACTACGGCCATGTAACCCTTTTTCACGTTGGGCTTGGCGTAGTTTTTCTGGTGTAACATCGTTCCCTTCTTCGTCCACAATTTTGATTCCCTCAATGTGGTGACGAACAGTGCGACGGTACCCTTCGATGTACTCCTCACGTAGTTTGGCTTGTTCTACTTTTTCTTCTGGGGTCAAGCCTTCTGTTTTTTTCTTTTTGGCAAGCTCGTTAATACGATCAATTTTTTTAGGATCCATGTTTCTCTCCTTTATGATAAGATTTAATCCGTTTAACAGATTTTATTTGGTATTGATTTGGTTAAAACGTGCAAGTTTAGCTGCTTTTTGAGTTAAATGAGACAAGATAGCCAAACGATTTTGACGGACAGCCTGATCTTCGGCCATAACCATAGTATTTTCAAAGAATGCATCAATGACTGGGCTAAGCGCAAAGAGTTGTTTCAATTGTTGACTTGCAGTCCCTGACAAAACGAGTGATTCTACTGCTTCTGCCAAGGCTTTCTCTTCTTCATTCTCAAAGAGAGCTGAATCAACTGTAGTAACTCCTTCTGCCTTCTCAGCCAAGTTAAAGGCACGAGAAAGCGATTCAACAGATGGTTTGAAGTCTTCTTCCTTGCTTGCTTCTACGAGAGCACTTGCCGCTTCCAACATATCCGCCACAACAAAGTTTGAACCTGCAAGAACGGCTTCCTTGATGTCTTTTGGAGTAGACCCCATCATCTTATCAACACGAGCCTTGATAAAGTCCATCACTTCTGCCTTATTTTCATAAGCCAAGCTGTCGAATTTCAAAGCATAAAGACTATCAATCAGCTCATCCATAGCAATGTGCCAACCAAAGGCGTCTAAGATACGAACCACACCTTGGGTCGCGCGACGAAGGGCATAAGGGTCATTAGAACCTGATGGAATCAAACCTACTGAGAAGAAACTCAAAATCGTATCCAATTTGTCTGCAATTGCTAGAATTGCACCGACCTTGCTCTCCGGAAGTTCTCCTTCGGCTGATGTGGGCATATAGTGTTCACGAATAGCAGCTGCCACCGCTGGAGTTTCCCCAGCAAGAAGGGCATATTTCTCACCCATAATTCCTTGGAGCTCGTCAAATTCGCCAACCATACCTGTCAACAAGTCAAACTTGTAAATGGCTGCTGCACGGACTAGGTCAATCGTTTCATCCGCTGACAAGCCTGCTTTTTCTGCCAAAAGTACAGCGATTTGACCCGTACGAATCATGTGTTCACGAAGGGAACCGATTTTCTCATGGAAGGTCACATTGTTTAATTTTTCAACAAGGTCAGAAATAACCAATTTTTGATCTTCTCGCCAGAAGAATTCTCCGTCTTCCAAGCGGGCTACCAAAACTTTTTCATTTCCTTTGATGACATTTTCCAAATACTCTGCGTTTCCATTACGAACAGAAATGAAGTTTGGCAAGAGCTTGCCATCTTGATCACGGACAACAAAGTACCGTTGGTGTTCTTTCATCGAAGTCACCAAGACTTCTTCCGGAACTTCAAGGTATTTGGCATCAAAACTTCCCATGAAGGCAGTTGGGTATTCAACCAAGTTCAAGACTTCATTCAGCAAGTCAGCATCAATCTCGATACGTACACCATGCTCAGTTTCGATTGCCTTGATTTGGTCAACAATCATTTGCTCACGTTCACGAGGATCCGCGATTACAAACTGCTTACGAAGGTCTTCTTCATAGCTCAATGCTGACTGAATCTTAGTTTCTTGTCCCAAGAAACGATGACCACGACTCACACGACCTCCCTTAATATCAAGGAAATCCAAATCAAACTCTTCTTCATCTAAAAGAACTGTTAAAGTGTGAACAGGACGAATGTATTCAAAGGTGTTGTTAGCCCAGTGCATGCTGACAGGGAATGTCAGTGACTTCAAGACGTCTACTACACCTGGAACAATGTCTTCCACTGCTTGACCAACTTCTTCCTTGGTGACATAGACATATTCTTCACCCTTGATTTCACGGAATTCAATATCTTCAACCGTCAAGCCTTTCCCGCGGACAAATCCTTGAGCTGCTTTTGTGAAGTTTCCATCACTATCCAAGGCAATTTTCTTTGCTGGACCTTTGAAATCTTCTGTCAAATCAGCCTGTTTGTCTGCAAGACCAGTCACACGAACAGCCAAACGACGTGGTGTTGAGAAGGTTTGAATGGCTTCAAAAGACAGACGATTTTCCTTGAGGAAGGCTGCCATTTTTTCGCCTAGTTGTTTTTCACTTGGCGTAACAACATAGGCTGGTAATTCTTCAAGACCGAGTTCTACTAATAAGTTTTTTGTCATATTTTTTCTCCGAAAAGTATCTTTTTATTTTCCAGTTTGCCTTATGTGATTGGCACGCAAGCAACCAACTTCGTTGTTTCATTGCTAAAATTGGAGCCAAAAGTCTCCAATTTTGCCTAGTATCCTTAGTTTCACTAAGGATACCTTCATCACTGCGGCAACTGGCTCAGGGCTCACTCTGTTCGCCCATTTTCGTAATTTGTCACTCTCTTTATTCTGCGTCTTCTGCTAGGAGTTTAGCTCGTGTTGCTTCATCTAAAAGTGGGTAGCCTAGGCGTTTGCGCTCTGCGACAAAGGTTTTGGCTACGACACGGGCCAAGTTACGGATACGAGCGATATAGCCTGCACGCTCGGTTACGGATACGGCACCACGCGCATCAAGCAGGTTAAAGGTGTGTGAACATTTGAGAACATAGTCATAGGCAGGGTGCACCAATCCTTCTTCCAAGGCGCGACCGGCCTCTTTTTCAAACTTATCAAAGTTTTCAAGCAACATTTCTTGATCTGAAATTTCAAATGAATATTTTGAATGCTCGTACTCAGGCTGGATGAAGATCTCTCCGTATTTTACACCATCCGCCCACTCGATATCATAGACAGAGTCTACTTCTTGAATGTAAGAAGCCAAACGCTCCAAACCATAGGTAACTTCCGCAGTCACAGGGCCAGTTGCCAATCCACCGACTTGTTGGAAATAAGTGAACTGAGTAATTTCCATCCCATCAAGCCAAACTTCCCAACCAAGACCAGCTGAACCAGTAGATGGATTTTCCCAGTTATCCTCAACGAAACGAATATCGTGTTCCAAAGGATTGATTCCCAATTTTTCCAAAGACTCAAGGTAAAGCTCTTGGATATTTGATGGAGAAGGCTTCATGACCACTTGGAATTGGTGGTGTTGGTAAAGACGGTTAGGGTTTTCCCCATAACGACCGTCAGCAGGACGACGTGATGGTTCTACATAAGCTGCATTCCATGGCTCAGGTCCGATAGCACGAAGGAAAGTGTAAGGACTCATTGTTCCCGCACCTTTTTCATTATCATAAGCCTGCATAAGCATACAACCTTGGTCATTCCAAAATTGTTGCAAAGTAAGGATGATTTCCTGGAAAGTCAATTTTTTAGACATTATTTACTCCTTTTTATATAAATTACTTGCGACACGAGTCTGCCTCGTCGATCATACGAGGCAAGACGAGTTAGTACTGCGTCTAGCTCAGACACTCTAGTGCTGAGCGTGGGGCAGTCCGACTGTAAGGAGGTTTCTGCCACTGACGCAGTGGAAAGTCAATTTTTTAGACATTGTTTTCTCCTTTAGTTTTTATATTTCTTTTTCAATTAATTTCTGCTGAACAAACCAATTTAACAAGGGAAGAGTTTTATCTGTATTTGCCCATAAATGATAAGAATCGAAGACCGCTTGTACACTACCTAGATTTTCTACCAACTGATCTATTGTCAGAAAACTACGCCAGTATTCGTAAAAAATACTTGCATAGTTCTTATCATAAGTCGAAGAACCAAAATCATTCAATGAATGCCAACCATACTTCTTCTGAAAAAGTTCTACGAGAGATTGATTACAAATTTTTTCCGCTTGAAATTCCTCTTCTGTCAAGAAATACTTGCGACTTATATATTCAACCATCCCCTCTTCGAACCAGATATAAGAGTCATAACCATCAAAATCATCTAAAAAATGCTCCGACCAATGAGCTAACTCATGTCCTACAATCTGTAAGAGGAAATTTTCAGATAAAGAATGATAGTGACTTTCTATTGCTTGAGTTTGCTGAGAACACTCGTAGTTCAGCAACTGATACAAATACAACTCTTTCCAAACAGCTAAATCAGGCGTCATAACCATTCGTCTATTATTTGTATAGGCTGGAACAGCGCTTTCCCTAATAATCTGTGTAGCAGCATTAAAACTTGACCAAATAACAGCTTGCGGTAAATCACAGACTGCAAGTTCATTCTTTAAAAAAGATTGATAATCTTTCAACTTTTCAGTATTTCTTACTACAAAATCACGAAATGCAGCTAGTTGACTATCGTCCTTTACAAGATAAAGGTTTTCCACGTCTCTCCTTTCTTTCACACAATAGACTGAATAAGCAAAAGAACCGCGTCCGACAATCCTAGGTTGACTTAACCTAGGGGCGTCAGAAACGCGGTTCCACCCTAATTTATTACTTCATTGTTTTTGAAAATACTACAGAAAGCGCCAGTTCTTTATTTTGCCCTACTTGGCTCCCACTATCCCAAGCTCGCTTGAAGAACGCCATAAGACTTTCTTTCCTGCTGACTATTATATCAAAAATTAGAATAATGTACAATTCTTTTTATGATTTTCTAGAAATCCATATCATCAACTCGTGGAGCACCCGACTGAACCGCTATCGTTTTTAAAGTTTCTCGTTCCTCTTGACTCAATTCAATTCCGAAATAATCAAGATTAGCCTGAATACGAGATGCTGTAACAGATTTCGGAAGTGGTAAAAATCCTTCTGCCAAGCTCCAGGCCAAGGCTATCTGAGCAACAGACTTTCCATGATTTGCTGCGATTTCTTGGACTTGCTTGCTATCAAACAGTTCTCCCTGACCAAAAGGTCCCCAAGCTTCCAACAAAATTCCTTTTTCTCGACAGTAAGCTACGACTTCCTCTTGATACACACCTGGTGCCAAGCGAACCTGATTGACCGCCGGAAGAATTTTTGCTGTTTCAAGCAAGGCATCCAAATGATGGGGAAGAAAATTGCTAACGCCGATAGCACGGATTTTCCCTTCTTGATGGAGGTCTTCCATCGCTCTCCAGACCTCAGCATTTCGGATTTTCCATTGGTCATTTTCTCTAAGCGGTTTTGGGTTCGGCCAATGAATCAAATACAAATCTAAATAGTCCAGTCCTAGCTTCTCTAAAGACTCTTCAAAAGCCTGACAAGCTTGCTCATAGGTTTGTTGGCTATTCCACAGCTTGGTAGTTACGAACAATTCCTCTCGTGGAACTCCGCTATCTTTGATTGCTTGACCAACACTTTCTTCATTCTGATAAATCGCCGCCGTATCAATATGACGATAACCAGCCTTCAAGGCTTCTAACACTGCACGATAGGCTTCTTCTCCATCCTTAGCCTTAAAAGTTCCAAATCCCAGAACTGGAATTTCTACTCCATTATTTAATTGATAGGTATTCATATGCTTCTCCTTCTATTTTCTTTATCATTTATAGCATAATTTTTTTGCTAATTAGTACTATCTTTTGTAAAAAATAAGTCTATCACATATCTGACAGACCTATTTTTTCTTGCTTATTCATCACGACTATAATACAGTTCATGAGGTTTTAGGCGAGTATTGAGCATCTCTGGTATGGTCACAAAGGTATAACCTTGATTTTTCAAATACTCAATGACCCTTGGCAAGGCATTGACTGTCGGACTGTGAATATCATGCATCAAAACGATAGAGCCGTTAGCTACTTGATGCTGAATTTCTGTCAAAATAGCTGCTTCATTTTTACTCTTCCAGTCCAGACTATCCACATCCCACATGATAAAGCTCAAATCGAGGCTATTGCGAATGTCGTCTGTAATGGCTCCATAAGGCGGGCGCATGAGTTTTGAACTAGAACCCAGCACTTTAGTTAGCACATCCTCAGTATCAGTAATCTGTTTTTTAGCTTCATCAAGAGAGAGTTGCGAGAGAATCGGATGGCTCCAACTATGGTTTCCAACAACATGACCTTCAGATTTTATCCTCTTCACCAAGTCCTCATTCCCAGAAACATTTTTCCCAAGCACAAAGAAAGTGGCTTTAACACCATATTTAGCTAGAGTCTCTAATGCCTGCGGAGTCGTTGCTGGATTTGGACCATCATCAAAGGTTAGAGCGACAACTTTTTGATGTTTCTTATCAAAGTAAGACTGGTACAAGGCTGCGTCTTTTTCGAGTAAGTACGAAGATTGGATAACATCAAAGAAAGCAGATACTGGCAAGGCTATCTCTTCTAAATTTTCAACCGCAGGACTTGGATAAAGGATAATCTGACTATCCTTGTAATCAAAATTCCATGCAGATAAGTCTTGGTCAGAGAAGCTTTTTACAATCTGGTCACTCTGGTTTTGCTCTATTTTTTTATCCTCTATAAAGGAGGTGATTTCTTTTATCAGCTGTTCCTTAGCTTTACTAGCATCTGAAAACAGTTGGTCAAGTGTAAAAGGTTGCCCATCTTCTGTTAAGTGAACCTTTCCTAGACTGGTCTTTTCAGTCTCTTCAACCTTAAAATCAACTAAATCATAGATTTGTTTGGTTACATTACGATTGACGACTCCCTTTAAACCTGACTCTTCTTGCTCTGTATAGTAGAAAACAAGAGTGTCCTTACTTTCTAGCTTGTCCTTAATGTCTTTATTTATCAGCTCCTTAGCAGACGAAATCACTTGTTCCCCTTGGAGAGGATAATAGGCAATCACTTCGGCTTGACCCTTACGAAAATGCTCCTTCTGATTTCCCTCACTCAATTGATCGTCTTTCTCTTTTTTGAGCGATTCAATTTTTTGCTCAAAACTTTTTTGCTGGTACATTTTAAAAGCAATAAATCCGCCTAATAAGCAAATAGAAATTGCTAAAATACCAATCAAAGCCAATAATACATGTCTCTTTTTCCCGTGTCTGCCACGTCCCAGTCTACTTTTATTCATATTTATATCATAACAAATTTGAGCAATAATTTCAATGATACAGTTTGGCAATCCACAATTCCCCTAGAAAGCCAAATCATCTCACATCAACTCGATCAGCCCTATCTGTAGAGATTATGTAGTTTTCTATCTATGGAATTTCTAGTGGATTGAAGCTAGAATAGACACCGTGACTTCTAAAAACATTCTGAGAAATTGATTTATTTTTCTCAATCTATTTATCCTCAAACATCCCTACACCTCTGATATTTTCTTGATAATACTATATACCCAGACACTTGTAGTTTTACCTTCAGCTAGTAATGTTGACTTTTCTTCTTCAGATAATTTTTTCCGTAAGTAGTCAATCTGCTGAGAAGTAATGTTCTCTTTCCCCATTGCCTTGACAGATTGTATCACCATTGCAGTTAAGGTTGACATATTTGAAATATCTCCATTATTTCTATGCTTAAATTCTATCCTTGCCTTACCAACATTAAAACTGGCATACCTTCCATCTGATATATAGGTCCATTTTGCTGGTACCTGCGTAGATAAACCAAGTAAATTAAGGGCTGTGTTTCCCGATGGAGCAATGGTCCAATTATATTTTCTAGCAATAGCATCAGCAACTTCATCCACAGACGCCATTGCATACTCTCCAATCAGTTCTATATATTTTGGTTTATAATAAATACCTTTCAAAATGCGAGTAACCTTTTTGTCTTTTACAAGACGATTTAATGTACTACGAACAGTTTCATATCCTGCAATATCAAAGAAATCATTTGCTATAAAAACTTGATTCGATTCAAAATTTTCTATCCTGTTTACTATTTCCTGCTTATAGTTCATCTATCACGCCTCCTTTGCACCGAATATGATGCTATTTTTGGTGCAAAAAGTCAAATGAGAGTCATTTTATCAAGAGGGAACAGACCTCTTACAATTTCTTATGTAACATCTCTATCCATTTTTATCCTATTTCTTATTTCAGTAATAGCTTGATTATAAAAATCATGATAGTCAGCCGTATTTATTTCTTTTATAATACCGCCATATGTACACAAGAGTATTCTCACAGTAACATCTAAGTCTCCAACTTTAGAGTAAAAATATACCTTTGTAAATTCAAAATGTTTCTTCTTGTATGCGAGTAGCCACCACAAATCGATTTCAGCTAAATCTAAAGCAAAACCAAGGATATGAACATCATTGCTTACAAAACAATCAATCCATGAATGATGATAAAAATCATTTTTAGAATTCCATCTCCTTAATAATTCAGACGTATATCCTATCACCTGCGAAAGCAAATAGCCATAATAGTATTGTCCTAGTATAATAGACTTTTTTCTGGTTGCTATTCCATGTATATGCCATAGTTTTTTTCGATCACCTAATTTTATATACTGGTAAATTCCTAGCTCCTTTTCCTTTTTACTGATTTCACCCTCCTTCCCATATCCATATAGATTTAAGATTTTTCCAATAGATGGATTAGTACAAATTGTTTTTTCAAACTCAAAGCTGTAATTCGTCGTCAAAATATTCTCTACTTCTAAGTTTAATAAATCCTCAAGAAACTCTTTCTTCCTTTTTGAAATCGTCATCTTATCCTTCAAAAAATCAGTTAGTTCCTGTGCGACAGTTTCTTCTTTCCCCTTATAGAATACTGAAATCCTCATTGGAAAACGCAAAGACTCGCTTATCTCCGCTTCTTTTTCGCCTCTAAACTTTTCTACATTAAAGGAATCATCATCTTCTGACTCGTTTGCAAATAATCTATTGATTCCATTCCCTACTAATAAAATAGGTTTGTTTTTTCTAGTTTCATGTTTCCCCATTCCATTACCCTTTCTATTTTTAAAGCGCTTACATACACTCCTAAAGAAAGATGGATAGAAAGACGCTTCTCAACTTCTTTCTATCCATTACTTCCTTCAAGAGTCCACACCAGCAATTTTCAGTTCCATTTCATGAACTATCTTACTTGTCTCGTGTTTCTTCTTTATCTTACTCTGCCATCGAAGACTTCTACTTGTACTAAAGGAGGAAGCATTCCCATCCAAAAGATGGTGTCCTGTTCCCAGAACCACTTCCCCGCTAGAAGCTGGCAACTTCCCACTACAGGTTTGCGACTAACTTTTCCTATAGTTATTATCCAGCAATATAGTAACTTCTATGGTCGCCTGCGATATTTCACATGTCGCTTATCTTAACTGAGCAAGAATAGATTTGAGTTTCTCAATCAACTCATCTTCTGTGTGGTCAGACTCTTTCTCATTGGCTAGGAAGGCAACCGCTTGAGCGAGAGCTTCTCGTGCTTGGTCGAGAACTTTCGCATCTACACTTGTAAGGTCGCTTTCTTGCAGAACCTTAGTCAATTCCTTGGTCAACTTCTTGAGTTCTGACTCTTTCTTACGACGCGCGATGAGGAATAGAAGGAGACCAAGAAGGGCGAGCAGGCTACCAATCATCGTACCATATGGAAGATGATCTTGCTCTTTGCTTGTTTCTTGCATTTCCTCTTCATCCTTAGTCGCTTGCTTGCCTCTCAAGGATTCGAGTGCTTCTTTGACCTTAGCAGTCATCTCTCTCAATCCTGCTTCTGTCAAGTCAGTATTTCTAAGGGCTGCTTGACCCTCTCCGAGAATGATCTTAGCAGCGTCGATGACAGATTGATCAATACCATCCAAGTCTTTCAAACGAGTTTCTAGTTCTTCAACCAATCGCGCAAGTTCAGACTTGTCAACAGGACGAGTCTCGCTAGGAGTTGCTGTATCGCCTGAATTGTTTGGAGTGTTTGTAAAAACTGGTGTTTCTTGAGCTGGAGTACTTGCTTGAGCCTGCCCAACAGTAGATGATGGAGTAGCAGGGGTGGTGTTGCTACTATCGTCGGTCGTCACACCAGGAGCTGGAGTATTGGCACTGTTATCTGGTGTCACACTATCGCTATTGCTGTCAGCAGGGGTGGTAGTACCGCCGTTGTTGGTGTTAGCACTGTCGTCAGGACGTGGAGTTGGTGTTGAGTTTGTTTTTGAATGCGGCGTTGTGTCTACATCGTTGATGGCACGGATTCCATCCGTTTTCGCTGTAGATACTGTATCATTCGTTGTCTCATCCGTTACAGCTTTCTTCGCTTTTGTAACTTCTGTATCAACTGCTGCTTTCGCCGCTTTCTTCTCTTCATCCGTTAACTGGTTGTTGCCGTCGATAGCGTTTTTCTTCTCTGTGCTGCTTGATCAGCTAAAATTCTTCTTAGCAACCAAGTCATTAGTTGGGCTGATGCCCGGATGTCTTAGAATCATCCTTTTCCTCTTTCTATTATAGCACATTTTTTAATCTAATTTACTAGATTTGATGCTTCTATCTATTTATTCGTAAAAGAAAGCTTTTCTTCAGAAGAAAGCGAATCGCTTATTTGAAATTTTTTACCCTCTGTTGGATAGTCCCGTCTATCTATGTTATAATGAAAGAAGGATTTGAAATCGGAAAAGGAGTAACTATGCTTAAATTAGGTGTCATCGGAACAGGGGCTATCAGCCACCACTTCATAGAAGCAGCCCATATCAGTGGAGAATACAAGCTGGTCGCAGTCTATTCTAGAAAACTAGAAACTGCGGCAACCTTTGCTTCTCGCTATCAGAATATCCAACTCTTTGATCAAGTAGAGGACTTCTTCAAGAGCTCCTTTGATGTGGTCTATATTGCTAGCCCAAACTCCTTGCATTTTGCTCAGGCAAAAGCTGCATTGACTGCAGGTAAGCATGTCATTCTTGAAAAGCCAGCTGTCACTCAGCCACAAGAATGGCTTGATTTGAGACACACAGCTGAGAAAAATAATTGTTTTATCTTTGAAGCAGCTCGCAATTACCATGAAAAAGCTTTCACTATCATCAAAAACTTTTTAGCAGACAAACAAATTTTGGGAGCAGATTTCAACTATGCCAAGTATTCTTCCAAAATGCCTAACTTGTTGACTGGGGAGACACCAAATGTCTTCTCAGACCGTTTTGCTGGTGGAGCTCTTATGGATTTAGGGATTTATCCCCTCTACGCTGCCGTTCGTCTCTTTGGAAAGGCTCAGGATGCAACCTATCAGACTCAACAGCTTGACAATAGCATTGACCTAAATGGTGACGGAATCCTCTTCTACCCAGACTTTCAAGTTCATATCAAGGCTGGGAAAAACATCACTTCCAATCTTCCTTGCGAAATTTACACAACAGATGGAACCTTGACTCTCAACACGATTGAGCATGTTCGCTCGGCTATTTTTACCGACCATCAAGGCAATCAAATCCAACTCCCTATCCAACAGGCTCCTCATACGATGACTGAGGAAGTCGCTGCATTTGCACACATGATTCAGAAACCAGATCTGAATCTCTACCAAACTTGGCTGGAAGATGCAAGTTCAGTTCATGAGCTACTATATACCATGCGCCAGACTGCTGGCATTAGATTTGAGGCAGAAAAATGAAAAACAAACTACCAACTGAATGGCAAGAACTGAGTGACCAACTCGGTTTTCAAGAATTCACCCCCATTCAAACTCAACTATTTGAGCCCCTTCTTGCTAGAGAAAATCTTCTAGGAGTAAGCCCAACAGGAACAGGCAAGACCCTAGCTTACCTCCTACCAAGTCTTCTCAGACTACAAAAGAAAAAAGCCCAACAACTCTTGATCCTAGCACCAAATACGGAGCTTGCTGGACAGATTTTTGATGTATGTAAAACGTGGGCAGAGGCTATCGGATTGACTGCTCAACTCTTCCTATCAGGTTCAAGTCAGAAACGACAAATTGAACGCCTTAAAAAAGGACCAGAAATTCTGATTGGAACCCCTGGCCGTATCTTTGAACTAATTAAATTGAAAAAAATCAAGATGATGAATGTGGAAACCATCATCCTGGATGAATTTGACCAATTACTAGATGATTCTCAGATTCACTTTGTTGAGAAAATCACTCACTACGCACCTCGTGATCACCAACTGGTCTACATGAGTGCCACAACCAAGTTTGACCAAGAAAAGATTGCGCCAAACACACGTACCATTGATCTCTCTGACCAAAAACTAGACAACATCCAACATTTCTACATGCAGGTAGACCAACGTCACCGAGTGGATATGCTACGAAAACTAGCTCATGTGGAGGATTTCCGCGGTCTTGTCTTCTTTAACAGCCTATCAGACCTTGGAAGTTCAGAAGAAAAATTACAGTATCGGGAGATCCTAGCTGTTTCCCTCGCTAGTGATGTCAATGTTAAATTTAGAAAAGTCATCTTAGAAAAGTTTAAAGACAAGCAACTGACCCTACTCCTTGCAACAGACCTTTTAGCTCGTGGAATTGATATCGATAGCCTAGAATGCGTCGTAAACTTTGATGTTCCTAGAGATATTGAAACCTACACTCACCGCGCTGGCCGTACAGGTCGCATGGGTAAGGAAGGTTATGTTATCACTCTCGTCACTCATCCAGAAGAACTTAAAAAACTCAAGAAATTTGCGAGCGTACGTGAAATTGTCTTGAAAAATCAAGAACTCTATATTAAATAAAGCCCCCATTGCTCTATACACATCAAGTGTATGGAGCTTTTTTATAAGCAATTCAATTTTATACTCTTCGAAAATCTCTTCAAACCGCGTCAGCTTCGCCTTGTCGTATGTATGGTTACTGACTTCGTCAGTTCTATCTACAACCTCAAAACGGTGTTTTGAGCTGACTTCGTCAGTTCTATCTGCAACCTCAAAACGATGTTTTGAGCTGACTTCGTCAGTTCTATCTACAACCTCAAAAACATGTTTTGAGATGACTTCGTCAGTTCTATCTACAACCTCAAAAACATGTTTTGAGATGACTTCGTCAGTTCTATCTGCAACCTCAATACCATGTTTTGAGATGACTTCGTCAGTCTTATCTACAACCTCAATACCATGTTTTGAGCAGCCTGCAGCTAAAACTTCCTAGTTTGCTCTTTGATTTTCATTGAGTATTAGTTCAATATCTGAAAAAAAGAACCTTGCAAAGCAAGATTCTTTTAGTGTCTGACTTAAATAATTGTTCTTCTGGGAACTAAATCGAATTAAGCTTCGATTTCTGTAACCATACCTGAACCAACAGTACGTCCACCCTCACGGATAGAGAATGTAGTACCTTGTTCTACGGCGATTGGGTGGATCAACTCAACGTCGATTGTCACGTTATCACCAGGCATTACCATTTCAGTACCTGCTGGAAGTTCGATTGAACCTGTAACGTCAGTAGTACGGAAGTAGAATTGTGGACGGTAGTTGTTGAAGAATGGAGTGTGACGTCCACCTTCTTCTTTAGTAAGGATGTAAACTTCACCTTTGAATTTAGTGTGTGGGTTGATTGAACCTGGTTTAGCGATAACTTGTCCACGTTCGATTTCATCACGTTGAACACCACGAAGAAGGACACCTACGTTATCTCCGGCAAGACCTTCGTCAAGTTGTTTACGGAACATTTCAACACCAGTAACAACTGCTTTTTGAGTTTCTTCTTTGATACCAACGATTTCGATTTCGTCGTTGACTTTAACGATACCACGGTCGATACGTCCTGAAGCAACTGTACCACGTCCAGTGATTGAGAATACATCTTCGACTGGAAGAAGCAATGGTTTGTCAGTGTCACGTTCTGGTTCTGGGATGTACTCATCAACTGTGTTCATCAATTCCATAACGATGTCTTCGTATTTAGAATCACCTTCAAGAGCTTTAAGAGCTGAACCTTGGATAACTGGAAGATCATCACCTGGGAAGTCATATTCTGACAAGAGGTCACGGATTTCCATTTCAACCAATTCAAGCAATTCTTCGTCGTCAACCAAGTCAACTTTGTTCATGAAGACGATAAGGTGTTTAACACCAACCTGACGTGAAAGAAGGATGTGCTCACGAGTTTGTGGCATTGGTCCGTCAGTTGAAGCTACTACAAGGATAGCTCCGTCCATTTGAGCGGCACCAGTGATCATGTTTTTAACGTAGTCCGCGTGTCCTGGAGCGTCGATGTGAGCGTAGTGACGTTTTTCAGTTTCGTACTCAACGTGCGCAGTGTTGATTGTGATACCGCGTTCGCGTTCTTCTGGAGCAGCATCGATAGACGCATAGTCTTTAGGTTGGTTAACTGATGAAGGCAAGCGACGTGCCAAAACAGTTGTGATAGCTGCAGTTAGGGTAGTTTTACCGTGGTCAACGTGTCCGATAGTACCAATGTTAACGTGTGGTTTACTACGATCGTATTTTTCTTTTGCCATTTGAGTAAAAGCCTCCAATAAAATATATTTTATAGATAGACAGTAGGCAATACAGTCTAACTTTCCTTACTATTTTATCAAATTTCAGCTAAATTGCAAGTGTTTTACAACGTTTTTGTGAATTATTCTTGGTAAAAATTTAACTAACTAATAGAAAGTACTAAATAGATTTATCCTTCAAGGAGTTTTCAGCATTATTCATCCACTCACTTGCTGAAAATACAAACAGTCTCTGGTTTATACTACAAAAGTAAACTAGGAAGCTAGGTAAAAGTTACTCACAACATCGGTTTAATACTCTTCGAAAATCTCTTCAAACCACGTCAGCATCGCCTTACCGTAGGTATAGCTGAGACTGGTCAAAAAGTCTTTGCAATCAGAAAAACATATAGTATCAGGTCTTGAGAAATCTTGCTACTATACGTTTTATTGTGGGAAGATTTACTTCATTTTCTCCTAAAGTCGAGTTTTTTGCCCAACCTCTTCTTCTACAACCTCAAAACACTATTTTGAGCTGACTTCGTCAGTTCTATCTACAACCTCAAAGCAGTGCTTTGAGCAACCTGCGGCTAGCTTCCTAGTTTACTCTTTGATTTTCATTGAGTATAAGATTGCAGATAAAACGATAAGGACGTCGGTCGAAAATAGCCCCCTAATCGCTTATTTTATAGTAAAATGAAATAAAAACTGAACATTTTGTTGAGGAAGGCAAATCAATTCCTCACAATGTTTGATAAAGAAGGGCGAACTATTCCAACTTCAACCCACTATAAAGCAGATTTACAAGATAGGGAACCCATCTCCGATAACATAATATATAGTAGAATGAAAACTGCACAATTTGATTGGGGAATTCAAACCAATTTCTCACAATGTTTTAGAAACAAGGATCTATTATTTCAACTGCAAGCTACTATAGCCCATTAAAGCTGAATAGCCCACTGAGACTTCTAAACCACTGCTGGAGAGGAGTGTGTTTCGATTTTCTTTCATTTCCCTAAAAAATCAAAAAGAGAGAACCAATCTGATCCTCTCTTACTTATAGATGGTGCTCACTCAAATGTTAAAGGAGCTATTTCTTAGAGATAAAGGAATTTGAATACAGCTACTGCCGCAATTGCTGCTGCGATAGGTGCTACTACTGGTACCCAAGAATACCACCATTTTGAATCGCCTTTATGCTCACCAAGAACTGATTTTGGAAGGAAAGCATGAAGGAGACGTGGTCCCAAGTCACGAGCTGGGTTCAAGGCAGGTCCTGTAGGTCCACCAAGTGATGTTACCAAAGCCATAACGAGGAATCCAAGTGCCAAGTGAGCCACAGAAAGTCCTGAAGCAGTGTGTGGAGCCACCTGTGCTTTAATAGCCAAGTCAGAAAAATCAACTGTTTGTCCTGCTTGTGTTGCCATTTGTTTCATGTATTGAAGCACTTCAGCACCAAAGAAGTTTTTAGTCAAACCAAGAGCTGCAAAGAACAAAACAAATGAACCAACAAACTCGTTTACAAAACCATTAACAGTTGCTGCATAGCGACTTTCTTTTG
Source organism: Streptococcus parapneumoniae (assembly GCF_037076355.1). Classification (NCBI taxonomy): domain Bacteria; kingdom Bacillati; phylum Bacillota; class Bacilli; order Lactobacillales; family Streptococcaceae; genus Streptococcus; species Streptococcus parapneumoniae. The sequence goes on along the minus strand of NZ_AP026968.1, from coordinate 785,177 downwards.
TACCATGGTCAATACTTGAAATAGTTGAGAAAGTTCCCAAGATGTTATTTGAGTTTTCAGTTTTCAAGTAGAATGGGCGGTGTGTTGCCACAACCAAGGCTTGACCAAAGATAGCCCCCAAGACTTGCGCGATAATGTAAGGTACCACTTGTGCCCAAGGGAAAAGACCGCTAACTGCAAGTCCTAGAGTGAAAGCAGGGTTGATGTGGTTCCCAGATACGTTACCAAACATCAAGGCTGGGATCATAACCCCCATACCATAACCAACAGCGATGACGATCCAGCCACTTTGGTGACCTTTCGTACCTTTAAGTTCAACGTTGGCAACTGCACCATTCCCAAGAATGATCAAAATGGCAGTTCCCAAAAATTCAGTGGCATACTTTAGTGCCCATGTGAAATCCATTTGCTAGATTCTCCTTAAAATTTTTTAGACATTCCTTATTTTATCAATTTTTACCCTATTTAGCAACTAGTTTCTGGAGAGATTTTTTAAAAATAATACTCTTCGAAAATCTCTTCAAACCACGTCAACGTCGCCTTGCCGCAGATATATGTAACTGACTTCGTCAGTCTTATCTACAACCTCAAAACGGTGTTTTGAGCTGACTTCGTCAGTCTTATCTGCAACCTCAAAACGGCTATCTTGGGCTAGGTAAGACAGAGAAATATCTTTTTTCTTATTGATTTCTCCGCTAGTTGTCTCCTCTTCTCCAACTAAAATCTTCAAAAGAGTAGACTTACCTGCACCATTTTTCCCAACAAGGGCAATCCGATCTCGTTCATCAACCTGTAGGTTGATATTATCAAAAAGAACCTCTCCTGCAAAAGAACGTTCAATTTTATTAGCTTGTAAAATAATCATACAAGTAGTATAGCATGTTTCCCTAAGGCATTCAAGACAATCGTCTTAACCCAAATATCCTAGAAAAACCGGCTCTGCTTATTCTTGGTATTAAAAAGTATTTGGATTATAAACTCTACTTATTTTTTTGCAAGATAGCTAGCTAAACATTTTCGCTCGTTTACAAGAGTGACTCAAACTCAGCGACAGTCATTCCTAACTGCTGGCTGGCAAATTCAGAAGTTAAAACATGTTGACGAACCATGTCTAAGAAGGCAAAAAGTTTTCCACGTTCTAAACCTTGTTCTAAACCTTGTTCTAAACCTTGTTCAACCCCCTCAGCCCTAGCGGTTTCCAAAGCATAGTCCTGCGCTAACAAGGCTTGTTCTTCGCGCATACGTAGTTGACTAAACATTTTCCTGTCCTCCTCGGACCAGCTCTTGTAGTCCAGCAGTTGGTCTGCTTGGCTGATGGCTCGCTCGGGGTGCTGAGTAAAGGGTTTATTCCCGAAAAACTCCAACCACGGCTTGCGAACCTTGTCTTTGCTGGTTTCTCTGTATTTTCTTAATTCCAAGAACGCCATCTTGACTAGATGATGTTCCTGTCCATTATTGGTGATGGTTAAAACCTCACCTGTCGTGTCTTCGCGCATACTGAAACTGTGGAAAGCTAGATCATCTTGGAAATAATTACTATCCACAATAGCTATTGCGTAAACAGGTGCGATGTGTTTGTAGCTCTGGTGGGTATCACCTTCTCGCTGGCGAATTTTTTCTAGGTTTTGATTGACTTGACTGCATAGATAAGCCCACAAACGATTAATGAAAAAATTCTGATGATGAACTTGAATTTCGATGATAACTTGCGTTCCATTATCTAACTCCGCCAAGACGTCTATACTGGTATAGAAATCCTGAGCCGAGTACGGCAGGGAAGGCAAGACATGAATATTGCTCCCCTCTAAAATAGTTACATTTTTGGCTGGCAAGTCCAGCATATCGCGAATAAATTGACAAGTGATTTCTGGATTGCTAAAGATTTTTTTAGCAACCAAATCGTTAGTTGGGCTGATGCCCGGATGACGTACAGTCATATTTGTTCTCCTTTCATTATAGCACATTTTTTAATCTAATTTACTAGATTTGATGCTTCTATCTATTTATTCGGAAAAGAGTAGAAAAAATAAAAGAAATCTCAAACTTTATAGCAAAATGAAATAAACTCTGAACAAATAGGAGAGTAAAGTCGAATCAATTTCTAGCAATATTTTATAAGTTATAATGTTCTATTCTGAATTTAAGATAACATATAATTTAAAGAGACTGGGTCAAAACTCAACTTCTGGAGAAAATGAAGTAAATCTTCCCACAATAAAACGCATAGTCTCAAGTTTTTCAATACCTGATACTATGCGTTTTTCTGATTTGAGAGGCTTTTTTCTCAGCCTCTTCTTAATCTTAGCTTTTCTCAACCTGCTACAGTTGATAAAGAGCTTTATTTTTCATCTTCTTTTTTCTTGAAGAATCCTAGTCCTAGACCAGCTAACAAGGTCATGATACCAGCGCTAGCCAAGGTAGCATTAGCCTCTGTACCTGTGTTTGGCAATTCTGCTTTATCAGATGTTTTGGTAGATGTTGCACTATCTACTGTCTTTTCTGATGTAGCTGTAGCCACTGCTTCACCTTTTTGTTCTGAAACTTTAGATGGTGCTGGGCTTGGAGTTTGGTCTTTTGGAGCAGGAGTTTGAGCTTGCTTGGTTCTAAACACATGAACTATCAAGTTATCTCCCTCACGGTGACTCTCAACAAATTCATAGCCTGGAACTTCACCTGCTTCTTGCTTATCAACTGATGGAACCTTCAAGTCTTTTCCGTTTTCATCGCGCCATACTGTACGAACCGCTGGAGTTTCAGCTTTGTTTGGTTTTTCTGGCGTTGAAGTTGATGGCGAACTTGATGGAGTCCTTGGATGACTAGTTGAGCTTTCTGGTGAACTTGAAGTTCCATTCGCTACTTTCTCAAATGTATGCGTTAAAATACCTTCTTCTAAGCGACTTGATAGCCACTTGTAGCCTGCAATCTCGCCAGCAGGTTGTTTGCCATCTACTGGTTCCCTAAGCTCCTTACCTGCTGTATCTACCCACAGCGTTACTGGATGCTCTGGATTTGCTGCTTCGATTGATAAAGCAGCGTATACAAACGGAGTATAACCACTCGTTTTATGCTTGGCTTGAGCTTGGACTTTTTGTTTATTGACAACTGATTCTCGTGGAATGGTTACAGTACCTGTTTTCTTGTCTAATGTAACATTTTCAGGTTGTTTGTCTAAAGTCCATTCACCAGTAGGTTGCTTGGTAAGAGTTAGAACTTCATTACCAGAGCCATTACTCTTAGGATAGATAATTTTGACTGTATCTGCATCTTTTTTAGGAGCTTTTACTTCGATGCTTGCTTTATTTGGTTCTTCCACAATAGCGATAGTCGGCGGAGCTACCTTAAGATTTGGTTGGTCTTCAGGCTCAGATGGCTGTCCTGGTTGAGCTGGTGCTTCCTCAGGAGCGGTTGGTTGTTCTGGTTGACTTGGAGTTCCTTCTTTTGGTCCTCTCTTAACCATTCTTTTTACCATTTCTTTGGTAATTTGAGTTGTAGTCTTTTCAGTAATATCACCTGTTTTTCCATCTACAGTATAAGTAGTCGTTGTTGTTTTTTCACCTGGTTGACCTGGTGTTACTTCTTTTTCTTTTCCTGGTTCAAGAGTTGGATCATCTTCATACTCTGTTACAACTGGAATTTTTTCTATTACTACTTTATCCTTCGCTGGGACTTTGACGACAGTTTCTGTTGGTTCTACCACAACTGGGTCGCCTACTTTTTCTGTAACCTTACCTGTTTTTGGATCTACTTCATAGGTTGTAGTCGTTGTAGATGTACCTGGTTTCCCTGGGACTTCTTGGTTTGGTTGTCCTTTTTCTTTATCTGGATCCTTCTCATATCTCTTAGGAGATAGGACAGGAGTTACATCTACTTTTGGTTGAGTTCCACGTTTAACAACACGTGTCACTGGGTCAGTTATTTCTGTTGTTGGTTCATTTTGTGTTACGACACCTGTGTCAGGATTCATCGTATACGTTGTCTTTTTGACTGTTTTTCCATCAACACCTTTTACAGTTTCTCTTTCTTCTCCATTTGGAATAGAGTCATCACGTTCATAAGTAGTTTCAAATGGAATTGGAGTTTCTTCAACTTTTGGTTTCACTCCAACACGAACAACTTTTTGAACCATTTCTGTTTTTTGAACAGTTGGTTGATTTTCAGTAGTTGTTCCATCTTGTTCATTTAGAGTATAAGTTGTCCTTGTTACAATTTTTCCTTCTGAACCTGGATTGACAATAACCGTTTGTCCATAGTCTAGGTCTGGGTCTTGGATATACTTAGTCGTAATGTCAATAATCTCTGTTTTTTCTACAGGCTTGATACCAACTTTCACTACTTTTTGCTTCATTGGAGTATCGTCTTCTGTCACAACAGGAGTATGTGTCTCACCAGTTTTTGGATCAACACTATAAGTCGTAGTTTTTGTATGAACCCCTTTTGAACCTGGAGTTACCACTTCTTGCTCATCACGAGTTTTAGTTTCATCAGGAATATAACGAGTTGTGATTTCAGTCTCAACCACTTCTTTCTCAACATTCCCGACTCGAACTTCTTTTGGAACCATAGCCACAGTAACATTCTCTGTTCTTGTTGGATTAGACAAATCACCAGTTGTTGGTGAAACTTCATAGACTTTCGTTATTTCACGAGTTCCTTCCGTTCCATTGTTATCTGTTTCTTGTCTATCTTTTTCTAATCTTGGATCAGCGGTATAGTGGGTCGTAATATCAATTTTTTCAGTTGTGACTTCTTTATTACCAACTTTAACAACTTTGTCTTCTTTCTCTACAGTAGTAACTGTTTCTTTTGGAGTGACCTCACCTGTATTCTCATTCAAATCATAGGTTGTCTTTTTGGTAACTGAACCATCATGACCATCAACAACTGTTACTTTCGTATTATAAGGAGTATCAGGATCTCCTACATAACGAGTTGTTTTAGGAGTTGTTTCCACTTCTTTCTTTGGTTTTGTTCCGATTTCGTAAACGTCGTCTACTTTATCAGCATCTTCTCCTTCATTCACATGGATACGATAATACTTAGATAGTACAACATTACCATCTTCTGTTACCACATTTTCTTCTGCATCTGGATTTACTGTTAAGGGTTTATTCGATTCTACGACACTATCATCACTATCAATTTCACCACTAGCCCCATCTGGTTTACCATCGTGGTTACTGTCATCTTTATCTGGAGTATATATACCTGAGTCAAGACGATGAGGATACTTAGGGTCAATTTCACTCACTTTAGGTTCAACAAAATTAGGATCATTCTCAAGTGGTTAACCTGCATTTGCATTTATAGCATCAGCATCAGCTCTTTTATACTTAGGATCAACTTCACCATCGCCATCGTCATCATATAATTTTTTGAATAAATTTTCTAGTTCATTACCCTCTTCCTCAAAATGATCTGTTATCTCTTCCTCTGTCAAATTCTTATTTGGCTTTGCTTTTAAAATGAAACTATTACCATTATGACCCTCTGTGATCAATTTAGGTTGAGCATTAGGATCATAATCCACATCATCATTTCTTACATATTTTTTACCTTTAGGAACAAAAACTTGGTAACCCTCAGTGGCACTAGACAATTCACCAATATTTGGTTCCTCGTCTGAACTAGTATCTGAAGCATAAACTGTAACATTTGGTGCCATTATTGCAACACCACCTAGGGTAATGACAGTAGCCACTACACAGGAACCGAAAACTTTTCCGATTTTACGTAAAGCATATTTCTTATTCTTAGTTGATTGTCTTGACATATTTTCCTCAATTTAATATTTATTTTAGTTTATAGATTGTTGACTCCGAGCCAAAAGCCAGATAACTCATCCAACTTTTGGCAAGAAGCAACGTTTTTATATTATTCGGATTCATCTTCTTTTTTCTTGAAGAATCCTAGTCCTAGACCTGCTAACAAGGTCAACAATCCTGCCCCAGCTAAGCCAGCATTAGCTTCTGTACCTGTGTTTGGCAACTCCTCTCTCTTACCTGTCTCATAAGTCGGAACTTCTGGGTCTGGACTCACTGGAGTTTCAGGTTCAGGAGTTGGCTCTGGTATTGGAGTCTCTTGATTTGGTAGTTCTGGGCTTGGAGTAGGAGCACTTGGATGCTCTGGATTTGGTTGTGGTCTCGGCTCCTCAGGTCTATCTGGAATTGGTTCGTTAGGAAGAACTGGCGGTATCTTTTCAAATCTATGAATCGTAATACCATCCTCCGTTACAGTTGTAATATATCTGTATCCTGGAATATTTCCAGCTTCATGAGTACCTGGTTGATCTGGTTTAAGTGGATTACCATCTTTATCAAACCAGACTGTAATTTTATATTCTGGCTTGTCTACAGATGGAGAACCTGCAAAGAAAATATGTGTGACTTTATTTCCTTCCAAACGACTTTCCAACCAAACATGATTTGCAATTCGACCTTTTTCATGTAAACCATTTTCAGTTGGTCTTAAGACATTTCCATTTACGTCAATCCATTCTGTTGTTCCTTCAAATTTAGGTACATCAAGAATATTCGGCATAACACTAACAATCTTACTTTGTTTGTACTTATGTTTTGTTTGCGTATCTACCCATGTCTTCGGTTGAACTTGTTCACTTGGAATGTAAACACGACCATTCGTCGGATTGATAGTCACTCCAACTGGAGATTTTTCAATTTTCCACGTACCATCTTTATCTTTCTTCGTAACGATAGTTTCTTTTTCAGTACTGTTTCGTTTTGTAAATGTAATAGATAAAGTATCAGCATCTTTATTTGGCACGTCAACTTCTACAGTATTACCGCTTGGACGTTCGACAATTCTCGGTGTCGGTGGAATAACATAGATTTGACGTAACTTCACGACAAAGACTTGAGACGGATCTTTTCCTTCTTCATCTTTTACGTTGTCAAATGTCGCTCCATCTTTCAGAGGATTGTCTACTAACTCGTAGTCACCATTATTAACTGGGTCACCTGTTAGTTTCTTCAATGTATCATTAAAGTTTTCTGTTGGGATTTTCTCTCCAGTTTTACCTGTCAGCGACATCCTTGAAGCAACAAGCTCCGTTTCTTTTCCATCTTCGCCTATGACAACAAATTTGACAATAGCTCTTTGTCCATCTGGTGTATACTTGATTGGTGTATCCATCTTAGGATCATTTGGCGTTTCTGGAACCGGTGGCACCTTATATCCTTTTTCTGGATGTTCTGGATCTATAGGTACTAATGGAGTTCCGTTTGGTGTCTTAGGTGTATAGCCTGGAACGTATGGAATCACTGGCACTTTCGGTACTGGTTGCCCTGGTTGTGGCGGAGTGGTTGGATAATCTGGAGTTTTAGGCTTAGTTGGATCATCTGGATCATTTGGATACGGAATTGGTGTCGGTTCTTCTTTTCCTGGTACTTTTGGCACCCATGAACCGATTTTTCTGTATTCAACTACTTCTTCTATTGAATCAGATTCTGGCGTTACCTCTTTAGAAGGTACTGACACTTTATTTGCTAAATATCCTTCTAAAACTGGTGTATCTACTTTAGGGAACTCTTGTTTTTCATGATTCCAAGTTCCAATTTCCGTTAAACCTGTTGTTAGATTAGTTGTTGTATCTCTTGAAAACTCAACCTTATCTACTTTCATCGTGATTTTTTCCGTGTTAAGTTCTGTTCTGACTTCTTTTCCATCTTGAACATCAACTTTAACGTATTTAATTGTACGTGTTACAGTTGTAGACTCTTTATCAGCTGAGATTTTTTCTCTTACTACTAATTTATATGTCTGAGTCGGTTCTTGTTTTCCAGCGTCAGACTCTGTATCATATTTTGTAGTTGCAGTTAGTGGATTTACTGTATCTACAATGTATCCACGATTTCTTAGTGAAGTTATCTTAGCATCAACAGAATTTTTATCAGTTTCTTTAACCGTTTCTCCTGATTTGCCGTTAAATTCTAATTTTTCATTGTCTAGTGGCACTTCTACCCCTGTAGTTACATTAACTACTTTAATTAAAATCTTTTGTGGATTTCCTTCATAAGTAATCGGTGTATCCTTACCTGGTGTTTCTGGTACTGGTGGTACTTTGTATCCTTTTTCCGGATAGTTTGGATCAACTGGTTCTAACGGTTTGTCTCCAATTTTTGGTGTGTATCCAGGTACATATGGAATTACCGGTGTACCAGGTGTGATTGGTTGTCCTGGTTCAGGATATACTGGTGTTCCAGGTTTTGTTGGATCTGCTGGATGGTTTGGATATGGTTTTGGATCGAAATTCGTTCCTTCTGGTGGTGTTACACCTGTTGGCGGTGTTAATACCCATGATCCTAACTTAGTGTACACCACATTTACATTTTGATTTTTAGAAGCTTCTGTTAAGTTTTCACTTGCTGCTACACTTGTTCCATCTGTTGATACCAAATTACCTTGTGAGTCTTGATTTGATTTTAAGATGTATCCTTTTACTACTGGTGATGTTACTTCATCGAATGTTGTGTCATTATCTTTAGCTGTCCATTCTCCATAAGTAATCTCACCTGTTACTACGTTAATCTTAGCTTCACGTGTAAAGGTTACTTTATCTGTTTTTGGCTCTTTTGTTTCTTTACCGTTATCCGTATATGTTAGCTTAGTTCCTGATTCGTCAACATAATTAATTGTACGTGTTACTTCTTTTGTAGTTTCCGCGTTCTTAACTTTATTGATTAAATCCTCTGTCCATACTGGTGTGTTTGGATCAACAGGAGTATTAGGATCTACCGGCACATCTGGATCAATTGGTTTTCCAGGTTCAAGTGGTTTTTCTGGTGTTGGCGGTGTTACTGGTACAAGTTTTTCATGTACTTTCAACTTAAATACTTGAGTAGGATCTTGAGAATCTGAATCTTTTTCACTATCAAATTTTTCTCCATTTTTTAGTGGCTCTTCATCAATAATATATCCACGTTTTTTCAATTCTTCAATTTTATCTTTCAATGATTGAGTAGGAATAACTTCATCAGTTTTACCATTCATTGTTAACTTGTCATTCGTTAATTCAGTTTCCACACTATCCTTGACATTATAAACTTTAACTACTGCTTTTTGCGGATCTGCTTCATACGTAATCGGTGTATTCGTTTCTGGTGTTTTAGGTAAATCTGGAACTTTATATCCTTTTCCTGGATGTTCTGGTTCTACTGGTACCAACGGTTTCAGTGGGTTTGTATTTGGATCTACTGGATCGTTTGGATTTTTCGGCTCTGTTACTGTTTCCACTTTTTCTCTTACAGTAATCGTATAAGACTGCGTTGGCTCTTGTCCGTCTACGTCTTCTTGATCATCACCTTTTCTTGATTCAGGTGTTCCGTCTGTAAAAGTATTGCTAACAATCTCATAACCTGCTTTTTTCAAGGCAGCAACTTTGGCATCAACATCTGTTGATGGGAAGTCTTCACCTACTTCTGTTTCAAGGTTGATCTTATGTTCTGGTAATTCAACAGCTGTTCCTCCATCTTGTTGTTTCATCACACGAACAACCGCTTTTGCCTTGGCTGGCTCCCCTTCTTCGTAGACAAAGGTTACAATCTTATCAGTTGAAGTCACTGAGCCTGTAACAGCTGCTGAATTTGTATATAAGCCATCAGTATTATCAAGAGAGCGTTTTAGGCGGTATTTTTTCTCACCTGCGTTAATCCCTCGTAATTTCTTACTTGTTACATTGTAGCTTGAGCCAATAAGGGCTTCTTTTTCTACAAGGTAGGTACCATTATCAGATTTTTCTCCGACTTTTTTAGCGTCTTCTTCAGATAGTGGTATATCTTATCCCTGTTCATCGACATACTTGACCTTTACATTACCAGAGATAGCTTTTCTAACTTCCGATGTTTTCTTACTTTCATCGATTTTTCCTTTGAGTTTTTTCCCTTCTTCTGGTGGAATTTTTTTATCTTCCACCTGTTTATCAATGATTCGTTTGGCTACTTCTTTAGACGGTTCTACGGTATCTTGAATAACTGAGAAATCGGCTAGGATAGGTAAGTTATATTGAAGTCTTGGACTTTGCTTATTAACACCGACACGCTTTTTATTTTCCGCAAACACTTGTATTTTATAGGCTACGACATCTTTATCCAATGGAATATCCCCTGTTGAGAAGTATCCACCTTTACCTAGTTTATCCTGATCACCATCAATTTCCGCAGTAATTTTTTTGGATAATTCAGCATCAGCTAGCACATCTGAACGTCTAACTTTTTCTTTTTCAACAAAATAGTGCGTGAATTTTGGAAGACCATCTTTTTCCTTCGCAGCAAGATCATTCGTCCTTATTCTATTGTAATCAGCTTCTGTTAGATCCTTTTCATCAGGTTGTTCAGTTGCTTCCATATGTGAGCCAAGGATTTTTGCTTCTTTACTACCGTTTGTTGCTTCCAGGTAAGTGTAGGCGTTTGTTGATCCAAGGGCTGAGTTTAAGGCAGAGATTTCTTTTTTAAGTTTAGCTGTTTCATCCTTAGTCGTAGTAGTCTTTAAAAGAGCTTCTTTTTCTGCTAGCTCAGCCTTAAGTTTTTCACGATGACTCTTCACTTTATCTGGATCTGTTTGGAGTTCTAATTGGTCAGTATCTGCATGATAGATAATTTTTTTAGCAGTTGGCAATACAAAATCTAATAATTTATAGACACGATCTGGGTCTTTACTTTTTATTGTTCCATCTGAATTTTTCTCAGTAGTAACCACCCATATTGCAGAGTTTTCTTGCACCTCTTTATCCGTTATGTGCTTTAATACACCTTGGAGTTTATTGGCTACAGTTGCATAGTTAGTTTGGATATTAAGTTCTTCTTTAAAATGATTAGATGGTATTCCGTTTTTTTCTACTTCATGCAATTCGTCCTTATCGATAGGTAACTCAACTATAGTATCTCCCTTTTCAGCGAGCTCTTTTGTGATAATAGGCATCAGGTATTTATAGTCGCTAAATTTAGGTTTGTTTACATCTGGATGTTGCTCCTTATATCTTGCTTCTGCAAGAGGCTTAACTTTTTTCTCGTGTTCATCTGTCAATAACTTTTTAATTAGTTTGTTAAACCTACTTAAATCCACACCCTGGCTATAGCGTTCTTCATTCTCTACTACTCCGTCAATTCTGTTAATAGTATGGTCATAGATGGTCTCTTCCACTTCTTTTGAAGTATCATTCTTATCCTTTTTAATAGCTTTAACAACAATACGATAGGTCCCTTTTGACCCTTCATAGTCTGAGATATACCCTGTTACAAAGTCGATTTTCAAGCGACTTCCATATTTGGTAGAAAAGGCAGTGAAGGTTTTTTCTATTCCATTGAATCCCTCAATATTTGGAGAATGTTGGAGAATATCTTCCTTCTCTTTTACAGGTAATTTATCAAGAGTATTCCCAGTTCTTTTCTCTGTCTTTATTTCAAACGTAGATCCATCTTGTGCTGTATCAGTTCTATTGGCGATAGTACGTCCTTTGGCAAGCATCAACATGTAATTAAAACGACGATCTAGGGCTTGCTCGTGGAGGTAGACTCGGTCCATGGCGTCAGAACCCAGCATCCCCCCTTGCTCTTTTTCTGTGGTTGAACCCTTTTTATAGTACCAACCAGTGAAATACCCTTGAGCATTTTTCTTACCGATGGCGAACGTTCCACCGTTTATAGCTTTCCAACCACCGAATTCGTTAATTTCACGAATTTCACCATCTTGTAGTTGTTTGCCGCTTTCATCCTTAGTAACATTACCATTTCCATCAAATCTAAGTGCATCACCAAGGGTGTTCATATTTCTCAAGTATGAACGCTCATTGTTTTGGAAGTCATCCGGCATATTTTGGATGATTTTGTACATGTACTCAACTGTAGCATTCTCACTAGGAGTATCAAATGTTAAGTTGGCATTCTTATCATCCGACCCCTTTTCTCCATCTGTAGGTACATGTACCCCAGGTTGGTCAGTTTTTACTGTCTCACCTTTACGATTGGCATCCAGTACAGGTGAATTTTCACCTGTTGGCTGGTTCTCTCCTGATTCAGTCCCTGTAGCGCCATTCGATGGATTACTTGCGTCCCCATCAGGTAATTCTCTTTTACTACGAGTACGAGGTTTCCTACTTTCTGGAGCTACTAGCGGATTGGCAGCTACGGGAGCATTATAGGTATTTGCTGCTGCATCTGTATTGCTGAGGTCAGGCTTGTTTCCTGTCTTTCCATTTCCAGACTGTTCTGGATCTGTCGGGTTTGCTGCCCTCTCAGTTTCCCTCGCTGACTCCACGCCCTCAGCATGAGCAATCCCAGCTCCCATCAAAAGATAGAGCGCCCCAATGACAACACTAGCTGCACCGACACTCACTTTCCGTATACTGTATTTTAATTGTTTTTCTGGATGATTCATTCTTACACTCCATATATATATATATATATATTGTGCCCTATTACTTCCTATATAATAGAATACAATTCATGAATATATTATACACCAGTCGGCTTGAAACTTCAAATTTTTTGAATGGAAAGACGACTCTTTTTACTAAGACCAAAGCTAGGTTAGAAGTCCATCATCAGTAAGCCAACACCAAAGATGAAGCCTCATCATCCTTGCCTTGTCGTGTGCATCTTATGGACTTACTTCCTCCTATCAGCAAGCTCAGCGCCGTGCTTTGAGACCTTTCCAGCTTGCTTTTAGATTTCCATTAACTTTTACACTTATTTCTTTAAAAAATGAGACAATTTGACATTTTTTCTACTCTTTTTCTACTTTTTCCGAATAAATAGATAGAAGCAGTGAATCTAGTGAGCCTAGATTAAAAAATGTGCTATAATGAAAGGAGAAGAAATATGACTGTACGTCATCCGGGCATCAGCCCAACTAACGATTTGGTTGCTAAGAAAATCTTTAGCAATCCAGAAATCACTTGTCAATTTATCCGCGATATGCTGGACTTGCCAGCAAAAAATGTGACCATTTTGGAGGGAAGTAATATTCACGTCTTGCCTTCCCTGCCCTACTCGGCGCAGGATTTCTATACCAGTATAGACGTCTTGGCGGAGTTGGACAATGGAACCCAAGTTATCATTGAGATTCAGGTACATCATCAGAATTTTTTCATCAATCGCCTGTGGGCTTACCTGTGCAGTCAGGTCAATCAAAATCTTGAAAAAATTCGCCAGCGTGAAGGTGATACCCACCAAAGCTACAAACACATAGCACCTGTTTACGCTATTGCAATTGTGGATAGTAATTATTTCCAAGATGATCTAGCTTTCCACAGTTTCAGCATGCGCGAGGACACGACAGGTGAGGTATTAACCATCACAAACAATGGACAAGAAAACCATCTGGTCAAGATGGCATTCTTGGAATTAAAAAAATACAGAGAAACCAGCAAAGACGAGGTTCGCAAGCCGTGGTTGGAGTTTTTCGGGAACAAACCCTTTACCCAAGAACCCGAGCGAGCCATCAGCCAAGCAGACCAACTGCTGGACTATAAAAGCTGGTCCGAGGAGGACAGGAAAATGTTTAGTCAACTACGTATGCGCGAAGAACAAGCCTTGTTAGCGCAGGACTATGCCTTGGAACAAGCTGAAGAAAAGGGTTTGGAGCGGGGACTAGAGCGTGGGCGAGCTGAAGGTATTGAACAAGGCATCGAAAAAGGTTTAGAACAAGGACTTGAACGCGGAAAACTCTTTGCCTTCTTAGACATGGTTCGCCAGCATCTTTTAACCGCTGAGGTTGCAAGTCAGCAGTTAGGAATGACTGTGGCTGAGTTTGAAGAATTATTGAAAGACCATCATAAATAAGACCTAAAAAATACAGAGAAACCAGCAAAGACAAGGTTCGCAAACCGTGGTTGGAGTTTTTTGGGAACAAACCCTTTACTCAACAACCCGAGCGAGCCATCAGCCAAGCAGACCAACTGCTGGACTACAAGAGCTGGTCCGAGGAGGACAGGAAAATGTTTAGCCAACTACGTATGCGAGAAGAACAAGCCTTGTTAGCACAGGACTATGCTTTGGAACAAGCTGAGGAAAAAGGGTTGGAACGTGGTCGTGCAGAGGGGATTGAACAAGGCATCGAAAAAGGTTTAGAACAAGGACTTGAACGTGGAAAACTTTTTGCCTTCCTAGATATGGTCCGCCAAGGTCTTCTGACTTCTGAGGTAGCCAGCCAGCAATTAGGCATGACTGTGGCTGAGTTTGAGGCACTGCTGGAAGAACATAAGTGAGAAATCTGTAAGCGTTATGCAATCTTAAAACAACCTAAAAAAGATAGCTAAATTTCTTGATGGAAAGAGTTTGGCTATCTTTTTTTACTTAATGTATTGCTATTTTCAGGAAAGTTTGAACTTTTCCCTTTCTTTTCCGAATAAATAGATAGAAGCATAGAATCTAGCAAATTAGATTAAAAAATGTGCTATAATGAAAGGAGAAAGAATATGACCTTACGTCATCCGGGCATTAGCCCAACTAATGACTTGGTTGCTAAAAAGATTTTTAGTAATCCAGAAATCACTTGTCAATTTATTCGCGATATGCTGGATTTACCAGCCAAAAATGTGACCATTTTGGAGGGAAGTAACATTCATGTCTTGCCTTCCCTGCCCTACTCAGCGCAGGATTTCTATACCAGTATAGATGTTTTGGCGGAGTTGGATAATGGAACCCAAGTTATCATTGAGATTCAGGTACATCATCAGAATTTTTTTATCAATCGCCTGTGGGCTTACCTATGCAGTCAGGTCAATCAAAACCTTGAAAAAATTCGCCAGCGTGAAGGTGATACTCACCAGAGCTACAAGCATATCGCACCTGTTTACGCAATAGCTATTGTGGATAGTAATTATTTCCAAGATGATCTAGCTTTCCACAGTTTTAGTATGCGAGAGGACACGACAGGTGAAGTCTTAACCATCACAAGTAACGGTCAAGAAAACCATCTTGTTAAGATGGCGTTCTTAGAACTTAAAAAATACAGAGAAACCAGCAAAGACGAGGTTCGCAAGCCGTGGTTGGAGTTTTTCGGGAATAAACCCTTTACCCAGCAACCTGAGCGAGCCATCAGCCAAGCAGACCAACTGCTGGACTACAAGAGCTGGTCCGAGGAGGACAGGAAAATGTTTAGTCAACTACGTATGCGTGAAGAACAAGCCTTGTTAGCACAGGACTATGCCTTGGAACAAGCGGAGGAGAAAGGGTTAGAGAGAGGTCTTGAACGTGGTCGTGCAGAGGGTCGTGAACAAGGACGAGAAGAAGGATTAAAAGTAGGTTTAGTAAATCTAGTACGTCAAGGTCTTCTAACACCTGAGGTTGCGAGTGAGCAATTAGGCATGACCGTGTCTGAGTTTGAAGCCTTGCTAGAAGATTATCACCAATAACGGTCAAGAAAACCATCTGGTCAAGATGGCATTCTTAGAACTAAATGTCGAGTCACAGATTACTCCAAACACTGTTTTGAGGTTGGGTATAAAAAGACTTACTTTTTTACTGAGATTGAATTTTTCCTAGCCTCAACATCGTATAAACCCCAAATTCAATCTGACCTGGTTTGAAGAGATTTTCGAAGCAGATAAGGTTTTACTAAAACTAAAAAAAATGATATAATCAAACTGATTAAATGTTTTAAAAATAAAGGAGAATGTTAATGTCTTACCAAGAAAATTACCAGAAATGGGTTGATTTTGCGGAGCTTCCTGACTACCTTCGCCAAGATTTGGAAAATATGGACGAAAAAACAAAGGAGGATGCCTTCTATACAAATCTTGAATTTGGTACTGCAGGGATGCGTGGCTTGATTGGCGCTGGTACAAACCGCATCAACATCTATGTTGTTCGTCAAGCTACTGAGGGATTGGCTCGTTTGATTGAGTCAAAAGGTGGAAACGAAAAAGAACGCGGTGTAGCAATCGCCTACGATAGCCGTCACTTCTCACCTGAGTTTGCCTTTGAATCTGCGGCAGTTCTTGCTAAACACGGTATCAAATCTTACGTATTTGAAAGCCTTCGTCCAACTCCAGAACTATCATTTGCAGTTCGTCACCTCAACTGTTTCGCAGGTATCATGGTCACAGCCAGCCACAACCCTGCTCCATTTAACGGTTACAAGGTTTACGGTGAAGACGGTGGACAAATGCCTCCACACGATGCGGACGCTTTGACTACTTATATCCGTGCAATCGAAAACCCATTTGCAGTTGAAGTTGCTGATGTGGAAACTGAAAAAGCTTCTGGCTTGATTGAAGTTATCGGCGAAGCTGTTGACGTAGAATACCTTAAAGAAGTTAAGGACGTAAACATCAACCCAGCCTTGATTGAAGAATTCGGTAAAGACATGAAGATTGTCTACACACCACTTCATGGTACTGGTGAAATGTTGGCTCGTCGCGCTCTTGCCCAAGCAGGATTTGACTCTGTTCAAGTAGTTGAAGCGCAAGCAACTGCTGATCCAGACTTCTCAACTGTAAAATCTCCAAACCCAGAAAGCCAAGCAGCCTTTGCCCTTGCTGAAGAACTTGGTCGTCAAGTTGGTGCAGATGTTCTTGTGGCAACTGACCCTGATGCTGACCGTGTTGGTGTTGAAGTTCTTCAAAAAGATGGTAGCTACCTCAACCTTTCAGGTAACCAAATCGGTGCTATCATGGCAAAATACATCTTGGAAGCCCACAAAAACGCTGGAACTCTTCCTGAAAATGCAGCCCTATGTAAATCTATCGTATCAACTGACTTGGTAACAAAGATTGCTGAAAGCTACGGCGCAACTATGTTCAACGTTTTGACAGGTTTCAAATTTATCGCTGAAAAAATCCAAGAATTCGAAGAACAACACAATCACACATACATGATGGGATTTGAAGAAAGCTTCGGTTACTTGATTAAACCATTCGTACGTGATAAAGATGCTATCCAAGCCGTTCTAGTCGTTGCTGAACTTGCTGCCTACTACCGTTCACGTGGTTTGACCCTTGCTGACGGTATCGAAGAAATCTACAAAGAGTACGGCTACTACGCAGAAAAGACTATCTCTGTTACCCTTTCAGGTGTCGATGGTGCAGAACAAATCAAAGCGATTATGGCTAAATTCCGCAACAATGCTCCAAAAGAATGGAATGCAACAGCTATCACTGTCGTAGAAGACTTCAAAGCTCAAACAGCTACTGCTGCAGACGGAACTGTTACAAACTTGACAACTCCTCCAAGTGATGTGTTGAAATACACACTTGCTGACGGTTCATGGATTGCCGTTCGTCCTTCAGGTACAGAACCAAAAATCAAGTTCTACATTGCAGTTGTAGGAGAAACAAACGAAGAATCACAAGCTAAAATCGCTAACATCGAAGCAGAAATCAATGCTTTTGTAAAATAAAGACCTATAAAAGATGAGACTAACCAATCTCATCTTTTTTTCGTATCAAATCTAAGCAATTTTAGAAACTTTATGGCATACTAGACATATCAATGAAAGCGAGGTAATCTCATGGAACAATTTTTAGATAACATCAAAGACCTTGAAGTCACTACAGTTGCGCGTGCGCAAGAAGCTCTTGATAAAAAAGAAACTGCAACCTTCTTTATCGGTCGTAAAACTTGCCCTTACTGCCGTAAATTTGCAGGTACTTTGGCAGGTGTCGTAGCTGAAACCAAAGCTCACATCTACTTCATCAACAGTGAAGAACCAAGCCAACTCAATGAGTTACAAGCATTCCGCTCACGCTATGGAATCCCAACTGTACCAGGCTTTGTTCACGTTGCAGATGGACAAATCAACGTCCGTTGCGACTCTTCAATGTCAGCACAAGAAATCAAAGATTTCGCAGGATTGTAAAAAATCAGCTAACAATCACAAAACGCATAATATAAGGTTCAAAAACCTTGATATTATGCGTTTTATTGTTCCTAAAACAGTTACATCAGCATTTCATTACAGAACATTTTAATTTTGGAAGTCAAATCAATTTTTAACAATGGTTTAGAAATCACAGTGGGCTATTCCATATTCAATTATGCAGATTCAATCGCTATTATCGTTTTCCTAGATTATAAAAAAACTACGTTTTGCTAATCAAAACGCAGTCTCAGCCACTATTTTATCTTACTGTCCTTCTTTTACTTCTTTGGTTGCTACATCTTCTCCAAACCATTTTTGGCTGATTTCTTGGAATTTACCGTCCTTGTAAAGACTAGAAAAAGCTTCATTTATCTTCTTAACCAAGGTTGTATCTTCCTTACGGGCTCCAACCGCAAAAGCTTCTGTTTCTAGTCCAACTGTAAAGACATTATAATCGTTTAAAACGCCTTCTGCTTCTAAATAATAGTTTGCATAGACACGATCAATCAATAGACCATCAATTCGATCATTTTTCAAATCAATCAAGGCTTCATTAAAGGTTTGGTATTGATTCGCTTCCTTATTAGCGACAATATCCTTCAAAATCGCTGGGTTTGCTTCAAAGTCCGCATAACCAGATGAGCCAGCTTGAGCTCCTAATGTCTTTCCAGCCATATCCTTTGCAGTCGTGATACCAGATGATTTCTTGGTCACCAATACCTGCTCATTCTTCATATATGAGTTACTGAATGCCACCTTTTCACGGCGTTCATCTGTAGCGGAATAACCATTCCAAATCAGATCAATCGTTCCTTTTGTCAATTCAGCTTCTTTCAAATCCCAATCAATCGGTTGCCAATTTACCGTAATTCCGTATTTTTCAAAAACAGCTGTAGCTAAATCAATATCAAATCCTGCATAAGAACCATCTTTCTGAGCAAATCCCATTGGAACAAAAGTACTATCAAATCCAATAGTAATAGACTTGTTAGACTCGTACTTAGACCAATTATCTCCACTAGTTTCGCTAGCATTTTTCCCACAAGCTACCAAGAACAAAGCAGTCATCAGACTGACTAATACAAGCATCCATTTTTTCATCAATTTTTCCTCCTATTTAGGTTCTACTTTCAATAATACATCTGCAATATTTTCCGCGAACTGCAAATCGTGGGTTACCACAATCTGTGTCATCCCAAGTTCCCTATTTTGCAAGATTAGCTTCTCCACTTCCAAGCGCAATTCTGGATCTAGGGCAGAAGTTGGTTCATCGTAGCCAATGATTTCTGGGTCGATCATCATAGCACGCGCCAAGGCCACCCGCTGCTTTTGCCCACCAGATAATGAAAATGGATAGGCATCTGCATGCCCTGCTAGTCCTAATTGTTCCAAGAGACCACGCGCCTTCTTCTCAGCCTCCTCCTGCTTCATCCCCATGGTCTTCACAGGCGATAAAGTCAAATTGTCCAGAACTGATAAATGAGGGAACAGTTGAAAATCTTGGAATACAAATCCCAGTAGATTGCGCTTCTGTAATTCATCCAGCTCTAAAGGTTGTCCATTATAAAAGATTTGCCCTGAATCAATAGTTTCAAGACCTGCAAGCATACGTAAAAGAGTTGTCTTACCTCCACCAGAAGGTCCAACGATAGCCAGGATTTGCTTTTCAGGAATACTTAGACTGAAATTAGACAGGATTTGTTTGTCTCCAAATTTCTTATTGATATTTCGTAATTCTAACATGGCAGCCTCCTATCTATAATAACTATACTTCTTCTCAACTTTTTTGGAAATAATTGTCACAATCCCAATCAAAATCAAGTAAATGGCTCCTGCCAAGAACATAGGAACTAGACTAGCATCACGGTTGGCAGCTGTTCGACTAGCCAAGATAAGGTCTGAAATTCCGAGAGCATAGACCAAAGAAGTATCCTTGACCAAACTCATAACTTCATTAAAGACACTAGGAAGCACGATCTTGGTCACTTGGGGCAAGATAATATAGCGCACTGTGTCAAAAGGGCTAAACTTCAAGACCTTGGCAGCCTCATACTGTCCTCTTGGAATAGTGTCAATTCCCCCACGGAAAATTTCTGCAAAGTAAGCTGCATAGTTGAGAACAAAGGCAATAATAGCTGCAGGAAGGCGGTCTAAACGAATCCCAATACTTGGGAGCACATAATAAATAAAAATCAGTTGCAAGAGTAAGGGGGTTCCTCGCATAACCCAGATGTAAATGTTAATCAGATAATGGAGGGGCTTCCAATGGACTTGCAAGGCAAAGGCAATCAAAACGCCCAAGGGAATAGAAAAAATCAAGACCAGTGCAAAGACCTGTACAGTCGTGCTCGCACCATTCAGTAAACTCGGTAATATCTCAAATAAATAAGACATACTGCACCTCCTAAAAGTAATTGTTCCTATTATAGCATGAATAAACAAAATAACCAACCATTTTTGCAAAAAAATTCTATCATATACAAATAAAAACCGTAGCTATCAAAAGAGATAAACTACAGTTCTATATGTTTAAATATTCTTACAATCTCTCAAACAGTTCTTGCATTTGCACATCATCTGGAATCAGTTTTAAGTAAGCGTGAGCATGGACTTTTGCTTCTTCAAAATGTCCCAATTCACGCAAGAGATAGATATAGTGTTCCAGAAATTCTGGATTGTCCTTCAAATCTCCTGCCAACCCTTGGTAATGCTCGTAGGCGGTATCTAAATCTTCCATTTCTTGATAGGAACGAGCAATCATCCATTTGGTCAAGAGATTTTCTGGCTCATCGCTCTGCAAGTCTATAATATCCTCATAACGCTCCTGCTCCAGATAAATAGTGGCTAAACGGAGTAAGATTTCTTCCGTATCCTCAGCATCTGCTTTAGCAGTAAGGAGGTAATTTTCTGCACCACTAGCATCATGCAATTCATAAGAGAATTGCGAAGCAGCTAGCAAGAGGCGAGTTTCAAAGGGATTTTTCTCTAAGCCTTGCTTAGCGATACGTAGTGCTTCTTGAACTTGATGTTCCTTATGTAAGGCCTGGCTATATCCATACTCATAACCTTCAAAGTCAGGAGAAATGGTATCGATCTGCTTAAAGTAGAGGACGGCCTTTTGGTATTCTTCTTGATCAAAGTAAAGACTGGCCAACTCAAAAGCTGTTAGGTCATCGTATTCTAACTCCAGGGCTTTTTCTAAAAACTCTGTGGCCGTTTCAAATTTCCCTAACTGGGCATAGGCAAAGCCAATTCGTTGATAGGTCGAAATGCCTGTTTGCTCATAAATAGTACGATTATCTAACTGGGCATAGCCTTGAATGGCCTCTTGGTAATTTTCCAACTCACTATCCAATTCTGCCAAGCCCAATATCAAGAGAGGATCCTCTGAGTAGGTCAAAGCCTCCAGCAATTTCTCACGCGCTACATCTGTCAAACCCTCCAGCTGGTAGAGGTCTGCCTTAAGAAGCAAAGCCGAAACATACCAGTCACTGTCAGCTTTGATTTCCTCAAGATAAGCGAAGGCTTCTTCGATTTGACCATCTTCGCTAGCAATAGCCGCTAGATTAAGATGAACCTCTGGAAAATCCTCTACGATTTTCAGGTAAATTTCCTTGGCCTGAGGATAGAAACCAATTCCTTCAAGATAAGTTGCCAACTCATACAGAAGGTCACTTGAATCATTTTCTAAAGCTTTAGCGAAATAATGCTCAGCCTTGGCTAAATCTTGCTCTTCCAAAGCCTGTAACATCTGTTGACTATTGTTCACTCTTGACTTCCTCGCCCTCTAATTCATATAGACCACTGACTACCTTATACCATTCAAAAATGGCTGAAATGACAACTTTAGCAGAGGCATAAACTGGAATACCAAGCAAGACTCCCCAAATACCAAACATAGAGCCCGAAGTTAACAAGACAAAGAGAACATTAATAGGATGGATGTTTAATTGACTTCCCAAAATCAATGGAGAGACAAAACGGCCTTCAATAGTTTGTTCTACGATAAAGACAATCACTACTTTCAAAAGCATGACTGGCCCAGCAATCAAGCCCAAGACTAGGGCAGGAAGCATGGCTAGGAAACTACCAAGATAAGGAACCAGATTTAAAATACCAGCAGTAACACCAAGCGTAACCGCATAACGTAGACCGATAATCTTAAAGAAGATAATAAACATTACTGCTACAATAATAGCCACTGTTACTTGCCCTCTAACATAGTTGGACAACTGCTGATTCACGTCTGACAAAACTTGTCCAACAGGTTCTTTCAATTTTCTTGGCATGAATTGGGTCAAATAGTTACGCAAGCCTTTCCCATCACGCAAGAGATAAAAGAGCATGAACGGAACGATAATCAAGGCAACAATCACTTGAGAAGCCCCACTAATAAAGGCACTCACCCAGTTGACTGCTCGAGATGAAACCTTACTTGCCCAAACTGTAGCCTGGCTAGAGAAGTTTGTCAAAACTTGTTCTAACTGAGGCCTGAAATCATCTGGTAAATGCTTGGTTACCAAATCATTAATAACTCTGTCAGCATCTTCTAGGTAGATTGGGACATTTCTTGCAAATGTTAAGACCTGACGTTGCAGATTTGGAATAGCTACTGCCAAGCCCCAAATGATAAAGAGAGCGATGATAACAAAGACAATAGTGATAGCTATAACACGATTAACCTTATGCTTCTCCATCCAATCAACAATAGGATTCAACAAATAATATAACAAACCAGACAGAATGACTGGCAACATCACAACTGCTAAAAAGTCTAAAACAGGTGAAAATAGAAAACTAATATTACTTAAAATAAAAAGATTCAGTCCCAATAATAAGGTTACTAAAAATACCGTAATGGCCTTGTTATCTAAAAACCACTTAAAAAACCAAGATAGGCTAAAATGTTTCTCTTTTTGTTCCATATATAATTCCTTTCTGTCGTTCTCTCATTATACCATTTTTAAATCAAAATAACTCTTTTTTAAAGTGCTTACATCTAATTGGATGTCTTTAATTGGCTTGTTTTTGTGATATAATAGTCTTATCTTTATGTAGAGGTAACGTTATGAAAGAAACTGTTTATTTTGGAACTTATACACGTCGGACTTCCCAAGGGATTTACAAGGCTGACTTTGATACAGAAACTGGTCAGCTTTCAAATCTAGAACTTTTTGCAGCTGAGCCAAGTCCAACCTACCTTGCTTTTGACCAGCACCAACACCTATACACTGTTGGTAGCCAAGACGATAAGGGGGGAATTGCAGCCTATCAAACTGACGGGACTTTATTAAATCATGTCGTTGAGGAAGGAGCCCCCCACTGTTATGTTGCTGTCGATGAAAAGCGTAATTTGGTCTATGCAGCCAACTACCACAAAGGACAGGTGCTTGTTTATAAACGTCAGGAAGATGGTAGTCTTTTATTTAGTGATGTAGATCAACACAGTGGCCAAGGTCCACATGAGAATCAAGCATCTCCTCATGTTCACTATACAGATTTAACACCTGACCACTATCTAGTGACCTGTGATTTGGGTACTGACCAAGTCATCACTTATGACCTTGATCAAGAAGGGAAATTATCTAAACTCTATACCTATCACAGCCGGCCAGGAGCAGGCTCACGCCATATCGTTTTCCATAACCACTATAAAATCGCTTATCTCATTTGTGAACTCAATAGTACTATCGAGGTTTTAATCTACGATGGCGTTGGCGAATTTGAACGTATGCAAGTGATTTCAACTTTACCAGAAGCTTACGAAGGCTTTAATGGAACCGCTGCTATTCGTCTCTCTAAAGACGGTAAATACCTCTACGCTTCTAACCGTGGCCATGATTCTATCGCAGTATATACCATCCTTGCGGATGGTAGCTTAGAATTGCTAGAAATCGTTCCAACACATGGTAAAACCCCACGTGATTTTGATTTGACACCTGACCAAAAATTTCTCATTGCTGTCCACCAAGACTCTGACAATGCAACTGTCTTTAAACGTAATTGTGACAATGGTCGTCTAGCAGAACTCTCCAATGACTTCCATATTCCCGAAGCAGTCTGCATCCGTTTTGCTCCTTAATAAAACATATAAAAAATGAACTTGGTATTTTCAAGTTCATTTTTTTCTTATAGTCTATTTCCGACATTAATACGGTTAATGGCACGTTGCAGTGCAATCTTCGCACGACGTTCTTGGTCAATCAAGTGTTTGTCTTGTGCTTCTTCAATTGCACGTTCTGCACGAAGCTTGGCACGTTCTGCACGACTGACATCGATATCACGAGCACGTTCTGCAGAGTCAGCGACGATTGTGATCATATCATTGGCAATTTCAATAACACCGCCGTTTACTGCAATCCAGTTCACGTGATCTTCGTCATCAATACGTTTTACCTTTACTTCATCAACTGCTAAAACCGCAATCATATTTTCATGTCGTGGCAAGATCCCCATCTCACCATCCAGAGTTCGAACCGATACATAGCTGGCATGGTGATCATAGACGAGGCCATCTGGTGTCACGATCTGGACAGTTAACTGAGCCATAGATCACCTCTTAAAATCCCATTTTTTCAGCTTTTGCAATCACATCTTCGATAGAACCTACACCACGGAAGGCATCTTCTGGCAAGTGATCGTATTTACCATCAAGGATTTCCTTAAAGCCACGTACAGTTTCAGCAACTGGAACATAAGAACCTGGCTGACCAGTAAATTGTTCCGCAACGTTGAAGTTTTGTGACAAGAAGAACTGGATACGACGGGCGCGAGCAACCAAGGTCTTTTCTTCATCAGAAAGCTCATCCATACCAAGGATAGCAATGATATCTTGCAATTCATGGTAACGTTGAAGAACGCGTTTTACTTCAGCAGCAACTGCATAGTGCTCTTCTCCAACAATTTCAGGTGCCAAGGCACGTGAGCTTGAAGCAAGTGGGTCAACAGCTGGGTAGATACCCAATTGTACCAACTTACGTTCCAAGTTGGTTGTTGAATCTAAGTGAGCAAAGGCTGTTGCTGGCGCAGGGTCAGTATAGTCATCCGCTGGCACATAGATAGCTTGGATAGAAGTTACAGATCCCTTCTTAGTTGATGTAATACGCTCTTGCAATTGACCCATTTCCGTAGCAAGGGTTGGTTGGTAACCAACGGCTGATGGCATACGACCCAAAAGGGCAGATACTTCTGAACCAGCCTGAGTGAAACGGAAGATATTATCGATAAAGAGAAGTACATCTTGGCCTTCCACATCACGGAAGTATTCAGCGATTGTCAAACCAGTAAGGGCAACACGCATACGTGCTCCTGGTGGCTCATTCATCTGACCAAATACCATGGCTGTTTTCTCGATAACGCCTGATTCTTTCATCTCCCAGTAAAGGTCATTCCCCTCACGAGTACGTTCCCCAACACCGGTAAATACTGAAATACCACCATGTTCTTGGGCGATATTGTGAATCAATTCTTGGATTAAGACGGTTTTACCAACTCCGGCACCACCGAAGAGTCCAACTTTACCACCTTTAAGGTAAGGGGCAAGAAGGTCGATAACCTTGATCCCTGTTTCAAGGATTTCAGAAGAGGTAGACAACTCATCAAAAGTTGGAGCTTTTTTATGAATTGGCTGACGCTCTGCGTCTTCTGTAAAAGGAGCTTCCAAGTCAATGGTATCTCCCAAAACATTGAAGACACGTCCCAAAGTTTCTTTACCTACTGGTACAGAGATTGGACGACCTGTGTCCAATACTTCCATTCCACGAGTCAACCCATCTGTTGATTCCATGGCGATAGTACGGACCATACCATCTCCCAACTCTAAGGCTACTTCAAGGACGATTTTTGTTTTTCTTTCGTCATTTTTGTAGACGACAAGTGCATTGTTAATCTCAGGAAGTTTTTCCCCTGCTGCAAACAAGACGTCTACAACGGGACCGATAACCTGAGCAATTTTACCTGAACTCATCTCCTTCTCCTATTCTATATAAGATACTGTCGGTTCCTAGTTCAACTAGGTCCTAAGTTCATTTTCATACGAGCTGGACTAGAGCCTATTCTAAGGCACTAGCTCCTGCTACAATTTCTGTAATTTCTTGTGTAATCGCCGCCTGTCTGGCACGGTTATACTGAATTGTCAAATCATTGATGACTTTCTTAGCATTATCTGTCGCTGTTTGCATGGCGGTCATACCTGCAGCATTTTCAGCTGTCTTAGCATCGATAATAGCACCGTAAATCATACTTTCTGCAAACTGAGGCAACAACTGCTCCAGAATTTCTTCTCGGCTGGTTTCCAATTCAAAAGTCAAGCTATACTCTTCATCCGCTTCATTTGGATCCAAGTCAACAATCGGAAGCATTTGTTCCACACGCATTTGACTAGTTAGCGTATTGACATGGTGGTTGTAGCAGACATAGAGTTCATCAAAAAGTTCATTTTGGTACATTTCAACAGTTTTTGAAATAATCTTACGAACTTGATCAAAGCTAGGCTGATCCGCCAAGCCACGTAATTCATAAAGTGGTTGAATACCACGAGCCTTAAAGAAATCTGCTCCCATTCCACCAATACAGATCATTTCAAAACCTGTACCATCTGGATGGTATTCTTCTTTCAACTCCATAACGGCTTTCAGAATAGAAGAATTATAACCTCCAACCAAACCGCGGTCTGAAGTAATAACGATATAGCCTGTCTTCTTCACAGGACGGCTAATCAACATGGGATTGGTTGAAGCACCAGCTCCATTACCATGAAGGATATCTGTCAAGAGCTTGCGAACTTTCTGAGCGTAAACTTGGAAGTTACGAGCAGCTTCTTCAGAGCGACCTAGCTTAGCAGCCGAAACCATTTGCATGGCATTAGTGATTTGACTCGTATTTTTTGTTGAGGCGATTTTTGTTTTAATATCATTTAGAGATACTGCCATCTGACACCTCTATTCTTATTGGAAGCTAGATTGATTGAGAAACTCTGTAATCGCAGCATCCAAGACTGCTTCTTCTGGCAAGTCTTTTGTATCACGAATGGTTTCCAAAATCTCTGGATGTTGAGCATCAAAGAAGGCATGGAACTCTTCCTCGAAACGAACAATATCATCTACTGGAACAGTGTCCAAGAAACCATGTGTCAAAGCATAGAGAATGGTTACTTGTTTCTCAACAGGCAATGGTTTGTGAACAGGTTGTTTCAAGACCTCAACTGTGCGACGTCCACGGTTCAACTTAGCCTGTGTTGCCGCATCCAAGTCAGAACCAAACTTAGTGAAGGCTTCCAACTCACGGTATGAAGCAAGGTCGATACGAAGTGTACCAGCAACCTTCTTCATAGCTTTGATTTGTGCAGAACCACCTACACGTGATACAGATGAACCCGCATCGATGGCTGGACGAATACCTGCATTGAAGAGACCATCACCAAGGAAGATTTGTCCGTCAGTGATAGAAATCACGTTGGTTGCGATATAGGCAGAGATATCTCCTGCTTGTGTCTCGATAAACGGTAGGGCTGTAATTGATCCACCACCAAGTTCATCAGAAACTTTAGCTGAGCGCTCAAGCAAACGGCTGTGAAGGTAGAAAACATCCCCTGGGAAGGCTTCACGACCTGGAGGACGACGAAGCAAGAGTGACAGTTCACGATAAGCTACCGCTTGTTTTGAAAGATCATCATAAACGATCAAAACATGCTTACCTTGATACATAAATTCTTCCGCCATGGCAACCCCAGCATAAGGAGCTAGGAAAAGCAATGGAGATGGTTGTGAAGCAGAGGCTGTCACAACGATTGTGTAATCCAAGGCACCGTACTGACGTAGTGTTTCTACTTGCGTACGAACTGTTGATTCTTTTTGTCCAATCGCTACGTAGATACAGATCATATCTTGACCTTTTTGGTTCAAGATTGTATCAATCGCAATGGTTGTTTTCCCTGTCTGACGGTCACCGATAATCAACTCACGTTGACCACGACCAATCGGTACAAGGGCGTCAATAGCTTTCAAACCAGTTTGCAATGGTTCTGATACAGACTTACGTTGCATAACACCAGGAGCTGGCGCTTCTACTGGACGAGTTTTATCAGTGTGGATTTCTCCAAGACCGTCAACCGGACGACCAAGCGGATCCACAACACGACCAATCAGACTTTCACCTACTGGGACTTCCATGATTTTACCTGTACGGCGGATTGTATCGCCTTCACGGATATCTGTAAAGTCACCTAGGATGATAATACCAACGTCTGTTGACTCCAAGTTTTGAGCCATACCATAAGAGCCGTTTTCAAAAATCAACAACTCTCCACTCATGGCATTTTCAAGGCCATGAGCACGCGCGATACCATCCCCGATATAGGTTACAACACCTGTTTCAGTCACATCAAAATTGGGTTTGAAATTTTCAATTTGTTGCTTAATTAAAGCGCTGATTTCTTGTGCGTTAATTGCCAAAAGAACACCACTTTCTATTTCAAATTTTCTTTAACAACTTTAAGTTGTTGTTTAATACTCACATCAATTGTCTTGTGATTGGCAAAAATGACAAAACCACCAATGAGACTTTCATCGATTTCTTCTTTTACACTCCTTACTTTCAGAGACATTTTTTTCTCAATCAAAGGGAGCAAGCGACTCTTTTGTTCATCTGTTAAAGGATGAGCTGAAGTAATCGTCACTTCAAATCGATTTGTTTCTTTTTCAAGTCGGTTCAAGCAATCTACAAGCACATCATAAAAAAGATTTACTCTGTGATTGTAGGCCAGAACCTGGATAAAGTTTTGTAATAAAGGTGACACAGAGTCTTGGAAAAAAGCAATCGTTTTTTTCTTGTCAGACTCATCTACTGTCACTTTTTTTAAAAAAGAAGGTAAACCTGTTTCTTCAGCAACTTGCTTGATTTGAGTCAAGTCTGAAAAGATACGGGCTTCTTCTCCTTTTTCAAGTACCAATTGGACAAAAGGCATGCTGTATTTTTCAATTACCTTTACTGTTTTCTTGTCCATTAAGCTTCTCCTAGCTGATCGATATACTGATCAATGAGTTCTTTATGGGCATAACCGTCAAGGTTTTGTGAGATGATTTTACCAGCTAGGCTGATGGTCAAATCTGCTACCTCACCCTTAACGTTTTGTAAAGCTTCAGCTTTGTTTTGAGCAATTTCTTGGTTTGCTTTTTCTTTTAAGCGTCCTGCTTCTAGTTTAGCATCTACTAAAATACTAGCCTTACTTTTCTCAGCTGTTGCTTTCGCATTCTCAATGATTGCCTTGGCTTCTTTACGGCTACCAGCCAATTCATCTTCGCGTTTTTGAGCCAATACTTCTGCTTTTTGACGGGCTTCTTCAGCACTGTCAATATCAGTAGCAATTTTTTCAGCTCTTTCTTCGAAAATGCCTGTAATATTAGACCATGCAAATTTTTTAATCAAGACTAGCAAAAGAATAAAAGAGCCAGTGATTAAAATAAAATTACCAATCAATTCACCTACTGTTACGTGCATCAGTTACTCCTTTCTATTCCTCTTCAATATTAATCTTATTCCCTAAATACACAGATGTCAAAAGAGTAAAGACATAAGCTTGGATGCAGGAAATAAAGACAGAAAATGCAGTCCAAGCCAAATTAGCTCCAAAGGCTACTGGATACCAATAAATAGCTTGGTGGGAAAGAAGAAGTAACAAACTCGTCATGACCTCTCCTGCAAAGATATTCCCAAAAATCCGCAAAGCCAAAGATAAGAAGTTTGTAAATTCTTCCAAGATATTCATCGGTATGACAAAAACAGGACTCATAAAAGATTTTATACTTTTTTTAAATCCACGACGACGAACGCTTTCTATATGTGTCAACAAAATGACAAGAAAAGATAAGGTTAAGTCATACTGTAAATTAGCGGTTGGCGAACTCCACCAGTTAGTCCCATCGATCGTTTGAAGCTTTGTCATTAAGCCAAGGTTATTGGCAATCACCATGAAAAGAAATAAACAAAGGAAAAAGAGTGAGTAATCTTTCATGTAGCGCGAACCAATGTTAGGTTCTGTAAATCCAATAACAAAGTCATAGACATACTCAAGTACATTTTGCTTTCCTTTGGGTTTCAAGGTCATATTGCGGCTTGCCCAATAAATAAAGACAAAAATAACTCCCACAATCAACAAGGTCATGGCTAACATAGTCAGATTGAAGATAACAGGACCAATAGAGATGATTGGATTAATACTTTCTTCCATCTAAAATCCTCCCTTTTCTTCTCGTTCCATGTATTTATTTGATAATAAATGAGAAGACAAGAGTTACAAAGAAAGTTCCTTCAATAAAGGCAACACCTAAAAACATCAAACTACGAAACTCAGAAAGCATATCTGGTTGGCGTGCTACTGATTTAAACAGTCCATTCATCAATAAACCTTCACCGACAGATACGCCCATACAGGCAATACATAAGCCTAAAAATGTTAAATTCATAACGAATTCTCCTTTAAAATAAAATTTACTTACTTAGTGTAGTCCTAAAATTTAAATTTGTCAACTTTTTTTGCACATTGGAAGCGTTTAATGAAAATTACTTCCATTTTCTTTCGTATTTCACTCTATTCTGAAAAGCTTGTGTATATTTACTGAAGCTAGCAAGTCTTACCTGTAAATTTAATGAAAGCAACACAAAATCCGAGAGGGGAATCTCGGATTAAGGTCAATTTAAAAAAATAGAGAGTGTTAAGTTTAAATATAGGATTTCAAAATATCGACGGCATCGCTTCTTTTCTTAACCTGATAGGACTTGATTACCAATTTCTCAGCTGTCATTGCATTGTACCCAATATTGCCCAGAAAGACACAATTTGTAGGATTTAACTGGTATTTATCAAGAATCTCCTTCATACTTATGTCAAGCCCCCTCTTTACTTTATGATTTCATATTCTCCTTACAAATCCTTTTGGTAATAATATCTTTGCCCAATGTAGGGATAGTCTTGTAAGGTAAAGACTTCCTTGTAGCCATGCCTTTTATAAAAATCTGGAGCTTGAAACTGGTAAGTATTGACAAAAGCAAAACGACAGTCTCGATTCTTAGCTTCAGTTTCTGCTTGCTGCAATAGTTTTGAACCGATTCCTTGTCCTCTCAATTCCTCTTTTACAAATAAATACTCGATTTCTAGCCAATTTCCAAAAGTCTCTGCTATCAAACCTGCCAGGAGATTGCCCTTTTCATCTTCGACATAAAGATTAAGTGGCTCACTTTCGGCATCTTCTCGTTTTGAACGGTTATAAACACGAATCAAATTCCCAATTTCTTGTGCTTTCTGAGACTCCTTGTTTTCCAATCTAAAGTACATCTAAACCTCCTCAAACACTATTACAACTTGATTATAGTCTTATTTCAATAGACTGTCAAACTAGCAAAAACCCACCAACCTGAGTTGGTGAGTCTTTAATCTATTTTCTAAATTTCCACTGGCTATAAATACCGAAACCGATAATCCAGATAGCTGAGCCGATTGCTCCTACAAATGTAGACTCTTGTAAAAAGAGGGTTACAAAGACAAAGGCAAAGAAGAGCATGGTTAAAGGATTTAGGAAACGATAATGGGGCATGAGATAGCCATCCGCCATAAAGTCTGGTGACTTGCGGTATTTAAGGTGAGCCACCATGATTAAGATATAAATGGCAATATAGACACCAGACGACGATGCCGTAATCAAGGCAAAGGCATCAGAAACACCTGGCAATACGTTGATAAAGGCTGCTAGGGCAATCAAAATTGCTGAGGCGATGATGGCATTTTGTGGTACGTTGTGACGGGAAAGAGTATCTGCCTTAATAGCCTTTAAGAATGGATTTGGTGAATCATGGGCAATCTGATACAAATGACGTCCTGTTGAATAAAGGGTTGAGTTAAGAGCAGATGCTGCTGACGTCAAAACGACGAAGTTAATCAAGGCTGCCGCCCACTTGATACCTGCTAACTCAAATACTGTAACAAAGGGAGAATCAGCCGATGCAAGTTCACGCCACGGAATGATAGCCATGATGGCTAAGAGGGCACCACCGTAGAAAAAGGCGATACGCAAAGGAATTTCCTTAACGGCTTTTGGCAAGACCTGGCGTGGATTTTTTGTTTCTGAAGTCGTTACCCCAATAAACTCAATCATGAGGTAGGCAAAGAAAACCATCTGGAAGGCCATGACAAAGTTCACTCCACCATTTGGGAAGAGGGAGAAATTGTCGGCAATATTAGCCAAACTTGCTACTCCATGAGGTGTCTTAAAGCCTGTCAAGACCATAAAGACCCCTGTTGCAATCATGGCTAAAATAGCCACAATCTTGACCATCGCAAACCAAAACTCAACTTCTCCAAAGAGCTTCACCGCAATCAGATTGACCAAGGCTAGAATAGTCAAAAATCCAATCTCAATCATCCAACTCGGCCAAGTTGGAAACCAAAATTGCACATAATGTGCGATAGCAGTGATTTCCGCCATACCGATAAAGACAACAGATAGCCAATAAGACCAAACCGAGAAATAGCCCCAGCCCTTACCCAAATGACGCGTGATAAAGTTGATAAAGGTATGTTGCTCAGGATCTTGGTAGAGCATTTCCCCAACCGCACGCATCATGAGGAACATGAAGGCCCCAGTAATCATATAAATCAGTACAATGGAAGGACCTGTTAGGCTGATAGAGCGACCTGCTCCCAGAAAGAGTCCTGTTCCGATTGTTCCCGCAATGGCCATAACCTGCACGTGACGATTGGTTAGACCACGCTCCATCTTATTTTTTTTCTTCTTTGAACTCATATCGTCTCCAATTCAATTTAAAATGGAAAAAGGAGTGAGTGAAGCGCATAGCCTCCCCACTCCTTTTTTCTGTTTTTAGGCTGTTTTTTCAACCTTCAAGATTTTTACATCATAGCTACCAACAGGTGTTTCAATCGTTGCTGTGTCACCTGTTTTCTTGCCAATCAAGGCTTGTCCAATTGGGCTTTCATTTGAAACTTTACCTGCAAAGGCATCCGCACCAGCTGAACCTACGATAATATAAACTTCTTCTTCGTCCTCACCAATTTCTTGGATGGTGACTGTTTTACCAATCGCTACTTCGTCCTGGGCAACTGCGTCGCTATTGACGATTTCAGCATAGCGGATTTTTGTTTCCAAGCTAGAGATTTGTCCTTCAACAAAGGCTTGTTCATCCTTCGCTGCTTCGTACTCACTGTTTTCTGAAAGGTCACCGTATGAACGGGCAATCTTAATGCGTTCTACCACTTCTGGTCGACGAACTAATTTCAATTCTTCTAATTCTTTTTCAAGTTTTTCCTTTTCCTCAAGGGTCATAGGATATGTTTTTTCTGCCATTTTTCTCAACTTTCTTCTGATGATATTTTCGAAAGAAAATTATGTGAAGTATCACATAATTTTAGTTTGTTTGGTTTAATTTGCTGTTGACATGTTCAGCGACATTGCGGTCGTGGTCTTCTTGATTGTTAGCATAGTAGACCTTGCCATCTGTGACATCTGCTACAAAGTAGAGGTTATCGCTCTTAGTTTGATTGATGCTTGACTCAATCGCATCCAGACTTGGACTATCGACTGGACCAGGCATGAGACCTACATTTTTATAAACATTATAAGGTGAATCAATGTTGGTATCAATCGCAACATCCTCAGCTAGGCTGATATTTTGCCCCAGTTTTCCTTGGGCATACAAAATTGCAATGTTACTTTGAAGTGGCATATCACGATTCAAACGATTGTAGAATACACCGGCAATGAGCTTACGATCTTCTGTCTTGGCACCTTCTTTTTCGACCAAGGAAGCAATGGTCAACAACTCATTGACAGTCAAGTTTTTAGATTTGATAGTACTATAGTAAGGAGATAGGTTCTTATCCATAGCAGCTAACATCTCATCAATCAAGCTCTCAACAGTTGTGCTTTCCTTGATAGAGTAAGTAGCTGGGAAAAGATATCCTTCCAAACGATAACGAACGCCACTTTCCTTTGTAGGCAAGCTTTCAAGTATACTCGGATATTTGGCAACTTCTTGACTGATAAACGTCTCATCTTGAACTTTTGCTAGGAAAGCATCCGCTGTCAAAGGCTCTTTGAAGTCACCTTGCAATTGACCCACAGCTTGAGCAATCTGATCCAAAGTATAACCTTCTGGAATTGTCAAAGTCGCAAGGACAGGTTCTTGTGGTTCATCTGTTCCACCTTTTTGCAACTCTTTGAGTAAGTCTTCTGTACTCATACTCTTTTGCAAATTGTAGTAACCTGCTTTCAAATCGGTATAATTTTTATACTTGGCATAAAAGCTAAAAATCAGACCATGCTTTACCAAACCAGCTTTTTCAAGCGTCGTACCGATTTCTTGAACGTTTGAACCTTCTGGAATTCCAACCGTCACATATTTCTTAGAATTAGCATCAATAGGTAACAAAGAATCTAGCACGTACTGGTAACCAAAGTAACCACCTGCTGAGAGCAAGGCAAGGAATACAAGGAATGAAATCACAAAGGCTTTCACATGTGACTTCTTCTCTTTCTTAGGCTTAACGGGTTTTGCTCCTTCTCTACGGCTACGACGTGGTGTATCGCTGATGATATCCACTGTTTCTGTAGCAGGCATAGGTGTTTCTGGACCTGCTTGTTCTGCTTTTTTCTCTGCCGTCTTATAGGAAACAGCTACCCTTGTTGGGGTTTCATTGTATTCTCTTTCAAGTTTCTTAGGTCTAACAGGACCTGAACCTGGTCTTGATCCACTTTCTTCCGCTGGAGAAGAAGGTACATCTTGACTTGGATGACTTGGAACACCAGGAGTTTCTCTTTGAATCTCATCTGCTGGAGAAGCTGGTACATCTTGACTTGGGTGAGTAGGCGCAGCAGGAGCTTTTCTCATAATCTCCTCTACCGTTGACAAGGAATCAGCCATGAGTTCTTCAGCTGAAGGTTCATTTGCAGGAGTGCGAACTACTGCCTCATCTTCTTTCAGAACTTCATCATAGCCTTTTACTTTTTCTAAATCTCTCAGAATCTGCTCTTTAAAGCTTAATTTCTCTTCTTCTCTTGACTTTTCACTCAAAAGTTTTTCCTCCTTGTTGACAATCCATAATATTATATCTTAAAAGTCCAAGAAAAGCAACCTATGATACTTTTCCTAGCTTATTTTTTATACTCAATGAAAATCAAAGAGCAAACTAGGAAGCTAGCCGCAGGTTGCTCAAAACACTGTTTTGAGGTTGCAGATAGAACTGACGAAGTCAGTAACATATACCTACGGTAAGGCGACGCTGACGTGGTTTGAATTTGATTTTCGAAGAGTATTAGCTTCCCAGACCATATCATACCATGTTTCCCCTGCAAAGGTTGACTGAGACAAGCCTTCATTGACAAATCCATGCTTTTCATAGTAGGCGATGAGATAGTCATGACAGGTTAGGTTAATGCCATCCCTCTCATCTTCAAGAGCAACTTCTTTCAAGGCTGTCAGCAATTGCTGACCCAGTCCTATCCCCTGGGCCTCCTTGGCAATAGAAAGACAGGTCACAGAGATATAACCACCAGGCTCATGACTATAGTCTTTTATTTCTTCTGTAAAGGACTGGTCTTGCAGATGGCGGTGTGGTCCAACTGGCCCTTCAATATAACCCATGATTCTTCCTTCTTTTTCCGCAACCAGAAAAGAGGTCTGAATTTCTCGCAAATGTGCCTCAAAGACAGATCGAGGAATGGCTTCTTCAACCGAGAAATTCTCTAGTTCAATCTCGACGATACGATCCAAATCTTCTAATTTTGCTTGTCTGATTTTCATTTTGCCTCCAGATAAAAGGGATTAAACCAAATCATACTATAACCCTGGCTAGTTTCATAAAGAGAAGTTTCTTCATCAATAAAACCATTCATTTCAAAATAGGAAAGCAGCTCATCAGGACTCTTCAAACGAATCCCTTTGTAATCCAGCTCAACTGCCACCTCTTTCAAGGCTGCAAGAAGAAGTGTTCCCAAGCCCTGTCTCTGATGGTCAGTATCAATGACTAAAGAATGTATTTCTAGACATTGCGGATTGTCTGACTGGGGACTTGATAGAATATAGCCTAAAAGTTGATTTTCATCCCTAGCTAGAAGAAAGGTATCCGCACACTTACGGATACTTTCTTCTAAGATATGGGAAGGTTGCTGCTTTTCAGCTGGAAAAGACGAAGTTTGAATCGCCTCTATCTCAGCCAAATCAGACTTACTTGCCTGAATGATCTTAATTGGAATCTCCATGAGAATAACCTATTGAACATTGCTTGTCAAATTAGACAAGAGACGCTCGAATGAATACTCATAGGTTTGGATGTCTCCTGCTCCCATAAAGACATAAACAGCATTGTCATGGTCTAGGAGTGGAGAAACATTTTCAACAGTGATCACTTGGTGTTTCTTGTTGATTTTTTTGGCTAGGTCTTCCACCTTAACATCACCATGATCTACTTCACGAGCTGATCCATAAATCTGCGCTAGGTAAACAGCATCTGCTTGGTTCAAAGCGTGAGCAAATTCGTCCAACAAGGCAATGGTTCTTGTAAAGGTATGCGGTTGGAAGACTGCTACAATTTCCTTGCTTGGGTATTTCTGACGAGCCGCATCCAAGGTCGCAATAATTTCTGTTGGATGGTGGGCAAAGTCATCGATAATAACTGTATCATTGACAATTTTCTCAGTGAAACGACGCTTAACACCGGCAAATGTTTTCAAGTGCTCACGCACCAAGTTCAAATCAAATCCTGCTGTGTA
Organism: Streptococcus parapneumoniae; assembly: GCF_037076355.1. Taxonomy (NCBI): domain Bacteria; kingdom Bacillati; phylum Bacillota; class Bacilli; order Lactobacillales; family Streptococcaceae; genus Streptococcus; species Streptococcus parapneumoniae. The sequence goes on along the minus strand of NZ_AP026968.1, from coordinate 748,587 downwards.
AAGAAGACCAATAACGGCTGTCGCATTCATGATATTGTGACGACCAAAGGTTGGAATGTGGAATTGCCCCAAGTCTTGTCCACGGAAATGAACTGTGAAGGTTGAACCAGTTGTTGAACGAAGAAGTTCACTAGCTACAAAGTCATTACCTTCTGCTTCAAAACCATAATAATAAATTGGTGCATCAGACGTAATTTTACGCAATTCTGCATCTTCACCATAGACAAAAAGACCCTTGGTAATTTGTTTGGCATAGTCATTAAAGGCATTGAAAACATCCTCGAGACTTGTGAAATAGTCTGGATGGTCAAAGTCAATGTTGGTTATAATAGAGTATTCTGGGTGGTAAGGCATAAAGTGGCGCTCATATTCGTCAGATTCAAAGACAAAATATTTGGCATTGGCCGAACCACGACCTGTCCCATCCCCAATCAAGAAGCTAGTGTCTGTGATGTGAGACAAGACATGAGACAACATACCTGTCGTTGAAGTTTTTCCATGCGCTCCAGCTACTCCCATGCTAACAAAGTCACGCATAAAGCTACCTAGAAATTCATGGTAACGTTTGTAGCTGATACCATTTTGGTCTGCATAGGCAATTTCGACGTTGTTATCTGGACGAAAGGCATTTCCAGCAATAATTTCCATATCACCGTCTAGGTTCTTTTCATCAAAAGGAAGAATAGTAATCCCTGCCTGCTCAAGACCACGTTGAGTAAAGTAGTATTTTTCAACATCTGATCCCTGTACCTTATGCCCCATTTGGTGCAACATCAAGGCCAAGGCACTCATCCCTGATCCCTTAATTCCGATAAAATGATATGTCTTTGGCATGTTTTCTCCCCTATTCTGTAATTCTTGTCAGATTCAACTCTTGGGCAACCCGACGTTCTTGTTCTGTTTGTTTACTTTTTTTATTGTAGATTTGGCTTTTCTTTAGAAAATCATAGTTGTTTTTCTTTGGAGCAGGTGCTGACACTTCTTCATTCTTGGTAGGGATAGAATGAACTTCTTTCGCCAAGATATAATGAGACTGGGTCAATTTTTGGCTATATTTCACCAATTCACCAGGATTTTCCTTTTGGAAAGGCGCTGTCGGTTGATTGCCCTGTCTAAGAAGGCCTGATTTAGAATGACGTCTCGCACGGCTGAAATCCTGAGTTAGATAGTTAGCAGAGCGTTTCTTTTTCAAGTCTGCACGCGCTTCTTCACGCGCCACCTCCGCATAGCTCTTTCCTTCTTTTTTTACCCCTAAAGGAGCTTTTTTAGGTTTCTCGACTTGCTTTTCAATCGGTTTTACTGGCGCCTCTTCAGTAATAGGAGCCCATCCTAAATAATTTTTATCTCGATACTCACCCTTGATATTACTGATCAGATCAGACTCATCGTACAAGTTCATGACTGGCATTTCAGTCAGCATGACCTCGTCATCTGACACCAATGGAAATCGTTCTTGTTTCATTTTCTATTTCCTTTCAACACTTCATTATAGCGTATTGTCTTGATTTTTCAAGTGCTGGCTTCAGAAATTCCCAAAATTTCTCTAATTTCTGCTAGGGTCAGACTGCCACGTGACTCTGTGCCATCCAATACTTGTGACACCAGATGTTTCTTTTGTTCTTGGAGTTCCTGAATTTTTTCTTCAATAGTTCCCTTGGTCACTAAGCGATAAACCTCAACCGTTTCTTCCTGACCCATCCGATGGGCACGGCCAATAGCTTGCGCTTCCACCGCAGGATTCCACCAAAGGTCAACCAAGATCACTGTATCAGCACCTGTCAGGTTGAGACCGACACCACCAGCCTTAAGGGAAATCAGAAAGGCATCTCTTTCCCCTTGGTTAAAGGCCTTGGTCATGTCTTGTCTTTCCTTGGCTGGGGTTGAACCCGTAATTTTAAAGGATGTCATGCCCAAGTCTGGCAGTTCTTGTTCAATTTTCTCCAACATTCCCTTGAACTGCGAGAAAATCAAGACACGGTGTCCACCGTCTGCCACCTGTAGCAGCAGGTCTCGGAGACTATCCAGTTTACCACTGGCGCCCTGATAATCCTCCATAAAGAGTGCAGGGGTATCACAGATTTGGCGCAAGCGCATCAGACCTGACAAGATTTCCACTCGACTACGCTGAAATTCCTGATCTGACACCTGAGCTAAACGGTCTCGCATCTGTTGCAACTGGGCTAGGTAGATAGCCTTTTGCTGGTCTTCCAGTTCATTCTTATAAACTACTTCAATCAAGTCTGGCAATTCAGTCAGAACTTCTTCTTTCTTGCGCCTCATCACGAAAGGCTTGATAAACTGAGCTACGCGTTCAGCTGACAATTTCATAAATTCTTTCTTGCTTGGCAAAAGTCCTGGCATGACGATTTGGAAAATAGACCACAACTCACCCAGATGGTTTTCAATCGGAGTTCCTGACAAGGCAAAGACTGACGGCACCACAAATTGTCTCAAGGTCTGGGCAATCTTAGTCTGGGCATTTTTCATGACCTGAGCCTCATCTAAGAAAAGGAAGTCAAAGGCCATCCCCTGATAAAGCTCACTGTCCTGACGGAAGGTAGCATAGCTCGTCACATAGATTTGATGGCTCTCAGCAAGAATCTCTTCACGACTAGTTTTCAAACCATGAACAACAGCCACATCCAACTGTGGGGCAAATTTCTGAAATTCATCTGCCCAGTTGTAAATCAAACCAGATGGAGCGAGAATCAAAACCCGACTTTCTTTTGTCACTTGACTGGTCAAAAAAGCAATGGTCTGAAGGGTTTTCCCCAAGCCCATATCATCAGCCAAAATCCCACCAAAACCATAATGATGGAGCATCTGCAACCAGCCGATTCCCTTTTCCTGATAATCTCGCAAATCAGCCTGAACCTGAGTTGCTTGTCGAGGGAAGTTCTCTGGATGCGTCAAATCATGAGCCAGATTCTGGAATTCTTGTGAAAAAGAAACACGATCTCGCCCTTCAAAGAGATGGGCTAAACTGTAGGCCAAGGATTTCCGAGCCTGTAAGGAGCCATCTTTTAGTTCAAACTGCCCCAGCTCCTGTAGATTTTGACGAATTTTCTTGGTTTCTTCATCAAAAAAGTAGACTTGGTTAGACGAATCAATGTAAAAATCCTGATTGGCAACCAAGGCCTGCATGGCTTGGTCAATTTCCTCTTGGGCAATATCTTGAAAATCAAACTGGATTTCCAAGAGACCTCCCTTGGAGGCAATCTGCACTTGAGGACTCGCTAAGCTATAAAGCTCTGCTAGCTTATCTGATAGGTCAACATTACCAAGTTTTTCAAAGACTGGAATGATATCATGGAAAAAATGATAGACAGACTCTGCTTTTAAGGTCTGACGCCAAGATTGAAAATCGGCTTCAAAACCTGTAACCAAACAGACTTGGAAAATTCTTTTTTCTAAGTCAGCATCACTCGAAAATGGTAATTCTTCTAGCTCTTGTCGGCTAGATACCTGTCTGTCTCCATAATCAAACTGAATTTCTAAACGAATCCGATTATCTTCTTCCCTGTCAAAGTAAAACGATGGCGCAAACGTTTTGATTTGTAACCGTTCTGGAGCTGAAACGGTCCCCATCTGGCTAAAAAGAGTCAGACAGGAGGCCAACTTATCGCGGTCACTGCTATCAAATTGCAGGTGTTTTTTCCCATATTGATCCACAGGTAGCGCTTTAATTTCCTTGAGAAGACGCATCTGCTGGTCTGTTAGAAAATAAACCTGTCCTTTATGGAACAGCACAGCTCCCTGATAAAAGACATTGACCCTTGGACTCTCACTGATTTCCATTTCAAAATAATCCGAGTATTCTGTTACTGTAAAGGCAAATAGATTGGCATCAGCATGCATATCCTGAAAAAGCAGAGTCTGATAGCTATCCACTTGATGGTCAAATTGAAAATGCGGCAAGGTCATCAGTAAATTCACACCCTGCTCAAAAAAGGTCAGGGGGAAAAAGAGGTGCCGACCTTGGTTTTGGAAAAAGAGGTCTGGAGCCTGTCCTTCCTCCATTAGTCCGCGCAAGAAAGTCAGAAGTTCTTGACTAGCCTCATCAAAGGCTTCCCAAGACAAGGATTCCTCATAAGTTTTGCCAATCATATAAGACTTTCTCTGCTCGACAATCCTTAAAAAGAGTGGAATATCTCGAATGACATAGTATTTTTGGCTATTGATTTGGCCGATTCTCAGAGTCCACAAGATATGATTGGTTCCTGCTTCCACCTGCCCCACAGCCGATAATTCATAGGCTCGGTCTGATTTTGGAGACAAGATTCGATCCAAAAATTTGCCACCCAAGGTCACCTTGGTTTCAACGGCCTCTTTTTCTTCATGACCTTCTTCCAGACTCTGCAAGATTTCCTGACCACAATCATCATTTTTCAGAAAATGCTCCAGCGCTGCCAAGTGGACACAGTAGCCCCTCTTTTGGAAAAAATCGCAGGCACAAAAAACCAAACCATCCTCTAAACTATAGCGCAGTTCTTCTTCTGCAACGCGAGCATAGAGCCGATTGTTCTTTTCCTTGATGATGTCAACCTTACCAGTTTCATAAAGGGCAACGCCTTCGATACGGACTTTCCCCGGAATCAATTTAGCCATATTTTTACCTTTACCTTATCTTTTTATTATACCATATTTTCCCCTATGAAAATAGCCTTCTAGGAAGACTTTTCTCCTAGAAGGCTGGATTTTTAACGTTTGGCAAAAGTCGTCACAATCCGCTGACAAACTTCTTGCAGCAGAGACTTAGGCATGGCTACATTGAGGCGGGCATGGAGACTTCCTTCCTCTCCAAAATCCAAACCACGGTTGAGGATGACCTTGGCTTCATTTCTCAACAGCTCTTGCAATGTTTCATCAGTCAGGTCATAGGCTGAAAAATCAAGCCAAATCAAGTAGGTTCCTTGCGGTTTCATAACCTTGATTTTAGTCTCTTTTCCAAATAAATCCACCACGTAATTGATGTGGTCTTCAAAGACTTGCTTGAGTTCCTCTAGCCAACCCTTCCCATAGCGATAAGCAGCTTCTGTCGCCAAATAGCCCAAGCCTGAAATTTCATGCTGATTATTGGCCAATTGGCGTTTCTGGTAAGCCAGTCTCAACTTAGGATTTTCAATAACTGCATAGGAATTTTTTGTCCCAGCAATATTAAAGGTTTTAGTAGCACTGCTCAAGACGATCGCAAATTCTTTAAAGTCAGGGTTGATGGTATTGAAGGAATGATGCTTGTGACCAAAGAGGGCCAAATCTTGGTGAATCTCATCTGAAACCAAGAAAACACCGTGTTTTTGGCAGAGTTGGCCAATCTTCTCCAACACTTCTTTTTCCCAAACACGTCCACCAGGATTGTGAGGGTTGCAAAGAATATAGAGTTTGACTTCTTCTTCCACCAAATCCTTTTCAAGTCGGTCAAAGTCAATCTCAAACAGACCATCCTTTTCCACCAAAGAATTGGTAATCAATCTGCGATTGTTCAATTTGACACTGCGTGCAAAAGGGGGATAGACAGGTGTGTTAATCAGAACCGCTTCGCCTTCTTTTGTAAAAGCTTGAATAGCTGTTGAGATGGCTGGTACCACACCCTCGATAAAGACAAGATCCTCTTTGTCAAAGTGGTAACCGTGTTGTGTGGCTTCCCACTTTTGAACTTCCTTAATTAAATCATCACTGGCATAGGTATAGCCATAAACCAGTTGATCAGCGTAAGTTTGCACGGCTTGGCGAATTTCAGGCAAGACCACAAAGTCCATATCCGCTATCCAAGCTGGTAGAACTTCACTATCCGTTTCCGCCTCTTTCCATTTATAGGTATGGTGCCCTATACGATTGGGCAGGCTTGTAAAATCATATTTTCCCATCTTTGTCTTATCCTTCCAAGGCTTGGCGCAAATCTGCAATCAAATCTCTAGCATCCTCAATCCCAATTGACAAGCGCAAGAGGTCATCTGTCAAACCATAAGAATGACGCACTTCTGCTGGAATATCAGCATGAGTTTGTGTCGTTGGATAAGTAATAAGACTTTCCACTCCACCCAAACTTTCCGCAAAAGAGAAGACCTTGAGACTGTTCAAAATATGAGGAATGCGTGTTTCATCTGCTACTTTAAAGGAAATCATGCCCCCACGACCAGTGTAGAGAACTTCCTTAACTGCTGGAGAATCCTTCAAAAAGGCAACCACTTCTTGGGCGTTAGCTGTTGAGCGCTCCATACGAAGAGACAAGGTCTTGAGACCACGAATCAATTGATAACTGTCAAATGGAGACAAGACTGCCCCTGTCGTATTGAGATTGTAAAAGAGCTTCTCGTATAGTTCTAAACTATTGGTCACAACCACTCCAGCCAAGACATCATTGTGGCCTGCTAGATACTTGGTTGCTGAGTGGAGAACGATATCTGCTCCATCTTCAATCGGACGTTGGTAGATAGGGCTGTAGAAGGTATTGTCCACCACCACTTTAGCACCCTTAGCATGAGCCAATTTTGCTAGTTTTTCGATATCAAATTCCAACATCAAGGGATTGGTTGGAGTTTCGATATAGAGAACATCCACATCCTTTTCTAACTCGGCAATCAACTCTTCTTCTGTGTTGGCATAGGTAAAATGGAAACGGCCTTCCTGCTCCACTTGGTTAAACCAGCGGAAAGAACCTCCATAAAGGTCACGCACCGCCAAGACCTTACTTCCTACTGGAAAGACGCTAAAGGCCAGTACAATAGCTGACATCCCTGAGCTAGTAGCTAGGGCATAGTCTGCTGACTCAATAGCCGCCAAGACTTCTTCCGCCTTACTGCGAGTTGGGTTTTTAGTGCGTGTATAGTCAAACCCAGTAGATCGACCAAACTCTGGATGCTGATAGGTCGTTGAAAAATGAAGCGGTGTCACCAAGGCCCCTGTCGCTTCATCTGACTTAATACCCGCCTGGGCCAAAATTGTGTTAATGTGTAATTCCTTGCTCATACAATTCCTCCAAATCTATAGTAACTATTGTACCACTTATTTTCATCAACTCATTTTCTTCTTTTCAAGAGCTAGTTATAGTTTCAAACTATAGACTTATACTCTTCGAAAATCTCTTCAAACCACGTCAGCGTCGCCTTACCGTAGGTATATGTTACTGACTTCGTCAGTTCTATCTGCAACCTCAAAACAGTGTTTTGAGCTGACTTCGTCAGTTCTATCTGCAACCTCAAAACAGTGTTTTGAGCAGCTTGCGGCTAGCTTCCTAGTTTGCTCTTTGATTTTCATTGAGTACTAGCTAGTAAAACTAAAAAGAATCCAGAAAAGCTTCCAGATTCTTTTGTGAAAATGATTGCTAGGGTTTACTGTGAACGAAAGAAATCCTGTTGGGCTAAATAGTCATAATGCTCTTTATTAAATTGATATTGACCTACATGCTGACTAATCCGACCGACATCCACGGAAAAAATATAGGCTTCATTTTGATAGTTCCAGTTCAGCCTAACTGTATTCAAGACTGTCTTATAAGTAAAATCTTTGACTTGATTCCATGGGATCTCTACGACTTGATTAGAACGATTTTCTGTTACATCACTGATGTCCATCAAGTAAATCCCCTTAGGTGTGAATGCTATAAGCTTAGGCTTCACACTCGACTGAACATAGTAGGAACCGCCTATAATGAAAAAATCAATAAAGGATTTCAACCATGTCTTTTTCTTGAAAGCCATCAGAAAATTCTTTTGCCCTTCAATGTGGTAAGTTGAAAGAAATGATTCAATCTGTTTTTCTGTTGCAAACTCCAAAATAGCGCCCATGATGATACCTCCATAACGATTAGTAAATAGGCAGATAAGAACTCTTCACTTAAAGAAGAACTTATCAATTATTGCGTTTTATCTTACTTTTACAGTAGACGGCATCCCTCCTATAAAATCATCCTAGCATGTGCATACTTCAGTTAACACTGGAAGAGACTTTCGAAAGTAACTTTTTATATTTTTGTCATATTTATTATATCATAATTCAAATAAACAATCCAAAAAAATGTAAGCGTTTTTAATCTGAATTTAACGTTATTCTATTAAAAAACGACAGCTTCTTTCGAAACCATCGTTTTTCTTGAAAAATCCTTATTTGACATGTTTTGCCAATTCTTCTTGGGCTTTTTTATTGGATTCTTCTTTTTCTTTCAGCCATTTTTCTTTAGCTTTTTCATATTCGTCTTTTGTGACTGTCTTATCTTGTACTTTGAGGTATTTATATGATTCGATACCTTTATTACCAGCTAATGAATATGGCGCTGAGAATGGAACTGTTTTTCTCAATGTTGGTGTTCCACCCCGTGAAACATTTGGAATTGCTAGAGAACTATCTACCAACCAAGCTTGGGCATCAGCATACTTTTCATAGCGTTTTGCAAGATCTTGCTCCTTATTAGCTTCTTCCAACATTTGGGTATAGACATCCAGCCCAACAGCCTTAGTCTTGTCATTGGCTTCACCTGGCTCTAAACCTAGATTTTGCATCAAACCACCAGAATTAACGTTAAATACATCAAGATAGGTTGAAGGATCTTGATAGTCTGGACTCCAACCACCGTTGTATAGATCGTAATCTTTCTGAGCTGCAGTCTGAGCCAAATAGCTCGTATTATCAAAGTCTTCAGTAGAAAGTTGTTGAATATCAATTACAACATTTTCTGCACCTAAGGCTGCTTCAATAGATTGCTTCATAGAATTTGCCTCTTGAACACCCTTTTTAACAGCTTGGTCAACTGTCATGTCCAAGTGGATAGGGAAGGTTACTCCCTTGGCTTCTAGCTCTTGCTTTGCTTCCGCAAATTTAGCCTTAGCTTTTTCTGGATTGTAATATGGATCTTGGGCATCCGCAAAGTTGATTCCTTGCCATTCCTTGCCATAATTCACCATCTTAGAGGCTACTACTTCACCAAAGTCTTTTCCCTTGATACTTACGAAGTTTGGAGGAACAACCAAGTTACGCAAAATCTTAGTTGCACCATCTTCTCCTTGAGATTGGGCTCCATAGGCCGTACGGTCATAGGCAAAGTTAATGGCTTGACGGAAGTTTTTATTTAGAACTGCTTCCTGAGTCGATTTCTTTTCAGCATCACTTGTTTTTGAAGTGAATTTATAAGATTTTCTATCCAGGTTAAAGTTTAAGAAATAAGAAGTGGTATCTTGCATACTGTAGATGATATCATCTTTGTATTTTTCTTTAATCCCTTCAAAACTTGAACTATTTGGATAGAGACGGGCATAGCTATAGGCTCCCTCGACAAAGTTACGAGCTAGTGCATCTTGGTCACTACCATCATAATAGGCCAATTTGACATCATCTACAAAGACATTTTTAGCATCCCAGTAGTTAGGATTTTTCTTGAATTCGATAACTGATTTTGAAACAAAGGATTTCATCAAGAAAGGTCCATTGTACAAAATACTAGATGGGTCTACCTTCCCAAAATCATCCCCTTTTGATTTCAAGAAATCTGCATTGACTGGGAAGAGAATGGTTGAAGTTGTTTTTGAGTTCCAATAAGATTCTGGTCGTGTCAAGGTATATTGAACAGTTTGGTCATCAAGAGCCTTGACTCCGACAGTTGAAAAGTCGCTTGTTTTCCCAGTGATATAGTCATCTAAACCTGCAACAGAGTCCTGCACTAGATACAAGGCTTCTGATTTTTTATCAGTCGCATATTTCAAACCAGTTACAAAATCTTGGGCAGTTACAGGAGCATATTCCTCTCCATCTGCAGTATACCATTTAGCATCCTTACGAAGTTTGTAGGTATAGGTCAAACCGTCCTTAGAAACACTCCAATCCTCTGCCAAGGATGGGACATAATTTCCATATTGGTCATTTTCCATGAGCCCATCTACCAGATTGGTCACAATATCATTTGTCGTTGCACGGTTTTCTGCTAGATAGTTCAAACTAGATGGATCACTTGAATAAACATAATTATAGGTTTTTGATGCAGTGCTAGAATTTCCACAGGCGCTTAACAAAATACCTGCACTTAACATGACACCTGCAAGTATTGCATACTTGGCTTTAGACTTTTTCATTTCCAGAACCCCCTGATTTAAATATTTGTTTTATTATACAACGTTTAGTTTGTTTAGTCAATGATTTTTTCCAAAAAAATCGAAAAAGACCTCATCTTCTACTTTTAAAAGATAATTTTAGCTATTTTGACGCTAAAAAAGGAATAAGTTTCAAGTTCTCCTAAAAGATTGTTCAACTTATTCCTTTTATTTATAAATGCTATCTTACGAAAGCTTAAATTTTGCTCGCAGGCGGTCTGCTTGGGCTTTTCCAATCACCTTATCCAATAAACGGGTTCGAAGACTCATGACTCCGTAAACTCCTCCACCCATGGCACCGACAAGGGCTACATAAAGGAAACTCCACAAACGCCCACTTGGTTGGAAGACAAATCCTAAAATCCACTGGATGGCACCTACACCGATGAACATAACAAGGGTCAACAAACTGATTAAAATGGTTCGCTTCAAAATCACCTTGCGCTTGACACCCGTTACCTTACAAATGTCCCGATACATCAAGACATTAGGAATAATGAGAGCGAATGTTGTTGAAATCAAAGGTCCGTAACTGTGGAAGAGGGCGATTGTAGGCAGTTGCAAGACTAGCTTGGCAATGGAACCATAGATAAAATAGAGAACTGCCTTGCGGTTGCGGAACATGGCCTGAAGCATTGGAGACAAGACCATGTACAAGCCTAAAATAATAGACTGCAAAACTGCAAAGACAAATAAGCCCAGAGCCAAACTATCTGGCTTACCATAGAAAACCGTATAAAGAGGTTCCCCTACCATGACCACTCCAACAGTTGCTGGTAGCAGGAACATAAAGAGTAGGGTGAGACTGTCCTGAACGAGACGAGAAGCTGCCTTCAAGTCCCCCTTGACATAGTTTTCCGTCAACAATGGCAAGCCTACACTCCCAATCGAAACCCCAACAGAAATCAAAATCATCGTGATTTTATTAGGATTGGCTGAGAAATAAGAAAACATGACAACCAAGTCTTCATTACTATAGTTGGTAAACCAGCTCATACTATTGATGAAGGTCATCTGATCCAAAATCTGGAAAAGCTGGATAGCAGACCCTGTCAGGATAAAAGGAATGGCTTCCTTAATGGTATCGACCAAAAGACGCTTGCTGTTTATCTTATCTCCTGTTTCAAGGACTCTTTTAAGTAATCCTTCTTTGGCAAGGAAATAGATCAAAACTGCAAAACTAGCTACCATGCCGACAAAGGCAGCAAAGGTGGATTGGGTAACCGCTACTAGATAATCTCCTGAGCCGAGCTTCATAATGATAAAGGTTGCTAAGAGCATCCAGATAACACGAATGACCTGCTCAGCGATTTGACTCATGGCATAGGGTTTGAGGTTATTCATCCCTTGGAAAAATCCTCGGATAACACTCATAGACGGGAAAATCAAGACTCCCCAAGCCAAGCTTTGCATGATTGGGATCAAGTCTTTGCCCACGCCAGACAAGTCTGCTAGCCAAGGAGCAAAGACATACAAAACTAAAGCAAAAACCAGGCCAAGTCCTGTCATAAATCCTAAAAAGCTCCGAATCAGGGCAAAGCTATGCTCCTCTTCTCGCATGGTATTATACTTGGCAACTTGCTTGGCCACCGCAACTGGAATCCCTGCTGTTGAAACCAGCAAGAACCAAGCATAGATATTGTAACCCATGGTAAAAAGACCATTGGCCGTAGCTGCATAAGACCCCATCCAGATATACCAAGGAATAATGTAAATAGCCCCAAGTAGGCGACTGATAAAGTTACTAGCCGTTAACCAAGCAGTCCCCCGTAACATCTGGGCCTGCTGGTGATTGTTTTCGTGCGACATAGATTCCTCATTCAATTTTGATAACTAGGAAAAACTCCTTGTCTTCCATTATAAACTTTTCCTTGTTACTTGTAAATTTGCGACTTTCGGTTTACAATAGAAAGTATGATAAAGATTGAAACCGTATTAGATATTTTAAAGAAAGATGGCCTTTTTCGCGAAATTATTGACCAAGGTCATTACCACTACAACTACAGCCACGTCGTATTTGACACCATCTGCTATGACAGCCGCAAGGCCAAAGAAAAGAGCCTCTTTTTCGTCAAGGGTGTTGCCTTTAAGAAGGAATTTCTGATCTCTGCCATCTCTCAAGGCCTCGGTTGGTATGTGGCTGAAAAAGACTATGAAGTTGGTATTCCTGCCATTATCGTCAGCGACATTAAGAAAGCCATGAGTTTGATTGCCATGGAGTTTTATGGCAATCCACAGAAAAAACTTAAACTCCTTGCCTTTACTGGAACTAAGGGTAAGACAACAGCAGCCTATTTCGCCTATAACATTTTATCTCAAGGACATCGACCTGCTATGCTCTCGACTATGAATACAACTTTAGATGGCAAGACTTTCTTTAAGTCTGCATTGACAACCCCTGAGAGCATTGACCTCTTTGATATGATGCATCAAGCTGTGCAAAATGACCGTACCCACCTCATCATGGAAGTCTCTAGCCAAGCCTATCTAGTCCATCGAGTCTATGGTCTAACCTTTGATGTGGGAGTTTTCCTCAATATCAGCCCAGACCATATCGGCCCGATTGAACACCCTAGCTTTGAAGACTATTTCTACCACAAGCGTCTCTTGATGGAAAATAGCCGAGCAGTCATCATTAACAGTGACATGGATCACTTTTCTGTCTTGAAAGAACAAGTGGCAGATCAAGACCATGATTTCTATGGTAGCCAATCTGATAACCAAATCGAGAATTCCAAAGCCTTTAGCTTTTCAGCTACGGGTAAACTGGCTGGAGACTATGATATCCAACTGATTGGTCACTTCAACCAAGAAAATGCCGTTGCTGCTGGACTTGCTTGCCTCCGTCTCGGAGCTAGTCTTGAGGACATCAAAAAAGGAATCGCTGCAACCCGCGTTCCTGGTCGTATGGAAGTCCTCACTCAGAAAAATGGAGCCAAGGTCTTCATCGACTACGCCCACAATGGGGATAGTCTGACAAAACTCATCAATGTGGTTGAAACTCATCAAACTGGAAAGATTGCTCTGGTTCTCGGTTCGACAGGAAATAAGGGAGAAAGTCGTCGCAAGGACTTTGGACTTCTCCTCAATCAACATCCTGAGATTCAAGTCTTTCTGACTGCTGATGACCCTAACTATGAAGACCCAATGACCATTGCGGATGAAATTAGTAGCTACATCAATCATCCTGTTGAAAAAATTGCGGATCGCCAAGAAGCCATCAAGGCAGCTATGGCTATCACAAATCACGAATTAGATGCAGTTATTATTGCTGGTAAGGGAGCCGATTGCTACCAAATCGTTCAAGGCAAAAAAGAAGCCTATCCAGGAGATGCAGCTGTCGCAGAAAATTATTTATAAGGATCGTAAAAAAATCAAGGGAAACGAAACCCTTGATTTTTTCTATCTTTATTTAAAAGCGTTTTTCAAACCTTCAACGGCACCTTCTACAGCACCTTTAGCGTCTTCTACAACGTCTTTTGCCTTAGCAACTGTTTTTTCAACAGCTCCTTCAAGTTCTGTCTTGCTATCCCCAGTAACTTTACCAAATCCTTCTTTGATAGCGCCTGTTGCTTGTTCCAATTTGTTTTCAAGTGACATATGATTGTCTCCTTTAGTTTATTCCGATATGTGTTACCGGTTACATATAGTTTATACCGAATACTAAGGAAAGTCAAACAATGTGCTCAGAAACAAGAAATCACGCCAAGTAGAAAGTTAATCTTTCCTTATCAAAATCGATAGCCAACTCATACTTTCCATCTTCATTTTGAATAATATAACCTAGTACAACTAAACTGTCCACAAAGATGTCACGACGTTTCTGCATAAGCTGATCTTTTTTGAGAAATTTCAACAAAAAAGTCGTCATATATTTGAGAGCATACTCAGGATTGACATCTCCCAAAATGTCATAGAGCTCCTGCTGTTTTTCTGTCAAAGGATACTGCTGTTTGACCTTGTAAAAATAATTAGACAATGTCATTTTTGTTCTCGCAAAATCTGTCTTTTCAACTAAAATAGCTGCATTGGTTTGATTGCGCAATTCCGTCTCAAAACTCTTCTGTAACAAGGCTTGATAGATCGGACTAGCTTCGCTGACAAAAATCTCTTGATCCAGTTCAAGACTATCGAGTGATTCAAGCATAGGAAGACTAAGGTAATAACGCTTATTTTCCCGTAGAATCCAGCCTGCCTTTATATACTCTTCCATGAGTTTATCAACTGTCACTTCTGGAAATTGAGCCTTGATTTCCCGTAAAATCACATCCTCATGCTGATCCAGATAGCGGATCAGTTCTCCAAAAAATGGCTGTCTCGTCAAACGAGATGGATTAAAAATCTGAATCATGAAGATTCCTTTCTTTACATTCTAACAGAGACGATGCCGCCAGCTGACTGGGATTGGTCCCAGCTTGGTTCAAAGGAACAGGCAGACCTAATTCTCTGTAATACTCTCTCCAAAAATCACTAATCTCCTGCTCCCCATCTCCAAATTTCATAGGTATGGTCTCAAAAATCGGTAGGATTTCTGCCATGTACTGGGAACAGTAAAAACCAGCTCCATCTGGATAGAAAGAAGCATTGTAGGATGCTCCTAGATGTTTGCAAGCTTTTTCCTTCACAGACTGGATATCAATTTCTGGGTAAACATAGAGGTCGTACAAGTGATTGGACTCAAAGAAGTCTGCTGGTTCTTGACAAACCACACCAGCCTGTCCACTAGCGTGGTAAATCATCCCATCCAAACAAATGGCAACATGGTTATAGTTGCCTGTGGAAGTCTGGATGGCCTGTCCCATATCTGACTCATCTCTCACAAAAATCAAATCACCATTTTCTAACATGCTTCACTCCTAGAAAAAAAGGAGCCGAAACTCCTTTCGATATAAGACAAACTATCCTTTCCGATTTTGAACTGACACTCAAAATCTTAAGCATTGAAGCTTTCAGTCAATTGAGGTACCACTTGTTTCTTACGTGAAACGGCACCAGCAAGGAAGGCGTGGTTGTCTGCAAGTTTAAAGTTGAAAGCTGCTTCAACCTTGCCCATATTAGCACCAAGTGCTAGGATTTCTGAGTTTGAGTTGACGATATCTGTAATCATCAAGACAAAGTCAGAGTAGCCATTTGCTGTGTTCGCAGCTTGCATTGCAGCTTCAATTTCTGCTTGACGTTCCAAAACTTCAGCGATGTCAACTGTGTTTACTTGAGCAACACGGACATTATTTCCGTTCAATTCAAAAGTCTTAGCATCGATGTCAATCAATTCGTCAGCAGATTTGCTAGCCAAGTTTGTACCAGCTTTCAACATAGCCAAACCATATTCTTCCAAGTTGACACCAGCTAATTCAGCCAATTCAGGAGCAATAACTTTATCTGTTGGGTGTGTTGTTGGTGATTTCAAAAGAAGGGTATCTGAAATCAAACCTGAAAGCATCAAACCTGCAATCTCTTTGGGCACAGCTACACCATGTTCTTTGAACATACGATAAACGATTGAAGAAGCTGAACCAACTGGCTCCAAACGCATGTAGAGTGGGCTTGCAGTTTCAAAGTTAGCCACACGGTGGTGGTCTACAACACCATAAACTTCTACTTCAGCGATATCTGATACAGATTGTTGGAATTCATTGTGGTCAGTCAGGATAACTTGCTCTGCTCCTTCTGCTTTGGCAGAAGTAATGACACGCGGTGCTTCTACACCAAAATAGTTCAAGACAAAGGCTGTTTCTTCATTTGGAGTTCCAAGGGCGACAGCTTCCGTATCCAAACCGTAAGCTTCTTTTGCAAGGTAGGCAAAGGCTACAGATGACCCGATGGCATCTGAGTCTGGATTTTGGTGACCAAATACTAGAATCTTAGACATGATAATACCTCATTTTGTTTATTCTCTTTATTGTAGCATTTTTTTCGCTTTTTGACAAAAGTAAGAGGAGTCAAAGGACTCCCCGCTACTCTTCAAAATAACTGAGTAAATTTCTATCTTGATTTTCAGATAAAAATATTTCCTTCTGTGGCCTCTTCTTACGCTTGAGAAGGGCTTCTGCCGACATGGCTTCTTCCTTACTGGCAAATCCTTGAGCATAGATAAGTTTGACTGGTAAGCGAGCCCTAGTATACTTGGCTCCCTTACCACTATTGTGGACAGCGAGGCGTCTCTTCACATCAGTCGTATAGCCTGTATAGTAGGATCCGTCACGGCACTCCAGCACATACATATAAGCCTTATAATCCATAATAAATCTCTTCGAGTTCCGGCGTATAAGAGCCATCATCATTGTGGACAATGAGAGGTGGCAATACCTTAAAGCCACTTGTCGAGCCATCCTTGATAGCCTCAATCAAAAGCATATTGGCTTCCTTTTCTCTTTTTGGATAAACAAACTGCAGGCGCTTAGGGGCTAGATTATGCCGTTGTAACGTATCCAAAATATCCAGAAGTCGATCAGGACGATGAACCATGGCCAAACGCCCATTAGACTTGAGAATACTCTGGGCACTACGACAGATTTCCTGCAAATTGGTCGTGATTTCATGTCGAGCCAAGAGATAATGCTCGCTCTCGTTCAGATTGGAATGAGGATCCACCTTGAAATAGGGTGGATTACACAAAATCATATCCACTTTACTTCCCTGGATGTATGCAGGCATATTTTTCAAATCATCACAGATGACCTCCATCTGCTCTTCCAAACCATTCAAACGGACAGAGCGCTCAGCCATATCCGCCAAACGCTCCTGAATCTCAACAGCCAAAATCTGTGCCTGAGTACGAGTGCTAGCAAATAGCCCCACTGCTCCATTCCCAGCGCAGAAATCCACAATCAAGCCCTTTTTAGGAAAACGTGGAAAACGTGACAAGAGAACACTATCCACCGAATAGCTAAAAACCTCTCTATTTTGAATAATTTTGATATCTGTTGAGAAGAGCTGGTTAATTCGCTCCCCTGATTTTAATAATTGTTCTTCTTCCATGGTTCTATTATAGCAGATTTATATTAACATTACAAAAAATATAAAATTCTAAACTACTTCTTCTTTTTTAAATAGTGCAGGGCTTCTCTAGTCCAGATTGGTAGCATTCGTCGAAAGGGCGCAAAGCCGTAGTTAAAGCGGTCGCTTGAAAAGCGTCTCCGTCTCGGAAACTGGTGCTTTTCTTCCTCCAAAGTGCGGATAGAAAGACTGGCTTTCCCTGTAAATTCATCTAAATCCACTACCTGAACTTGAACCTCTTCATCGACTTTCAAGGCTTCATGAATATTTTCAATAAAGCCTGTCCGAATCTCTGAAATGTGAATCAGCCCCGTATCACCTGTCTCTAGCTCAACAAAGGCACCGTAGGGCTGAATCCCTGTAATACGGCCCTTTAGCTTATCACCGATTTTCATCTTAGTCCTCGATTTCAATTGTTTCAATCACAACATCTTCAACTGGCTTGTCCATAGCCCCTGTTTCAACAGCAGCGATTGCATCCAAAACAGCGTAAGATGCTTCATCAGCTAACTGACCAAAAACCGTGTGACGGCGGTCTAGGTGAGGAGTTCCTCCTTGGTTGGCATAGATTTCCGCAATCGGTTCTGGCCAACCACCACGAGCAATTTCTTTCTTAGAATAAGGCAAATGCTGATTTTGCACGATAAAGAACTGGCTGCCGTTGGTATTTGGACCAGCATTGGCCATGGAAAGAGCACCACGGATATTGTAAAGTTCTTCTGAGAATTCATCCTCAAATGATTCGCCGTAGATTGACTCGCCACCCATACCAGTTCCAGTTGGATCTCCACCTTGGATCATAAAGTCCTTGATAATACGGTGGAAAATGACACCATCATAGTAGCCATCTTTTGAAAGCGCAACAAAGTTAGCCACTGTTTTAGGAGCATGTTCAGGGAAGAGCTTAATACGCAAGTCTCCGTGATTGGTCTTAATGGTCGCAAGAGGACCTTCTACTGTTTCAATGTCTACTTGTGGGAAATGCAATTCTTTTTCTACCATACCAAATCCTTCTAAGGCATCAAAAATGCCATCTTCTTCTAGTGTTTTTGTAATATAATCTGCTTTTTCTTTGATATTTTCATGAGAAATTCCCATGGCAACGCTGATTCCAGCATAATCAAAGAGTTCCAAGTCATTCAGCCCATCTCCAAAAACCATGACATTCTCTGGTTTCAAGCCAAGGTGTTCCACAACCTTTTCCACACCCGTCGCTTTGGAGCCTGAAATCGGCACAATATCAGACGAATGCTCATGCCAACGAACCATGCGAAGTTTGTCTGAGAGACTATCAGGCAAACGCAAGTCATCTCCTTTATCTTCAAAAGTCCACATCTGATAGATATTTTCTTTTTCATGGAAATCAGGATCTACATCTAAATCGGGATAAATTGGATTGATAGCTTCACTAATCATATCGGTGCGAGTCGACAACTTGGCATCATGACTTCCAACTAAACCATACTCAATTCCCTCTTCCTTCGTCCAAGAAATGTACTCCTCAACATCTGACTTCTCAATCTGATGTTGATAAATGACCTGACCTTTTTTATCTTCAATGTAGGCCCCATTTAAGGTTACAAAAAAGTCAGGCTTGAGCTCACGAATCTCTGGAACGACACCAAAAATCCCCCGTCCAGAAGCAATACCTGTCAAAATTCCTTTCTCACGTAATTGCTTAAAAACCGTTGGGATTGAAGCCGGAATAAAACCTGTCTTTGAATTCCGCAATGTATCATCAATATCAAAAAAGACGATTTTAATCTTCTTTGCCTTGTATCTTAATTTGGCATCCATCTCACTACCTCTTTCAATCTAACTCTTTCCATTATACCATAAAGTAGAGAAATCCCACATCCCCAATAAAGTCCTTGTCTCTTATCCGAATTCCTTTACTAGATACAAAACCAAATCATCATTATTTTGGCTAGTTGCATTCATTTCCAAGGGTTGATTTCGATACCAGACACCTGTCCCATCTGGAATGTAGCCCCGTCTGATATACAATCTCTGGGCAGGGCCATAGCCTAAGTGCAAACCTACACCAAGAGTGACCTTACTCGAAACAAACTTGACTCGTTTTTCTGCTTCTTCTAGCAATTGATTCCCAATCCCTTGATTTCGAAAAGGCTCAAACACATTAAAATCTGATAATTCTGGATAGACTTCTGCAAAAGGACCATGTTTAGCCAAAGGTAAAATGGTAACGTAGCCCGCTACAGCACCATCAATCTCTGCAACTAAGACTCCTCTCTCCCCACTTTCCTGTTCCAGAAAATATCTAGCCAAAATTTCCTCTCTACCAGGCCAACCTTGATTCATAAATCCATGAGATAAGGATTCAATATCAGACTTAATCATATTTCTAATCGTACAATTCATCTTTGACTTACCCACCTTTACTCTTTCTATTACCATTATAGCACGCCAAGGTCAGAAAAAAACTATCTCGTGAAAAAAGACCCGTCGGGGTCTGAAAAAGAGGTCCACCCTAACTCCAACTCACTCTCTCATTTCAAAGCTCGTGAAAAAAAGACCCAACCGGGTCTTAATTCGCTTTCTTGTTTTCAAGCTCATGAAAAAGAGGTCCACTGGACCCCTTTTTTTAATCTTCGTTTACGAAAGGCATCAAAGCCATTACGCGAGCGCGTTTGATAGCTGTTGTTACTTTACGTTGGTTTTTAGCTGAAGTTCCTGTTACACGACGTGGAAGGATTTTCCCACGTTCTGAAACGAAACGGCTAAGAAGCTCAGTATCCTTGTAATCAACATATTCAATTTTGTTTGCTGCGATGTAATCAACTTTTTTACGGCGTTTGAATCCGCCACGACGTTGTTGAGCCATGTTTTTTCTCCTTTATAATTTTACTTGTCCATTAGAATGGTAAATCATCATCTGAAATATCCAATGGATTTGTTGCTCCAAATGGATTTTCATCACGTGAAAAGTCTGGTACTGAATTTGTAGGTGCTGAATAGTTTGCAGTTGGGGCAGAGTAACCTCCACCTGTATGACCTTCACGCACACTACGGCTTTCCAACATTTGGAAATTCTCAGCCACGACCTCTGTCACGTAGACACGTTGTCCTTGCTGGTTATCGTAACTACGAGTCTGGATACGACCTGTCACCCCGATAAGTGAGCCTTTTTTAGCCCAATTAGCTAGGTTTTCAGCCTGTTGACGCCACATAACGACATTGATAAAATCAGCCTCACGTTCGCCATTTTGACTCTTAAATGTACGGTTTACTGCAAGAGTAAAAGTCGCAACTGCTACATTTGATGGGGTATAACGCAACTCAGCGTCACGTGTCATACGCCCTACAAGTACAACATTGTTAATCATAGTTTACCTTCTTACGCGTCAGTTTTGACGATCATGTGACGAAGAATGTCAGCGTTGATTTTTGAAAGACGGTCAAACTCTTTAAGAGCTGCATCGTCGTTTGCTTCAACGTTAACGATGTGGTAAAGTCCTTCACGGAAATCTTTGATTTCGTATGCAAGACGACGTTTTTCCCAAGATTTTGATTCAACAACAGTTGCACCGTTGTCAGTCAAAATAGAGTCAAAACGTGCTACCAAAGCGTTTTTAGCTTCTTCTTCAATGTTTGGACGAATGATATAAAGAATTTCGTATTTAGCCATTGATATGTTCCTCCTTTTGGTCTAATGACCCCAAGACTTTGCAAGGGGTAAGTGAGGTTCGCTCACAATAAACTATTATACTAGAAAAAAATTTTTTACGCAAGTAAAAACACCGAAATAAAAAAAGAAGATGACGAATCATCTTCTCAAAAACTATGAGTTTTTAGTCCTCTTTTTTCTTGCGAGCAAGAAATCCAAATCCACTCAAAGCTCCAAGGAGTCCAAGTGCAGCTAGACTAGCATTAGCTTCTGTACCTGTGTTAGGTAACTCTTTTTGACCTTCAACATATTTAGGTGTTGCTGGTTGGGTAGCTGAATCAGTTGCTACTGATGGTTCAGCTGGTGTTGGAACAGCAGGTTGGCTTGGAGTTGTTGGTTGTTCCGGTTGCACTGGAGCTACTGGTTGTTCTTGATCGATTGGATTTGTCACTTTCTTATAGTGATGTAAGGTATTTCCTTTAGCATCCGTTGTCGAATGACTATATTCATATCCTTCCAACTCTATCGGATTGTGTTTTCCTTCTTTATCTGAAGTAATTCGGTTACCATTTTCATCTAGGTATTCCGTTACAATTTGAACTGTTGAATCACCATTTTGAGCAATGACTCCTCCACCATTTTGTGATTTAGGTGTTACTGTTACTGGTACGTCGACTGTAATAATACGACCATCCGGTAATTTTACTTTCACTTTAACCACTGGTTTTACTACAGGTGTTTCAGTTGTTGGAATTTCTCCTACTTCTACAATTTCCCAACCTTCTGGTAGATCTACTTTCTTCTTAACATCTTCTTCAGTAATTGGTGTTCCCACTCCTACTACAATAGGCGTTACTTTTGGTGTTACTATTACTGGTACATCTACTTCAATTATCTCACCAGTTGGAACTTTAATTTTCACTTTAACGCTTGGTTTTACTCCAGCTGGAATTGTTGTTGGGATTTCTCCTACTTCTACAATTTCCCATCCTGGCTCTTTTGGTAAATCAATATGACCTTTTACATCATCTGGTGTGATTGGAGTTCCTTGTGGTACAACAATTTGTCTTACAGTTGGTGTTACGATTACCGGTACGTCGACTGTAATCTTACGTCCATCTGGTAATTCAATTTCCACTGAAACAACTGGTTTTGTTCCTGGTGTTGTAGTCGTTGGAATTTCGCCCACTTTTGTTACAGTCCATCCTTTTGGCAATTCGATATGTTTCTTAACATCTTCTGACGTTACAGGCGTTCCTACTGAAACTACTACAGGTGTTACTTTCGGCGTTACGATTACTGGGATATTCATCGTTACTCGAATTCCATTTGGCAATTCAACTACAACTGGAATACTTGGTCTTTCACCTGGAACATCTGTTGTAGGTTTATCTCCAATTGAGATAACTTTTACTCCTTTTGGAATGTGTTTTTCAACATCCTCAGCAGTAATTGGATCACCTTGTTTTTTAACAATATCTTCAATAGGTGTTACATTCACTGGTACTTCTACCGTAACTACTTTGTCATTTGGTAATGTAATCGTTACTTTTACTGGATCTTTCTTACCTGGTGTTGTTAAGTCTGGAAGATCTCCTACCTTAACTGTTGCTCCGTCTGGTACTTTAATTTGTTTTAATACATCCTCTGGAGTCAATTTATCTTTTGTAACTGGTGTTTCAATTGGAGTGATTGGTGTTACATTAACCGGTACTTCTACCGTAACTACTTTGCCATTTGGTAATTCCACAGTGACTTTAACTGGATCTTTCTTACCTGGTGTTGTTAAGTCTGGAATGTTTTCTACCTTCGTTACCTTGCCTTCTGCAGGAATCTTGATGCCTTTAGTGTAATCCTCTGATGTTAATGGAGTCTTCGTAACCGGAGTTTCAATTTCCTTCACTGGTGTTACGTTCACTGGGACTTCCACTGTAATTACTTTCCTATTTGGTAATTCTACCGTTACTTTAACTGGATCTTTCTTACCTGGTGTTGTTAAGTCTGGAATGTTCTCAACATTCGTTACCCTGCCTTCTGCAGGAACTTTAACATATTTAGAAATATCCTCTTTTGTTAAAGGTGTATTCGTCACTGGGGTTTCGATTGGTTTTGGTTTAGCTTCCACTACTTTAATGGTTGCTGGAACTTCTACTAATACATTACCATTTTTATCTTTTACTACAACTGTAACTGGTTTATCCCCTGGAGTTGTTCCATCATATGGAGTTGTTTGTCCTTCTGGAACTTTGTATTCAAACGTTGACCCTTCTGGATAGTCACTTGGTGTGATACTATCTTTCGGTTTTGGTTGATTTTCACCTGTAGCATTAATAGGAATTAATTGTTCTTTTCCTTCTACTACTTTAACCTTAGCTGGTACTTCAACAAGTGTGTCATCTCCATCTTTGGCAACAACGACTACATCTTTTTCGCCTGGCGTTGTTGTGTCCACTGGAGTCTTATATCCAAATGTAATTTCATCTGGATATTGTTCAGGATCAATACTCTTAGATGCATCTGGTTGTTTGTTTGATTTATCAACTGGCACATATTGTATCTTCGGTTCTACTACTACAATTGTCGCTGGAATTTCTGTAATTGGTTGTCCATTCAACTTAGCTACTACTGTTACAGGTTTCTCACCTGGTGTTGTTGTATCTACCGGAGTGTTATCTTTATATTCAAATGTTGTTCCAGTTGGGAAATCATTTGGATTAATGTTTTCTTTTGGATCTGGCTGTTTCTTAGCTGGATCTACTGGTACATATTTAGGATAACTTTCTACTACTCGTACTGTAGATGGTACTTCAACTAATACCTTATCCCCTTGTTTCACAACAACAGTAACTTTCTTATCACCTGGTGTAGTTGTATCTACTTCTTCTTTGTACTCAAATGTTGCATCTTTTGGATAATCATCCGTATCAATACTATCTTCAGGTGATGGTTGTTTTTTACCTTCATCAACTGGAACGATTTGTGGGTAACCTTGTACAACTTTCACTTTTGTTGGAACTTCAACAAGTGTATCATCTCCATCTTTCGCAACGACAACCACATCTTTTTCGCCCGGCGTTGTTGTGTCTACAGGTGTCTTGTACTCAAATGTTATTCCATCTGGGTATTGTTCTGGATCAATACTCTTAGAAGCATCTGGTTGCGGTTTACTTGGATCTGCTACTACGTATTGTGTCTTAGGTTCAACGACCATCACTTTTGCTGGGACTTTTGCAATAACTTCATCGCCAATCTTCGCTACAACTACCACATCTTTTTCGCCTGGCCTTGTTGTATCTACAGGAGTTTCATAAGTAAACTCTGTATCTTTAGGGAAGGCTTTAGGATCAATACTTCCTTCAACAGCTGGTTGTTTTTTATCCTTGTCTACTGGCACAAATTGTGGATAGCTTTCTACAACACGTACAGTTGCTGGGACTTCTGCAATAGGATTACCCTCTTTATCTTTTACAATGACATTGACTGTATAATCACCAGGCATTGTGGTATTCACTGGAGTTTTTGGATCATATTCAAATGTTGAACCCTCTGGGTATTCCGTTTTATCAATACTGTTTTCTGGATTTGGTTGTTTATTGTTTTCATCCACTGGAACGATTTGAGGAACTCCCTCTACAACAGTTACTGGAACTTTAACAACGGTTGTTTTTTCTTCCCCATCAACAGTGTACTTCACAGTAACATTTACATCAATATCATCTGACAAATCTGGATTTTCTACATTTTCATCAATACTTACATTTGTAACATTTGCTGGAAGTTTTCCTTTAAATGTACCATCTGCAATAGCTTCTTTCGCCTTAGCAAGAACTTTTTCTTTTGCTTTTTCCTTGTCGCTATCTTTAGCAACAATTAGACCTTTCGGTGTTGGTTTTGGAAGAACTATTACTTTAACTATTACTGGTTCTGTTAAAGTTGCTCCATTTTGATCCGTATAAGTTACTGGTACAGTTACTTCTTTCACACCTGGGTTTGCAGTAATATCTTTTGCTAAATCTGTAGGCTCACCCTTCGTTCCATTTTCACCAGGAGTAACAGCATCTGTAATATCCTTAGTTGTAATTTCATCTCCTTCAAATACAACTTTAGATGTCGGAGTTGAACCAACTACATTTACAGGAACGTCGACGTCAACTGAAATGTCATCAATAACTTTTCCAGTAGCCTTATCTCTATATTTAACAGTTACTGACACTGGAGTTTGTTGCCCATTTTGATCAGTTTTTGGAGTTACAATAGCGTCATCTGTTACAAATGGAGTTACACCATCAGGAACATTTGTTAATCCAGTAATTGCTTTATTAACGTTTGCTCGAATAGCATCGATTAATTTCTCGTTAGGTGTACCATTTAAGACTGTAATGCCTTTTGGTTCTGGTTTTGGTAATACTGTTACAGGGACATTTACAGTTTCATCTCCAGTTGAATATTTAACTGTAGTTGGTACTACTACGTCTGTTGCTCCAACTTTTCCTGTTGTATCTGGTAAATTCGCATCCGTTGGATCTTGTACTGTTCCACCTTTACCTGGTGTAACTGCTTCTTTTACTTTAGCTGGATCTAGTTTTTGACCTTCTACAACGTAGACAGATTTAGTTTCAGAACCTTTAACGTTTACAGTAATTTCAGCATCTTTTGTATATTCAACGCCATCTACTGTGTAAGTTACTGGAACTTTTACTGTCCCTCTTTTTGTTCCTTTTTCTGCAGTCATTGTTGCTAAAACTTTTTCTGTAATCTCACCAACCACTACATCTTTAAAACCTTCTGGTAATTTAGCTTTGAAATCAGCTGATGTTGCTACTTCTGTCGCTTTTGTTTTAGCAACTTCTTTTACTTTATCTACTGAGGCTCCTTTGTGTACTTCTACTTCACCAGTTGCTTTTGGTAAGACAGTTACTGGGACTTCAACAGTTTCATTAATGTTTGTTCCATTTATTTCATGTGTGAT
This sequence comes from Streptococcus parapneumoniae, assembly GCF_037076355.1. NCBI lineage: Bacteria > Bacillati > Bacillota > Bacilli > Lactobacillales > Streptococcaceae > Streptococcus > Streptococcus parapneumoniae. Next base: position 722,915 of record NZ_AP026968.1, on the reverse strand, counting down.
AGTTGTAGGAATCTTAAGTCCTGCTTCCCCAGCTTTTCCTGTTGTATTAATCACATCTGCTTCATTAGGATTATTCACCACTCCAGTTTTAGTATTAATTGTTGCTGATGTAACAGAAGATTTCACTTGGTCATCAGTAATCTTGTCTCCTTCGAATACTACTAACTTATTGGTAGTTGATTTCACTACATTTACTTCTATATCTACAGTATTTTTATAATTTTTTCCATCTCGACTATGAACTACTGGCACTTTTATAACACCGGCATTCTCTTTCGCTACGTCAGTAGCAACAACTCCCGTAGACATTCCTTGATCATCTAGAGTAGCCGTAGCATTAGTTTCATCCAGTTTTCTCTTGTATTCTTCTGATTCAATCTTTTCTTTCGCTTTTAATTTAGATAGCTCCTTGATCTTATCTAAACTAGTTCCGACTGGAACAGTGATTTTATCAACATCAGTAAATGAATCGATATACAAGGTCTTTTTATATTTGTAGTTCGGTTCATTTGAATATTTAAGACTTGGAGCATTGACATTTTCTGGAACATCATAAAAATTGGAATCATTATTTCCGTATTTATGGAGAACATTTCCCAAAGTATCATCTCCTGGAAATCCATTTTGACCTGAAACTTCAAAGGTAGAACTACCCACATAATCTGCTGTTGTTTCAAATGGAATTTTAACAATAAAGTCTTTTGAACGTCTATCTCCAGCTAAAATGTCTCTTCTTTTAGAGTTTATCCCAAAACTTAGTTCTGACTTGTTTTTATCAAATCTAAAATTAGTTGTCCAAGTATTGTTTAATTCATAAGCAGCCTGTCCATTAGCTTGGTTTAAATCTAACGTTTTCCCATTGGCATTTAAAGTTCCCAATACTACACCTTTTGGAACTTTAATCGTTACTTGATAGGTGCTTTGGAATTCAGTGATAGATGCTCCACCTAAGTTTCGTATGTTTAAATCAATTGTTCCTGTTTGTTTTTTACCATATATAGCATCATCGGTAAACCCATATTTCCCAGATTTCTTTTCACTAGTGATATTAGTTGAAATATTAACGGCTGGACCTGTAGCAATCCCGATACCTCCAATGATATAACCATCTTCGATAGGGTTATTGCCAAGTGTTTTGTTGGTTTGTCCTGGACTTCCTGCTTCAACAATCACACGAACTTTTGTGGTTCCCTCTGGGATATGGACAGCACGAAGTAAATTTCGCCAACCATTTCCGACACTGCCAGGATTTTGCTCAAACTCCGTTTGTGAATTTCCACTTTTACGCTTCAATTCCGTTAGTTTTTGACCAGTATAAGCATCTACTATTGTTAATTTAACATTTTCTCCTTCTGATGGTAGAGCAAGTGGTCCATAAGCTCCATTATGTAAAACATTCACAAAGAGCAGAGAGTTAGGGTTAACATCCACATCTCGATAAATTCCATTACCTTTCTTCCCTAACTCTAAGTAATAGTCTCTATCAACCCTTCCTAATCCCACTTTTTTCATGTCCTCTGCAGAAATTAACCCAGATAACATACCACCACCTGCATTAGGTCTATTTTGTCCACCAGTGGCTGTTACTTTATCATTATTGCTATATATCTTAGCAGATTTCGGAGTGTAGGTTTGGTTAGGTTTAGGGGTGATATTGGTAGGGGATTCTCCTTTTACTAGAGTCACCTTTTCTGTATTATTTGTTAATTTCCAACCATTTAGCTTGGTGCCATCTGCTGCCTGTTCTCTGGTAAGTTCTAGTTCCTTCCAATGATATGTAGCTGAACCAACATTCGGACTATTAGTATCTGGACCTAATTGTTGATCCCCACTATCTTTTTGTTTACTAATAGCACTAGAGAAGTTCTGTTCACCAAAACCTTCCTTTAAATTTGCAAAAACACCTGTTTCATTATTATTCCCAAATCTAACAGCATTATTATTGATTGGTGCACCCCAATCAACTTTACCTGATTGATAATAACGAAGAGTATCTTTTTGAGCTTTTAGCTTTTGGAGAGCAGCATGCTTTTCTTTTTCAGTTGTTAGACTAGCTATTTCTACGTTATAAATAGTTTCTGACTTAGTCTTAATCGTGTTCAAAAGTTCAACAAATTCTTTATCTATCTCACCCTCTCCCTTTGCTTCCTCAGTAGAGATTTTAGCCGTAAGTTTTGTAATTTCACCTTGTAATTCTTGTTTAGCTTTTGTCAGTTCATCATCTGATACTCTTGCTACATCTGCAAGCGGAGTTTCTTGAGCACCTGTAGCCTCTCTAAACCCACTTTCCCCGTTTCCAGGAATCACTTGTCCATTACGCGAGTCTTGATTATTGTTTGCTTTCTTCTTTTCTGCTTTTGGCATACTTTCAATAACGAAAGCTTTGTTTTTTAATTCTCGCGTAGCTTTATCTACTTCTTCTTGTGTTGCTTTTTCATTTGATAGGAAGGTTTGAGCCTTAGCTAGTTCTTCCTTAGCATTTTCGATTGTTGCGGCAGTCTTTTCAGATACGCCTGCTTTTTCAAGAGCTGATTGCATACGAGCAATAGCAACTCCCAATTTGCTTGTATCAACCTTTGTAACTTCTGACGCTTCAATTGCTGTTTCTGGTTGTGGTTCCACAGTTGCTGGCACCTCTGGAACTGATGCCGCCGGTTCCATTTCTGAGTCTGTCGAACTTTCACTAGCTAGTGTATTGTCATTCACTTTTGAAAGTGAGAGCGATTCACTCTCTCCCTGTACTCCTCCTTCAGCACCTACTTCTGGTCTAGCTGGAACTACTGGAGAATTTGCTTGAACGCTGCCCCCACCTAAGAAAAACAATCCTGTAGCTACAGCTACACTAGCTACCCCAAAACTAACCTTACGAATGCTATAACGTGTAAATTTTTCCACTTGTGAACGAGCATGTACGCCTTTATTCTTAAACATTGCTACACTCCTTTTGTAATGATTATCTGTTAATATGTTTTGAGGAAGCAAATAAAAAGCCCCCCTAAAATATCGTAGCATATTTTAAATGGGCTTAATTTATTATACTCTTTTTTTATCTACAAATCAAACATTATGACGTAACTAAAAATCTAAAATTTTCTTCTTATACTCAATGAAAATCAAAGAGCAAACTAGGAAGCTAGCCGCAAGCTGTACTTGAGTACGGTAAGGCGACGCTGACGTGGTTTGAAGAGATTTTCGAAGAGTATTATTTGTTAAAACCTTCAGAAGATTAGCTATGACTCGAACTCTAAGAGCACTAAAGGCTGGGCAAAAACCCGCTTTTGTCTTATTTCAATCCACTATACCTGATAATATTTCCTTTCGCTTCCAGAGATTTCTATGAAAAAAACGCCACATGGGCGTTTTCCTGTTCTTATGGTTTGATACGATGCAACATACGTGGGAATGGGATAGCTTCACGGATGTGTTTTGTTCCTGCTGCGAAGGTGACCATACGCTCGATACCGATACCAAATCCTCCATGTGGAACTGTACCGTATTTACGAAGGTCAAGGTAGAATTCATACTCTGTACGATCCATGCCAAGTTCATCCATCTTAGCAACTAATGCATCGTAGTCTTCCTCACGCATAGACCCACCGATGATTTCTCCATAACCTTCTGGAGCAAGCAAATCTGCACAAAGCACGCGCTCTGGATTTCCAGGAACTGGTTTCATGTAGAAGGCCTTGATAGCTGCTGGGTAGTTCATGACAAATGTTGGCACACCAAAGTGGTTTGAAATCCAAGTTTCATGTGGTGAACCAAAGTCATCACCATGCTCAAGATGTTCATAGTCAGCGTCTTCATCATTTTCATGCTCTTGCAAGAGGTCAATGGCTTGATCGTAAGTGATGCGTTTGAATGGCTCTGCAATGTAGCGTTTCAAGAGTTCTGTATCACGTTCCAAAGTTTCCAAGGCTTGAGGCGCACGGTCAAGAACACCTTGTAGAAGAGCTTTCACATAAGCTTCTTGCAAGTCAAGCGACTCATCATGTGTCAAGTAGGAGTACTCTGCGTCCATCATCCAGAACTCAGTCAAGTGACGGCGCGTTTTTGATTTTTCGGCACGGAATACTGGACCAAAGTCAAAGACACGACCAAGAGCCATAGCGCCTGCTTCTAGGTAAAGCTGACCTGATTGGCTCAAGTAGGCTGGCGTTCCGAAGTAGTCTGTTTCAAAGAGTTCTGTTGAATCTTCTGCCGCGTTTCCTGAAAGGATTGGGCTATCAAACTTCATGAAACCGTTCTTGTCGAAGAACTCATAAGTTGCATAGATAATAGCGTTACGGATTTGCATCACGGCTACTTGCTTACGAGAACGAAGCCACAAGTGACGGTTGTCCATCAAAAAGTCTGTTCCGTGTTCTTTTGGTGTAATTGGGTAGTCTTGAGATTCACCGATCACTTCGATGTCTGTAATATCCAACTCATAACCAAATTTAGAACGTTCGTCTTCTTTAACAATACCTGTCACATAAACAGAAGTTTCTTGGCTCAAGCGTTTGATAACATCAAACTTCTCAAGTCCTACTTCTTCACCAAATTTTTCGACAAAGTTTGGTTTAAAAGCCACACCTTGGAAGAAGGCTGTTCCATCACGCAATTGCAAGAAGGCAATTTTCCCTTTTCCTGATTTGTTGGCAACCCAAGCGCCAATCGTCACTTCCTGACCAACATAGTCTTTTACATCAATAATCGTTACACGTTTTGTCATTATTTTTCCTTTTCTTTTTCTTTTATTTTTCCATAAATGCTTTCAAGCGTTTAACAGCTTCTTTAAGCGTGTCTAGGTCTGTCGCATAACTGAGGCGCACATTTTCTGGCGCTCCAAATCCTGCTCCTGTTATGAGTGCCAAACCAACTTCCTCAAGAATAGCTGTTGTAAAGTCAGTCACATCCGTATAACCTTTCATCTCCATAGCTTTTTTGACATTTGGAAAGAGATAGAAAGCTCCTTGTGGTTTGACAACTTCAAAACCAGGGACTTCACACAAGAGTGGATAGATAGTATTGAGACGTTCTTCAAATGCTTGACGCATAACTTCCACAGAATCTTGCGGTCCAGTTAGGGCTTCGATGGTTGCATATTGTGAAACAGCAGTTAGGTTAGAAGTTGTTTGACCTGTCAATTTGCTCATAGCAGCAATGATTTCTGGATCACCTACCGCATAACCAACTCGCCAACCCGTCATGGCATAGGCCTTAGATACACCGTTGATAACAATGGTTTGCTTACGAATTGCTTCTGATAGACTTGAAATTGGAACAAATTCATTTCCATTATAAACAAGGCGACCGTATATATCATCTGCTAAAATCAGAATGTCATGCTCAACTGCCCAATTTCCGATAGCTAGTAATTCTTCACGAGTATAGATCATACCAGTCGGATTAGATGGTGAATTGAGAACCAAAACCTTGGTCTTATCAGTGCGAACTGCTTCTAACTGCTCTACAGTTACCTTAAAGTGGTTGTCTTCCTTAGCTGGAACAAAGACTGGTACCCCTTCTGCCATCTTGACCTGATCTCCATAACTAACCCAGTATGGAGTTGGGATGATGACTTCATCACCTGGATTGACCACAGCCATAAAGAAAGTATAGAGGGAGAACTTGGCACCTGTAGCAAAGGCAACCTCGTTACTTGCGACAGAATAGCCATAGTAGCGCTCGAAGTAGGTATTCACCGCAGCTTTTAATTCTGGTAGACCTGAAGCTACTGTATAGAAGGAAGCCTGTCCTTCTCGAATAGCTTTAACTGCTGCATCTTGAATATTTTTGGGAGTATGGAAATCGGGCTGACCTAAAGTTAAGAAAAGTACATCTTTTCCTTCAGCCTTTAACTTCTTTGCTCTTGCATCACTAGCCAGAGTCACACTTTCTTCCATTTCTAAAACACGGTTGGATAGTTTCATAGGCCCTCCTTATTGACCAATGCTCCTGTTTCAAAATCTACTAGATAAAAATCAGATCCTGACTTGACTTCCCAGATTGGCTTGTCTTGATAACGGCCAAAGGTAATCTTGTCAATCTCGCCAGCTCCTTTTTCCTTAGAAACCGCTTCTGCTTTTTCTTGTGAAACACCTTGATTTAGCTGATAAACGTAAATCTTATGGTCATCTTTTCCAATCAGGACAGCAAGTGCTTCTTGTTTTTTATTACGACCAAGAATGCTATAATAGGATTCCAAGCCATTGTATAAGTCAACCTGATCAGCCTGCTCTAATCCTGCATACTGCTGAGCTAATTTTTCTCCTTCACTTTTAGCTGTTTGATAGGGTTTCATACTCAGAAACACTAAATACAGAAAGGAAGCACTGATAACCACAAATAAAATCGTCATCCCTAGACCATACTGCCACAGTAGATTATTTTTTGCTTTGTTTTGTCTTTTTTTCACTCGTCTATTTTACCATCTATTAAGCTTTATTACAAGTGAATGCAAGAATACTCTTCGAAAATCAAATTCAAACCACGTCAGCGTCGCCTTACCGTACTCAAGTACAGCTTACGGCTAGCTTCCTAGTTTGCTCTTTGATTTTCATTGAGTATAAGCAACCAATTCTATTTCTTCCTTCAAAGCAAACTGATTTTTCTTAGTTAAAATCGAGTAAGAAAAGTAAAGACAGCTCCAAAATCAACCTATTAAAAAACCTGAGCTTGGCACTCAAGTTTTCAGAAATTATTTTAATCTAGGAAATAATTTTTTCATCCATTCTTTTAGCCATTTTCCCTAAAAATACAGGCAGTAAAAGGCTAATCATGACTAAAAAGAATCCTAGATAAAGAAATGTTAGCACAAAGCCTAAATGGTCAATCAACCAGCCTGTCAGTGGGAAGAAGACAATCATACTTAGGCTAAACATCATAGAGTAGACACTCAGCATGGTTGCCCTTACTTCACTTGGGAGCCGATCTTGCAAATCATTGTCAAAAATCGGCTGAAAAAGAGCATATAGAGCATTACTAATCAAATAAATCAAAATATAGATTAGAGGTGTTCCAAAGTAAGACAGCAGGTAGGTAACTCCAGTCAGCAGGACGAGGATAGGGAAAAGCTTCAAGGCAGCATATTTCTTTCCAATCTTACTCGCTAGATAAACTGCGACGATATTCAAGAGACTACCAAGTAGCATAACTGCTGAAATTTGCCAACTACTTAAATCTGGTAACTGATTTTGATAGTAAAAATAAAACATGCACATGAGTACTCCGACAATCTGAGACAAAATCATCCAGTTGAAAAGCAAGGGATTTCGCTCCAACTCTTCCTTAACAGTCCAAATAATCTGTCTCATAGTCACACTATCAGCTTTTTCTAGCTTGACACTAGGTTCTTTCAGCATCCAAATCAGGAAAAGAACTATGATAGAAGTCGCAATCATGATATAGTAGGTCAGGTGCAATTGACCATGGACAAAAAATCCTGCCAACACTGTCCCCAAAGACCGAGTTCCTTCTGCTACTCCTGACATAAAACTTGAAATGGATAGATAGCGCTCCTTCAGTCCAGCCTCCACGGCTGAATCATAAACCATTGCTGTGCTTGTGCCTGAATCAAAATTATAAGACAAGGCACTTACCGCCATCGCTAAGGCATAAATCCAAAAATTTCCCTGCCCAGCCAACATGAGAATAGAAGACATAATCCCTGCTATTCGGCTTAAATAAAGGTTGGTCTTATAGGAATAGCGATCAGCCAACATTCCAGATGGAATTTCACAGAGAAGACTGGTAGTATGAAAAATACTTTCCAGAAGTCCAATCTGCCAAAGAGACATTCCGTTTTGACTAAGAAAGAGAATCCAAAAGCTGGTAATCCCTAAAAAAGCAAAAAACTCAACTCCGGCCATTAGGCCAATATTTTTCCGATAATTTCTTATTAACATTTTTTTCTCCTTTAACAAGTGTATTATTATTTCTTTTGTCCGTCACTTGTTAATCTGTGTCTTACATGATCTCCACCCCTTTTTAGAAGCATTCTTCAATGCCATTATTGTTCCTGAAATGATACCGGAAAATAGCTGTTATGCGGTTTCTATTACGAGTTTTCTTGTTTATTTTAGCACTTATGTCATCATATTACAAGAGAATGTTAGAATACTCTTCGAAAATCAAATGCATTCCAGTCGCAAATAACTAGAGTTTCTGAAATTTTATATTTCTCAAATAATCTCTGAGCAAATTTCTTGCAAGTCCTTTTGTTTTGTTGTAATATATTTTATAACAACGAGAGAGTTCTCGTAAATTTAAAGAAAAAGGAGACACATCATGTCTAAAAAAGTATTATTTATCGTCGGATCACTACGTCAAGGTTCTTTTAACCACCAAATGGCTCTCGAAGCTGAGAAAGCACTTGCTGGTAAAGCGGAAGTTAGCTACCTTGATTATTCAGCTGTTCCTCTCTTCAGCCAAGATTTGGAAGTTCCAACTCATCCAGCTGTAGCGGCTGCTCGTGAAGCGGTTCTCGCTGCGGATGCTATCTGGATCTTCTCTCCAGTCTACAACTTCTCTATCCCTGGAACAGTGAAGAACTTGCTTGACTGGCTATCTCGTGCCCTTGACTTGTCTGATACACGCGGCGCTTCTGCCCTTCAAGACAAGTTTGTCACAGTATCATCTGTAGCCAATGCAGGTCACGATCAACTCTTCGCTATCTACAAAGACCTCTTGCCATTTATCCGTACACAAGTCGTTGGTGATTTCACCGCTGCACGTGTCAATGACTCTGCCTGGGCAGACGGAAAATTGGTTCTCGAAGAAACAGTCCTAAACTCACTTGAAAAACAAGCGGAAGACTTGGTCAATGCGATCAAGTAACTAACATAATAAAAGCGAACAAGACTACTTTTCTGACACTCAGAAGCCTAGCTTGTTCGCTTTTTTCTCATTTATAAACTAAAATAACTGGTGATACATATTGTCCAATACAAAATATCTGATTTCTATACTTCCTTAACAAAAACCAATTCCTGTGGCTGTGACAAATCTTCTCGGTAGTTAAATCCTGCAAAGCTTAAACGCCGAGCTTCCTCCACCGTCTGCACTTGATTTTCTATCATAGCGGTTAAAAAGGCACCACGCGCTTTCTTAGAAATAGTTGAGTGAATTTTCAACTGATTACCCTTGTCCTCCATAAATTTGAAGGTCACCATTTTTTCTCTGATTTCCTTAGAAAATACAGTCTCAAACTCGGATGACAAGAGGGAGAAAATCACTTCTTCCTGCTTCACAGCTTCATCATAGACTACCTTCCAATGGCTCTTCAAAGTCTTACCAGCGACTTTCAACTTCATCAAAAAGTCCAAACGGTGAGGTGGCATAGGTGACAAGGCTGGAACGACTCCGTACAAAGCCGAAGTAATAAAGACATGATTTTCAAGATAGGCTTGTTCTGCCTCGGTCAACTTATCTCTCTTGATATGGCGGTACATGAGCCCATCAAAAAGTTTCAAGGCTGGGTAGTGTTGAGCAGTTTTGTTTTTTAAAGCTTGGATATTTTGAAATTCTTCCGCCGCCTTCTCGGCTGATACCTTGTAAAAACTCTCCAATTGACTAGCAGAATAGAGAGCCAAGGCATCCAGTACGGCCTGACTTTCTGGTTTTAAAGGAGTGGCTTCAATACTTGGCAAATCTGTGTTCATTTCTTTTGCTGTTGGGATTAAAATTTTCATATTAATAGTGTAGCATATTTTTTAGCCGCTACCAATAAATTCATCTGAAAAACCTCGGTTTGACCGAGGTTTCTATATTTATTTCGGCCATCCTAACCAGACAGCCACGAGAACAAGGGATATGCCTGCTAAGCTTGTTAAGATAGATAAAAGTTTATCTTTTTTCTCCTTGAACTGAGAAAAACCTATCTTCAAAGCGAGCAGTCCGAGTAGCATTGAAGCAATCATCACATAAAAACCCATTTGTTTGTCCTCCATTAGTATTAATTTACCTTACTATAGCATATACTTCTTAAATAAAGCTGTTTTTACTGAACTTTAAAGGTCTTGAGATAATTGTCTTTTCCTACTTGACCTTCAAAGTTTTTACCATTTTCAAGGTAAGGCAGGTCATCTGATACTGAGGCCTTAACCTTGTAAATCTTGCCATCAACTTTAAAGAAGTAGACGGTATCACCCTTGATAACAGCTGATTTGAGGTCTGCTACCACACCCTTGATGCTTTCTGTTGTTGCATTATCAATTTCAAGATCGTTTTTATTGGCGTACTTGCTGAGCATCTCTTCCACTGTAGTAGCTACGATAACATTTTGGTACTCGACTGCGTCTACTAAAGCATACTCTTTGACCAAACCAGCATTGTCCTTCAAGCCCATGATGTAGAGAGGCTTGTCATTGAGGTTGATGAGGATTGGGAAGGTTGCCTTGTAGGATTTCTCCTGAACAGCACCTTCGGCTGATTCACGGGCTGATTCTTCGGTCGCAGAAGCCAAGCTATACTTAGTAATTTCTCCTGTTCGCATATTTTCAAGGATAAAACCAAGATTACTTTCATCTGCATTGGCCGATGTCACACCTGTGTAGAGGTAGATGTCATTACCGATAGACAAGTAATTATAGCCCTTGGTAGTCTGGGTCACGTTTTTCTTGGAAATCATGGCATTCCAGAAACCGTCCTTGTACTTACCGTTGTAGTTGATTTGCTCAATAGTTTCCTCAGCTGGATAGACCCTATCTACCCATTCCGGAACATCTGATAAGCTGTATTCCTTGGTTTCTCCATTTGTGGCATCCAAGATAATGACTGAAACAGGACGAGGAACCGCCAGTCCAAATTGCTTTTGGTAAACTGTAGCCACATAGAAAGGATTGCCCTCATCGTCCACCTCGAAAGATGGAGTTTTAAAGATCTTAGTTGGGTACTTCAAGCGCAGGTGACGCTTGACATCACGGTTAAAATACTCCGAGTCCGAATACTTGATTGGTGTCTTCAAGTCCACCAAGTCCGCATTTCCAGTTACCATGTCCACCTTGATATACTCGCCGATTCCCTTGGCCTGATTGTTAAACCATTTTATAGGATCTGCGTATTCTAGTGGTGTAACCCGATAAGGTTTCCCATCAATCGTCAATTGGGTATAGGTATCTGCCGCTACGTATTGCGACACCTTATCTGTTAGGGAACCCAAGTAGCGGTCACCAATTTTTTCAGCAGTACTTCTATCTAAAATAGGAACCTTACTGGTGTCAGTCTTAGGAAATTCAGTAAAGTCTTTTTCCGTAACCGTGACTACATTGGCATAATTTTTAGCCTGAAAAATACTGGAAGTCACCAAGGAAACCAAACCTGCCAAGAGAAGAATTCCTCCAATAGAAGCTAAAAGTATTTTCCCTAACCGATTGATTTTGAAACCCTCAAGATTTAAGGCAGCTTCCGCTTTGCCATGACGCACATGAACCGTTTTGACCAGATTTATCCCCTTGCCAAAGCCAAATAAGATTGCTACAAGCAGCAAATGCCCACAAAGGAAAAAGAGAAATTCCCAGCTGGTCAGATTAAGGGGCGGTAAAAAGATATACCAGGTCGTTGCGATAAAAATAAGTTCAAAGATTATCCGTTTCATTTACTTTCCTCCTAAATGATTCGTCCTTCCAAGTGATCCAGTTCATGCTGACAAATCTGAGCTGGGAAGCCTGTCAAGGTCATGGTCTGTTCCTGCCACTTGCTGTCACGATAAGCAACCCTTATGGTTTCATAGCGCTTAGTAGGTCTCACACCTGTCAAGGACAAACAGCCTTCCTCTGTCTCATAAGATCCTTCAAAGGACAGAAGTACTGGGTTAAACATGACCATGGGAACCAAGCCAAGATTAAAGATAATCACGCGCTTCTGCACCCCAATCATATTGGCTGCTAGACCAACACAAGTTTCTCGATTTGCTAAGAGTGTATCCTGTAAGTCTCTAGCAAGATGCAGGTCTTCCTGATTTGCCGGCTGAGACACCTGAGATAAAAATAAAATATCCTTCACAATTTTCTTTTCCACTTCCTCACACTCCTCTTGCTTTTTACTATATTATAGCAATTATAGCACAAAAGCTGATAACTGCAAGCCCTTTCCCTCAACTGTAGCAAAAAGCCATCCGAAGATGACTTTTTTGCTATTTAATTTCTGTATAAGTTACTTCCAAGCCACGCTTAACAGCTGGACGATTGGCAATTTTTTCTGCCCATCTTACTAGATTCTGATAACTTGAGACATCTAAGAATTTTGCAGAACCTTGGTAAAGATTTCCTTGAACTAACTGTCCATACCAAGACCAGATAGCAATATCTGCAATCGTATAGTCATTGCCTGCAATATAAGGTTTCTGAGCCAATTCCTTATCCAATAAATCCAACTGGCGTTTCACTTCCATCGTAAAACGGTTAATAGGATATTCCAATTTTTCAGGAGCATAATTGAAGAAATGTCCAAATCCCCCACCTAGAAAAGGTGCTGCACCTGCTTGCCAGAATAGCCAGTTCAAAACTTCTACCTTTTCCACAGGATTGCTTGGTAGAAAGGCTCCAAATTTCTCAGCAAGGTATAGAAGAATATGAGCAGACTCAAAAACTCTTACATCTTTAGCCCCTGACTGGTCCAACAAGGCTGGAATCTTTGAATTTGGATTGAGCTTTACAAAGTCTGATCCGAATTGATCCCCATCCATGATAGCAATCTTATACAAGTCGTAAGCCGCTTGCTCAAAACCAGCTTCTAGTAATTCTTCCAATAAGATAGTGACCTTCACACCATTTGGTGTTCCCAGTGAATAAAGCTGAAAAGGTTGTTCTCCTTTTGGCAAGTTTTGTTCGAAACGGGCACCTGCTGTTGGTCTATTTAATCCCGTAAAGGCTCCTTGATTACTAGCTTCATCCTGCCATACGGTCGGTAATTGATATGCTGACATCCGAAACCTCCCTTAAATCGCATTCTTATCAAAGCCAAGTTTACGTTGAACAAACTTAACAATTTCGACGATAATAATCATTGAGAAACTTCCGCCCATAACGATTCCCCATTGTGACAAGTCTAGTTTGGTTACGTGGAAGATTCCTTCAAGCGGTTCTACGACGATTGTTGCCATGAGAAGGATGAAGGATACCAAGATAGACCAGTTGAAGGTCTTAGACTTGAATGGACCGACTGTCAAGATGGATTGGTAGACAGACTTGACATTGTAGGCATGGAAGAGCTGAATCAAACCAAGGGTTGCAAAGGCCATAGTAAGGGCGTCTGCATGAATGGCATGATTGTCACCCACATGAACTGGGTAAAGAAGGGCAAGACCATAAACACTCATAACAATAGCTGCTTGGAGTACACCTTGATAGATGATAGAACTCAAAACACCACCTGAGAAGAAGCTTGCCTTGCGTCCACGTGGTTTATGGTTCATGACACCAGGCTCAGCAGGTTCAACACCTAGTGCAATTGCTGGGAAGGTATCTGTTACCAAATTGATCCACAAAAGATGAACTGGCTGTAAGACATCCCAACCAAACAAGGTTGATAGGAAGATGGTTAATACTTCAGCAGTATTGGCAGAAAGCAGATACTGAATAGTCTTTTGAATGTTTGAGAAGACCTTACGTCCTTCTTCAACTGCAACAATGATAGTCGCAAAGTTATCATCTGCAAGAATCATGTCAGAAGCCCCCTTAGAAACCTCTGTACCAGTGATTCCCATACCGATACCGATATCGGCTGTTTTCAGAGCTGGCGCATCATTGACACCGTCACCTGTCATGGCAACGACCTTACCTTGTTTTTGCCAAGCCTTGACGATACGAACCTTGTGCTCTGGAGACACACGGGCATAAACAGAGTATTGACCAACTACTTTTTCAAAGTCTTCATCTGACAGTTCATTGAGTTCAGCACCAGTTAAAACGTGGCCTTCGGTATCATTTGCATCAATGATTCCCAAACGTTTGGCAATAGCTTCTGCAGTATCTTGATGGTCACCCGTAATCATGATTGGACGGATTCCAGCTTCCTTGGCTACACGAACAGCCTCAGCTGCCTCAGGACGTTCAGGGTCAATCATCCCAATCAAACCAGTAAAGATTAAATCATTTTCAAGCTCTTCAGAAGTCAGGTTTTCTGGAATGCTGTCAATAATCTTATAAGCACCTGCAAGGACACGCAAGGCTTGGTGGGCCATTTCAGAATTGTTTGTATAAATGAGGTTTGTAACCTTCTCATCAATCGGAGCAATATCCCCAGCCTTATCACGAAGAAGACAACGTTTCCAAAGTTGGTCTGGCGCACCCTTGACTGCTACAAGGAAACGACCATCTGGCAATGGGTGAACCGTTGACATGAGCTTACGGTCAGAGTCAAATGGCAACTCGGCCACACGAGGATATTTCTGTAAAAATCCTTTAACATCGCAGCCCTTGTCCAAGGCATACTGGATAAAGGCTGTTTCGGTTGGATCACCAATTAGATTACCTTCCACATCGATTTTCGTATCATTGGCCAAGACAACTGAACGAAGTAGGGGCATTTCAAGACCTAGTTCAATGTCATCAGCTGAGTCATGTAGAACCGCATCGTAGAAGACTTTTTCAACAGTCATCTTGTTCATAGTCAGCGTACCAGTCTTATCAGAAGCGATGATTTCTGTTGAACCAAGTGTTTCAACTGCTGGCAACTTACGAACGATGGAATGTCGTTTGGCCAAAACTTGAGTACCAAGGGAAAGAACGATGGTCACGATAGCTGGGAGACCTTCTGGAATAGCTGCAACGGCAAGGGCAACAGAAGTCAACAACTCACCGAGTGGATTTTTCCCTTGAATGAAGACACCCACTACAAAAGTAACAAGGGCAATGACCAAGATCGCATAGGTCAAGACCTTAGAAAGGTTGTTCAAGTTTTGTTTGAGTGGTGTATCCGTCTCATCCGCATCTTGGAGCATACCAGCGATATGACCAACTTCCGTGTACATCCCTGTATTGACAACAACACCAAGACCACGACCATAAGTAACATTTGAGTTTTGGAAGGCCATGTTGACACGGTCACCAATACCAGCATCTGCAGCAAGTTCAACTGTCAAGTCTTTTTCGACTGGCACAGACTCACCTGTCAAAGCAGCTTCTTCGATTTTAAGAGAGTTGGCTTCTAGCAAACGTAAGTCTGCTGGTACCACATCACCTGCTTCAAGAGCAACAATATCACCAGGAACCAATTCTTTAGAGTCAATCTCAGCCATGTGCCCATCACGCAGAACGCGGGCAGCTGGACTAGACATGGATTTGAGGGCTTCGATAGCTTCTTCTGCTTTTCCTTCTTGGTAAACACCAAAGGCAGCATTGATGATAACCACGGCTAAGATGATAATGGCATCTGCGATATCTTCCCCACCAGAAGTCACGACTGACAAGATTGCTGCCGCAACTAGGATAATAATCATCAAATCCTTAAATTGCTCGATGAATTTGACCAGGATTGATCGTTTCTCACCTTCTTCGAGTTCATTGTGGCCAAACTCGGCAAGGCGTTTTTCTGCCTCACTTGATGACAAACCTTGCTCGGTCGCATCCACAGCCTTCAAGACCTCTTCAGGACTCTGAGTGTAAAACGCTTGGCGTTTTTGTTCTTTTGACATGTGTCTCCTCCTTGACATTGTGTGCAAAACAGGCCCTCTTTTCCCTCATCGCATCTTTTCACGACAAACAAAAAGAGACCTGTTAATCATAACAAGTCTCGCTGTTTAAGATAGTGCCGGAAAGCATACCTTTCAGTATAAAATTCGGAATGACGACACTATCACAGGTTTCTGCCAGCTACTCCCTTGAGTAGTACTATTATACCAAATTTTGAAAAGTTTTCAAAGAGTAAAGATTCTATAAAATTCTATCCTTATCAAAAGTACGTTCACTGATAATATATCTAGGACGACGTTTCGTTTCTAGATAAATCTTTCCAATATACTCACCAATTACTCCCAAACTAATCAATTGTACTCCACCAAGTAGGCTAACTATTGCATAGGTGCTTGCCCAGCCTGCCACAACCGTACCAGCAACCTTACTCCATAAAACCCAAATAATCAACAGAAAGCTAAAGAGTGACGTCAAAACACCTAGACTGGTAATCAACCGAATCGGTTTGATCGATAAACTGGTAATACCATCCATAGCCAAACCAAGCATTTTAGATAGTGGATAGTGGCTCTCACCAGCAATTCGTTCATGGCGCTTATATGAAACATAAGAATATTTAAAACCAACTAAGGGCATTAAACCACGAAGAAACAGATTCACTTCAGTGAATTTTTCTAATTCCTTCAAGAATCTTTTAGAAACCAATCGATAGTCGGCATGATTGAAAACAACTTCTGCTCCAAATAGGCGTAGTACCTTATAGAAACCTTCAGCTGTAATTCGTTTAAATGCAGAGTCCGTGTCACGATTATCCCGTACACCATAGACAATTTCCGAACCACTTTTATATTCTTCAACCATTTTGTCCATACAATTGATATCATCTTGTCCATCAGCATCTATAGTAATAACAATATCAGCAAACTGAATGGCCTCATACATACCCGCAAGGACACTACTTTGATGACCTCTGTTACGACTTTGTGACACGCCAACTACAGAAGGGATGGATTTAGCATAACTTTCTATCAATTCCCAAGTCCGATCCTTACTACCATCATTTACATACATGATCTTACTAAGAGGATGGATTTCTTCTTTCTTTACTAATTGTTCAATTTTTTCAACAAACATTGGATTAGTATGTGGTAAGACTTGCTCTTCGTTATAACATGGAATAACTATATATAAAATTGGCTTTTTCCTGCTCATGCTATTCTCCTCCTTTTCTATAAATCATAGCCGTATCAATCTGTTTTTCTAAGTGATAATTTACTTTAATGTAATCCTTTATAAAAGAGTCAGTTCTCTTACCATAATCCCATTCAGTATCAAATACAATATAGATAGGAGGATTTTCTTGTATAGATTTTCTAAACTCATCAATAATAACTCGATCATCTGTCACAGCTGGGATGAAGAAAAATTTTGTACTAGCTAGCCGTTCACTATACAAATAAATTGTTCCATTTTGACGGTGTGTATAAATTCGGTCATCTATCGACGTATTTTTCTCTATATAGCTAGCAACGCGTTGCTGTTTCTCAGATCTATTCAGATATCTTGTATTCATACTTTTCATGATGGATTTTACATCATTCTGGTATACAATAATAAATCCTAAGAATAAGACAAAAAATACTTGAAAAGACATTTTCTTGGATATGCTATGAAATAAATAGGAAATATATGGAATCAAAATCGGGAGCATTACTAAAATGTAATGACCATAGCTTCTTTTTGAGATAAGAGCCAGAAGTAAACAAACAATAAAAACAAAATGATAGAAGATTGATTTTATTCCAAATTTCTTCCACAGTGGCATCAAGGAAAATAACATCAATAAATTAAGACTTAAGAGATTTGTTTGAGAAATGTACCATCTGATAATCTCATACATCGAAACGTTATTAGACTCTGTAGCATAAATAAAATTAATTCCAATCGACTGGTATACCATTTCAATAAAGATGCCCTTTGATAACAGATATAGGCACAAAGGGATAGTTGGTATTAATACTCCAACGAAAAATAATCCTATCAAAGAAAACAATTCCCTGTATGCTTTCTTTAGTATAAAATCAATCAATACATAAATACAAAATACTAGCCAAATCCCTATCATATTTGCTTTCGTAAAAAATACAATAGCGAAAAACGCACCTGATACTACGATGTCATTTTTACTGAAATCATTTTGTATAAATAATTTTAAAAAAATGTATAATGAATAAGACAAAAAAGGTAAAATAAAACCTTCTAAACTCCAACCGCCATCAAAAAAATACTCATAAATTATAAAGATAATTGCTAAAGTTAAAATTGTTTGCTTATTCCCAGTAAATAATCTTGAGATCTTATAGCTAGCTATAAAGAATAGAAATGTACAAAATAGGTATAAAAATTTAATTCCTAACGCACCACCAATAAGATATCCTAGGTAGTTCAGTAAAAAAAGAACTGGCCCCTTATGATCAAATAAGTCTGCATACATCAATTCTCCTCGATTCATTGCATACCCAAAATATTCAAAAATACTAGCATCTGAAAACGGTATTCCTTGTTTGACATTTGTTACCATCGAGAACCAGACTAAAACAGTAAAGAGCAAAGAAATACTCATCGCTAAAATACTTATTTTTTTCAATTTTATTTACCTCAACTTTTCACTTTATCAGTCTATCATATTTCCTAAAAAAAAAAGCATTTTCTGCTTTGTGTTTTCTTAGTTTTATCCGTCCTATTTGAATTTTCCCTTGAAAAGCAGTATAATGGTAGAATGCTATGTGACTAGAAAGGAAGTTGAATGAAGCAATCTATTTCAAATCTCAAGTTAGCTGAGCGTGGGGCCATTATCAGCATTTCAACCTATTTAATCTTGTCTGCAGCCAAATTAGCAACTGGTCATCTCCTTCATTCATCCAGTTTGGTGGCTGATGGTTTTAACAACGTGTCGGACATCATTGGAAATGTGGCCCTCTTGATTGGCATTCGGATGGCGCGCCAGCCTGCAGACCGAGACCACCGTTTTGGTCACTGGAAGATTGAGGATTTGGCTAGCTTGGTCACTTCTATCATCATGTTCTATGTTGGCTTTGATGTACTTCAGGATACCATTCAGAAGATTCTCAGTCGTGAAGAAACGGTTATTGACCCTCTTGGTGCAACTCTAGGAATTATGTCTGCAGCGATTATGTTTCTGGTGTATCTCTACAACACTGGCCTTAGTAAGAAATCCAACTCCAAGGCACTGAAGGCCGCAGCCAAGGATAATCTTTCTGATGCTGTCACCTCGCTTGGTACGACCATTGCCATCCTGGCTAGCAGTTTCAATTATCCCATTGTGGATAAACTGGTCGCTATCATCATCACTTTCTTTATCTTGAAAACTGCCTATGATATCTTTATCGAGTCCTCCTTTAGCCTATCAGATGGCTTCGATGACCGTCTGCTTGAGGACTACCAAAAGGCTATCATGGAAATTCCTAAAATCAGCAAGGTCAAATCGCAAAGAGGTCGCACCTACGGTAGCAACATTTACCTTGATATTACGCTAGAAATGAATCCAGACTTGTCTGTTTTTGCGAGCCATGAAATCGCGGATCAAGTCGAATCTATGCTGGAGGAACGTTTTGGCGTCTTTGATACCGATGTTCATATTGAGCCAGCGCCTATCCCTGAGGATGAAATTTTAGACAATGTCTACAAAAAATTGCTTATGCGTGAACAATTGATTGATCAGGGAAATCAACTGGAAGAACTATTAGCTGATGATTTTGTCTATATTCGCCAAGACGGAAAGCAGATGGATAAAGAGGCCTATAAAGCAGAAAAAGACTTGAATTCAGCTATCAAGGACATCCAAATCACTTCCATCAGTCAAAAGACCAAACTCATCTGCTATAAATTGGACGGAATTGTCCATACCAGTATCTGGCGTCGCCATGAAACTTGGCAAAATGTCTTCCACCAGGAAACCAAAAAAGAATAGAGAAATCCTGTCAATGAGACGGGATTTTTCTATTCTTCTAGCTATCAAAGTCACTTAGGTATTCATAGCGTTCGTATTTTTCAAGAAGTGCTTCGTTCTTCTCATCTAGTTCTTTTTGGAGAGTAGCCAGCTTACCAAAGTCGGAGCCGTTGGCCTGCATCTCCTCTTCAATAGCAGAGATACGATCTTCCAAGGCTTCAATATCACCTTCAATACTTGCCCACTCCTGCTTTTCTTGGTAGCTCATACATTTCTTGTCTTCTCGAACCTTGACGACTTTTTCCTTTTCTACCTTTTGCACTTGATTGGCCATCTCTGTTTCAAAGACTTTTTCATCAAGATAGTCGGTGTAATGACCAAAGAAAGGACGAATTTTACCATCCTCAAAAGCGAGAATCTTGGTCGCTACCTTATCCAAGAAATAGCGGTCATGACTAACAGTCAAAACTGGACCAGCAAAGCCTTGCAAAAAATTCTCCAAAACTGTCAAGGTTGCAATGTCCAGGTCATTGGTTGGCTCGTCCAAGAGGAGAACATTTGGTTTTTCCAAGAGCAATTTGAGGAGATAAAGACGTTTTTTCTCTCCCCCTGACAATTTCTCAATCAAGGTTCCATGCGTCGAACGTGGGAAAAGGAACTGCTCTAGCAATTCTGCAATCGAAGTCGTAGTACCACCGCTGGTCTTGACCTCTTCTGCCACTTCCTGTAGGTAATTGATCACTCGCTTGCTTTCATCCAGACCTTCGATTTGTTGAGAGAAATAGGCGATGCGAACCGTTTCCCCAATGATAACTTGACCTGCTATCGGCTCAAGACTTCCTGCAATCAAGTTAAGGAGAGTTGATTTCCCAACACCGTTGTCCCCAACGATTCCGATACGGTCTTTGGGCTGCACCAAGAGATTAAAATCTTGCAAAATTGGCTTGTTTTCATAGGCAAAAGAAACATCTTGAAACTCGATGACCTTCTTCCCAATCCGACTGGTTTCAAAGTTCATGGTCAAGTCTGTTTCAGCAACGCCACCTGAAACTTCTTTCTTCAAATCGTGGAAACGATTGATACGAGCTTGTTGCTTGGTCGCACGCGCCTGCGGTTGTCTGCGCATCCAGGCCAATTCTTGCTTATAAAGTTGTTCCTTTTTGTGGAGAAGAGCCGCATCGCGCTCGTCCTGTTCCGCCTTAAGGCGAACATAATCCTGATAATTTCCCTGATATTCGGTCAAGCCTGCTCGGTCCAACTCGAAAATCCGTGTTGACAAAGCGTCTAGGAAATAACGATCGTGGGTAATAAAAAGGACGGTCTTCTTGGAATTTTTCAAAAAGAGGGTCAGCCACTCAATAGTCGCAATGTCCAGATGGTTGGTCGGCTCATCCAGAAGCAAGAGGTCGTGGTTGCCAAGTAAGACTTGCGCCAACTGAACTCGTCTTCTCAGACCACCTGACAATTCCCCAACTGGAGTGGATAAGTCCTGAATCCCCAGCTTGCTAAGAACCGTCTTGACCTGACTCTCAATTTCCCAAGCTTGGAGAGAGTCCATTTCTGCCATGACACGTTCCAAACAAGCCTGCTTGTCCTCACTATAGTTGAGCATGATCAATTCGTACTCACGAATGAGCTGGATTTCCTTAAGGTCGCTAGATAGAACCGTATCCAAGACCGTCTTGCTATCATCAAAATCAGGGTCCTGGGTCAAGTAGCCAATCTGGTAATCGTTCTTTGCTGAAAAAGGACTGACATCCCCATCAAAGCCAGAAACACCAGAAAGGACATCTAAAAGGGTGGTCTTGCCAGTCCCATTGACACCAATCAGACCAATTCTGTCTAGGTCATGGATGATAAAGGAAATATCCTTAAAAACGGTCTTGTCACCGACGGATTTACTTAGTTTTTCAACGATAAAATCACTCATTTTTTCTCCCTCAGATAAGCATGGATGGCTTGACGGTCATTTTCCAATTCTCCATCGACAATGGCATACTCAATCTCTGTTAAAATCTCTCCCAAGTCAGGTCCCGGCTGATAGCCATATTCCTTAATCAAAATGCCACCATTAATCTGAATTTCTTTCTTATCATGAATGGTCAAACTCTGATAGGTTTCTGTGATGGCTTGTGGGTTGACTGGTTTCCCTTGAGCCTGACGAAGATTTTCAGCCTGTAAAAGTAAATCCAAGTCAAAGCGATAACAATCGCGCTTGCTCAATTCTCCCTTTTCACGCAAGGCCAAAATAGTCAGCAAATCCTGAACTTGCTTAGCAAACTGGCGTGAGGTCTTCCAAGCCTTCAAAAATGGCTGCGCATTTTCAATCTCCAAAGCCCACAGTAGAGCTGCCCAGGCTTGTTCAGAGGATTTAAAGGTGAAATCAGTCTCCAAATCAAACAGTCTATTGAGCTTGTCCTGGCTAGCTGCCATATCAGGGAGATAGTCATAAGCTTGACTCTCAATCATGGAAGCCAAGCCCCTTCTCCAAAATGGAGCCAGCAAGAGTTTATCAAACTCAACAAAAGTACGCTCTACAGAAATTTTCTCCAAAAGTGGCGTCAAGGTCTTCATAGCTTTAAAGGTTTCTGGCTCAAGTTCGAAGCCAAGACTGGCCTGAAAACGGAAACCACGCATAATCCGCAGAGCGTCTTCGTTGAAACGCTCACTTGCCACTCCAACCGCCCTCAAGACTTGATTTTCCAAATCGTCTAAACCATGAAACAAGTCAACAATTTCTCCTGTCTCGTCCAAGGCAAAGGCGTTGACTGTGAAATCACGGCGCTTGAGGTCTTCTTCTAGCGAACGCACAAAGGAAACCGCACTTGGTCTGCGATAGTCCACATAGACATCCTCTGTCCGGAAGGTGGTTACCTCATACTCCTCATCCCCGTCTAAGACCAAGACAGTTCCATGCTCGATTCCGATATCGGCTGTTCGCGGAAAAATCTGCTTGGTCTCTTCTGGATAAGAAGACGTCGCAATGTCCACATCGTGGATAGGGCGATTGAGAAGGGCATCTCGAACAGAGCCCCCAACAAAATAGGCTTCAAAACCTGCTTCTTTAATTTTTTCTAATACTGGTAAAGCCTTCTGAAATTCAGAAGGCATTTGCGTTAATCTCATAATAAGTGTTCTAATCCATAGACAAGCTCATGACGCTTGACAACTTCTTTAATTCCCAAATTCACCCCTGTCATGAAGGAGATGCGATCATAGGAGTCATGACGAAGGGTCAATCCTTCTCCTTGATTGCCAAAGATGACTTCCTGATGGGCTACCAAGCCTGGTAAACGAACTGAGTGAATACGCATACCATCAAAGTCAGCACCACGGGCACCTGCAATCAATTCTTCCTCATCAGGCGCACCTTGCTGAATAGACTCTCGAACTTCTGCCATCAACTCAGCTGTTTTAATAGCTGTTCCACTCGGAGCATCCTTTTTCTTGTCATGATGGAGCTCAATAATCTCCACATTTGGGAAATATTTAGCAGCCTGCCTTGCAAATTGCATGAGTAAAACAGCACCCAAGGCAAAATTTGGAGCGATCAAACCACCCAAATTTTGTTCACGAGAAAATGCTTTTAGCTCTGCAATTTCTTCACTTGTGAAACCTGTTGTTCCAACTACTGGAGCAAAGCCATTTTCAAGAGCAAAGCGTGTATTTTCATAGGCAACGGCTGGTGTAGTAAAGTCTACCCAGACATCCGCTTCAAAGCCTGCTAAATCAGCCTTATCCTTGAAAACAGGAATACCCTGCCATTCTGACTCAGACTCAAAAGGATCCAAAACTGCTACCAAGTCCAAGTCTGGATCAGCCAAGACCATCTGACAAGCAGCTTGGCCCATCTTTCCCTTAAAACCGGCAATAATTACTCGAATACTCATCTCTACTCCTGTCTAAGATACAAAGGACGTTAGCTGCCCATGAAAAATAGGGAATGGCGCTGACTTTCCACGAAAGGCAAGACAGGCATCTTTTTTCAAGAGGCAGGTAGTCCGTGTTCAATTGCTAAGATACAAGCCATCTTAACTAGTCTAAAAATGCCAACTAAATCACTGGAATATAACCCAGAGCAATGCTTCCTGCTCCTAGGTGAGTTCCAATGACACTACCAAATGTAGCAAGTGAAACATCCGAACCCAAGCCAGAATCAAGCAAGTGTTGACGCAATTCCTCAGCCTTTTCAGGAGCATTCCCATGAATGACAATGACCCGATATTGGCCTGAAGCCGTTGTTTCCTTGATAATTTCAATTAAGCGTTTGGTTGCTTTCTTTTCAGTACGAACTTTTTCGTAAACTTCAATCACACCTTGGTCGTTGAAATAAAGGATTGGCTTAATGCTTAGCAGATTGCCCAAAATGGCAGCCCCATTTGAAAGGCGCCCACCTTTCACCAAATGATCTAAATCATCTACCATGATAAAAGCTGACGTACGACTGATTTGAATGGCTAGCTTATCCTGAATGCTGGCAAAATCATCGCCCTGGTCACGCCAATTAAAGACGCTTTCAACCATGATACCCAGAGGAGCACTTGTAATCAAAGTGTCTGGAAAAGCAATGGTTAAGCCCTCATATTCATCTATCATATACTGAATATTTTGGTAAAAACCTGAAATTCCAGAAGATAGGAAAAGCCCCAAGGCATGGGTATAACCTTGTTCTTTGAGCGAAGTTAGAATCTCATCTAACTTGGCAATACTTGGTTGACTGGTCTTAGGCAATTCAGAAGCCTGAGCCATTTTTTGGTAAAATTCCTCAGCAGTCAGATTGATACCTTCGACATACTCCTCACCATCAATATTGACAGGAATATCCAAGACAAATAAATCTTCTCTTTGCAAGGTCTCTGCACTGAGATAGGCAGAAGAATCTGTGATAACAGCTAGTTTCATATTAGAACTCCAAATTGATTCCTGGTAAGTCTAATGCAATTTCAGTTACTTCGTAAGTCAAACGGTTGAGCATGTTCAAACTTGGGCGAGCCAAAGTTTCCACTTCTTCTTGGCTCAATTCACTTGGTTCATTGACAATACGGCCATCGATATGATTTACCTGTGAAATGGTTCCACTGATGACAAACTTATCAAATACAATCATAAAGGTCAAGATGACAATCAAGGAAGTCACTTGATTTTCTTGGTCATGTTGGAGCAATTGGAAATTCACATCCACCTTGGTTTCAGGAGCTCCATTTTCATTTTCCCATTCAAAATTACGCGCATCAAAATGATACTGACTAACAAATTCTTGTTCACGTTTAAGATTCATGTCTTTCTCCCTTGGCTACAATATTATAAGCTATTGTACCATATTTTTTTATTTTCATCTAGTTTTCTAGGATTTAGTCAATCCCGATTTCAGCTCGAACTACATCTGCGATAGTATCAACATAGTAGTCCACTTCTTCTGTTGTAGGAGCTTCTGCCATAACACGCAAGAGGGGCTCTGTTCCACTTGGGCGTACTAGGATACGGCCATTCCCTGCCATTTCTTCTTCCATCTTCTCGATAATAGCCTTGATAGCTGGCACTTCCATAGCCTTTTCCTTCATGGCATTTTCCACTCGGATATTGACTAATTTTTGTGGATAAATGGTTACTTCTGCTGCCAACTCTGATAAGCTCTTACCCGTTTCCTTCATGATTTTAGTCAATTGAACAGCAGATAATTGACCATCACCTGTTGTATTGTAGTCCATCAAGATGACGTGACCAGACTGTTCACCACCAAGGTTGTAGCCTGATTTTCTCATTTCTTCAACAACGTAACGATCGCCAACTGCAGTGACTGACTTGTTAATGCCTTCACGGTCCAAGGCCTTGTGGAAACCAAGGTTAGACATAACAGTTGTCACAATTGTATTTTGAGCCAATTGCCCTTTTTCAGAAAGGTATTTTCCGATGATGTACATAATCTTGTCACCATCAACGATGTCACCATTCTCATCAACAGCAATCAAGCGGTCACTGTCTCCATCAAAGGCCAAACCAATCGCTGACCCGCTTTCTTTGACCACTTCTTGAAGGGCTTCTGGATGGGTTGAACCAACATTAAGGTTGATGTTAAGACCATCTGGTGTTTCTCCGATAACCGTCAACTGAGCACCAAGATCAGCAAAAATCTGACGGGCACTGGTAGAAGCTGCTCCATTAGCTGTATCCAAGGCAACCTTCATTCCATCAAGAGGAGTTCCAGTTGAAACAAGGTAGCCTTCATACTTACGCAAGCCTTCTGGGTAATCTACCAAGGTTCCCAAGCCTTCTGCACTTGGACGAGGAAGAGTGTCTTCCGCAGCATCTAGCAAGGCTTCAATTTCTGCTTCTTTTTCGTCATCTAGTTTGAAGCCATCACCACCAAAGAACTTGATTCCGTTATCAAGGGCTGGGTTGTGGCTGGCAGAAATCATGACACCGGCACTTGCTCCTTCAGTTTTAACCAAGTAAGCTACTGCTGGTGTTGCCAGAACGCCTAATTTGTATACGTGAATCCCTACAGAGAGGAGACCTGCCACCAAGGCAGATTCTAGCATTTCCCCGGAAATACGTGTGTCACGTCCCACAAAGACTTTTGGTGCTTCCGTTTCATGTTGACTCAGAACATAGCCTCCAAAACGTCCTAGTTTAAAGGCTAATTCCGGAGTAAGTTCTACATTAGCTTCTCCACGGACTCCATCAGTCCCAAAATATTTACCCATTTTTATAAAATCCTTTTTCTATTTTTAATTCGTTTTTGAACTAGTTGCTTTCGTTGACGAAGATGTCTCCGATGAACTGCTTGTGCTTGAATTTGATGTGCTTGAACTTGATGCTACTGGTTTTGTAGTCACCTTCATTATTGTATCAAACGGAGTGATAACTGCCGGTAAGACAACACCATTGCGGTCGATTGCCTGCAAAGGTACTGAACCACTGTAATTACCTGTTATGCGTTCGCTAGTTGGCAAGACAGCGATAATCTTATCAATTCTATCCAATGTCTCTTGGTCACTCGTAATCGACACTTCTTCATCTGACACCGTGACATTTTCAATCTGTACCCGACTATCAATTTGACTAGGGTCAATCTCTGGTACAACCTTCACCTTATCCTTCTGAGCCTTCTTACCAATCTTGACTGTAATTTTTTGCGGAGTCGCCACAGCGGTCAGCCCATTGGGTAAATCTTCAATGCTCAAAGGAACTTCAATCGTTCCAACACTGGCATCTGTTAGGTCAGCAGTAACCTTGAATTTACGTGTGCTTTCTTGCATTTCACTAGCTAGCGATAGGCGATTTGCACCAGTCAAGACCACTGATACTTCTGAAGCAAAACCGCTAATAAAATACTCATCACTATTATAGCGTATGTCAATAGGGACATTTGTTACTGTATTCGTATAGGTTTCCGTTTTTACCTGCCTAGCACTGGTACTGTTTTGAAAATTCGTCGCCGTAGCATAGACAAATAAGACACAAGCAAAAAAGAGTGAGGATATGATATATAAACTATTTTTTCTCATGTTTCCATCCTCCTAGCAATCGTTCTTTAAAACTAAGACCTGCTTCCTCTTTTGGAAGTAAGATTTCACGTAATTCTGTTTCAAATTCATCAAGTGTTAGGTTGTGCTTAAAGCTTCCATTATAGGTTACCGAAATTCCTCCCGTTTCCTCTGATACGACAAAAGTCAAGGCATCTGAGACTTCTGATAAACCGATAGCCGCCCGGTGTCTGGTCCCAAATTCCTTGGAAATTCCTGTACTTTCTGTCAAAGGCAGATAGGCAGACGTCACAGCGATACGTTCTTCTCTGATAATCACCGCACCATCATGTAGGGGAGTGTTGGGAATAAAAATGTTAATGAGAAGTTCTGCAGAAATCTTAGCATCTAAGGGAATTCCTGTCGAAATATACTCCTGCAAGGTACGTACACGCTGAATAGCAACCAAGGCCCCGATTTTACGAGGACTCATGTATTCAACAGACTTAACAAAGGCACGAATCATCTGTTCCTCAGCACTAATAGGGGCATTGGAAAAGAAATCTGTCGCTCTTCCCAAACGTTCCAAACCAGTCCGAATCTCTGGAGAGAAGATAACAACCGCCGCAATAACCCCATAAGTAATAATTTGATTGATTAACCAAGAAATCGTAGTCAAGCCAATCATATTTGCAAGGATTTGAGCTAAAATAAACACCAAAACTCCACGTACCAAAATCATAATCTTGGTTCCTGCAATAGCTTTTGTAAAATGGTATAAAATATAAGCAACAATCAAAATATCAATCAGATTGATAGCTATCGTCCATGGACTTGCAAACAAACTGGTCCAATATTGCAGATTGGATAATTGTTGAAAATTCATCCCTGATATCCTCCCTATCAAAACACTTTCGTCCTATTATACCATTTTCTGGCATTTTTTCCCTATCCTAGTTCATTTTACATTGAGCAAAAATATGATAAAATAAACTGACTAGAAAAAACAAAGGAGAAACTATGTCTCAACTCTATGATATTACCATTGTAGGTGGTGGTCCTGTCGGGCTTTTTGCATCCTTTTATGCCCATCTACGCCAAGCCAAGGTCCAAATCATCGACTCCCTTCCCCAACTAGGTGGACAACCTGCTATTCTCTATCCTGAAAAGGAAATCCTAGACGTCCCAGGCTTCCCAAACCTGACTGGAGAAGAATTGACCAACCGCTTGATTGAACAACTAAACAGCTTTGATACCCCTATCCATCTCAATGAAACAGTTCTTGAGATTGAAAAACAAGAAGAAGGCTTTATCATCACAACTTCTAAAGGAAGTCATCTATCAAAAACTGTTATCATCGCTATGGGGGGCGGTGCCTTCAAGCCACGTCCTTTGGAACTAGAAGGCGTTGAGGGCTATGAAAATATCCATTACCACGTTTCCAACATCCAGCAATACGCTGGTAAAAAAGTGACGATTCTTGGTGGGGGAGACTCAGCAGTGGATTGGGCTTTGGCTTTTGAAAAAATTGCACCAACCACCCTTGTTCACCGCAGAGATAATTTCCGTGCCTTGGAACACAGTGTTCAAGCCTTGCAAGAATCATCTGTATCCATCAAGACACCATTCGTTCCTAGCCAACTCCTTGGAGATGGAAAAATGCTTGACAAGTTGGAAATCACAAAAGTTAAATCTGATGAAACAGAAACGATTGACCTAGACCACCTCTTTGTCAACTATGGCTTCAAATCTTCTGTCGGTAACCTTAAAAACTGGGGTCTGGACCTCAATCGTCACAAGATTATTGTCAACAGCAAACAAGAATCTAGCCAAGCAGGTATCTATGCTATCGGTGACTGCTGCTACTATGACGGAAAAATTGACTTGATTGCGACAGGTCTCGGAGAAGCTCCAACTGCTGTCAATAATGCTATCAACTACATCGACCCAGAGCAAAAAGTACAACCAAAACACTCTACTAGTTTATAAAAAAGAACCACGAGTAACATAGGATTCGTGGTTTTATAGTTCATCGGCTATCTTGTTAGCTCATATTTCCCCCTTCTTTAACAAAAATAAAAATGCCTATCAAACTGATAAAACATGTGATATAATAGGGACGGCACTAACAATACGCCTTGGAAAAGGAGGTATTACAGATGCTAGAACTTCTCAGAATAGTACTTATCGCAGTCATCGAGAGTATCATCTCATGGCTGGTGACTCGTTGGTTAGACGATCACTTCGACAAGTAACCTTCATGGTTAGTGCTATCTAACCCAGAAAAAATCCCCTCGGTATTGCAGTACCGAGGGGATTTCTGTTAGCACTAAAATGCTAGAACTTCTCAATTCCCCTTTATTATCTCACATGCTCTATTCAATTGTCAAGAAACAGGTTAATATTTTGTAAACTAGCGACATCAGGCTGTTAGAAAAATGGAATCAACCAATCATACTGATAATTCAAGGGCTTGTTTTATATCTTTATAACTCATCAGCTAATTTGTTTATCTTTCTGAGTCTGTGATTGACACCACTTTTGGTCAGAGGGGTGCTGAGGCTATCTGCTAACTGCTGGATAGAGTAGTCTGGGTGCTGAATACGCAACTGCGCTACTTCCTGCAAATCCACTGGCAGATTTTCTAAGCCCATGATATCTTTGATTTTACTGATATTATTGATAGTCTTCATGCTGGCAGAAACTGTCCGAGCGATATTAGCTGTCTCGGCATTATTGGCCCGATTGAGGTCGTTACGGGTTTCTCGCAAAATCTTAACCCGCTCAAAATCATCACGCGCCTGCATGGCTCCGATGACTATCAAGAAGTCCATAATGTCTTCGGCACGCTGGAGATAGGTCACAGCTCCCTTCTTGCGCTCAAGCACCTTGGCATCCAGTAAAAATTGCTGGAGAAGTGAGGCAATCCCTTGCGCGTGGTCCAGATAAACAGAACTGATTTCCAACTGGTACTTACCTGATTCAGGGTCACGAATACTTCCATTTGCCAAGAAAGCACCACAAAGATAAGCACGACCTGCTTCCTCATCCGATAAAATCGCCTCATCAATACCTGTTTCCAGGTCAAAGAAAGAGTCTGCCAAGTGCAAATCACTTAACAAATCCTGCACCTTTTCATCTGTAAAAACGGTATAGACGCGATTCTTGCGAAGATTGCTCCTCTGGTGGTGACGAATTTCCGATTTGATTTCATAGAAATGGAGAAAGGACTCATAGAGGTGACGGGCCAGTTTGGCATTTTCTGTCACAACTGACAAAGTCAAGCCCGAAGTCGAGAGACCGATGCTACCAGACATTTTGATAATGGCAGATAATTCATACCGGCTCAGATGGTGTTGACCTAGGATTTCTTCTTTTACTGCTACTGTGAAACTCATTTTCTCACCTGTATAATCCGCATCAACTCATCCACAATCAAATCTCCATCGTGGAAGGCACCGCCATTTTCCAGACGAAGGAAGTTGGATGAAATCATGCGCGGAACTTGCTTACAAAGACCAGCAAAATCATGTTCCACCTGGACCAAGTATTCATCAAAGCGATTGGAATTCATGTATTCTTGAGGCACTTTTTCGATATTCACCAAGACCGTATCGATAAAAGGTCGGCTAAGGTGACGATGCAAGACTTCCACGTGATCACTATCTGTAAAGTGTTCTGTCTCCCCACGTTGGGTCATAATATTGCAGACATAGGCGATTTCTGCCTTGGTTTCCAAAAGCGCCTGCCCGATTTCCTTAATCACGATATTGGGCAAAATAGAGGTAAAGAGAGAACCAGGTCCGAGGACAATCATGTCACTTTCAAGAATGGTCTGGACTACTCGACGGCTGGCCAGAGGCGTATCATCGTTGAGGGTATTGGTCACATAGACATGGTCAATCATGCCTGGATGGTCTGCAATATGACTCTCTCCAGCCACTTCTGTCCCATCCTGAAAGACTGCATGCAAGGTCAAAGGATGGTCACTGGAAGGATAAATCTTCCCAGTTGTATGGAAAAATTTGCTCAATAACTGCATGGCATTATAGGTCGAACCCTGCATCTCTGACAGACCTGCAATAATGAGATTGCCCAATGGATGGCCAGCAAAGGCTCCGGCATCCTCGGAAAAGCGATACTGAAAGACTTTCTCATAAAACTTAGGCATATCCGACATGGCCACAAGGACATTACGAAGATCACCTGGCGGTGTCAATTGCTGCATATTTTTTCGGAGTTCACCTGATGAACCACCATCATCCGCCACCGTTACGATAGCAGCGATTTCCACATCTTTTTCACGCAGACTTTTAAGAATGACGGGGATCCCAGTACCTCCACCAATCACCGTTATCTTTGGTTTTCTCATGAACGGTTTACCGTTTCCTTTCTCCGGTCTTTGTCGCGATGCCCTTCATTAACAGGCCAATTCTTGGATAAGTCCTGCGCCAAGCGTTTAGCAAAGGCCACACTACGGTGTTGTCCACCTGTACAACCCATGGCAATGGTCAAAACAGACTTCCCTTCCTTTTGGTAACTTGGCAAAATCGGCTCAATCAAGGCCAATAAATGCTGATAAAAATCTTCTGACTCAGGATGATTCATGACATAGTCATAAACAGGTTCATCCACACCCGTTTGGTTTCTCAGCTCTGGAAGGTAATATGGATTTGGCAAAAAGCGCACATCAAAAACCAAGTCTGCATCAATTGGGATTCCATATTTAAAGCCGAAAGACATGACTTCGATACGGAAAGACTGGGCTTGTTCTTGATCTGAAAACTGCTCTGCAATGGTTTTACGTAGCTCACGAGGAGTGAGTTCAGTTGTATCCACCACATTTTGGCTCATATTTTTCAAAGGTGCCAAGAGTTCACGTTCCAGCTTGATTCCATCCAAAATCCGTCCATCTGCAGCTAATGGGTGACTCCTTCTGGTTTCCTTGTAACGGGCTACCAATTCCTTATCTGCTGCGTCCAAAAAGAGAATTTTAAAGTCCAGTTCTTCCTTGTTTTCCAACTCATCCAAAACAGTTTGAATCTCCGAGAAGAAAGAACGGCTACGCATATCCACTACCAAGGCCAACTTGGGATCGTCTTCCTTAGTTTCCACCAACTGCAAAAACTTAGGCAAGAGAGCTGGCGGCATATTATCAATAGTAAAATAACCCAAATCTTCGAAGGACTGAATGGCAACTGTTTTCCCTGCACCACTCATTCCTGTCACAATCACCAAGTGAAGTTGTTTCTTTGTCATCTTTTTCTCCTTATATCAAAAGAAGTTTGGCAACACCAAACTTCAACTAGCTTATCCAATCTCTGCGATGACTTCAATTTCGACTTTTACATCACGAGGAAGACGAGCTACCTCTACTGCTGAACGAGCTGGAAATTCCTCTGTAAAGGCCGTTTGGTAAACCTCGTTAAAAGGAACAAAATCGTTCATATCGCTCAAGAAGCAAGTTGTTTTGACAACATGGTCAAAGTCTGTTCCTGCCTCTGCCAAAATAGCACCGATGTTTTTCAAGACTTGTTCTGTCTGTTCTTGGATTGTTTCTCCAACGATTTCCCCAGTTTCAGGAGATAGGGGAACTTGACCGCTAGCAAACAAAAGGTTGCCAACGATTTTTCCTTGAACATATGGTCCGATAGCCTTTGGAGCTTTGTCTGTATGAATTGTTTTTGCCATTTTCTTTTCCTCACAATTTTTCTAAGATTGCATCCCAAGCCTCATCCATCCCTGCCTTGCTGACAGATGAAAAGAGGATGAAGTCGTCACTTGGGTCAAAGTTTAATTTCTTTTTGATTGCTGATTCGTGCTTGTTCCATTTACCACGTGGAATCTTGTCTGCCTTGGTCGCAACGATGATGACCGGAATCTCATAGTACTTGAGAAATTCGTACATCTGCACATCATCTGCTGACGGGTCATGACGAAGGTCAACTAAACTGACTACCGCACGGAGATTTTCTCGAGTTGTCAGATACTCCTCAATCATACGCCCCCACTTTTCACGTTCCTTTTTGGAAACGCGGGCATAACCATAACCAGGCACATCCACAAAGCGCATCTTGTCGTCAATGTTAAAGAAGTTAAGAAGCTGGGTTTTACCAGGTTTACCTGATGTTCGGGCTAGATTCTTACGATTCAACATAGTGTTGATAAAGCTAGACTTACCAACATTGGAACGCCCTGCTAGGGCAATCTCTGGCAGTTCATCCTGTGGGTAGTGGGATTTATTCGCCGCACTGAGCAAGATTTCAGCATTATGTGTATTCAGTTCCATAGTCACCTCTAGGCTGTTTCTAGGATTGGTTTATCCGTTCCATCGACAGCTTCTTTAGTGATGCGGACCAATTTCACATTTTCCTGACTCGGTACTTCAAACATAACGTCCAGCATGGTTTCCTCGATGATGGAGCGAAGACCACGCGCCCCTGTCTTCCGTTCGATGGCCTTATTGGCAATTTCTTGAAGGGCTTCGTCGTCAAATTCCAACTCAACGTCGTCATAAGATAACAAGGTTTGGTATTGTTTGACCAAGGCATTTCTTGGCTCTTTCAAGATACGAACCAAGTCATCGACCGTCAATTGCTCAAGAGCAGCAAAGACAGGCAAGCGTCCAATCAATTCTGGAATAATCCCGAATTTTTGAATATCTTCTGCGATGATTTCTTGCATGTAAGAGCTATTTTCATCAATCGCTTTATTATTTTGACCAAATCCGATGACTTTTTCTCCCAGACGTTGTTTGACAATTTCTTCAATGCCATCAAAGGCACCACCCACGATGAAGAGGATATTTTTAGTATCCACTTGAATCATCTCTTGTTGCGGATGTTTGCGTCCACCTTGAGGCGGCACGCTTGCAATTGTTCCCTCTATAATCTTGAGAAGAGCTTGTTGCACCCCTTCACCAGAAACATCACGTGTGATAGACACGTTTTCGCTCTTCTTGGCAATCTTGTCAATTTCATCCACGTAGATAATGCCACGCTCTGCACGTTCAATGTTAAAGTCAGCAGCCTGCAAGAGTTTAAGGAGGATATTTTCCACGTCCTCACCCACATAACCAGCCTCCGTCAGAGCTGTCGCATCCGCAATAGCAAAAGGCACATTCAAGCTCTTAGCCAAGGTCTGGGCAAGGAAAGTTTTCCCTGAACCAGTTGGACCAATCATCAAGATGTTTGATTTCTGCAAATCTACGTCTTCTGACTCTTCTCGCGTATCGTGGAAATTGATGCGTTTGTAGTGGTTGTAAACTGCCACTGCCAAGGCACGCTTGGCACGATCTTGACCAATTACATAGTGGTTCAAGATATGGAGGAGTTCAATTGGTTTTGGCACCTCAGACAAGTCTGCCAAGACTTCCTCAACCAATTCTTCTCGAATGATTTCCTGGGCCAACTCCACACATTCATTACAGATAAAGGCGTTGTTGCCTGCGATTATTTTTTGTACTTCTTCTTGGCTTTTGCCACAAAATGAGCAATAAACCATCATATCATTATTCCTAGTTGTAGGCATGATTTCCTTCCGTTCTATTCTATACTATCATTCTATCTAAAATAAGGTCATGTAAAAGGCATGAACACTATTGACCAAATTGGTAAAGGCATTTAACCAGAGGAGGATAGAAAGTCCATAACGCTTTTTACGAAAAGCCTGTGCGCCAGCAAGCAAGCAGACCAAACACAGCATGGCTGTGAAAAAACCAAATATACTACGTTCCATTAGACTTCCTTTCTCTTGCGGTATTGGATGGTAAAATCATAAGGATTTTTCTCATCTTTGCTATAGAATTTGCTTGAAACTGTCTCAAAAAGAGACAAGTCAAATTCTTCAGGGAAATAGGTATCTCCTTCCACCCGAGCATGAATGTGAGTCACAATCACTTCGTCAAGGTAGGGTTCAAAAGCTTGAAAAATTTGCTTTCCACCTAGAATATAAAGATTCTTATCTTGAGCCTGATACCAGTCCAAGACAGACTGAACATCATAAAAAGTAGCAACCCCGTCTATCTTTTCTTCTGGGTTACGAGTCAAAATCAAGGTCTCCCGTTTGGGAAGCAAGCGACGCCCTATTCCATCAAAGGTCACACGCCCCATCAAGATAGCATGATTCAGAGTTGTTTCTTTAAAGTGTTGCAATTCTGCTGGCAAATGCCAAGGCAGACGATTGTCCTTACCAATCACACCCTCTTCATCCTGGGCCCAAATAGCTACGATTTTCTTAGTCATGCTTCCATCCTTTTCACTGATAGTACTATTTTATCAAAAAACTCGAAAAAAGACTGGTTTGGAATAGCTTATAAGATAGAAAAAATCTGTAAGAAATTTCCTACAGATTTATATATATTACTATTATTTCTTACAAACCAGGTGCTTGTCCAAGTTCTGCTGCAAGCATCCAGACTGTTTTTTCAAGGTCAGCCTTAGCTCCAACAAAGATATCATTGGTTACATCATCGCCTTCTTTATCTGTCACATCCAAAGCTTCTTGGAAAAGCGTGATGAGGTAACGATAAATTTCAAGGACACGTTCCAAGCTTTCTTCAACGTTACGGAATTCTCCTTCTTCTTCTTCGATTTCACTGTGTTGAAGGAATTCTGTCAAAGTTGAGTAAGGTTTGCCACCAAGGGTAATTAAACGTTCGCTGATTTCATCCAAGTGACCATCAAGAGCATCCATGTACTCATCCATTTTTGGATGCCATACAAGGAAACCACGACCACGCATGTACCAGTGTACTTGATGCAAAGCCACATGAGCTACATACAAATCAGCAACTGCTTGGTTCAAGACTTCCTTTGTTTTTGCCAATGCTACTGGCTCTGCTTTTGTCAATGATGTTACATCTTTTACTGCTTCTTTTTTCAATTCTACCATTTTATTTTACCTCGTTCATTATTTTTTGTAACCACTTCTTAATGATTACTACCTTAGTATACTACTAAGGAAAGACAATAGCAAGCCAAATGACCCACATGAGAAAAGTTGCAATAGACTGATAATTTAAGAATTCTTTAGAATAAAACACAGTCCCCTTACACATCTCTTAACTGCGACAAAATAAAGAAAAAGAGGATGCAATTTTCTTGCACACTCCTTTTTCAAACTTATATCTTAATACCAAACGCTGACGTCAACACGACCACGAATTCCTTTCATGTATTCAGAAGAGGTATACTGCCAACCTTTTTCTCCTGAATAATGAGGATTTTCCCATTCTAAAGCATTGGTATAGGCCGCTACCCAGTTTACATGTTTTAAAATATCTGGGTGTTTTAAACGCGTCTGTAATAAACTACGATAGCTATAGACATACACATTTTGATAGCCCGCCTGCTTCATCGTCTCCATGTACTTGTTGATAATCTTAACCCAAGTACCTGTATCACTCGGAGCACGCTTACTTTTATTCACATACTCCCAGTTCTCAACATCATAGTAGATAGGGTAAGACAAGTTCATATTGTATTTCTTCAGAAGTTCAATGGTCTGTTCAGCGTCATTCTCAGCATCGGTCTCATTTTCAGCATAGGTATAGAGATAGACACCATAAGGAATTCCCAGACGGTTTAACTCCTTAATGTTATGCGCCAATTCCTTGTCTTCTTTACCGCTATAACCTAGACGAACAATGACACCATCCACCTCGTTCTCATCAATAACCTTTTTCCAATCATTGATACGACCATTGTGCTCACTAATATCAATAACTTTCTTAGCATGTTCGGTTCCCACTTGCTCTTCTCTATTATTAAAGAAATAGCGTTTACCATCTCTGTGAACCCAGCCGACATTCAAATCTTTCTTTTCTTTGAGCTCACCAGAAGCCGCAAAGATATAGCGAGCACCATCCATAATCACTTCATCAGTCGCCATGGCACCACTTCCAGTCAAATAGTAGTTGCCTTGCCACTCATTCCGCGCCATATAGCCCCACTTCTTGAAATAGTACCATTTGCCGCCCACTTTTTGCCACTCTTGGTTGGCATAAGTTCCATCGGATTTTAGATAAAAATAAGCAGAATAAGCCGGATCATAAAGCCATTCATTTTGCATCATGGCACCTTGACCATTCAAGAAATAACTTCCTTGCCATTGGCTTTTAGCCATGTAACCCCACTTCTTGAAGTAATACCACTTATTTCCAATCAATTGCCATTCTTGATGAGCATAAGCCCCATCTGACTTAAGATAAAACCAACTCTTGTAATTACTGTCATAGATCCACTCGTTTTGGGCCATATAGCCACCTGATTTCAGGTAGTAATTTCCATGCCATTCATTCTGCGTGTAACGACCATCTGAATTAATATAAAACCAAGCCTTGTAGTAGTTGTCAAAAATCCATTCACTTTGAGCTTTAGAACCATCAGCCTTTACATAATAATCCCCATCCCAGTGGGCAGAGACACTGTTTCTCTGTTCATTGCTACTAGTTGATGAAGTCCCTGTTGATAGACTAGATTTTTCTGAAACTGTGCTTCCACTTGTTTCATCTGCCGCAATTCCTGAAACTCTTGCGCCAAGTAAGCAGAGACTTGCTAGCCCTATACATACAATTTTTGTTTTCAATCTTTCCTCTCCTATAAAAAATGGAACAGGCACCTGAATGCTGTTCCACCTAGCTTTTGCTACTGATTATTTTACAAAGTCAAGCAAAGCCAAGAAGCTTTCAGCTTCAAGTGACGCACCACCTACAAGGGCACCGTCAACGTCTGGACAAGCCATGTATGAAGTAACGTTCTCAGGTTTAACAGAACCACCGTATTGAACACGAACTTTGTCCGCAACTTCTTGACCGAAGTCAGCAGCTACAACGTCACGAACAACTTTACACATTTTTTGTGCATCGTCTTGTGAAGCTGATTTACCAGTACCGATAGCCCAGATTGGCTCATAAGCGATAACTGATGCAGCAACTTGTTCAGCAGTCAATCCAGCCAATGCAGCAGATACTTGAGCACCTACAAATTCAGCAGCTTTACCAGCTTCGTAAGTTTCAAGTGACTCACCACAACAGATGATTGGAAGCATACCGTTTGCAAAGATTGCTTTTGCTTTTTTGTTGATATCTTCGTCAGTTTCATGGAAGTAGTCACGGCGTTCTGAGTGACCGATAACAACGTAGTCAGTACCGATTTCTTTCAAAACTTGTGGGCTAGTTTCACCAGTGAAAGCACCTGCATTTTCAAAGTAGCAGTTTTGAGCAGCAACTTTAAGGTTTGAACCTTTAGCAGCAGCAAGAACAGTTGTCAAATCAAGAGCTGGAGCTGCGATACCTGCTTCAACAAGGTCTGATGAAGGAAGTTTTGACGCAACTGCTTCAACGAATGCTTTAGCTTCTTCTGGATTTTTGTTCATTTTCCAGTTACCAGCGATAAATGGTTTACGTGACATTTCACATACCTCTTTTTTCAATTTATTTTCTATTTATTTTATCACAATTAGACACAGCTTGCAAATCTTACTCGGATTTCAAGTCTGCTTACATGGATTAATCCTTCCAGAGATCCATAGCAGTTCTAAAATCTGCGGATACCTGTGTCAACTGAGGATTGCTTGCTTCTCTCTCTGCCCGCTTAGCCTCGATTTGAGCCACACTCTTGATACCTTCATGGCGCCAGTTTCTCAAAATCGCCTGAATGTACTTCCAGTTTGCTTTTCCATTCAAAACAGCTTCACGAAGAGCTTCCTTAATCAAGTCAGCACTGGTTCCATCTTCTTTTAGGGTCTTAGTCAAATCTTCAATTTCAAAAGGTGTCAACAAGCGTCCTAATTCCTGCTGGAAGGTTTCTACCAAATCCTTGAGCTGATTTTGAGGTGTCAACTGGTCTGAACTTGAATGAGCGACTCCAAGCAAGTCATCCAGACGTTCCAAAGCCAAACTAGCATCAAAAAGCAATTCAATTTCACCATTCAATTCAATCGTTCGATACTGGAGAAGTCCCCTCTCCGTCAGATTAGAAATGGACTGGTTGACATCCGAAATTTCCTTGCCAATCCTGTCAGCAATCTGGCTTGGCGACATTTCTTCCAAGCCTGTCGTATTTTGCAAATAGAAAAATTGCCAGACCAGAAAATCATCGCTGGAAGGAAAGAGTTCCTTAAAATGCAAGAGCAGGGTACTCGGTAAAACCAAGTTCCCTGATTTAAAAGCGTCTAAATATGTCATAATTCCTCTTATAAATATCCAAATGCGGATGCATCATCTTCTATTTTTCTCCAGTCAAAAGGAGTTTCCTGATAGACCGCATAGTTCACCCAGTTACTGAAAAAGAGGGCTGCCGATGAAGACCAACAAAGACAAGGCGTCTGATTAACATCATCATCCTTAAAATAATTTTCTGGAATATGAGGATCTAAACCTGCATCACGATCCCTAAAATACTCTTTTGCCAAGGTATCACGGTCATATTCCAAATGCCCAAAACTATAAATTTCTCGTAAATCACGACTGGCCAAAATCGAAACCCCAACCTGTGGCCCTTCTGATAAAATCTCGAGATTGGTTTTGTTTAAGACTTCTTCCTTAGAAATCTCCGTGTGCCGTGAATGAGGGGATACATAGCTATCGTCAAAGCCTCTAAAAAGAAGGTGCCCTTCTTTTAAAGCATCCTGAGGATAAATACCTGATAACTTACTGTCCATCTGGTATTTTTCTACCCCATAGCGTAGGTAGAGCCCAGCCTGAGCCCCCCAACAGATATGAAGCGTCGAATAGACATGAGTCTTGGACCACTCAAGCACCTGGCTAAATTCCTCCCAATAGTCCACTTCCTCAAATGGTAAATGTTCAACTGGAGCACCCGTGATAATCATCCCATCAAAATACTCATCCTTGACTTCAGGAAAAGTTTTATAAAAGGTCTCCATGTGCTCTGAACGAGTTGTCTTAGAACGGTGGCTCTCCATATAGAGAAAATCAATATCCAGTTGTAGGGGGGTATTAGCCAAGTGGCGTAACAACTGGGTTTCTGTGACCATTTTCTGTGGCATGAGATTTAAAATTAAAATCTTCAAAGGACGAATATCTTGGTGAGCAGCACGTTGATCATCCATGACAAAGATGTTCTCTGTCCGTAAAATCTCAACAGCTGGCAATTTTTTATCAATTCGAATCGGCATAACCCTCTCCTAACTGTATTCTTTCAGGAATCATTGCATATGTTTGAAGCCAAATCTCAAACACTTAGTCCTTTTATTATACTGCAAGAAGATATAGTTTTCAATTATAGTTTTTCTCTAACTAGCTATAGTCTATTTTTATATCCTAATGTAGAGAAAACAGCCCTAGGGACTGTTTTTCATTAATAATGCATCAAAACTTTGTAATCGTAGTCACCGATTTTTTCACGGCCGTTCAATTCATCCAATTCAACAAGGAAGGCACAACCTGCTACAACACCACCAAGTTTTTCAATCATCTCGATGGTTGCCTTAACAGTTCCACCTGTTGCCAAGAGGTCATCTACAATAAGAACACGTTGACCTGGCTTGATGGCATCCGCATGCATAGTCAAGGTATCAACACCGTACTCTTTTTCATAGTCAGCAGAAATGACTTCACGTGGTAATTTACCTGGCTTACGAACAGGGGCAAAACCAATTCCCAACTCAAAGGCAACTGGACAGCCCACGATAAATCCACGAGCCTCAGGCCCTACAATCATGTCTATTTTCTTGTCAGTAGCATACTGAACAATTTCACGAACAGCGTAGCTATATGCATTTCCATCAGCCATCAAAGGACTGATATCACGGAAGGTAATCCCTTCCTTTGGATAATTTTCAATTGTTGCAATGTAATCTTTTAAATTCATCTTTTTCTTTCTTTCAAAGTTTTTTACTCTCTATTATACCATACTTTCTAGTAAAGAAGAAAGAGAAAACAATATTTCATCTGCTAGTCACCCTATAAGGCAAATAAGATGACCATTTTTATTCAAAGGGTATCACAAGATAGATGCATAATATGACTTCCCTAGCAAAAAGGAGAGAAGCATTTTGTTTCTCTCCTTAGATTAACTGATATCTCTCCACTACAATTGATAAAGAGATATCTTTTCTTGTAGTGCTTTGAATTTTATTTATTTTAGTAGACTGTTTTTTCAGTTTCTACATCAAAGAAGTGTGCTTTGTTCAAGTCAAATCCAAGTTCAACTGTTGCACCTGTTTGCAAGTAGTCACGAGCATCAACTTTTGCAACAAATTCATCTTTACCAACTTGGCAGTAAAGGTGAGATTCTGAACCAAGCAGTTCTGATACAGAGATAGTCGCTTTTACAACACAGTCTGGGAATGTTTCAAGGAAAGCAGGTTCTGCATTCACGTCTTCTGGACGAATACCGAAGATCAATTCTTTACCTTCGTAGCCTTTTTCACGAAGAACTTTCAAAGCACCTTCTGGAACTTTCAAACGGAAACCATCAGAAATAATTTCACTTCCAACCAATTTCACATTGATGAAGTTCATAGCTGGGCTTCCGATGAATCCTGCTACGAATTTATTAACTGGGTTTTTGTAAACTTCTTGAGGAGTACCGATTTGTTCAACACGTCCGATAGTACCTGTACCAGCAGGGTTCTTAGTTGCTGACATGATAACGATACGGTCTGCAAGTGTCATCGCTTCTGTTTGGTCGTGAGTTACGTAGATAGTAGTAGCTCCGATACGACGGTGGATTTTCGCAATCTCAGCACGCATTGATACACGAAGTTTAGCATCCAAGTTTGACAAAGGTTCGTCCATCAAGAATACTTTTGCATCACGGACGATGGCACGACCCATGGCAACACGTTGACGTTGACCACCTGAAAGGTCAGCTGGTTTACGTTCCAAAAATTCTTTCAATCCAAGAATTTCAGCTGCTTCTTGCACACGTTTGTCGATGTCTTCTTTGCTGTATTTACGCAATTTCAAACCGAAAGCCATGTTGTCATAAACAGTCATGTGTGGGTAAAGAGCGTAGTTTTGGAATACCATGGCGATGTCACGGTCTTTTGGAGCTACGTCGTTGACAACCACGCCATCGATAGATGCAGTACCTTCTGTGATGTCTTCAAGACCAGCAATCATACGGAGTGTAGTTGATTTACCACATCCTGAAGGACCTACGAAAACGATAAATTCTTTATCTTTGATGTTCAAGTTGAAATCTTCAACTGAATAGTGTTCGCTGTTTGGATATTTTTTGTAAATATTTTTAAGATTTAATTCTACCATGAGGTGAACTCCTTTTGTCTTTTGATAATTATATTATAGATGAAAACGCTTTACATTTCTATGGCAAGGTGACCAAAAAAACAAAAAAGTTCTGTGCAACTTGCACAAAACTTTAGAGAATATCGGAGAATTTGAAGAAGATAATCTTTATTATTCTTCTATACAAAAGCAGAAACAAGAATCAGCTTTCCCATATTTTCGCTGATTCTCCACTACATTTGACTGGATTCTAATTTTTTAGAGAAATACAAAAGAGCTAGCCTAAGCTAACTCTTATCCTATGCGGAGAGAGGGACTTGAACCCTCACGACCTAAAGCGGTCACAGGATCCTTAGTCCTGCGCGTCTGCCAATTCCGCCATCCCCGCGTCGATTACTTTACTAGTATATCAACTTTTGGGATACTTGTCAACACTTTTTTTCAAAATTTTTCATTTCATCAACCAAATTACTCAGAAAGTTCATTTAGATTTTCATCTACCAACTTAGCTCCAAGTGTATTTTTGAAATGACCTAGGGCAAATTGATGATTTTCAGGCCAGATAGAAGCAACAGCTGGTTTAACAATCTCGATGTCATATCCTAGATTATAGGCATCTATAGCTGTATGCAGGACACAAATATCCGTCAAGACTCCTGTTAAAATAACTGTAGACACTCTACGCTCTCTCAAACGAATATCTAGGTCAGTCCCTGAAAAAGCTGAGTAATGGCGTTTATCCATCCAAAAGACACGACTGTCTGAACCATGCTCTTGATAAAAGATCCCCAAATCTCCATATAAATTCCGTCCACTAGTCCCAATCAGATTATGAGGCGGGAATAGTTTACTTTCTGGATGGAAACAATCGTTTTCTTCATGAGCATCGATAGTAAAGAAGATGTAGTCTCCACGTTCAAAAGCTAATCGAGTCACCTTGCTAATGGCTTCCGAAATAGCTTGAGCTGGAGCGCCTGCTGTCAATTTACCACTATCAGCAACAAAATCTTCTGTATAATCAATCGAAATTAAAGCCTTAGTCATTAGTAATCTCTTTTCTTCACTTCTTCAAAAATATCTGAAATCAAGACCTTAAGATAGGTTCCCTTCATTCCAAGTGAGCGACTTTCAATAATCCCCGCAGACTCAAGTTTACGAAGGGCATTGACAATCACAGAACGGGTAATTCCGATACGGTCTGCAATTACAGACGCAGTTAACTGCCCTTCATTTCCGTTTAATTCTCCTAAAATGGCTGAAACAGCACGGAGTTCGGAGTAAGAAAGGGTATTAACCGCCATGGTAACAGCAGTACGGCGACGGATATTTTTCTCATCTTCTTCACGTTGGAAATTAAGGAGTTGAATTCCAACAACGGTACTGGCAATCTCAACAAGAATCAAGTCCTCGTCATCAAATTCTTTGTCATTACGCCAAATAATCAAAGAACCAAGGCGAATCCCCGATACATGAATCGGTGCAATAGTCGTCAAACCATCTGGAAAGTCCGAACGACTTTCCACAGGAAAAATACTTAAATCATGATCAACTGTCAGATTGGCTTCTGTATCGTAAATCATATTCGCACCTTGAATGTAGTCATCCGGGAAAATCTTAGTTTGGAAGAACTGCTCTACGCGATCTGTATTTGTTTTATAACGCATAAAATAGCCAAGGAGACGCCCCTTGCTGTTAACAATACAAGCATTACAATCAATAATGTCTGCCAATTGACGGGTAATCGCATTGTAGGGAAGTTCTTCCTGCAACTGCTCCTCTGAGCGCTTCAGGATAGAAGTAATTTTTCTTGTTTTTTCTAATAAATGTGCCATTTTTCACCTCGAATTTAATCGCTATCATTATAACATAAACAGATTGAATTTTCAATTATTATCTGAAAATTGCTTATTTAATTGCAATTTAGACTAGCTGAAATATTTTAGAAAATTATGTTTTCTTATTGACAACCTAATTTATATTTGATATTATATCATCACAAGAAGGTGGATTGATAATACCTTTCCATTTCACCTATCCTTTGCTATCACCATCTTTTTCCATTCGGTCTCCTTATATAAAAAAGCGATT
The DNA here is from genome assembly GCF_037076355.1 of Streptococcus parapneumoniae. Classification (NCBI taxonomy): domain Bacteria; kingdom Bacillati; phylum Bacillota; class Bacilli; order Lactobacillales; family Streptococcaceae; genus Streptococcus; species Streptococcus parapneumoniae. Next base: position 678,560 of record NZ_AP026968.1, on the reverse strand, counting down.
CATTTTGAACCGCTTTTTCTTATTTATCGCCCTTGTTACGAATCACAAAGCCTGTTTTCTTTTCGCTTGAAGTATTGCGTGGTTTTTTATTATCCTTACGGTAACGTTTTTCCTTATCAAAACGATCATTGCCACGACTTCCTTTTTTGAAATCATCACGGCGACCACCACGACGATTGTCTACACGGCGATTATCACGACGGTCATCTCCACGACGACCTCCCTTAGCTTTACCACCAAAGCCATTACCTGATGGTTTAAATGGCAGTGGTTTTTCACGCGCAATCTCCACTTCAGGAAGGCTATCTGGATCTTGAACAGTCAGACTCAAAATATACATTGCCAATTCTTCTGGAGTAAATTCGGCAGCTAGCTTACGAGCATCCTTGCCAAATTTCTCAAAGTTGGCACGAATAGTTTCATCTGCAAAATCACGTTCGATTTTCTTGAGAGCTACGTGTTTTTTAGCTTGGAAGGCTTCTTCTGCACTTGCAGGTTTAAGACCTTTCATGCGTTTCTTGGTCAAGTTTTCAATGATTTGAAGGTAGCCCATTTCGTTTGGAGCAACAAAAGTAATCGACTGGCCTGACTTACCAGCACGACCTGTACGACCGATACGGTGAACATAACTTTCAGGATCTTGTGGAATATCGTAGTTATAGACATGGGTCACACCTGAAATATCCAAACCACGCGCTGCCACGTCTGTCGCAACCAAAACATCAAGATTGCCATTTTTAAAGTCACGAAGGACACGAAGACGTTTGTTTTGGTCCAAATCACCATGAATTCCTTCTGCACGGAAGCCACGGATTTTCAGACCACGAGTCAATTCATCTACACGGCGCTTGGTACGACCAAATACGATAGCAAGCTCAGGTTGCTCCACATCCATGAGACGAGTCATGGTGTCAAATTTTTCTTGTTCTTTAACTCGGATATAGTACTGGTCAACCAATTCTGTTGTCAATTCCTTAGCAGCAATCTTCACATGCTCAGGTTCTTTCATAAACTGAACACCGATACGTTTGATGGCATCTGGCATAGTTGCTGAGAAGAGTAGAGTTTGACGGTTTTCAGGGACACGCGAGATGATGGCTTCAATATCTTCAAGGAAGCCCATGTTGAGCATTTCATCCGCTTCATCAAGGATGAGCGTTTCAATATCTTGTAATTTCAAGGCCTTGCGTTTAATCAAGTCCAAGAGGCGACCAGGAGTTCCCACCACGATATGGGCACCAGATTTAAGAGCCTTAATTTGTTTTTCAATGCTCGATCCGCCATATACTGAGCGGACTTTGACTCCCTTGCTACGACCAAAACGGAACAATTCCTCTTGACTTTGGACAGCTAGTTCACGTGTTGGAGCGATAACCAAGGCTTGGATAGTCGCTTCTTCTGTACGGATTTTTTCAAGGGTAGGCAAGCCAAAAGCTGCGGTTTTCCCTGTACCAGTCTGAGCTTGACCGATAACGTCCTTGCCTTCAAGGGCCAAGGGAATAGTTTGTTCTTGGATCGGACTGGCTTCTACAAAACCAGCTTTTTCAATCTCTGCTAACAAATCAGCAGACAAGTTTAATTCATTAAATTTCACGTTATTCTTCTTTCTAAAGGTGGTGCGAAGCCACCCTATAGGGCTTAGTGTATACTTTTCTTTTTATGACGTATTTTCATATACTGGATATAAAATCGTGTTGCTTCTTTTCCACAAAAGAAAAGTACTGTTTTCTTTGCAACCTATCTAGTATAACACAAGACTAGAGCAAAAGATAGCCCAATTTCTCTAGAAAATCATGTAAGCGGTTTTTGGCTTTCCTTTTTGATTGAACGACCTAAATAATAAGACAAAGCCAAGGCGATACTATATAAAATGATAAAAACGAACAAGGTTTGTGTGTAAGAATGAGCCATTTTATAAGTCTCTGCTAATAAAATAGGTCCTGCTAAACCAGCCATTGCCCAAGCTGTTAAAATATAACCATGCAGAGCGGCCAATTCCTTGGTTCCAAAAATATCACTGAGATAAGCTGGAATCAATGAAAAACCAGCTCCATAGCAAGTCATCAAAATAGACATAGCGACTACAAATAAAACGGAATCTGTAAAGAGCCAAAGTGAGAGAGAAAAGAAAAGATTGACAAGCAGTAATATACTAAAGGTTAGAGGGCGACCGATATAGTCAGACAAACTCGCCCAGAGCAAACGACCAAACCCATTGAAAATCCCTAAAACGCCCACCATTACTGCTGCATGACTTGTAGACAAGCCAGCCATCTCCTGTGCCATTGGCGATGCCGCTGAAATTAAGCCTAAACCACAAGCTATGTTGATAAAGAAAATAATCCAAAGTATATAAAACCGATTGCTTTTCAGAGCCTGATTTGCAGCCATTCCTTGCGTCAAAGAGGCTATTTTTTCTTTCCCTGAAACAGATAAAATTGCAAGCTCTTGCTCATTTGGACGCTTAATGAATTGTGAAGCTAGGAGCATGATAATAAAGTAACTTGCACCTAAAATATAAAAAGTTTCTACAAGCCCTACCCCTGCGATGAGATGTTGCGCTATGGGACTAGTCAATAAAGAAGCAAAACCAAACCCCATAATCGCTAAACCTGTTGCGAGACCACGTTTATCAGGAAACCATTTTATAATCGTTGACACAGGAGTAATATAGCCGGCTCCCAAACCAAGCCCACCTAAAATACCATAAGCGAGATACAACAACCACAGTTCCTGACGGTCTATTGCAAATCCTGTTAAGATATTTCCACCTGCGTATAGAAAGGCAGATAGACTCCCCATGACTCTCGGACCAAATTTTTCTACCAAACGCCCCATAAATGCAGCCGATAAGCCCAAACAAAAGATTGCTAGACTAAAGGCAAAGGCAACAGAAGCCTGATCCCATCCCGTTTTTTCAATAATAGGGTTGCGATAAACACTCCAAGCATAAGTCGAACCCAGCATTAAGTGTAAAATGACCCCAGCAAAGGCAATAATATAACGATTCGATTTCATAAAACCTCCTATTTTCGAACATTTATTCTATCTTATATAAAAATAGATAGGATTTTAGTTTATCAAGCTTGTCAAAAAATTACTAGTTTTTTGTCTGGAAAGCGTTTTTATCTTTTTCTGTCTTTTTCGTAGCAGAATTGTGCAAAAGTTTTTTTCTTGTGCTAGAATGAAATGCGAATAGGAGGAACTCTAAATGTTAACTTATGATTTAATCGTTATCGGATTTGGTAAAGCTGGTAAAACACTAGCAGGTAAATTGGCTTCAGCTGGTAAAAAAGTTGCCCTCATTGAACGTAGCAAAGCTATGTACGGTGGAACTTGTATCAATATTGGTTGTATCCCAACTAAAACTTTGCTAGTTGCTGCTGAGAAGGGCTTGTCTTTTGAAGAAGTCATTGCTACCAAAAATACTATCACTGGTCGCCTCAACGGTAAAAACTATGCGACTGTTGCTGGTACAGGCGTAGATATCTTTGATGCGGAAGCTCACTTCCTTTCAAATAAAGTCATCGAAATCCAAGCTGGTGATGAAAAGAAAGAACTGACTGCTGAAACTATCGTCATCAACACTGGTGCTGTTTCAAACGTCTTGCCAATCCCTGGACTTGCTACAAGCAAAAACGTCTTTGACTCAACAGGTATCCAAAACTTGGACAAATTGCCTGAAAAACTTGGAGTCCTTGGTGGCGGAAATATCGGTCTTGAATTTGCTGGCCTTTACAATAAACTAGGAAGCAAGGTTACAGTCCTAGATGCCTTGGATACTTTCCTACCTCGTGCAGAACCTTCCATCGCAGCTCTTGCTAAACAATACATGGAAGAAGATGGCATTGAATTGCTTCAAAATATCCATACTACTGAAATTAAAAATGACGGTGAGCAAGTGCTTGTCGTAACTGAAAATGAAACTTACCGTTTCGACGCCCTTCTTTACGCAACTGGACGCAAACCAAACGTAGAACCACTTCAACTTGAAAATACAGATATTGAACTAACTGAACGTGGTGCTATTAAAGTAGACAAACATTGTCAAACAAACGTTCCTGGTGTCTTTGCAGTTGGAGATGTCAACGGTGGCCTTCAATTTACTTACATTTCACTTGATGACTTCCGTGTTGTTTACAGCTACCTTGCTGGAGATGGCAGCTACACACTTGAAGACCGTCTCAATGTACCAAACACCATGTTTATCACACCTGCACTTTCACAAGTAGGTTTGACTGAAAGCCAAGCAGCTGATTTGAAACTTCCATACGCCGTTAAGGAAATTCCTGTTGCAGCCATGCCTCGTGGTCACGTAAACGGAGACCTTCGCGGAGCCTTCAAAGCTGTGGTTAATACTGAAACAAAAGAAATTCTTGGAGCAAGCATCTTCTCAGAAGGATCTCAAGAAATCATCAACATCATCACTGTTGCTATGGACAACAAGATTCCTTACACTTACTTCACAAAACAAATCTTCACTCACCCAACCTTGGCTGAGAACTTGAATGACTTGTTTGCGATTTAAGTTGAGATTTAATCATATCGAACAGCCCTCTTTGGGCTGTTTTTACTTCTGCGAAACACCAAATCTGTCTTTTCCCTCTTTTGTGATATAATAGAAACATGAACTTAAAAACTACTTTGGGTCTTCTTGCTGGGTGTTCTTCCCACTTCGTTTTAAGCCGTCTTGGCCGTGGAAGTACGCTCCCAGGAAAAGTCGCCCTTCAATTTGATAAAGATATTTTACAAAACCTAGCTAAGAACTACGAGATTGTCGTGGTCACTGGAACCAACGGAAAAACCTTGACAACTGCCCTCACTGTCGGTATTTTAAAAGAGGTTTATGGTCAAGTTCTGACCAATCCAAGCGGTGCCAACATGATTACAGGAATTGCAACAACTTTCCTAACTGCCAAATCTTCTAAAACTGGGAAAAATATTGCAGTATTAGAAATTGACGAAGCCAGTCTTTCTCGTATCTGTGACTATATCCAGCCAAGTCTCTTCGTCATCACCAATATCTTCCGTGACCAGATGGACCGCTATGGTGAGATTTACACAACTTACAAGATGATTTTGGACGCCATTCGTAAGGTGCCTACTGCCACTGTTCTCCTTAATGGAGACAGTCCACTTTTCTACAAGCCAGCTATTCCAAATCCTGTAAAATATTTTGGTTTTGACTTGGAGAAAGGTCCAGCCCAGCTGGCTCACTATAATACCGAAGGAATTCTCTGTCCTGACTGCCAAAGCATCCTCAAATATGAGCATAATACCTATGCAAACTTGGGTGCCTATATCTGTGAAGGCTGTGGATGTAAACGTCCTGATCTCGACTATCGCTTGATAGAATTGGTTGAGTTGACCAACAATCGCTCTCGCTTTGTCATTGACGGCCAAGAATACGGAATCCAAATCGGGGGACTCTACAATATCTACAACGCCCTAGCTGCAGTTGCCATCGCCCGTTTCCTCGGTGCAGATTCGCAACTCATCAAGCAGGGATTTGACAAGAGCCGTGCAGTCTTTGGACGCCAAGAAACCTTCCATATCGGTGATAAGGAATGTACCCTCATCTTGATTAAAAATCCAGTCGGTGCGACCCAAGCTATCGAGATGATTAAACTAGCACCTTATCCATTTAGCCTATCTGTCCTCCTCAATGCCAACTATGCAGACGGTATTGATACTAGCTGGATCTGGGATGCTGATTTTGAACAAATCACTGACATGGACATCCCTGAAATCAACGCTGGCGGTGTTCGCCATTCTGAAATCGCTCGTCGTCTACGAGTAACAGGCTATCCAGCTGAGAAAATCACTGAAACAAGTAGTCTGGAGCAAGTTCTCAAGACCATTGAGAACCAAGACTGCAAGCATGCCTATATCCTGGCTACCTATACTGCTATGCTGGAATTCCGTGAACTGCTGGCTAGTCGTCAAATTGTTAGAAAGGAGATGAACTAATGGTTTATACTTCACTTTCCTCAAAAGCTGGCAATTACCCCTATCAGCTCAACATTGCCCACCTCTATGGAAACCTCATGAATACCTACGGGGACAATGGAAACATCCTCATGCTCAAGTATGTGGCTGAAAAACTGGGGACACATGTAACGGTTGACATCGTTTCTCTCCATGATGACTTTGATGAAAACCACTATGACATCGCCTTTTTCGGTGGCGGTCAAGACTTTGAACAAAGTATTATTGCAGACGATCTACCTGCTAAAAAAGAGAGCATTGACAACTACATCCAAAACGACGGTGTGGTTCTGGCTATCTGTGGTGGTTTCCAACTATTGGGGCAATATTATGTTGAAGCTTCAGGCAAACGCATCGAAGGACTAGGGGTCATGGGTCACTACACGCTCAATCAGGCCAATAACCGTTTTATCGGGGACATCAAGATTCACAATGAAGATTTCAATGAAACCTACTATGGCTTTGAAAATCACCAGGGCCGTACCTTCCTCTCAGATGACCAAAAACCACTGGGACAGGTAGTCTATGGAAATGGAAACAATGAAGAAAAGATTGGTGAAGGGGTTCATTATAAGAATGTCTTTGGTTCCTACTTCCACGGGCCTATCCTCTCTCGTAATGCCAATCTAGCTTATCGCCTAGTCACTACAGCCCTCAAGAAGAAATATGGTCAGGACATCCAACTCCCTGCCTATGAGGACATTCTCAGCCAAGAAATCGCTGAAGAATATAGCGACGTCAAAAGCAAGGCTGACTTTTCTTAAACCAAGGAAAAACATATCAAAGAACTCCATTATCTTATCGGAGTTCTTTTTGTCTTTTCTTTTACCCTTCTCCCTTGCATTTTCTCTCTTTTTTTGCCAAAATAGAGGGGTAGAAAGAAGGTAGCATATGTCTAAATTACAACAAATCGTAACATATCTTGAATCAGAAAAACTAGACGTCGCTGTCGTATCTGACCCCGTCACAATCAATTACCTCACTGGCTTTTACAGTGATCCCCATGAACGCCAGATGTTCCTTTTTGTCCTAGCGGATCAGGAACCCCTCCTCTTTGTCCCAGCCCTTGAAGTTGAGCGTGCTACTAGCACTGTTTCCTTCCCAGTTGTGGGCTATGTGGATTCTGAAAATCCATGGCAAAAAATGAAACACGCTCTTCCACAGCTTGATTTCAAACGTGTCGCTGTTGAGTTTGACAATCTCATCTTGACCAAATATCATGGCTTGAAAATCGTTTTTGAAACTGCTGAGTTTGAAAACCTCACACCTCGTATCCAACGCATGCGCCTCATCAAATCAGCTGACGAAGTGCAAAAAATGATGGTTGCAGGTCTCTATGCGGACAAGGCTGTTAAGGTTGGTTTTGACAATATTTCTCTTGATAAGACAGAAACAGATATCATCGCCCAAATTGACTTTGCTATGAAACGTGAAGGCTATGAAATGAGTTTTGATACCATGGTCTTGACTGGTGATAATGCTGCAAATCCACACGGCATTCCAGCAGCAAACAAGGTTGAAAATAATGCTCTTCTCCTCTTTGACCTTGGTGTTCTAGTCAACGGCTATGCTTCAGATATGACTCGTACAGTCGCTGTTGGTAAACCAGACCAATTCAAGAAAGACATTTACAACTTGACCCTCGAAGCCCAACAGGCTGCTCTTGACTTTATCAAGCCGGGTGTGACTGCCCATGAAGTGGACCGCGCTGCCCGTGAAGTCATTGAAAAAGCTGGTTACGGCGAGTACTTCAACCACCGTCTTGGTCACGGTATCGGTATGGATGTCCATGAATTCCCATCTATCATGGAAGGAAACGACATGGTCATCGAAGAAGGCATGTGCTTCTCTGTTGAACCAGGTATCTATATCCCTGGTAAAGTCGGTGTCCGTATCGAAGACTGCGGTGTTGTTACCAAGGATGGCTTTGACCTCTTTACAAGTACCAGCAAAGACTTGCTTTATTTTGATTAATATTCATCTAATACTCAATGAAAATCAAAGTGCAAACTAGGAAACTAGCCGCAGGTTGCTCAAAGCACTGCTTTGAGGTTGTAGATAAGACTGATGAAGTCAGTAACCATATCTACAACAAGGCGACGTTGACTCGGTTTGAAGAGATTTTCGAAGATTATAAAATCTTCCCACAATAAAACGCATACTATCAAGGTTTCAACACCTGATACTATGCGTTTTTCTGATTTTTAAGACTTTTATCCAGATTCTTTACTTAATCTTCTTGATACTTTGACTAAGGATAAATCCTACAATCATCCCTACCATATTTTGCATGAAATTTGGTAGGATTTCTGGTAGGGCTGCAGCCCAGCCATTCATCAAAGTTGAACCTAGGGCGTAACCCCCTACCATGGCAATCGTTGCTAAGATAAGGCCTAACCACTGAGTTTTTCCTTTAAATCCTGCGAAAAATCCCTGTAAACCATGGTTGACCAAGCTAAAGAACATCCATTGAGGGTAGCCTGATAAGAGGTCAATCAAGAAACCTGCTAGTCCTCCGACTACAGCCCCTTCACGACTACCAAAGTAGAAGGCCGTAAAGAAGACACCCGCATCTAAAAGAGTTAGAATGCCTGTCGGTGTTGGAATTTTTAAGAAATAGCCTAGAACCACAGAAAGGGCGGTTAATAGGGATACAATGGCAATTTTAGTTGTTTTAGTTTGCTTCATATTGTCTTACTCCATACTGATCTGCTTGTACAATGGCACGATAAACGAAAGCCTTAGAGCTTTCTACTGCTGGCAAAAGTTCATCACCTTTAACCAAGTGACTGGCAATGCTGGAGGCAAAGGTACAACCTGCGCCAGCATTTTGCCCTTGGATAACAGGATTTTCTAGGACTGTAAAGGTTTGTCCATCATAAAAGACATCCACAGCCTTATCCTGACTAAGGCGATTGCCTCCCTTGATAATGACTGCTGGCGCTCCTAAGTCATGCAATTTCTGTGCTGCAGTTTTCATATCTTCAAGGGTTTTAATCTCTTGATCTGCTAATAATTCTGCTTCTGGGAGGTTAGGCGTAATCACACTGACATAAGGGAAAAAGCGAATCAACTCTTGGCAGAGCTCACTGACAGCTACATCATGCGTTTCCTTGCAGACCAAGACAGGATCCAACACCACAGGTACTCCTGGGCGTTGTTTGATAAAGTCCAAGGCCTTCTCAGCCACACTGACAGTTGGTAGAAGACCAATCTTAATCCCTGCAAATTCCACATCACGCAAGCTATCTAATTCATATTGAAAAATGACATCGTCAGTTGGAAAGACTTCAAATCCTTTTTCTGTCAAGGCTGTCAAACAAGTCACTGCTACAAAGCCATGCAAGCCGTTCAAGGTATAGGTAGCCAAATCAGCTGACAAACCACCACCACTAAAAATATCATTTCCAGAAAGTGCTAAAATACGATTATTCTTCATAACGAATCTCCTTTAAATATAAACCATTTGGTGCTGCAGTGGGACCTGCAAGCTGCCTGTCCTTTTTCTCCAAGATGAGGTCAATCTGCTCTACTGGCATGCGGTTATTGCCAATTTTGAGTAGCGTCCCCACCATATTGCGAATCTGCTTATACAAGAAACCATTTCCTGAAAAGGTAAAGGTCAAAAACTGGCCTGTCTCATCCACCCTAAGGCTAGCTTCTGTAATAGTGCGAACCTTATCTTCTACACTAGTCCCAGAGGCTGTAAAGCCAGTGAAATCATGGGTTCCTTCTAGCTTTTTGATTGCAATCTGCATGCGTTCCACATCGAGTGGGTAGGGAAAGTGAGTGGCATAGTGACGGCGCATAGGATTCTTGGGACGTCCTCTATCCACAATAAACTCATAAGTCTTGCTATGCTTGGCATAACGGCAATGAAAATCATCTGCCACAAGCTCAATCGAAATCACATCAATATCTTCAGGGGACTGGGTATCCAAAGCAAAACGGAGCTTCTCCTCATCCATCTGATAAGGCAGGTCAAAATGAATAACCTGTCCCAAAGCATGAACCCCACTATCAGTCCTACCAGCACCGTGAACAGTAATGGCTTGCCCTTTATTTAACCTGGTCAAGGTTTTTTCAATTTCTTCCTGAACGCTACGCGCATGAGGCTGGCGCTGAAAACCAGCAAAGGCATAACCATCATAGGAAATAGTTGCTTTATATCTCGTCATAACCTCTATTTTATCAAGAAAATAGTCTGTAAACAAGCTACAAAATTTAAATCTGTCCGGGTACAATATTTTCGAAAAGAAAAACTTAGGAAACCAATCCTAAGCTCTCTTTTGAAGTAGGTACATGACAAAGATAGAGGTTACAATCAACCAGGATCCTAAGATGGCAAAGACCAACATCCCATTGTGAGTCATCAAGCCAATCGCACCTAGAATGAATGGGGTCGTAAAGGCTCCGAAACTACAGCCTAAAACAGCAAATGAGGTTGCTTGATTGAGGAGTTTGGCTGGAATTCTTTCAGAAACAAGTTGAAAGACCGTCGTCAAGGCTACACTGTAGGCAAAACCAGCCAGAATACTTCCTGCTACTACCACCCACAAGGATGGAGATAAGGCAATCACAATTTGCCCCAAACCAAAGGTAATACCGGACCAGAGGAGCAGTTTCTCTTTAAAGATAGAAATCAAGAAAGAAAAACTCACCCCAGCCACAATCCCGATCAACTGCATGACACTAAGGACAAAACTAGATAACTGGGCATCCCCAAGTCCTCTTTCCACCATCAAACTTGGAATACGGATGGTAATAGCTGTATTGGTACAAACTACAACTGCCGCTTCAATAGCTAGAGTAAAAATCAAGCCTTTCATTTCACGAGTTAAACGACTTGCATCCTTCGCTTTTTTCTTGACTTCTTTCTTTGATTTTCCATAAGGGACAAAGAGCAAATAAAGGGTCAACACCAAAAATCCAGCACTATAGGCTAGGAAGGTAGCTGTCCAACCAAAGGCCAACAATTGGCCGACTGCCAAGGTAATGAGAGAAGCCCCAACGACCTCTGCAGAACCGCGTAGCCCTAACATTTGAATTCGCGTTTTTCCTTGATAGCGTTCACTGATAATAGAAATGGCCTTGGCATTGATCATCCCAACTCCCAGGCCAAAAAGAATCCGTGTTCCAAAGACAAAGGGATAGGCTTGATACCAAAAGGGAGCCGTCCCGCTCAGTGATAAAATCAGCAAGCCCAAACTAATCTGTAAGCGCTCAGTGAATATTTTTTCTAAAAAACCATTTAGTAATAACATCATCATGATTCCAAAGGAAGGCAAGCTAGCCAAGAGCTCAATTTGTTCCTTAGGATAGCCTTGATAATAGTCAAACATGGCTGGCAGGGCACTTGAAATCGAAAAGGAGGTAATCAAAACGAGGGAGAGAGCCAAAATACTGGCCCGTTCTAAAAATTGTTTCATGAAATCTCTTTCTATCTTTCTCTTAATCTTCTACTTTTTTGATCGTTATCAAACAAGCAAGAAAAGAAGAAGTCCCATTGGTTTGTAGACTCCTTCTTAAACTCGAAAATGAATCCCTTGTGTCTCAGGATGATTTTCTCTTGATTTGCTTAATAAAGTAGAAGATAAATCCTGCTACCATATAGGCAACAAAGATAATCAGACACCACTTAAACACAACATCCCAACCCTTGTTCACATTCAAAAAGAAGTAAGGGAAAGGATTATCCTTGGCATTTGGAATATTGAGTTTTAGAACCAAGCCATTAAAAAGAGCAAAAATCATATACAGCAAGGGTAAAATCGTCCACACAATTGGATCCCAAATCTTGTATTGACCCTGTTTGTCAAAAAAGAGGGTATCTGCGAAAAACCAAAGGGGAACGATATAGTGGCAAAGGAAATTTTCCAGAGTATAGAAATTAGTCGCAATAGGCGCCAAGAGGAAATGGTAAATCACACAGGTAATCATGATACTCATGGTGACTCCACCTTTTAAGCGCAAGAGACTTGGCTTTTGCCAGTTTTCACCTACACGGCTCATAACCTTTAAGAGATAGAGGGTAAAAATAGTTACTAACAGATTTGACAGAACCGTGTAATAGAGAAGCATCCCAAAACCACCATGCTTGGTAATTTCAAGGTAAACTCCCGTAAAAGCCGCTAGAAACAAGAAGACACGGCTATAAAATACAAATTTATAGTGTTTTGACATACTTAAATCTTCTTCACAAACTCTGATTTGAGTTTCATGGCACCGAAGCCATCAATCTTACAGTCGATATTGTGGTCGCCTTCTACGATACGGATATTTTTCACGCGCGTCCCTTGTTTCAAATCTTTTGGCGCACCTTTTACTTTCAAATCCTTAATGAGGGTTACTGTATCACCGTCAGCCAATTTATTCCCGTTGGCATCAATAGCAACAAGGCCCTCTTCTACATCTGCAACTTCAGCAGGATTCCACTCATGAGCACACTCTGGGCAAACCAGTAGGGCACCGTCTTCGTAGACATACTCTGAGTTACATTTTGGACAATTTGGTAGGTTGTTCATGGTTTCTCCTTATCATCATTCACTATTCTTTGAAAATCAAAATTTCTCGAACAGCAACTATTATACCCTAAAATCAGCATTTTGACAAATTTAGAAAAAAACCGATATCCATCTATCGGCTTTTCTACATTTACATTCTTTTTTCAGCTTCTGCTTTGATTTTTTCAACTACTTCTTGAATGTTCAAGCCAGTTGTATCAAGGTAGACAGCATCCTCTGCTTGTTTGAGAGGCGAAGTCTCACGATGACTATCCTTGTAGTCACGCGCAGCAATTTCCTCTTTTAGAGTTTCAAGGTCTGTTTCAATTCCCTTGGCAATATTTTCCTTGTAACGACGCTCTGCTCTTTCATCTACCGAAGCTACTAGGAAAATTTTCAATTCTGCTTGTGGCAATACAACAGTCCCAATATCGCGACCGTCCATGACAATCCCGCCTTGCTGGGCAATTTCTTGTTGGAGAGAAACCAGTTTCTCACGCACTTGAGGAATTGCTGCAATAGCAGAAACATGATTGGTCACTTCATTTTCACGGATAGGATGGGTAATATCCACATCTCCTACAAAGACAAGCTGTTCCCCAGTTTCTGAACGCCCAAAACTAATTGGATGCTGGTCCAACAAGGCTAGAAGGGCTTCGACTTCTTCTACTCCTAACTGGTTTTGGAGAGCCATATAGGTTGCCGCACGATACATGGCACCTGTATCTAGGTAGGTGTATCCAAAATCCTTGGCAATAATCTTTGCGACTGTACTCTTACCACTGGAAGCAGGACCGTCAATAGCAATTTGAATTGTTTTCATATCGGCTCCTATTTTATTTTTATAACATCACCTGGATTAGCAAACCAAGATCCTGTAGCCATGTGCCCAGGATTTAAAGCTTCTAACTGAGCAATCGAAATCCCAGCACGAGCTGCAATGGCTGCTTCCCCTTCTCCTGCGAGAACTTTAATCGTTCCTTCAGGATTAGCAGCTTCTTCTGAACTACTAGAAGTAGATTCTGGCTCTGAACTCTGCTCAGGCTGGGAACTGCTTGAAGATGAGACTTGTGCTACACTTGCATCAGAATCGTGAAAATCTTTCAAGGCTGCTGTGCGATTACTCCCACCCGATGATAGATAGATAAGAACAATGATCATCACCACCACAATTACAAAGAAAATACTGGCTAGGATAGTCAAAATACGATTGGCCACTACATCTCTGCCTTGAGTTCTCTTACGACGCTCTGCTCTTGATTCTTCTTGATCATAAATATCTTCTTGCCACGGTTCTTTTTCCATACCCTACTCCTTGTTTTTTTTTACTTTTCTTATTACAATATAAATATGAACATGAAAATCACACTTATACCTGAACGATGTATCGCCTGTGGACTTTGCCAAACTTATTCTGATTTATTTGATTACCACGATAATGGAATCGTGCGTTTTTACGATGACCCTGACCAACTGGAAAAAGAAATTTCTCCTAGTCAGGATGTCTTAGAGGCTGTTAAAAATTGCCCAACTCGCGCCCTGATTGGAAATCAGGAAGCCTAAATCAATGGCGATAATCCACTCCCTCTAGTTTAGCACATTTCCATGTAAAATTATAGTCTTTTCACTTTATTTTTTTCTGTAAAATCAGGAAGGTCACTTTTTTCTTTGATAAGATAAAGTGGTCTTTTTTTGGTCTCCAAATAAATTTTACTGTAACTTAAAATCTAAATTTCTTAATGAGAATAGACTACTACCATTCTATTTCCTTTACTTTCTTTACAAATTCGTCCCACTCTTGTCTACAATCTTTAGATAAACATATATCCGTATAATTGAATGATAAATCTTTAATATTCTTCCACCAATCAAAAGAATTTCCCGCTTCTTCTGTTTCTATTCTTTTGTTAACCACTTCAACAATTGTGTTATCTATCTCTTCCTTATCATCTAAACTTAGAAATCTCCATTCAATTCCATTGGTATAAATTACTTTTTTATACCATAAAAGGTCTCCAATAAGTTGTCCCATCTCTCGAGTTATATGTTCCAAACTGTTCGATATGGTTGATTTAATTTTTTCCTCTGTAATTAAACTATTGTTTAAATTCTTAATTTCCACGCATCCTCGAAGTTTCTTCCATTCTTCAATTTCTATACTTTTTCTGGCTTTATTTTGATAATTCTTATCCAAAATAACTATATCAGGAAAATTACTTAGACCATAATATATTTGCCCCATATTACTCTTTCTTCTTCCGAAGACATATCTTTTTGATAAACTCTCTCTTAAAGTTGGCTTAATTATATCAGCAACTAAAGGATACAGTTCAACCTCTACATAATTTTGTTTCTTTATAAGATCGATTTCTTGGAAATAGTCTTCTTTATTTATCATAAAATAATCCTCCTAATTTTTTATTTCTTAAGTTTCCACTTTTGCAGTAAATCTTCCTACATAAATCCTTGATATCGTATCAAATCCCTAGTTACTTTAAAAACTACCAAAATTCCGGAGTAAAAAAATTATAAAAACAAAAAGTAACTACGCTAGATAAATTCTATCTTTGTTTTGACCTACCATCACTTTTTTCTTTGATAAGATAAAGTGGTCTTTTTTTAGTCTCTAGATAAATCTTACTGATGTACTTGCCGAGAATCCCAATGGTCAAGAGTTGAATGCCTCCAAGAAAGAGAATGACAGCCATCAGAGAGGTCCAACCTGATGTCGGATTGCCCAAAATGAGGGTACGAACTACTACAAAAAAGGTCATAAGCAGAGAAATAAAACAAGATAGGAGACCAGCCACAAAGGCTATAATCAAGGGAAAATCTGAAAAGTTAACAATCCCTTCAATAGAGTAGAAAAAGAGTTGCCTAAAACTCCAACTGGTCTTACCAGCCTGCCTTTCAACATTTGGATAGTCCAGATAGTGGGTTTTAAAGCCGACCCAAGCAAAGAGTCCCTTTGAAAAACGATTAGACTCGGTCAAGGATAAAATGGCATCGACCACAGACCGTCTCATCATGCGAAAATCACGGACACCTGACGGTAGGGCTACTGGGCTAATTTTTTGCATAAGGCGGTAAAAGAGATTGGCGCAGAAACTGCGAAAGAAGGGTTCTCCCTCCCGACTAGTTCTCCGTGTTCCAACGCAGTCCAAGTCTTCATTCTGATCTAGTAAGTTTTTCATCTCAAGCAACATACTAGGAGGATCCTGGAGGTCTGCATCCATTACCACCACCAGATCTCCTGTCGCATATTGTAAGCCTGCATACAGAGCTGCTTCTTTGCCAAAATTTCGTGAGAAAGAAATATAATGCACTGTCGGATTTTGTTCCCGATAGGCCTTTAAGAGTTCCAAGGTCCCATCACTTGATCCATCATCGACAAAGACATACTCGATTTCTGTTCCCAAATCTGGAAGTAAAGTTTCCAAAGCCTGATAAAAAAGAGGAAGTACTTCCTCTTCGTTTAAACAGGGGACAATGATTGACATCACCATCTTAGTCTTCAAATCCATTTGGATGCTTGCTTTGCCAACGCCATGCGTCTTCACACATTTGGGTGATGCCTAATTTTGCTTCCCAGCCTAGTTCTGCTTTGGCTTTTGCAGGATCTGAATAGCAGGCTGCGATATCCCCTGGGCGACGTTCTACAATGCGGTAAGGAATTGGACGTCCCACTGCTTTTTCCATATTTTGGATAATTTCAAGAACTGAGTAGCCTTTCCCTGTTCCAAGGTTATAAATGTTTAGACCTGAACCCTTTTGGATTTTTTTCAGAGCTGCAACGTGACCTTTAGCCAAGTCAACAACGTGGATATAGTCACGAACACCAGTTCCGTCTTCGGTATCGTAATCGTCTCCAAACACTTGCACTTGCTCTAATTTTCCAACGGCTACTTGAGTCACATATGGCAAGAGATTGTTTGGAATACCGTTTGGATTTTCTCCCAAATCTCCACTCTCATGGGCTCCGATTGGGTTAAAGTAACGAAGCAAGACCACATTCCATTCTGAGTCTGCCTTGTAAATATCCGTCAAAATTTCCTCTAGCATAAGCTTGGTGCGGCCATATGGATTGGTCACTGAAAGTGGGAAATCTTCCAAGATTGGCACTGTATGCGGATCTCCGTAAACTGTCGCAGAAGAACTGAAAATAATGTTTTTACAGTTGTTTTCTTCCATGACCTTCAAAAGACTAACAGTTCCAGCGATATTGTTGTCATAGTAGGCAAGAGGGATACGTGTTGATTCACCGACAGCCTTCAAACCAGCAAAGTGAATGACCCCTGTTGGTTCTTCTTGTGTGAAAATGTCTCTGAGGGTGTCTGTATCACGGATATCCGCCTCATAAAAAGGCACTTCAACTCCTGTAATTCTCTCAACAACTTCTAAACTTTTGCGATTGCTGTTGACAAGGTTATCCACCACAACAACCTGATGACCTGCTTGGATTAACTCAATAACAGTGTGGGTTCCGATAAAACCAGCTCCACCCGTTACCAAAATCTTTTCTTGCATCTTTGTTCCTCGATTCTCGGATTTTTTCTTATTTTACCATTTTTGATAGGGAATGTCATTTGCCATCCTAGAAGCTAAGCTAAAATTTCAGTAAAATATTTATTCGCTTTTTAGTCGTTTGACATAGTTTTCAATTGGGTAGTTTAGAGGGTCCAAAGTCAACTCCTTGTCTTGGATCAGTTGAGCTAGATGGTAACCAATGATAGGACCAGTTGTGAGGCCTGATGAACCTAGTCCACTAGCAGCATAGACACCTGCCAATTCTGGCACCTGCCCAAAGAAAGGTGAGAAATCACTAGTGTAGGCACGGATTCCCACACGCTCACCAGCTCTGGTAGCTTCTACTAAACTAGGATAGCAAGGCAGGGCCGCCTCCTCCATTTGCTGGAGCAAGGTTTCATCCACCGTCAAATCAAAACCCATATCATTTTCATGAGTAGCGCCTAAAGATAATTTCCCACCTACAAAAGGAATCAGATCCCACTCCCCTTCTGGCATAATCACAGGATAAGATTCCATGTCTTGGGCAAGCCAATAATCTCGGAGTTGTCCTTTTTGGGGACGAACATCCACTTCATAACCCAAGGGTTCTAACATATCCCCCAACCAAGCTCCAGTCGCCAAAATAACCTGATCAAACACCTCTTCGCCAATCTGGTAGCCTGATGCTAACGGTGTCAGACTCACTTTTTCTTTGACCAGCTTGACCTGACTGGCTTCCAGCAAACGAGTCACTAAGAGTTGACCATCTACTCTCGCTCCACCAGAAGCATAGAGCAAGCGGTCAAATCCCTGTAAGCCAGGGAATAATTCATTAGCTGATGCTGGGTCCAGAATGGCTAATTGCCCTATCAAGGGAGATTCTTCTCTGCGCTGGAGGGCTAGTTGATAGAGTTCTTCCAACTTAGTTTCATCCTTTTTCAGGAGAAAGACTCCCGAACGCTGGTAAAAGTCGATCTCTTGTCCTGACTTCTCTAAATCAGCCAATAAATCCACATAAAAATCAGCCCCCAAGCGCGCCATCTTGTACCAAGCTTTATTGCGGCGTTTGGAAAACCAAGGACTGATAATTCCTGCTGCAGCCTTGGTTGCCTGACCCTGTCCATGGTCAAAAACGGTCACCTCTAGGTCACTTTCTTTCGAGAGGTAGTAGGCAGCTGTTGCTCCCACAATTCCTGCTCCGATAATAGCAACTTTTTTCATTGTTTTCACTTTCTAACTAGATATGGTGGAAAGGATTGGTCGATGCTTGACTAGGTACAATATCGATTGTCCAGCCCTTTTCTCCTTTCCATTGATTAAGAAGCTCTGCAATTTTTTCCACAAAAAGCACTTCAATATAGTGACCTGGGTTCAATGCTAGCAAGCCATCAGACAACATATCCTGGGCAGTGTGGTAGTAAATATCACCAGTGATATAGACATCCGCTCCTTTAGCTAAAGCATCCTTATAGAAAGACTGCCCACTTCCACCGCAGATAGCCACTCTTGAAATAGACTTCTGCAAGTCATTCTCTTGATAATGCACCATTCGAAGGCTATCTAGGCCAAAGACTTGCTTGACATGTTGGGCTAATTCTCCAAAGGTCTGAGGCTGAATATTCCCAATACGACCAATTCCACGTTCAGGACCTGTCTCCTGCAGATAGGTCGTTTCCTCGATACCTAGCATCTGACAGAACCAATCATTGAGACCATTTTCAACAATATCAATATTGGTATGGCTGACATAAACTGCAATGTCATGCTTGATGAGGTCGATATAAATCTGATTTTGCGGACGGCTAGCTACCAAGTCCTTGATAGGACGGAAAATCGGCGCGTGTTTGACAATAATCAAGTCTACACCCTTTTCAATGGCTTCAGCCACCGTTTCTTCACGAATATCCAGAGCCACCATGACTCTTTGGATATCCTTGTCCAAAGTTCCAATTTGCAGGCCACGACTGTCTCCCTCCATTGAAAATTCCTGAGGGCAAAAGGCTTCATACGCGTTAATCACTTCACTTGCTAACATGGAGCACCTCCTTGATGGCTTGAATCTTATCTACTAGAACTTGACGTTCTTCCAAATTTTTTTCTGGGATTTGTCCGAGGGCAAACTCTAGCTTAACAGCTTCTTTTTGCCATTTTTGGACAAAGACTGGACTGACCTCTTTGCACAAGAAAGGTCCAAAGCGAACATCACTGGCTGATAGCTTCATTTGACCTGCTTCCACCACCAAAATCTCGTAAAACTTGCCAGCTTCTTCTAGGATGTTTTCTGCTACAATCTGAAAACCATTGTCTTGCAACCAGATACGCAAGTCATCTTCACGATTATTGGGTTGGAGGATCAATCGTTCTACATTAGCTAACTTGTCCAAGCCTTCTTCTAAAATCCTAGCAATCAAACGACCACCCATACCAGCAATGGTAATGACCGATACCTTATCTGCCTCTTCAAAGGCTGCCAAACCATTGGCTAAACGAACCTGGATTTTCTCCTTTAGTCCGTGAGCCTCAACATTTTTGACCGCAGACTGATAGGGGCCTTCCACCACCTCACCTGCAATAGCACTTTTTATTTGTCCTCTTTCGACCAACTCGATAGGCAGATAAGCATGGTCACTCCCCACATCTAGTAAAATGGTTCCCTGTGGCACAAAGGAAGCCACTAATTCTAATCTCTTTGAAATCATCTTCTCTCACTTTCCAAACTCTATTACCTCTTATTATACCACATTTCAGCTGGCAATCTTGTACCTAAAAAGACCGCAATCCACAGATTGCAGCCTTTCTTTATTTTCTGGCTTGATAGCGACTAGTCAGGATGAAAATCACGGTAAAGACCAACATCATGACACCATAAACAGGTAATGTTTGTCCTGTCAAGGTTGAAATTTCAAGCAGTTTTTGAATTCTTGGGAAGAGAGCTGTGGCTAGGAAGCCTCCTACTGACCAAACAATCAAGAGGACCCGCCATAGGGTAAATGGCATGCAGGCTCTAAATACGGATAAGAAACCAATTGACCCCAATAGATAATAGAGTAGAGTTGAGATTTCTAACTCAGACCAACCTTGGCTACTTCCAAATATTTTCACAAAAAGAACGCTGAACACGACCATGAGAGCGCTTGGTAGGGCACGAAGCATGGATCTTCTGAGGAAGTTTGGTTCGACAGGTTTGATATTTCCCTCAAAAGTCAGAACGAATGGTGGGAAACCTTCCACGAATTGGTCAATCATGGTAATCTGGATTGGAATAAAAGGGAAAATCAAGATCCATTCAGACCGTCCCAGAAGAGCACTGGCAATACAGATAACTGCGAGCAAGAATGAGTAGATGGTCTTTATCAAGAAAATCGGTGCGATGTGGGCAATGTTATTGACCACACGACGACCTTCAAAGAGAATCTCAGGAACATCATTAAAGTCAGAGTTCAAGAGAACCAGATTGGCAATCTGACGAGTCGCTGGATCTCCCTCAGCCATTACGATGGAACAATCCGCCTCACGAAGAGCCAGGATATCATTGACTCCGTCCCCTGTCATAGCTGTTGTATGCCCTGCTTTTTTCAGAGTTTGGATGATGAGTTTCTTTTGATGAGGGGAAACACGTCCGAAAATAGCTATCTCTTCAGCCATAACAATCAATTCTTCATCAGTGATTTTTGAACAATCTACATAGCTATGGTAGTCCGCAAAACCAGCCTTCTGGGCAATGCTGGACACCGTAACTGGATTGTCACCAGAGATAATTTTCAATCCCACTTCCTGAGAACGGAGATAGTCCAGCGTCTCTGCCGCTCCTTCTCGTATCGGGTCTAAGATTTCCAGCAAGGCTAGAGCCTGAATATCAAATGGTTTCTGTGGCTTGTGATGGTCTAGTTTTTCCTGACTGAGAGCCAAGACCAAGACACGTGAACCTCTCTCCAAGGCCTCTCTGGCTTCTGGGACCTCAGAATCTAGCAACATCTCAGGCGCCCCTAAGAAAACTGTTCCCAAACCTTCTAACTCCATAGCACCCCACTTGCGGTCGCTTGAGAAGGGGAGATTGGAAATCATAGAATAGGCTACTTGGCCTTGGAATCGCTGGCGAATAGCTTGGGCAGTTGGATTTTTATCCTCACTGTGAGCTATGTAGCTGGCCAAAATGCTGGCAATAGTCTCCTCACTATAAGTTTCCATTAGCGGAAGAACGGCTTCCACCTGCATCTTTCCTTGGGTGATGGTGCCCGTCTTGTCCAGACAGAGCATATCCACGCGCGCCAAGGTCTCAACAGAGTACATCTCCTGCACCAAGACCTTTTTCAAGCCCAGCTTAATCACCGCGGTCAAGAGCGAAGTAATGGTCAAAAGAGCAATTCCCTTAGGTAACATCCCCAAAAGGGCTGTCGATGAATTTACAACGGACGACTTAAGAGGCAGGCCTTTTAAAAGCAAGGCTTCCAGCAAGAGAGCCAGACCAAAAGGAATGATAATTTTCCCAGTAAAACCAGCTAGCTTGTCCAGTGATTTCATGATACGAGAGTTGATTGGTTTAACGGTCTTGGCTTCCAGCATGAGTTTGGCAGCATAGTTATCAGATCCAACATGGTGAACTTGAGCTAAAACTGCTCCACTGGCTAAGAAACTTCCTGACAAAAGCAAGACATCCACTTCCTTTTGCACCAAATCACTTTCCCCCGTCAACATAGCTTCATTGACTTCCGCAAAGCCTTCTAAAACCAAGGCATCACTAGGAATCTGCTCTCCTGCAGACAAACGAATGACATCTCCTAACACCAATTCTTCAGGATTCAGAGCCACTTCTTGGCCATCACGAATAGTCTTGACCTTTTCCTTGGTCATGAGATTGAGCTTGTCCACCATGTGTTTAGCCCGCAGCTCGGTCACAATTCCAGAAAAAGCGTTAAAGCAGATAACAGCAAAGAAGACCAGATTGCTCCAAGCCTGCACAAAGGCTAGTGCCAAAGCAATGGCAAAGTTCAAAGCGTTAAAAAGAGTAAAGACATTTCGTTTGATGATTTGCCAAGTGCTAGTACTGGCCGATGCAGTAAAATCATTGACCAAGCCCTTAGCCTGTCTTTCCTTGACTTCTCTTTGGGTTAATCCCATAATCTTATTTTTATCCATAAATTCTATCATATCATTTTTTCTAAAAGAATTCTAATCTCATCCCAAATATGGACCTGGTCAAGGGAAAAGTTTGCCAGCCCTCCTTTGATAAGGTATAATAATAACAAGAAAATAATCGAAGGAGATCGCATGTTTTATACTTATTTACGTGGATTGGTTGTCTTGCTCCTATGGTCCATCAATGGCAATGCCCACTATCATAATACTGATAAAATTCCTAATCAAGATGAAAATTATATTTTGGTTGCCCCTCACCGTACCTGGTGGGATCCAGTTTATATGGCCTTTGCGACCAAACCAAAACAATTTATCTTTATGGCCAAAAAAGAGCTCTTTACCAACCGTATCTTTGGCTGGTGGATTCGTATGTGTGGCGCTTTTCCTATCGACCGTGAAAATCCTAGCGCCTCAGCCATCAAATACCCTATCAATGTTCTTAAAAAAAGTGATCGCTCTCTCATCATGTTTCCAAGTGGGAGCCGTCACTCAAACGATGTCAAGGGTGGAGTTGCACTAATTGCCAAGATGGCCAAGGTCCGTATCATGCCGGTTACCTATACAGGTCCTATGACCTTGAAAGGCTTGGTTAGCCGCGAGCGTGTTGATATGAACTTTGGAAATCCAATTGATATCTCAGATATCAAAAAAATGAATGATGAAGGGATTGAAACAGTCGCCAATCATATCCAAACAGAATTTCAACGTTTGGACCAAGAAACAAAACAATGGCACAATGATAAAAAACCAAACCCACTCTGGTGGTTTATCCGTATCCCTGCCCTCATCCTTGCCATTATCCTCGCTATCCTAACCATCATCTTTAGCTTTATCGCAAGCTTCATCTGGAATCCAGATAAAAAGAGAGAAAAACTTGGTTAAATAAATACAACAATCCCTTGGCAAAAGCCAAGGGATAAATCTTTTATTCGATTTTCCATTTTTGGGCCAACCAGCTGGAAAAGGCTAGAAATCGCTCATCCAATTGTTCATGGTGTCCATAAGGATCAAAAACAAACTGACAGTTCGGATAGTGTTTCTGAAGACTGGTATGGATCTGCTCAGCATAGACTGGTGCTTGAGCCAAGCGATTAGTATGGTGTGCTCCTTCTGTTTGACCATTCTGTAAATACAGCAAACAGTCCAAATTTTTCACTGTCTCTGTCTTGCAGTAAGTCACAAAATCAGGATACCAAAAGGAACCGCAGATGGAAAAGACACAGGAAACCTTGTCAAAGCTGAAAAGACTGTAGACTGCCACCAAACCACCTAGTGAGTAACCTCCATAAGCAAGGCGATTTTTATCCAAGCGATAAAGCGACTGCAACTTGTCCAAAAGACCTCCAAATAAATGACTATGATAGGCATTTGCCTGACCGCCAAAATCTGGAGCCCCATCTCTCAGAGCAGATGTCGCCCATGGAGTGTAGTCGTCTAGGCGATTTTTAGAGGTCAAGCCCACTAAAATCACAGATTCGGAAAGAGACGATAAGAAATCCAAGTTTCCATCATTCAATAAAATAGCCGGATAGGTTTGATTGAGGTCGTAGTTAGAAGGAAGGCTGATTTTGACTTGAATTCCTTCCCAATCAAACTCATTATTTATTGATAAAGTCATTGATTTTCTCAAGGGAATCAATCACTGCTGGACCATAGTCCATCAACTCATCGTAAGAGATGGTCATGATTTTTTGATTCTTAATAGCAGGAACGCTTTCCAAAACAGCATTTGCCTTCATCAACTCTACTGCTTTTTCATCCAATTTTTTATTACGGTCGCTGGTCACATAGATAATCAATTCAGGATCCATTGACACGAGATTTTCCAAGGTCAAGCCTGATGTTCCCGTAGCAACGTTTGTATAACCAAGTTGGTTCAGTAAACTTTCTTGCAAAGCAGACTTGTAGGCACCAAAGGTTTCATCATTATAAGCAACCATAATCAAAGCCTTTTTCTTTTCACCTTGGCTTGCTGGATTTGCTTTCTTAACAGCATCAATTTTAGTTTGTAATTGGGCTGCGTATTCATTGGCCTTGTCCTGAACATTAAAAATCATTCCAAGATTTTTGACATCTTCTACGATATTCCCCAAATCTTGCTGAATTGTTGAGAGAGAAGCTTTTTGCGTATAGACTGGGATTTTGTTTTCATTCCAAGTGCTAACTGTCCCCAAGGATTTTTCAGAAAACATCATATTTCGACCCATCACAGCGTCTGGCTCATAAGAAAGGACTGTCTCTTGTGAGACTGTTTTTTTATCCCCGATTTGAGGAATAGTTGCAATCGCGTCCTTGTATTTGTCCGTCACAGCATTGTCTGGATTGAGCATGCCAACAATTTTATCCTTCAATCCCAACTCCAATAAGATTTCAGTGGTTGAAAGATTGTTGGTGATAACTTTTTCAGGTGCCTTGTCAAAGACTTGTTCGACTTCATTTCCTTTAGCATCATAAGTTTTGATATTTAACGGATAAGTCGTCTCTGTGCTGGCCTTTTGACTTGTTTCTGCGCTTGATTGTGTCGTAGCTTTTTCAGTGGTAGTATTGCCACAAGCTGCCAAAGTTAAGGTAGCTACTGTTACGAGTAAAATGCTTAGTGTTTTTTTCATCTTGTTTTCCTTTTCTTTCTTATAAATAGTGAATCATAGCTTGCTGATCCTCGGTCCAAGTCACCTGACTTTGAACTCCGTATACAGTTTGCAATGACTCAGGGGTGATAGTCTCCTTTGGAGTCCCTTGGTAAAGGATTTCTCCCTCTTTCATCAGATAGAGATAATCCGAATAGCGACAAGCAAGTTGAATATCATGTAGGACAGCTAGAACATTGACCTTGAGATTTTTCACAATGGCCAACAAGTCTAGCTGATACTTGATATCCAGATGATTGGTTGGTTCGTCTAGGAGCAAGATAGTCGGTTCTTGGGCCAAGGCACGTGCTAACAAGACTCGCTGTTTCTCTCCCCCTGACAGGGACGAATAGAGACGAGTTTTCTTCTCGAGCATATCCACCTTAACGAGAGCATCTTGAACGAGCGCATAATCCCTTTCCCTTTCCTTTTGTAGAAAAGAGAGGTGGGGAGTTCTTCCCAGCAAGACAATTTCCTCAACTGTACAATCAAACTGCAGCTGGTTAAACTGGGTCACAACTGCCATTTGCTTGGCTGTTTCTTTGAGCGTCCATTGTTCCAGAGGCTTTCCATCTAGGCTTATCAAGCCTTTGTCCACCTTTTCCTGACGATAAAGGAGTTTAAGTAGACTGGTTTTTCCACTTCCATTTGGTCCTAGTATCGTGTGAAATTGATTCCCTTCAACCTTAAGAGAGACTCCTTTGAGGATTTTTTTCTCTCCTAGTCCAAAGTGGACATCCTGACAAATCAAGTCCATATCAGACCCTCACCTCCCTTCGCCTACCCCCAACAATGTAGATAAAGAAGGGAGCACCTACCAAGGCTGTGAAAATACCAATAGGAAGCTCTGCGTTTGGAATGATGATACGAGAGAGTACGTCTGCCCAAATGACAAAGAGGGCACCTAGCAAGGTTGCAACAGGAAAAAGCCTCTTGTAATTCGTTCCTACTAACCCTCGAGCTAAATGTGGAGTAATCAGACCGACAAATCCAATAATCCCACAGGTTGCCACTAAAACTGCTGTCAGCACAGCCACCATTGTCACATAAAGATACCAATAAAAGCGTAAGGGAATTCCCAAAGTTAAAGCAGCCTCATCTCCCATCATCATCGCATTGAAAACACGATACTGAGTAGAGAAAAATAGAAAGGCCATTCCTACTACTATAGTTGGCAGGACCAAGTCAGACCAGGTAGTCCCGGCAAGAGAGCCCATGGTCCAAAATTTAATGGTCATCACACTGTCCGCATTAGCTCCGACTGAGATAATAAAGTTTGAAAATGCCAGAAAGAGAGCGTTGACCACCGTTCCTGATAAAATCAGACTAGAAGTCGTCATCCTTCCCTGCATAGAGGCAATGATGAGGACAGCAATTGTTGCCAAAATAGCTCCAAGAAAAGCTCCAAGGCTAATCATCACTTTTAAACCAAGAATGATGCTCAAGGTTGCTCCTAGAGTTGCACCCGCAGATATTCCTAAGACATAAGGCTCAGCGATGGGATTGTTCACTGTAGACTGCATCACACTACCACACATAGAAAGGCCTGCTCCTACTATCAGACCTAACAATACTCGAGGGAATCTCATGTTCCATACAATGGCAAGAGTAGACTTGGAAACCTCTCCTATCTCAAGAGGAAATCCCAACCTGCTCAAAATAATCCGATAGGTATCTCCTAGATCAATCGCAACAGATCCCATTGAAACTGCTAGAAAGAGAGAAATCCCTAAAATACCTAGCAAAACAACTAAAAGTAACACAAATTGCTGGTCTTGTCGGCTTCCAGAAAATTTGGAAAGCATGAAAACCTCCTTTGATAGAATCTTAAAAATTTAGAAAATTCTCATGAAAAGTATACCATATTTTCAACAATGGAACAAGATGAGAAAAATAAATATAATTGGTCTTACAGTGCTAATAATCGTAACCGAAGATTATACTTGAAGATATCGAGGGAAGGTGACAACAAAAAAGCCCTCTGAAGTCAGAGAGCCAATTTGAGCTCGGGATAAAATCCTAGTGAAACAAAAAAATCTACACGGTCAGAAAAGTCTCTATCGTGCCATTTTCATACATGATGTATAGTCCAAGTAGAATGAATACTAAGGGCACAATGATTCGCTCGTATTTTTCAATTGTCTCGAATATTAAGGGAATAGAGGATAATACCCGACTAATCTCGCATAAGATAATTATGCCGATTACAAACACAAGCAAGGCCACGAGGGTCTGTGACCAATCTAATGAAGCAAAATAAGGTATATAGATACCTAAATTATCTCCGCCAGACGCAATTGTTAGCAATGTAACTGTCCAAAACAGTTGATTTGCCTTGCTTTGTTCTAATCTTTCAATAATTTCTTCCTCTTCTTCCTCTTCTTCCTCACCTTCTCCAACAATTGCAAAGCGAATCCCTAAATAGATAGGGATTAAACCAAGCAATCCAACCATCCATTCTTCAGGCACGAAATTAACGACATAAGCAGCAACTAAACTCGCCCCTACAAGTAAGCCTGTGCCTAGATATTGCCCCGCATAAATATGCCATTTTTGTTTATTCTGTGATAGCTGTGCAAATAAAATAAATAAAATAATTAAATAATCGATACTGGTGGAAATATAAACACCAATAGCAGATATGATTGTCTGTCCCATAAAAAACCCTCCTGTATTAGTCAGTAATAAATCAGCAGATTTTAGGAGAGCACAGACACATTAATTTAGCTATCGCTAGTGGGTAATTTCGAACATAGGAAAGCATTTTACTCCTCCTCAAAACGTAGTTACAAAGTAATTTCTAACTGGAATTAGGTGACTACTTCTATGTAAAGTATAACATACTATACTTTACTTCGTAAAGTGTGGGCTCTCCGAGTAGCTACGCACCTTTATGGTGTAATTAGCTGATACCATTTGAGGTTTTTGTAGTCTCCAAAATTGTGACCGATAAAACCTCAATAAAAAAGCCCTCTGAAAATCAGAGAGCTGATTTGAGCTCGGGCTAAAATCCTAGTGAAAAAGATGAAACTCCTTGTGTTCATCGAACACTGTGTCATTTCCCTGTTTTCATACGGATTTCTTACGCCCTTAGCATCATAATTCTTGCTGGATAAACCGTTTATAGACTAGGCGGTAAGCCGAAGATTGTACAAAATTTTTAGTGAAACAAAAAAATCTCCCCGAAGGGAGATCATTCTGGTTTATTTTACCTTACAGTGCTAGGAACTGTAACCGAAGATTATACTTGAGTATATCGAAGTAAGGTAACAAAAGTAAAAAAGCTACCCAATTTAGAGTAGCTTCATTATCAAGATATGCTCAATTGAACACGGCCTAAGCACTTGGCAAAAAAGATAAAATCTCCTAGAAACTGAAGTTTCTTCGTCAATTTTCCTATTTTTGCTTTGTGCTTTTGACGGCCTTTGTATCTTGAATTAACGACGAAGTCCTAGAGAGTTAATTAACTCACGGTAACGGTTAACGTCGTTTTTACGCAAGTATGCAAGCAAGTTACGACGGCGACCGATTTTCTTCATCAATCCACGGTAAGTAGCGTGGTCTTTTTTGTGTTGTTTGATGTGTTCGTTAAGGTGGTTGATTTCCCAAGTAAGGACAGCAACTTGAACCTCTACTGAACCTGTATCACCTTCGTGACGTGCATATTGTGCGATAATTTCATTTTTTTTCTCTTTTGAGATTGCCATGATGTTTCTCCTTTTTATTTGGCTTCATCCGAGTGACAGGTTGGCATGCCTGTAACCAAGAAGAAGTTATTTGTCTTTACGACATTCACTATTCTACCAATAACTAACTTCTTTGTCAACAGATTTACTTTCTTGTTTTAAATATGCTATAATAATCATAGCAAGAAATATAAGTTGTCTGTTTTTTAAAACGAGGTGATTATCATGCGTAGATTCTATTCCCATCTCCCCTACTATCTGGTCATATTTTTCTTTTATTGGCCACTTTATCAGTTGTTATCACTAATTATTTCTGACCCCCTTTTGCTCAAGAGTCTCTACGTAAATAATCTTCTCTTCTTTACACCTCTGGTAATCTTGATTGTATCGTTACTCTATAGCTACCGTTTCCGTTTCTCACTTTGATGGTTAGTTGGTAACGGACTGCTCTTTTACTTTACTATCATAACCTTTGGTGAGTTTATACTAATTTACTTGCTAATCTATGAAACAGTTGCTCTGGTCGGCATGGATTCTGGTATTAGCATCAAGCATATTCTACAAAAATGAAAAACAAAAAACTTTCACAAAATCCTTGAAAAATCTCACAATCATGCTATAATAATCCATAGAGACAAGTCACTTAGTCCCTTTCTACTAGAGAGTGCGTGGTTGCTGGAAACGCATAGAGAGCCTAAACTGATACTACTCTTGAGTTTTTTATGAAAACATAAAACGGTGGCCACGTTAGAGCCAATCAGAGGTGTCCCTCTCTTTTGAGGTACATAAATGAAGGTGGAACCACGTTGCGACGTCCTTTCGAGGATGTCGCAATTTTTTATGAGGAGGCTAACTATGGAGTTGCAAAAATTAGTGGAGCGCTGTGGGGCAATCCGACAAGCTTATCACGAACTGGAAGTTAAGCATCATGATTCCAAGTGGACGGTAGAAGAAGACCTCTTGGCTTTGTCTAATGATATTGGAAATTTCCAACGATTGGTGATGACAAAGCAAGGACGCTACTATGATGAAACACCCTACACACTGGAACAAAAACTTTCAGAAAATATCTGGTGGCTAGTAGAACTTTCTCAACGTCTGGATATAGACATTCTGACGGAAATGGAAAACTTCCTCTCTGATAAAGAAAAGCAATTGAACATTAAGACTAGGAAGTAGTCTGCAAAAAAGTCAATGCTTAAAAACTATGAAATAATAAAAAGGAGAACATCATGATTAACATTACTTTCCCAGATGGCGCTGTTCGTGAATTCGAATCTGGCGTTACAACTTTTGAAATTGCCCAATCTATCAGCAATTCCCTAGCTAAAAAAGCCTTGGCTGGTAAATTCAACGGCAAACTCATCGACACTACTCGTGCTATCACTGAAGATGGAAGCATCGAAATCGTGACACCTGATCACGAAGATGCCCTTCCAATCTTGCGTCACTCAGCCGCTCACTTGTTCGCCCAAGCAGCTCGTCGTCTTTTCCCAGACATTCACTTGGGAGTTGGTCCAGCCATCGAAGACGGCTTCTACTACGATACTGACAATACTGCTGGTCAAATCTCTAACGAAGACCTTCCTCGTATCGAAGAAGAAATGCAAAAAATCGTCAAAGAAAACTTCCCATCTATTCGCGAAGAGGTGACTAAAGACGAGGCGCGTGAAATCTTCAAAAATGACCCTTACAAGTTGGAATTGATTGAAGAACACTCAGAAGACGAAGGCGGTTTGACTATCTATCGTCAGGGTGAATATGTAGACCTTTGCCGTGGCCCTCACGTCCCATCAACAAGCCGCATCCAAATCTTCCACCTTCTCCATGTAGCAGGTGCTTACTGGCGTGGAAATAGTGATAACGCTATGATGCAACGTATCTATGGTACAGCTTGGTTTGACAAAAAAGACTTGAAAAACTACCTCCAAATGCGTGAAGAAGCTAAGGAACGTGACCACCGTAAACTTGGTAAAGAGCTTGATCTCTTCATGATTTCTCAAGAGGTTGGTCAAGGGCTTCCATTCTGGTTGCCAAACGGTGCGACTATTCGTCGTGAGTTGGAACGCTACATCGTTGACAAAGAGTTGGCTTCTGGCTACCAACACGTCTACACTCCACCTCTTGCTTCTGTTGAACTTTACAAGACTTCTGGTCACTGGGATCATTACCAAGAAGACATGTTCCCAACTATGGATATGGGTGACGGGGAAGAATTTGTCCTTCGTCCAATGAACTGCCCACACCACATCCAAGTCTTCAAACATCATGTTCACTCTTACCGTGAGTTGCCAATCCGTATCGCTGAAATCGGTATGATGCACCGTTATGAAAAATCTGGTGCCCTCACTGGTCTTCAACGTGTGCGTGAAATGTCGCTCAACGACGGTCACCTCTTCGTAACTCCAGAACAAATCCAAGAAGAATTCCAACGCGCCCTTCAGTTGATTATCGATGTTTATGAAGACTTCAACTTGACTGAATACCGCTTCCGCCTCTCTCTTCGTGATCCTCAAGATACTCACAAGTACTTTGATAACGATGAGATGTGGGAAAATGCTCAAACCATGCTTCGTGCAGCCCTTGATGAAATGGGCGTGGACTACTTTGAAGCCGAAGGTGAGGCAGCCTTCTACGGACCAAAATTGGATATTCAAGTTAAGACCGCTCTTGGAAAAGAAGAAACTCTTTCTACTATCCAACTTGACTTCTTGCTTCCAGAACGCTTCGACCTCAAATACATCGGAGCTGATGGTGAAGAGCACCGTCCAGTGATGATCCACCGTGGGGTTATCTCAACTATGGAACGCTTCACAGCTATCTTGATTGAGAACTACAAGGGTGCCTTCCCAACATGGCTTGCACCACACCAAGTAACCCTCATCCCAGTTTCTAACGAAAAACACGTGGACTACGCTTGGGAAGTGGCGAAGAAACTCCGTGACCGCGGTGTCCGTGCAGATGTAGATGAGCGCAATGAAAAAATGCAGTTCAAGATCCGTGCTTCACAAACCAGCAAGATTCCTTACCAATTGATCGTTGGGGACAAGGAAATGGAAGACGGAACAGTCAACGTTCGTCGCTACGGTCAAAAAGAAACACAAACTGTCTCAGTAGATGATTTTGTTCAAGCTATCCTAGCTGATATCGCCAACAAATCACGCGTTGAGAAATAAGAACCTAGTAAAAAGTCCTTAAAATCAGAAAAACGCATAATATCAGGTGTTGAATGACCTTGTTACTATGCGTTTTATTCTTTATAATTTAGCTATTTCAAAATTATAAGTTCTCCATTCTTAATTTCCCAAACTTGGTCAAACTTACTTAATAATTCGTTTTGGCGATGTAAAGTAACAATGACGGCACTTGGTAGTTCCAGAACTCTTTCCAATTCCATTTTAAACTGATTAGTATCCAAGGCAGAGAAAGGTTCATCTAGGATAAGCAATGGATTTTTACGATTTTTCTCACGATTTAAATACATTCGTTGTTGCTGACCACCTGACAGGGATTGTGGTGGAATTTTTTCAAAATCTTCTTCTCTGAATTTTTCATTGAAACTATTGAATAGCGTTACATTATTTTCATAACTCGAAATAAATGTATGTTCTTGTTGCAGAATCATACCGAATCTTCCCCAAAGATGGTCCAAAACAAGGCCATCTAGCACAATTTGTCCTTCAAAATCTTCATCTGTTCCATTTAAAATGTTGAGAAGACTACTTTTTCCAGACCCATTCTTACCAATAAGCGCAATTTTATCCCCTTTTTGAATCGTAGCGGAAGTAATTATCAATTTTGATTCTCCCAGTTGTTTGGAAATGTTTTTCAAAGTAATCGTATCAAAAGAATGTTGAGGTGCTTGAACTGAAACGGGTCTCCCAACAATGTTTTGAAAACTCTTGATTACAGGCTTTACGGACTCTAACATTTGTAAATCATAAAGGATTTCCTGTATTGGTTCAGAAAAAGCATTAATATATCCGAAACTCGCCACCACCTCAGGAATACCGAGTTGCTGGTGAGATAGAGAGTAGGCTAAATAAATAAACAGAACAAGACTAATGAATTCAAACGAAACACCTGTCAATAAGATGCCTGTAATTTTTGTCAAACCATACTTAAAATACTTATCCTGCAAATTCTTTAGAGAACTCTTTTGTTGATTCAAAAAATGCGACATAGTTAGTTTATTTACCAAATGATGTCCCATGAGCAAATCCTCCAAAGTTCGATAGTAATCTCCTTGTTTTTTCAAGTAAACCTGTCTACGATTAGCGGTCAACTTCCCAACGATTTTAGGAATTTGAATACTAATTCCAGTGGAAAAGATTAAAATCAGTGATACAATAGGATTAATTGTTCTGCTAATAATGAAAGCATAAATGATAATACGTAAAATTTGTTTGATAAAACTCATCAATGGAGGAAGGTAATCCTTTTCCAACGAATCTAGGTCATTAGATTGATAGGAAATATACTCTGCTACTGTTTTCTGCTTAAAATCGTGGTGACTGAGTCCCAGAAGTGAACGAAACCACTCATTTTTCAAAGTAGTCGAAAAGATAATCCCCTGCTTCCAATCAAGTATCATTTGGATATAGTTACAACTCAAATAGCCTGCCACTGACATAGAGTAACCATATAGAGCTACTTGATAATCCCCTTTGATTAATGCCTGCGTGAAATACGGTAACAAAGCTGTGCAGATATTCGATACTACACCAAAAAGAAAATTAAAGAAGAGATACCATCTAATAGTTTTAAGATATGGTAGCATATACGATACTCCTTGCTAATGCGTTTTTTTACATATCGCAGAACAATCTCTACTATTCCCTATTTCAGATAGTGCGATACTCGGACATTGAGTGCAATAATTGTAAATCACACAAGTACTGCAGTTTTTACTATCATTCAAAATATAATTTGCTATTTTGTAAAATATAGGTCTATCCCATGTTTCTTTGATAGATGTAAAATGAATATTTCCAATACTTCTATTGAAAGTAAGCTTTTTCAGTTTTTCTAACGATTTAGGCTATTTCATGACACACCCACAATCCGTGAAAATTCTGGTTATATCAGATTATGTGATTTTCGTAAGAATTTTATATTGTCTCCAATCATGGCAGTCTCCTTTTACTTGATAAAACTATTATAACATTTAGAAATTAAAACTGGTTCAAAATCAATAGAATGTGTATTCGATACATTCAATAAATTCTTGGAAACAGTTCTACACCAGTTACACAAATCTATATACACCTATCTCATTCAAAACAAAAAGAGAGCTTCAGTTCTTTTAATCCTGTGTCAGAGATTCGTTCTAAAATCGAGTAGGAGACATTTTCAAAGTCTACTATTCACTTCATTTCACATTGATTTTTTGTACTTCAACCTTAGTCAATAGATTTTATACTTAACAAGAGCAAAAAGCATACAAAACTTCACTTTGAACCAGTATTTATACTATATTCCGTATTAAAAATTCTATTATTGGTTGTGTAAAAAACAGTCTTCAAATATCCTGAAATATAGCAAAAAGAGATTGGGTAAAAACTCATTGTCTCTTCTCACTCAAGGACTAAGTTCACTTGAGCAAACTGAATCCGCACTATCGTTCCTGTACCAACCTCAGACTCGATACTAATCTGGTGACCCAGTTCTTCAGAAATTTTCTTAGATAGGTAAAGTCCAAGTCCAGATGACTGCTGGGTTAGGCGGCCATTATATCCTGAAAAGCCACGTTCAAAGACTCGGAGGACATCACTGTTTTTTATCCCGATTCCCGTATCCTTGATACAGAGTTCCTGGCCTTCCATATAAATCTCCAGACCACCTTCCTTGGTGTACTTGAGACTGTTTGAGATAATTTGCTCAATGACCACTAGCAGCCACTTTTTATCCGTCACGATTTCTTTATCAAGGTCATGTAGGTTGACATTTAAGCCTTTTTGAATAAAGAAAAGAGCGTATTTACGAATTATTTCCTTGACCAAATCCTCGATTTGCACCTGCTTCAAGACCAAATCATCATGAAAACTTTCTAAACGCAGGTACTGTAAAACTAAATTGGTATAGGAGTCAATCTTGAAAATTTCCTGTTCTAATTGCTGCTTCAGTTGGCGGTCGGCTACTTCTGCAACTAAGAGTTGACTAGCTGCAATGGGAGTCTTTATCTGATGGACCCACAAGGTATAGTAATCCAGCAAATCCGTCAGTTTTCTTTCTGCGTCTGACCTCTGCTGATAGAGTTCCATCTCACGCGCTTCTAATTTTTCAGCCAAGGCTATTTCCAAAGGAGATTTGGCTTCCCTCTCACCGTAGAGAAGTTCCTGACGATAGATCTGCATCTCCACCAATATGTCCCAAGTGAAAAATAAGATGGTTACAAAGCAACACAAGAGGAAAAAGTAGAGAAAGTAAATTCCCAAACTGGCAAATAAAAACTGAAAGAGCAAAACCAGAAATGCCAAAGCAAGCAGATAGACAAACAGACGACTACGGGAACGCAGATAGGCTAGAAAAAATTGTTTCCAATCAAGCATGCTTCAGTCCGTACCCTATCCCTTTCTTGGTCTCGATAAATCCTACCAAGCCCTGCTCTTCCAACTTTTTACGCAATCGAGCCACATTGACAGAGAGCGTATTATCATCAATAAAAAAGTCGCTGTTCCAAAGTTCCCGCATGAGGTCGTCACGCGCTACAATATTGCCCGCATGCTCAAACAACACGTGTAAAATCTGAAATTCGTTCTTGGTCAAATTCAAGACTTGACCTTGATAATGTAAATCCATTGATTTGGTATTGAGAATAACACCAGCATATTCCAGTAAACTCTCGTCACGCCCAAACTCATAGGAACGGCGCAACAAGCCCTGAACCTTGGCTAAAAGAACCTGCTGGTCAAAAGGCTTGGTCACAAAGTCATCCGCGCCCATATTGATTGCCATGACAATATCCATAGCCTGGTCTCTCGAAGACAGAAACATGATAGGTACCTTGGAA
Source organism: Streptococcus parapneumoniae (assembly GCF_037076355.1). Taxonomy (NCBI): domain Bacteria; kingdom Bacillati; phylum Bacillota; class Bacilli; order Lactobacillales; family Streptococcaceae; genus Streptococcus; species Streptococcus parapneumoniae. Next base: position 643,099 of record NZ_AP026968.1, on the reverse strand, counting down.
ATCTTGCGAATTTCCTGACACCAGTGATAGCCATTAAACAAGGGCAAACCAATATCCATGAGGACCAGATGAGGCTCCGACTGAACAAATAGACTCAAAACTTCCATAAAGTCTTCTACCAGAACCACTTCAAATCCCCATTCAGAGAGCATTTTCCCGACTTGTTGACGAATAACCTGATCATCTTCTACTAATAAAATCTTGTGCATGCGCTCCTCCTTTTCTATTATTATAACAGATTTTTCCATGCTAGAAGGTCTGAAACTGAATTTGAAAGAGCTTGTTTTTAGCCAACAAAGTGAGGCAACCCTACTAGCTAATTTGAGGGAAATTTGATAAGATAAATAAAAAGAAAGGAGCTCTTATGGCCAATATTTTTGACTATCTGAAAGATGTCGCATACGATTCTTATTACGACCTTCCTTTAAATGAATTAGACATTCTAGCCCTAACAGAAATCCCCTACCTCTCCTTTGATAATCTGGTCTCCACAAGTCCTCAGCGACTTTTAGACCTGGCACCTCAGGTTCCAAGGGAACCCAACATGTTGACCAGTAAAAATCGTCTCCAATTATTGGATGAATTAGCTCAACACAAACGCTTCAAAAATTGCAAACTCTCCCATTTTATCAATGACATCGATCCTGAATTGCAAAAACAATTTGCGGCTATAACCTACCGCCTCACTCTCGATACCTATCTGATTGTCTTTCGTGGGACTGATGACAGTATCATTGGCTGGAAGGAAGATTTCCACCTAACCTATATGAAGGAAATTCCTGCTCAAAAGCACGCCCTCCGCTATTTAAAGAACTTTTTTGCCCACTATCCTAAGCAGAAGGTCATTCTGGCTGGGCATTCCAAGGGAGGAAATCTAGCCATCTATGCGGCTAGTCAAATTGAGCAAAGCTTGCAAAATCAGATTACAGCAGTTTATACCTTTGATGCGCCTGGTCTCCACAAAGAACTGACACAAACCGAGGGCTATCAAAGGATAATGGATAGAACCAAGGTCTTTATCCCACAAGGTTCCATCATCGGTATGATGATGGAAATCCCTGCTCACCAAATCATCGTTCAAAGTACTGCCCTGGGTGGTATTGCCCAGCACGATACCTTTAGTTGGCAGATTGAGGACAAGCACTTCATCCAACTGGATAAGACCAACAGCGATAGTCAACAAGTAGACATAACCTTCAAGGAGTGGGTAGCCACAGTCCCTGACGAGGAACTCCAGCTCTACTTTGATCTCTTCTTTGGCACCATTCTTGATTCAGGTATTACTTCTATCAATGACTTGTCTTCCTTAAAGGCTGTCGAACACATTCGTCATCTCTTTGTCCAAGCTCAATCTCTCACTCCAGAAGAAAGGGAAACCATGGGACGCCTCACCCAGTTATTGATTGATACCCGTTACCAAGCATGGAAAAATAGATAAAAAGCTTATGAAAAGGTAATACTCTTCGAAAATCTCTTCAAACCACGTCAGCTTTATCTGCAACCTCAAAGCTGTGCTTTGAGCAACCTGCGGCTAGCTTCCTAGTTTGCTTTTTGATTTTCATTGAGTATAAAAACCTTTTCATAAGCTTTTTTGTTTTAAAGAAAAAATCACTCCTTCATCTGACTCTCTGCATCAGCCACGACTTGCTCTAAACTGGTCTGACCAAGTTCAGCCTCCATAGCCAGCTGAATTCTCTCCAATTTTTGATCCAAAACATCATGAATATGAGCTCCAACTGGGCAATTTGGATTTGGATTGTCATGGAAACTGAAGAGTTGACCAGTCTTACCAAGACATTCGACCGCCTGATAAACATCTAAAAGACTAATGTCTTTGAGATCCTTAACAATCTCTGTTCCCCCTGTTCCGCGCGCGACTGAAATCAGCTCTGCCTTCTTCAACTGGGACAAGGTTTTTCTGATAATGACTGGATTGACCCCGACACTAGCAGCCAGAAAATCACTGGTCACCTTGCTTTCCTTCCTCTCGAGGGCAATGATTATCAGCATATGAGTCGCAATGGTAAATCTACTTGGAATTTGCATCCTCTTCTCCTTTTTACGAGGCTACTCTGCCTCTACTCTTCTTTTTCTTTTATTATACCCTTTTTAGTTGTAATGTCAATCATTACCACCTTTTAACCAGTCGTCTAACTCCCGATCGTAGCCCTCTTTCTGGGCCAATTCTCTCAGAAATTCCTGATGATGAGTATGGTGGATCCCATTGACCAGACTTTCATAGTAAACCTCAAAATAGGGAAGTTTAAGATCTTTAGCCAACTGCAATTCAGCTGCCACATCGTAGTCTACCCGTCGGAAGTTCATATCTACCAAGCCCTTGTCATCAAACTCCAAAATCATATACTGGGCCCGCAAGTCCTTCCGCAACTGAGCATCTAGAAAGAAAGGCTGCCCAATCGAACCCGGATTAACAATCAATTGCCCACCAGTACCGTAACGAAGCAACTGCTGGTGAATATGACCATAAACAGCAATATCGCAAGGCGGATTGGTCACCAAGCGATCAAAATCCTCTTGCGCTCCAGTATGAATCAACTCTCGTCCCCAATTCTTATCAGGAAGATGGTGGCTAATTCCTACCGTCAAATCCCCAAACTGACGATGGATCTGGAGTGGTTGATTATGGAGCAGTTCAATTTCTTCTAGGGAAATCTCCTCTAGAACATACTGGCACTGGCGCAAGAGATAGCGTTGGCTGGGACGAGTACTATCCAATTCCTTACGGATACCATGCCACAGACTGTCTTCCCAGTTTCCCAAAACTCTAACCGTAATCGGTAGTTGAGCCAACAAGTCCAAAATCCTTCTACGCCCTGTCCCTGGCATGAGAATATCTCCCAAAAGCCAGTATTCATCCACTCCTCGCTGCCGAGCATCTGCCAAAACAGCCTCCAAGGCGGTGGTATTTCCATGAATATCTGAAAGAAGAGCTATTTTCGTCATATCCATCTCCTCGTTTTTTCTCTTGCAATAAGTATAACATAAAAAGTCACAGCTAGAGAAATCTAGCTTTTTTTGATATACTAGATAAAGATATTAGACAAGAGGAAGCGAATGACCCCGAATAAAGAAGACTATCTAAAATGTATTTATGAAATTAGCATAGATTTGCATAAGATTACCAACAAGGAAATTGCTGCCCGCATGCAAGTCTCTCCCCCTGCCGTAACTGAAATGATTAAACGGATGAAGAGCGAAAATCTCATCCTCAAGGACAAGGAATGTGGCTATCTACTGACTGACCTCGGCCTCAAATTGGTCTCTGAGCTCTATCGTAAACACCGCTTGATTGAAGTTTTTCTGGTTCATCATTTAAACTATACGAGTGACCAGATTCACGAGGAAGCTGAGGTATTGGAACATACTGTCTCTGACCTCTTCGTGGAAAGACTGGATAAATTGCTTGGATTTCCCAAGACCTGCCCTCACGGAGGAACCATTCCTGCCAAGGGAGAACTCCTAGTTGAAATCAATAACCTCCCACTAGCTGACATCAAGGAAGCTGGCTCCTACCGCCTGACTCGGGTGCATGATAGTTTTGACATTCTCCATTATCTGGACAAGCACTCACTTCACATCGGTGATCAGCTCCAAGTCAAGCAGTTTGATGGCTTCAGCAACACCTTCACTATCCTTAGTAAAGACGAGGACTTACAAGTAAGTATGGACATTGCAAAACAACTCTATGTCGAGAAAATCAACTAATTTCTCCAATCCCCTACCAACCCTGAAAGTTTGATTTTCAGGGTTTTCTTATCTATTTTTTATATCAAAAATAGCATAAAAATCTAGTTATCCGCATAAAAACTGGACTTATCACACTTTATCAAGGTCAAAACCACTCAATTTACTACTAATTTACTACTTATGAATGAGCTTTGATACGACGATTTATCCTTGAAAAGTGAAGATATAAAGATACTTCCAATAAAATTTGAATATTTAATAGGTAGACACTTCAAAAAATGAGGTGTCTATTTTTTTACCCGATTTTGAAAGGAAGTGAACTTATGAAAACAAAAAATCAAGAATCAAAAGGTCGTTCCCCACTCTTTAAGACCATCAAACATTCATTCAGCCAATAAAAAAGAAAGGATAGGTAAAAATATGGAACTTAAATTTGTGATTCCCAACATGGAAAAAACATTCGGCAATTTAGAATTTGCTGGCGAGGATAAAGTCGTTCAGCGAAGAATCAACGGACGGCTAACTGTCTTATCAAGAAGCTATAATCTCTATTCTGATGTTCAAAGAGCAGATGATATTGTGGTGGTGCTTCCTGCTGAAGCTGGCGAAAAACATTTCGGCTTTGAGGAACGTGTGAAGTTAGTCAATCCACGTATTACCGCAGAGGGCTACAAAATCGGCACTCGTGGTTTTACAAATTACCTTTTACATGCTGACGACATGATAAAAGAATAAAGAAAGAGAGGAAAAATGATGAGATTAGCAAATGGCATTGTATTAGATAAAGACACGACTTTTGGAGAATTGAAATTCTCTGCTCTACGTCGTGAAGTGAGAATCCAAAATGAAGACGGGTCGGTTTCAGATGAAATCAAGGAACGTACCTATGACTTAAAATCCAAAGGACAAGGACGCATGATTCAAGTAAGTATTCCTGCCAGCGTGCCTTTGAAAGAGTTTGATTATAACGCACGGGTGGAACTTATCAATCCCATTGCGGACACCGTTGCTACTGCCACCTATCAAGGAGCAGATGTTGACTGGTATATCAAGGCAGACGATATTGTGCTGACAAAGGATTCTAGTTCATTCAAAGCTCAACCACAAGCAAAGAAAGAACCGACACAAGACAAATAGTCGCTAGGTAGAAAGGAGACTTTTTCGCATGAAACAGCGTGGTAAAAGGATTCGCCCATCTGGTAAAGATTTAGTCTTTCATTTTACGATAGCGTCACTCCTGCCTGTTTTCCTGCTGGTTGTCGGACTGTTTCATGTGAAGACAATCCAGCAGATCAACTGGCAGGATTTTAACCTATCACAAGCAGATAAGATTGACATTCCCTATTTAATTATCAGTTTCAGTGTCGCAATTCTTATCTGCTTGCTGGTAGCGTTTGTATTCAAACGGGTTCGCTATGATACGGTTAAACAACTTTACCACCGTCAAAAACTGGCAAAGATGATACTTGAAAACAAGTGGTATGAATCTGAACAGGTCAAAACAGAGGGTTTCTTTAAAGATAGTGCTGGTCGTACAAAGGAAAAGATAACCTACTTCCCTAAAATGTATTATCGACTTAAAAATGGCTTGATACAGATACGGGTGGAAATCACGCTGGGAAAATATCAAGACCAACTCTTACACTTGGAAAAGAAATTAGAGAGTGGCTTGTACTGTGAGCTGACGGATAAAGAGTTAAAGGATTCCTATGTGGAATATACTTTGCTCTATGACACCATAGCCAGTCGTATTTCTATTGATGAAGTAGAAGCTAAAGATGGTAAACTTCGCTTAATGAAAAACGTATGGTGGGAATATGATAAGCTCCCTCATATGTTGATTGCTGGTGGTACAGGTGGCGGTAAAACTTACTTTATACTGACACTGATTGAAGCCTTGCTTCATACAGATTCAAAACTGTATATTCTTGACCCGAAAAATGCTGACCTTGCGGACTTAGGTTCTGTGATGGCAAATGTCTACTATAGAAAAGAAGACTTGCTTTCTTGCATTGAAACATTCTATGAAGAAATGATGAAACGTAGTGAGGAAATGAAGCAGATGAAGAACTATAAGACTGGCAAAAATTATGCTTACTTAGGTCTCCCGGCACACTTCTTAATCTTTGATGAATACGTCGCTTTCATGGAAATGCTGGGAACAAAAGAAAACACCGCAGTTATGAATAAGCTGAAACAGATTGTCATGTTAGGTCGTCAAGCTGGCTTCTTTCTAATACTGGCTTGTCAACGTCCAGACGCAAAATATTTAGGCGACGGAATCCGTGATCAGTTTAATTTCAGAGTGGCTTTAGGTCGTATGTCTGAAATGGGCTATGGCATGATGTTTGGCAGTGACGTACAAAAGGATTTCTTCTTAAAGCGAATCAAAGGTCGTGGCTATGTTGATGTAGGAACAAGTGTCATATCAGAGTTTTATACTCCCCTTGTACCAAAAGGATATGATTTCTTGGAGGAAATTAAAAAGTTATCCAACAGCAGACAGTCCACGCAGGCGACGTGCGAAGCGGAAGTCGCAGGTGTGGACTGATCTTGCTGGCTGGTGTGGCAATAGCCACGCCAGCACTTAACCCCCCGTATCTAACAGGGGGGTACAAATCGACAGGAAACAGTCAAAAAAACATTAGAAAATCCTTTGGTTACAAGGGATTTACAAAATTTCAGCGTATGTCAAATGGGCTTTAAAAGTTGACATACGCCTTTTTGATTGGAGGGATTTTTACTGAATGAACAAACTTGGTTACAGCATTTAAAAGAAAAACGCTTGGCTTATGGACTATCTCAAAACCGTTTAGCTGTTGCGACTGGTATTACAAGGCAGTATCTAAGCGATATTGAAACAGGAAAAGTCAAGCCATCAGAGGATTTACAGCAGTCCCTTTGGGAAGCTCTGGAACGCTTCAATCCCGACGCTCCCCTTGAAATGCTGTTTGATTATGTAAGGATTCGCTTTCCGACAACAGACGTACAGCAGGTGGTCGAAAACATCTTACAACTGAAACTGTCCTATTTTCTTCATGAGGACTATGGTTTCTATTCTTATTCAGAGCATTATGCTTTAGGCGACATATTCGTCCTTTGCTCCCATGAACTGGACAAAGGAGTTCTGGTGGAATTGAAAGGTCGTGGGTGCAGACAATTTGAAAGCTATCTTCTGGCACAACAAAGAAGCTGGTATGAGTTCTTTATGGACGTTTTGGTGGCTGGCGGTGTGATGAAACGCCTTGACCTTGCCATTAACGATAAGACAGGGATTTTGAATATCCCTGTACTCACTGAAAAGTGCCAACAGGAAGAATGTATCTCCGTCTTCCGCAGTTTTAAAAGCTATCGCAGTGGCGAACTGGTACGCAAAGAGGAAAAGGAATGTATGGGAAACACCCTCTATATCGGTTCATTACAAAGTGAAGTTTATTTCTGTATCTATGAAAAGGACTACGAGCAGTACAAGAAAAATGATATTCCCATTGAAGACGCAGAAGTAAAAAACCGTTTTGAGATTCGATTGAAAAATGAGCGTGCCTATTATGCAGTCCGTGATTTACTCGTCTATGACAATCCAGAGCATACCGCCTTTAAAATTATCAATCGGTATATCCGTTTTGTAGATAAAGACGATTCCAAACCTCGTTCTGATTGGAAACTGAATGAAGAATGGGCTTGGTTTATTGGGAACAATCGTGAACGATTAAAACTAACCACAAAACCAGAGCCTTACTCCTTCCAAAGGACGCTGAACTGGCTATCTCATCAAGTTGCCCCGACCTTAAAGGTTGCGATTAAACTTGATGAAATCAACCAGACGCAGGTTGTAAAAGACATTCTCGACCATGCGAAACTGACAGACCGACACAAGCAGATTTTGAAGCAACAGTCAGTAAAAGAACAGGACGTGATAACAACAAAAAAATAACTCAAATACAAATTCATTGAATATAGAGAGGAGAACATTTTTATGAATTTTGGACAAAACCTTTATAACTGGTTTCTATCAAACGCTCAATCACTGGTGCTTTTAGCAATCGTTGTGATTGGCTTGTATCTTGGCTTCAAGCGTGAGTTTAGCAAACTGATTGGCTTTTTAATTATTGCGATTATTGCGGTTGGCTTAGTCTTCAACGCTGCTGGAGTAAAAGACATTTTACTAGAGCTATTCAATCGCATTATTGGTGCTTAAATAAAACCGTTCTTTTGTGGAATATAAGTGGTTTTCTTATGTTCCGCAAAGGAATGGTACACCAAACGAAGTGCGGTAGGGATTTTTGAATCTCTACAAAGAAAGGACGTGAATATATGGACGATATGCAAGTCTATATTGCGAATTTAGGCAAATACAATGAGGGCGAATTGGTCGGTGCGTGGTTTACCTTTCCCATTGACTTTGAGGAAGTCAAAGAGAAAATCGGCTTGAATGATGAATATGAGGAATACGCCATTCATGACTACGAGTTACCCTTTACGGTTGACGAATACACTTCCATTGGCGAACTCAATCGACTATGGGAAATGGTATCGGAATTACCCGAAGAATTACAATCGGAGCTATCTGCTCTGCTCACTCATTTTTCAAGCATTGAAGAACTAAGCGAACATCAAGAGGATATTATCATTCATTCCGATTGTGATGATATGTATGACGTGGCACGCTACTACATTGAAGAAACGGGTGCTTTAGGCGAAGTACCAGCTAGTCTTCAAAACTATATTGATTATCAAGCCTATGGTCGGGATTTAGACCTTTCAGGAACGTTTATCTCAACCAATCATGGGATTTTTGAAATCGTCTATTAAATCTGTCGGTACATTACTACTGGCAGATTTTCTATTTTACGGGGTGGCTCAATCAGCTACCCCTATTTTTTATGAAAGGATTGATTACATGAAGAAAATACGAAGCTATACCAGTATCTGGTCTGTGGAAAAGGTACTGTATTCTATCAATGATTTTAGACTTCCGTTTCCCATAACCTTTACGCAAATGACATGGTTTGTCGTGTCACTCTTTGCAGTGATGATACTTGGCAACTTGCCCCCTCTTTCCATGATAGAGGGAGCATTTCTCAAATACTTTGGGATTCCTGTGGCTTTCACATGGTTTATGTCTACAAAAACTTTTGATGGTAAAAAGCCTTATGGATTTTTGAAGTCTGTCATTGCTTATGCACTGCGACCAAAGCTGACCTATGCAGGAAAAAAAGTAACGCTTGGCAGAAACCAGCCACAAGAAGCCATTACAGCAGTTAGGAGTGAATTTTATGGCATATCCAATTAAATACATTGAAAACAATCTCGTCTGGAATAAAGACGGGGAATGTTATGCTTACTATGAGCTTGTTCCTTACAATTACTCATTTCTAAGTCCAGAACAGAAAATACAAGTGCATGATTCTTTCAGACAGCTTATCGCACAAAATCGTGATGGCAAAATTCATGCTTTACAAATCAGTACAGAATCCAGCATACGTTCTGCACAAGAGCGTTCCAAAAATGAAGTCACTGGCAAGCTCAAAGCGGTTGCCTATGACAAAATCGACCAACAGACAGACGCTTTAATATCCATGATTGGCGAAAATCAAGTGAACTACCGTTTCTTTATCGGCTTTAAGTTGCTTCTCAACGATCAGGAGTTTTCTATGAAAAGTCTTACCGTTGAAGCAAAAAATGCTTTGTCTGATTTTGTCTATGATGTGAACCATAAGCTGATGGGCGATTTTGTTAGTATGAGTAATGATGAAATCCTGCGTTTTCAGAAGATGGAAAAGCTCTTAGAAAATAAAATCTCTCGTCGTTTCAAAATCCGCAGGTTAGATAAGGACGACTTCGGCTATCTGATTGAACACCTTTACGGACAGACAGGCACTGCCTATGAAGAGTATGAGTACCATCTATCAAAGAAAAAGCTGGATAATGAAACGCTGATTAAATACTATGACTTGATTAAGCCTACTCGCTGTTTGGTGGAAGAAAAACAGCGATATTTGAAAATCCAGCAGGAAGATGAAACCGTCTATGTAGCTTACTTTACCATTAACAGCATTGTCGGAGAACTGGACTTCCCGTCCTCTGAAATCTTCTACTACCAGCAACAGCAATTTACATTCCCGATTGATACGTCAATGAATGTGGAAATTGTAGCGAATCGTAAAGCCCTATCTACTGTCCGCAATAAAAAGAAAGAACTGAAAGACTTGGATAACCACGCTTGGCAAAGTGATAATGAAACCAGCTCCAATGTGGCGGAAGCTCTGGAAAGTGTGAATGAGCTGGAAACCAATTTAGACCAAAGCAAGGAATCTATGTACAAGCTGTCTTATGTGGTAAGGGTATCAGCAAATGATCTTGACGAACTCAAACGTCGTTGTAATGAAGTGAAAGATTTTTATGACGATTTAAGCGTAAAACTGGTACGACCATTTGGGGATATGCTCGGCTTACATGAAGAATTTTTACCTGCCAGCAAGCGTTATATGAATGATTATATTCAATACGTGACCTCTGATTTCCTCGCTGGTTTAGGTTTTGGTGCTACTCAAATGCTGGGGGAAAATGAGGGGATTTATGTTGGCTACAGCTTAGATACTGGACGCAATGTCTATCTGAAACCTGCTCTTGCCAGTCAAGGGGTTAAGGGTTCAGTAACCAATGCGTTAGCGTCGGCTTTTGTTGGTTCGCTGGGTGGTGGTAAATCCTTTGCGAATAACCTTATCGTCTATTATGCGGTGCTTTATGGGGCACAAGCAGTGATTGTAGACCCAAAAGCAGAACGTGGCAGATGGAAAGAAACCTTGCCAGAGATTTCCCATGAAATCAATATCGTCACTCTGACTTCTGATGAGAAAAACAAAGGCTTACTTGACCCTTATGTGATTATGAAAAATCCCAAAGATTCTGAATCACTGGCTATTGATATTCTGACATTCCTTACGGGGATTTCCTCTCGTGATGGGGAACGCTTCCCAATCCTTAGAAAAGCCATTCGTGCAGTAACCAATAGTGAAGTACGAGGGTTGATGAAAGTGATTGAGGAATTACGGGTTGAGAATACGCCACTAAGTACCAGTATAGCCGACCATATCGAAAGTTTTACAGACTATGACTTTGCACATTTATTATTCAGTAATGGTTATGTGGAGCAGTCTATCAGCTTAGAAAAACAACTGAACATTATACAGGTTGCGGACTTGGTACTTCCCGACAAGGAAACTTCCTTTGAGGAATATACCACTATGGAGCTTTTATCCGTTGCTATGCTGATTGTCATTAGTACCTTTGCTTTAGACTTTATCCATACAGACCGAAGCATTTTCAAGATTGTAGATTTAGACGAAGCATGGAGCTTTTTACAGGTAGCACAAGGAAAAACACTATCTATGAAGCTGGTTCGGGCTGGTCGTGCTATGAACGCTGGGGTATATTTCGTGACCCAAAATACAGACGACCTCTTAGATGAAAAACTGAAAAATAACCTCGGCTTAAAATTTGCATTTCGTTCCACTGACCTTAACGAGATTAAAAAGACCTTAGCCTTTTTTGGTGTAGACCCAGAGGACGAAAACAATCAGAAGCGATTGCGTGATTTGGAAAACGGGCAATGCCTTATCAGTGATTTATATGGTCGTGTCGGTGTGATACAGTTCCACCCTGTATTTGAAGAACTGCTCCATGCCTTTGATACCAGACCACCTGTGCGAAAAGAGGTGTAAATGTGAAACCATCAATAGTAAACAGAATAAAATCAAACTGGACGCTGAAACGTCTAGGTAAAGTGGCAATGACAGTGGCTTTCACACTTGTGATTGCCATTTTTCTTTTAGCCATGCTGGGAACGGTGGTTCAAGCTGCGGGCTTGGTAGATGATACGGTCAATGTGGCAAATGAATACAGCCGATACCCACTTGAAAACTATCAACTGGATTTTTATGTGGATAATAGCTGGGGCTGGCTTCCGTGGAACTGGTCGGACGGGATTGGAAAACAGGTCATGTATGGACTATATGCCATTACCAATTTTATTTGGACAATCAGTTTGTATGTTTCCAATGCGACAGGTTACTTAGTACAGGAAGCCTATTCCTTAGACTTCATTTCCGCTACAGCAGATTCCATTGGTAAGAATATGCAGACCTTAGCTGGTGTGAGTGCAAACGGATTTTCAACAGAGGGTTTCTATGTTGGATTCCTCTTACTCTTGATTTTGGTTCTTGGGGTTTATGTTGCCTATACGGGACTGATAAAGAGAGAAACCACAAAGGCAATTCATGCCATTATGAATTTTGTGCTGGTGTTTATCCTATCGGCTTCCTTTATTGCCTACGCTCCCGACTACATTAAAAAAATCAATAACTTTTCATCAGACATCAGTAATGCCAGTTTATCACTTGGCACGAAGATTGTCATGCCCCATTCCGATAGTCAAGGCAAGGACAGCGTGGACTTAATCAGAGATAGCCTGTTTTCCATACAGGTTCAGCAACCGTGGCTACTGCTTCAATACAACAGTTCAGACATTGAAAGTATCGGTATTGACCGTGTGGAAAGCCTGCTCTCCACCAGCCCAGATTCCAACAATGGCGAAGACAGAGAAAAAATTGTTGCGGAAGAAATTGAAGACAGAAGCAATACCAATCTAACCATTACAAAGACCATTAACCGTTTAGGTACAGTCTTCTTCCTATTTGTCTTCAATATTGGGATTTCCATATTTGTATTCCTATTAACAGGAATCATGATTTTCTCGCAGGTACTTTTTATCATCTATGCTATGTTTCTGCCTGTGAGCTTTATTTTAAGCATGATTCCATCATTTGATGGTATGTCAAAACGAGCCATAACAAAGCTCTTTAATACCATTTTGACACGAGCTGGAATCACATTGATTATTACGACAGCATTTAGTATTTCAACCATGCTCTATACCTTATCGGCTGGTTATCCGTTCTTTTTGATTGCTTTTCTACAGATTGTGACCTTTGCAGGAATCTACTTCAAGCTGGGCGATTTAATGAGTATGTTTTCTCTACAGAGTAACGATTCTCAAAGTGTGGGAAGTCGTGTGATGAGAAAACCTCGTATGCTTATGCACGCTCACATGCACCGTCTACAGCGGAAACTTGGACGTTCCATGACTACTCTAGGGGCTGGGTCTGCCATTGTTACAGGTAAAAAAGGACAGTCGGGTTCGGGGAGTTCTGCAAGGACACAAGCAGATCACTCCCGACCAGACGGAAAGGAAAAATCAACACTTGGAAAACGTATCGGTCAAACCATCGGTACAGTAGCTGATACCAAAGACAGAATGGTAGACACTGCTAGTGGTTTGAAAGAACAGGTTAAAGATTTGCCGACCAATGCAAGATATGCAGTATATCAAGGAAAATCCAAAGTAAAAGAGAATGTCCGTGATTTAACCAGTAGTATTTCTCAAACCAAAGCGGACAGAGCCAGTGGACGCAAGGAACAGCAGGAACAAAGGCGAAAAACCATTGCGAAGCGTCGCTCTGAAATGGAACAGGTCAAACAGAAAAAACAGCCTGCTTCTTCTGTTCATGAAAGACCGACTACAAGACAAGAACAATATCATGATGAACAGACCTCAAAACAGTCTAATATTCAGACTTCATATAAGGAATCTCAACAAGCCAAACAAGAGCGTCCAGCAGTTAAGTCCGATTTTTCAAGTCCAAAAGTGGAACGCCAAGGCAATACCGTTCAAGAAAAAACCGTTCAAAAGCCAGCAACTTCAACCACTACAGCAGATAGAACTTCACAACGTCCAATCACAAAAGAACGTCCGTCTACTGTTCAAAGAGTACCACTACAAAATACAAGAAGTAGACCACCAATCAAAACCGCCACCATTAAGAAAGTCGGTAAGAAACCATGAAGTTGAAAACTTTAGTGATTGGTGGTTCTGGATTATTCTTGATGGTCTTCTCACTGCTTCTGTTTGTTGCCATTTTATTTTCAGATGAACAGGACAGCGGAATTTCCAATATTCATTATGGAGGTGTGAATGTTTCCGCAGAAGTGCTGGCTCATAAGCCTATGGTAGAAAAATATGCCAAAGAATATGGCGTTGAAGAATATGTCAACATACTTCTTGCGATTATACAGGTGGAATCGGGCGGTACTGCGGAAGATGTTATGCAGTCCTCGGAATCCCTCGGTCTTCCACCTAATTCATTGAGTACAGAAGAATCCATTAAGCAAGGTGTGAAGTATTTCAGTGAATTATTAGCCAGTAGCGAAAGGCTCAGTGTAGATTTAGAATCGGTTATCCAGTCCTACAATTATGGTGGTGGTTTCTTAGGGTATGTGGCTAATCGTGGAAATAAATATACCTTTGAACTGGCTCAAAGTTTCTCAAAAGAGTATTCAGGTGGCGAAAAAGTGTCTTACCCCAATCCCATAGCCATACCTATCAATGGGGGCTGGCGATACAACTATGGCAATATGTTTTATGTGCAACTGGTAACGCAGTATCTTGTCACAACAGAGTTTGATGATGATACGGTACAAGCCATCATGGACGAAGCACTGAAATATGAGGGCTGGCGATACGTTTACGGTGGAGCTTCCCCGACTACTTCTTTTGATTGTAGCGGACTGACACAATGGACGTATGGAAAAGCTGGAATTAACTTACCACGAACCACACAACAGCAATATGATGTGACCCAGCATATCCCACTATCGGAAGCACAAGCTGGCGATTTGGTTTTCTTTCATTCTACCTATAACGCTGGCTCTTATATTACTCATGTTGGGATATACCTTGGCAATAACCGTATGTTTCATGCAGGCGACCCAATCGGTTATGCCGACTTAACAAGCCCCTACTGGCAACAGCATTTAGTGGGAGCAGGACGAATCAAACAATGAGAAAGGAAGATTTAATGATGAAATTTAGAAAAAATCAGAATAAAGAAAAACAGATACCAAAGGAAAAGAAACCTCGTGTCTACTATAAGGTCAATCCTCATAAAAAGGTTGTGATTGCCTTGTGGGTACTTTTAGGGCTTAGTTTCAGCTTTGCGATATTCAAGCACTTTACAGCTATAGATACTCATACTATTCACGAAACAACTATCATAGAAAAGGAATACGTTGATACTCATCATGTAGAAAATTTTGTAGAGAACTTTGCGAAAGTCTACTATTCATGGGAGCAATCCGATAAGTCCATTGATAATCGAATGGAAAGTCTAAAAGGCTATCTGACAGATGAACTTCAAGCTCTCAATGTTGATACAGTACGCAAAGATATTCCTGTATCGTCTTCTGTAAGAGGATTTCAGATATGGACGGTAGAGCCAACTGGCGACAATGAGTTTAATGTAACCTACAGTGTAGACCAGCTCATTACAGAGGGAGAAAATACAAAGACCGTCCACTCTGCTTATATAGTGAGTGTCTATGTAGATGGTTCTGGAAATATGGTACTGGTTAAGAATCCGACCATTACCAACATACCTAAGAAATCAAGTTATAAACCAAAAGCCATTGAAAGTGAGGGGACGGTTGATTCCATTACAACCAATGAAATCAATGAGTTTTTAACGACGTTCTTCAAGCTCTATCCTACAGCGACAGCCAGTGAACTTTCCTACTATGTGAATGACGGGATATTAAAACCAATCGGAAAAGAGTACATCTTTCAAGAACTGGTAAATCCTATTCACAATCGTAAGGATAATCAAGTCACGGTATCGCTGACAGTGGAGTATATCGACCAGCAGACCAAAGCAACGCAGGTATCTCAATTTGATTTGGTACTTGAAAAGAACGGGAGTAATTGGAAGATTATAGAATAACAAATATTGGTACATTATTACAGCTATTTTGTAATCACGTACTCTCTTTGATAAAAAATTGGAGATTCCTTTACAAATATGCTCTTACGTGCTATAATTTAAGTATCTATTTAAAAGGAGTTAATAAATATGCGGCAAGGTATTCTTAAATAAACTGTCAATTTGATAGTGGGAACAAATAATTGGATGTCCTTTTTTAGGAGGGCTTAGTTTTTTGTACCCAGTTTAAGAATACCTTTATCATGTGATTCTAAAGTATCCGGAGAATATCTGTATGCTTTGTATGCCTATGGTTATGCATAAAAATCCCAGTGATAAGAGTATTTATCACTGGGATTTTTATGCCCTTTTGGGCTTTTGAATGGAGGAAAATCACATGAAAATTATTAATATTGGAGTTTTAGCTCATGTTGATGCGGGAAAAACTACCTTAACAGAAAGCTTATTATATAACAGTGGAGCGATTACAGAATTAGGAAGCGTGGACAAAGGTACAACGAGGACGGATAATACGCTTTTAGAACGTCAGAGAGGAATTACAATTCAGACAGGAATAACCTCTTTTCAGTGGGAAAATACGAAGGTGAACATCATAGACACGCCAGGACATATGGATTTCTTAGCAGAAGTATATCGTTCATTATCAGTTTTAGATGGGGCAATTCTACTGATTTCTGCAAAAGATGGCGTACAAGCACAAACTCGTATATTATTTCATGCACTTAGGAAAATGGGGATTCCCACAATCTTTTTTATCAATAAGATTGACCAAAATGGAATTGATTTATCAACGGTTTATCAGGATATTAAAGAGAAACTTTCTGCCGAAATTGTAATCAAACAGAAGGTAGAACTGTATCCTAATATGTGTGTGACGAACTTTACCGAATCTGAACAATGGGATACGGTAATAGAGGGAAACGATGACCTTTTAGAGAAATATATGTCCGGTAAATCATTAGAAGCATTGGAACTCGAACAAGAGGAAAGCATAAGATTTCATAATTGTTCCCTGTTCCCTGTTTATCACGGAAGTGCAAAAAACAATATAGGGATTGATAACCTTATAGAAGTGATTACGAATAAATTTTATTCATCAACACATCGAGGTCAGTCTGAACTTTGCGGAAAAGTTTTCAAAATTGAGTATTCGGAAAAAAGACAGCGTCTTGCATATATACGTCTTTATAGTGGCGTACTGCATTTGCGAGATTCGGTTAGAATATCGGAAAAGGAAAAAATAAAAATTACAGAAATGTATACTTCAATAAATGGTGAATTATGTAAAATCGATAAGGCTTATTCCGGGGAAATTGTTATTTTGCAGAATGAGTTTTTGAAGTTAAATAGTGTTCTTGGAGATACAAAGCTATTGCCACAGAGAGAGAGAATTGAAAATCCCCTCCCTCTGCTGCAAACGACTGTTGAACCGAGCAAACCTCAACAAAGGGAAATGTTACTTGATGCACTTTTAGAAATCTCCGACAGTGACCCGCTTCTGCGATATTATGTGGATTCTGCGACACATGAAATCATACTTTCTTTCTTAGGGAAAGTACAAATGGAAGTGACTTGTGCTCTGCTGCAAGAAAAGTATCATGTGGAGATAGAAATAAAAGAGCCTACAGTCATTTATATGGAGAGACCGTTAAAAAATGCAGAATATACCATTCACATCGAAGTGCCGCCAAATCCTTTCTGGGCTTCCATTGGTTTATCTGTATCACCGCTTCCGTTGGGAAGTGGAATGCAGTATGAGAGCTCGGTTTCTCTTGGATACTTAAATCAATCATTTCAAAATGCAGTTATGGAAGGGATACGCTATGGTTGCGAACAAGGATTATATGGTTGGAATGTGACGGATTGTAAAATCTGTTTTAAGTACGGTTTATACTATAGCCCTGTTAGTACCCCAGCAGATTTTCGGATGCTTGCTCCTATTGTATTGGAACAAGTCTTAAAAAAAGCTGGAACAGAATTGTTAGAGCCATATCTTAGTTTTAAAATTTATGCGCCACAGGAATATCTTTTACGAGCATACAACGATGCTCCTAAATATTGTGCGAACATCGTAGACACTCAATTGAAAAATAATGAGGTCATTCTTAGTGGAGAAATCCCTGCTCGGTGTATTCAAGAATATCGTAGTGATTTAACTTTCTTTACAAATGGACGTAGTGTTTGTTTAACAGAGTTAAAAGGGTACCATGTTACTACCGGTGAACCTGTTTGCCAGCCCCGTCGTCCAAATAGTCGGATAGATAAAGTACGATATATGTTCAATAAAATAACTTAGTGTATTTTATGTTGTTATATAAATATGGTTTCTTGTTAAATAAGATGAAATATTTTTTAATAAAGATTTGAATTAAAGTGTAAAGGAGGAGATAGTTATTATAAACTACAAGTGGATATTGTGTCCTGTATGTGGAAATAAAACACGATTAAAGATAAGGGAAGATACTGAATTAAAAAAATTCCCCCTCTATTGTCCGAAATGCAGACAAGAAAATTTAATTGAAATAAAGCAGTTCAAAGTAACTGTGATTACAGAGCCAGACGCAAAGACGCAGAGCCGATAAAATGAGATTAATACAATCTCATTTTATCGGCTCTTTCCGTTATGTATGGATTCTTTTAATTAGTCTTCGATGTTTCTTGCTTCGTTGATACCGCTGGCTAAAGATTCCATTAAGGATAGTTCTTTGTCTGTAAAGCTATCCATGTATTTCTCTATCTGTAATCGTCGGGTGCTTTTTACCAAGTTATTAGCAGGTAGGGGTCCCGAGCGCCTACGAGGAATTTGTATCGATAAGAAATAGATTTAAAAATTTCGCTGTTATTTTGTACATTTAACTTGACGGTGACATCTCTCTATTGTGAGTTATTAGTGGTACAGTTTTCAACCGTTTTAATTATAAAAAAGTGGTGCATTTTTAAATTGGCACAAACAGGTAACGGTTATTGCAGGTGTATTTCTTATCTATGGGTTTAACATGGATTTTATCATTAAAATCATGAGTATTGTCCGAGAGTGATTGGTCTTGCGTATGGTTAACCCTAAAGTTATGGAAATAAGACTTAGAAGCAAACTTAAGAGTGTGTTGATTGTGCATTATCTTAAAATTTTGTATAATAGGAATTGAAGTTAAATTAGATGCTAAAAATTTGTAATTAAGAAGGAGGGATTCGTCATGTTGGTATTCCAAATGCGTAATGTAGATAAAACATCTACTGTTTTGAAACAGACTAAAAACAGTGATTACGCAGATAAATAAATACGTTAGATTAATTCCTACCAGTGACTAATCTTATGACTTTTTAAACAGATAACTAAAATTACAAACAAATCGTTTAACTTCTGTATTTATTTATAGATGTAATCACTTCAGGAGTGATTACATGAACAAAAATATAAAATATTCTCAAAACTTTTTAACGAGTGAAAAAGTACTCAACCAAATAATAAAACAATTGAATTTAAAAGAAACCGATACCGTTTACGAAATTGGAACAGGTAAAGGGCATTTAACGACGAAACTGGCTAAAATAAGTAAACAGGTAACGTCTATTGAATTAGACAGTCATCTATTCAACTTATCGTCAGAAAAATTAAAACTGAACATTCGTGTCACTTTAATTCACCAAGATATTCTACAGTTTCAATTCCCTAACAAACAGAGGTATAAAATTGTTGGGAATATTCCTTACCATTTAAGCACACAAATTATTAAAAAAGTGGTTTTTGAAAGCCATGCGTCTGACATCTATCTGATTGTTGAAGAAGGATTCTACAAGCGTACCTTGGATATTCACCGAACACTAGGGTTGCTCTTGCACACTCAAGTCTCGATTCAGCAATTGCTTAAGCTGCCAGCGGAATGCTTTCATCCTAAACCAAAAGTAAACAGTGTCTTAATAAAACTTACCCGCCATACCACAGATGTTCCAGATAAATATTGGAAGCTATATACGTACTTTGTTTCAAAATGGGTCAATCGAGAATATCGTCAACTGTTTACTAAAAATCAGTTTCATCAAGCAATGAAACACGCCAAAGTAAACAATTTAAGTACCGTTACTTATGAGCAAGTATTGTCTATTTTTAATAGTTATCTATTATTTAACGGGAGGAAATAATTCTATGAGTCGCTTTTGTAAATTTGGAAAGTTACACGTTACTAAAGGGAATGTAGATAAATTATTAGGTATACTACTGACAGCTTCCAAGGAGCTAAAGAGGTCCCTAGCGCCTACGGGGAATTTGTATCGATAAGGAATAGATTTAAAAATTTCGCTGTTATTTTGTACAATAAGGATAAATTTGAATGGTACCATAAACGACCGTTTATGGTACCTTTTCATTTTCCTGCTTTTTCTAAATGTTTTTTAAGTAAATCAAGTACCAAAATCCGTTCCTTTTTCATAGTTCCTATATAGTTATACTTAATGAGTTATGGTACATTTAAATTATAAAATTAAGGAGGTTTTTTTATGATTTTTGGCTATGCTCGAGTGAGTACGGATGATCAAAATCTTAGTTTACAAATTGATGCACTTACTCATTATGGAATTGATAAATTATTTCAAGAAAAAGTAACTGGTGCGAAAAAAGACCGACCGCAATTAGAAGAAATGATCAACCTACTACGTGAAGGAGATTCTGTTGTCATTTACAAGTTAGATCGAATTTCACGATCAACTAAACATTTGATTGAACTTTCTGAATTATTTGAAGAACTTAGTGTCAATTTTATATCTATTCAAGATAACGTAGATACTTCAACGTCTATGGGAAGATTCTTTTTCCGAGTTATGGCTAGTTTAGCAGAACTGGAACGGGATATTATTATTGAACGAACTAACTCTGGTCTTAAGGCAGCCAGAGTCCGAGGAAAAAAAGGGGGCCGTCCAAGTAAAGGTAAGCTATCAATTGATTTAGCTTTAAAAATGTATGACAGCAAAGAGTATTCTATTCGTCAAATTCTTGATGCCTCTAAATTAAGCAAAACAACCTTTTACCGTTACCTCAATAAAAGGAATGCTTAAGATATGGCTATGAAAAGAATTTTAACTACTTCACAGCGTGAACAACTTCTTTCTGTAGACCACTTATCAGAAGAGGATTTTAAAGCGTATTTTAGTTTTTCTGATTATGATCTGGAGGTTATTAATCAACACCGTGGAAAGGTCAATAAACTAGGATTTGCGATACAACTTTGTTTGGCCCGGTATCCTGGGTGTTCTTTAAGTAATTGGCCGATTAAATCAACCAGACTAACTTCTTATGTGAGTCGACAGCTCCATCTTGATGCAATTGATTTAAATTCATATGATCATAGAAATACACGTGCAAATCACTTCAACGAGATCTTAGAAGTATTCAACTATCATCGATTCGGTAGTGCTAATACACAAAAACAGTTAATAGAATATTTAATTGAACTAGCTTTAGAAAATGATGACTCTATCTATCTAATGAAAAAAACAATTGATTTCTTAACTCGAAAAAGAATTATTTTTCCATCTATAGCTACACTTGAAGACATTATAAGCCGCTGTCGAGATAAAGCAGAAAACAACTTATTTTCAATATTACTCTGTTCATTAACAGATATACAAATTGAAAAACTAGAGAGTTTGTTTCAAATTTATGAAGAGACGAAAATAACTAAACTCGCTTGGCTAAAAGACATTCCAGGTAAGGCAAATCCAGAAAGCTTTATGAGTATTTGTAAAAAAGTGGAAGTGATTGCTTCCATGGGACTCGGGACAATTAATGTCTCCCATATTAATCGGAACAGGTTTCTTCAGCTAGCTAGACTAGGGGAAAATTATGATGCATATGACTTCTCCCGTTTTGAGCTTGAAAAAAGATACTCTTTACTTATTGCTTTTTTAGTCAATCATCATCAATATCTGATCGATCAACTGATTGAGATTAATGACCGCATTTTAGCAAGTATTAAACGCAAAGGGACACGTGATTCACAAGAACAGTTAAAAGAAAAAGGAAAATTGGCTACTAAAAAATTGGAACATTATGCTTCTTTAATTGATGCTCTTCACTTTGCAAAAGATAATGATAGTAATCCTTTTGACGAAATTGAACGAATCATGCCTTGGGAAGATTTAGTACAAGATGGAGAAGAAGCTAAAAAAATTACAGGTAATAAAAATCATGGCTATTTAGAAATGGTTCGAAATAAAGCTAATTACCTCCGAAGATACACGCCAATGTTATTGAGGACCCTTTCGTTCAAAGCAACTCCGGCAGCAAATCCAGTCCTCATGGCCCTAACTCAACTAACTGATTTACACAATAGTGGTAAAAGAAAAATACCGGCAGATACTTCTACTGATTTTGTGAGTAAAAAATGGAAAAGCCTTGTTCGGCCAGAAGAGGGGAAAATAGATCGGTCTTACTATGAGTTAGTAGCTTTCACCGAGCTAAAGAACAATATTCGATCAGGAGATATTTCAGTTGAAGGAAGTATGATCCATCGAAATATTGATGATTACTTAGTTGATTTATCTGCTTGTATTGATTCAGAAACTATTCCAGACACGTTTGAGGACTATTTAAAGGATCGGGAAATAATTTTAGATTTACAGCTTCAATTTTATTCGACAGTTGATAAGAGAATTTCAAGAGCAAACCTTAAAAAGTTGGAAAAAGTTACACCTAGCGAAGCAGAAATATATAGAAAAAAACTTTATTCAATAATTCCTAAGATAAGGCTTAGTGATCTTTTAATTGAGGTGGACAGTTGGACCAACTTTTCACAAGAATTTAGTCATGATTCTACAGGGAAACCGCCGAGTGAACAAGAAAGAAAAATTATTTTTGCTGCTTTGCTGGGTTTAGGGATGAATATTGGTCTTGAAAAAATGGCCCAATCAACTCCTGGAATTTCTTATTCTCAGTTAGCCAATGCCAAACAATGGCGCTTTTATAAAGAAGCTCTGACTCGTGCTCAATCTGTTTTGGTTAATTATCAGTTAAAGCTTCCTGTTGCAGACTTTTGGGGTGAAGGAAAAACCACTGCTTCAGACGGAATGCGCGTCCCAGTGGGCGTCTCAGCTCTAAAATCCGATGTTAATCCACATTACAAAAGTATGGAAAAAGGAGCTACAATGATTCGATCAATAAATGATAGGCATACGACTCATCATATCGAGGTTGCTTCAACTAATACAAGGGAAGCTACTCATACCCTTGATGGCCTACTTTATCATGAAACAGATCTAGATATTGAGGAACATTTTACTGATACAAATGGGTATTCTGATCAGGTGTTTGGAATGACCGCATTACTAGGCTTTGATTTTGAACCTCGCATCAGAAATATAAAAAAATCACAATTATTTTCTATCAAATCACCTTCCTACTACCCTAACTTATCAGAAGATATAAGCGGAAAAATCAATGTAAAAATTATTGAAGAAAACTATGATGAAATTAAACGAATCGCCTATTCGATTCAAACAGGAAAAGTATCTAGTTCTTTACTATTAGGAAAGCTAGGCTCATACGCACGTAAGAATAGAGTAGCTCTTGCACTGAGAGAACTAGGTCGCATTGAAAAGAGCATTTTTATGATAGATTATATTACAGATAGTGAGCTACGGCGAAGGATCACTCATGGACTAAATAAGACAGAAGCGATTAATGCTTTAGCTAGAGAACTATTTTTTGGGCGACGCGGAAAATTTATGGAGCGCGATATTCGCCGACAACTTCAAAGTGCTAGTGCGCTTAATGTGTTAATAAATGCAATAAGTATATGGAACGCCGTCTACTTACAAGCAGCTTATAATTATCTCGTCAAAATAGATCCCGAAGTAACTAAGTATATGAAGCATGTATCTCCTATTAATTGGGAGCATATCACTTTTCTTGGAGAGTATAAATTTGACTTGTTATCTATTCCTAAACACTTAAGAGAATTGAATATAAAAAATAAATAGGCCTTGAAACATTGGTTTAGTGGGAATTTGTACCCCTTATCGATACAAATTCCCACTAAGCGCTCGGGACCCCAGGTAAGAAAAATTCATCAACGGAAACATGAAGTAACGATACAAGGTCATAAAGAACTTGTATGCTGGGGTGTTGCCCTTTATTTTCAATATTAGTTAAGTACCGTGGGTCAATTTCAATCAATGCTCCCACTTGTTCACGAGTTAAACCTCGTTTCAATCGAGCTTCTTTAATGGCTAAACCAAAGGCTCTAAAATCATATTTATCTTCTTTTTTACGCATAGTAGACCACCTCTATACATTTTATTGTTCCTACTGAATTAAAAACAGGTATAGAAAAACGTGTTATATGGTTTATAGGTTTATATTTAATAAAAAGCACTACTAAACGCCAATAAAAAAAACCGTTATATGGTAGTGCTATTTACGCTGTTAAAATATTGTATATTACTTCCAAATGGCGGTTTGTTGGAGGTCAACGTCGCCATGAAGTACATCATATACAATAAATTTCCTTACATTGGGTTCTTGTCAAAAAAAGTCGTCTATCTGCAATAGATAAGTACGTCCACCAATGTGGTTTTATAAATCATATAGATAGAATAACAGAAGCATGTAAACAGAGAAATAAATCTGTTTATATGCTTTTTTGGCTATTCAGAACTTTTTTACAAAGTTTATTTATCAGTAATGCAACAAATCCCCCTTTCACATTGGGACTAAGAGTGAAAGGAGATAAACGAGCAAGGCTCACTTCCTTTCCTAGACAGAAAGGGGGTGAGAAACATGAAACCATCTTCTTTTCAGACCACAATAGAAAATCAGTTTGACTATATCTGTAAACGTGCTATGGAAGACGAGCGAAAGAATTATATGCTTTATCTTTCAAGGATTGCAAAGCGTGAGGTGTCCTTTTCGGATGTTGGCGATTATCTTGTTAGCCAGTTTGCGACAACAGATAACTATTCAACTGACTTTCAGATTTTTACACTCAATGGGTTATCAGTAGGCGTTGAAAATGATTTGTTGAGTGAAGCATTACGTGAGTTGCCAGACAAGAAACGTGAAATTCTACTGCTGTTTTACTTTATGGACATGAGCGATTCAGAAATTGCAGACCTGTTGAAATTGAACCGTTCTACTGTCTATCGGCATAGAACCAGTGGACTAGCCTTAATTAAAAAGTTTATGGAGGAATTTGAAGAATGAAAACACAATATCCTATGATTCCCTTTCCTCTCATTGTAAAGGCAACAGATGGCGATACCGAAGCGATTAACCAGATTCTACATCATTACAGAGGGTACATAACGAAGCGTTCCCTACGACTTATGAAAGATGAATATGGCAATCAAAGTATGGTCGTTGATGAAGTCTTACGTGGAAGAATGGAAACCAGACTGATTACAAAGATTTTGTCATTTGAAATTAAGTAATATCCTCTCTCCTTTCGTGGAAGCGTGCTAAACCATTCCACGCTTCCCGAACAGGGAGGTTTGTTATTCCACCAAAGCATATTGAGCTTTCAATGTGTTTTGATAGGCTAACGAGCCATTGTTCTTTGAAAACTGAATAAAAGTAATCGAATACGTTTCGATAAGAAAAGAGCCAACGGAACTAACCGCCATGACCTATCTTATAAAGATAGCGAGCGATTCATGTTAGTGATCCGAGAAGCAATCTTTAGCAGGATTGCCTGCAACGACATTCTTATCGTGATAATGATACTCCCATACAGTCAATAGTCCGAGCGTGATAAAACCGTCGCAGGCAATGAGTATGGCTACATGAGAACCATGCAGGGGTGGAACTCCCGTGAGCTTTGCTAAAGCTGTTCGATTGCTGGTAAAACAACTTTTATGAAATCCAAATAAGTGATTTGGAAAGGAGGATTTTATGAAGCAGACTGACATTCCTATTTGGGAACGTTATACCCTAACCATTGAAGAAGCGTCAAAATATTTTCGTATTGGCGAAAACAAGCTACGACGCTTGGCAGAGGAAAATAAAAATGCAAATTGGCTGATTATGAATGGCAATCGTATTCAGATTAAACGAAAACAATTTGAAAAAATTATAGATACATTGGACGCAATCTAGCGTCGCCAAAGGGTCTTGTATATGATAAAATAGTATTAAGTCGTATCAAGGCTCTTTCCATAAAGGAAAGGAGCAAATGCCATGTCAGAAAAAAGACGTGACAATAAAGGTCGAATCTTAAAGACTGGAGAGAGCCAACGAAAAGACGGAAGATACTTATACAAATATATAGATTCATTTGGAGAACCGCAATTTGTTTACTCGTGGAAACTTGTGGCTACAGACCGAGTACCAGCAGGAAAGCGTGATTGTATCTCACTTAGAGAGAAAATCGCAGAGTTACAGAAAGACATTCATGATGGTATTGATGTTGTAGGAAAGAAAATGACACTCTGCCAGCTTTACGCAAAACAGAACGCTCAAAGACCAAAGGTTAGAAAAAACACTGAAACTGGACGCAAATATCTTATGGATATTTTGAAGAAAGACAAGTTAGGTGTAAGAAGTATTGACAGTATTAAGCCATCAGACGCTAAAGAATGGGCTATTAGAATGAGTGAAAATGGTTATGCTTATCAAACCATCAATAACTACAAACGTTCTTTAAAGGCTTCATTCTATATTGCTATACAAGATGATTGTGTTCGGAAGAATCCATTTGACTTTCAACTGAAAGCAGTTCTTGATGATGATACTGTCCCTAAGACCGTACTAACAGAAGAACAGGAAGAAAAACTGTTAGCCTTTGCAAAAGCTGATAAAACCTACAGCAAAAATTATGATGAAATTCTGATACTCTTAAAAACAGGTCTTCGTATTTCAGAGTTTGGTGGTTTGACACTTCCAGATTTAGATTTTGAGAATCGTCTTGTCAATATAGACCATCAGCTATTGAGAGATACTGAAATTGGGTACTACATTGAAACACCAAAGACCAAAAGTGGCGAACGTCAAGTTCCTATGGTTGAAGAAGCCTATCAAGCATTTAAGCGAGTGTTAGCGAATCGAAAGAATGATAAGCGTGTTGAGATTGATGGATATAGTGATTTCCTCTTTCTTAATAGAAAGAACTATCCAAAAGTGGCAAGTGATTACAACGGCATGATGAAAGGTCTTGTTAAGAAATACAATAAGTATAACGAGGATAAATTGCCACACATCACTCCACATAGTTTGCGACATACATTCTGTACCAACTATGCAAATGCAGGAATGAATCCAAAGGCATTACAGTACATTATGGGACATGCTAATATAGCCATGACGCTGAACTATTACGCACATGCAACATTCGATTCTGCAATGGCAGAAATGAAACGCTTGAATAAAGAGAAGCAACAGGAGCGTCTTGTTGCTTAGTAGTACAAATGAATTTACTACTTATTTACCACTTCTGACAGCTAAGACATGAGGAAATATGCAAAGAAACGTGAAGTATCTTCCTACAGTAAAAATACTCGAAAGCACATAGAATAAGGCTTTACGAGCATTTAAGAAAATATAAAAAGATAATTAGAAATTTATACTTTGTTTCAAAGAAAAAAGATAGTAAACGCTTTCACACTCCAACTAAATATTGTATAATAATTATATTCAATATTACGTCACTAACAGATGAAAAAAGGAGGTTTTAGCATGAAAAAAATCATCTTCATCAAAACCATTGAGCTCCTTGCCATCGATGGAATTATGCTGGCATTTTTGACATTTAAAGAGGGGCTCACTTGGGATTGGATTTTAATTTATAGTGGTTGGCTCATTTTCTTTCACCCTGTGCTATTGGCCTATCTTTCAAACCAGCTTTGTGACCACTTTAGTCACCTCTATTCCCAGATTAGACCAAAATTCTGGCATTTTGCCTTACAAATCCTTCTATGGGATAGCCTGATGATTCTCTCCTTGATATGTTTGAGTGGTGTGCCACTTCTCCTTCAGGGAACTCTCCTAATCCTAGGACATCTCATCTCTTCCTATCGCATAAGCCAAAGACTGAAAAGAGACTTCCCAAAAGCCTATCAAGAAACGATTTCATTTTGGAGTATTTTATGATAGATGAGAAAAACCAAGCCGACTGGGCTTGGTCTTTCTTATCTATTTTTAGTATCTAGGATAATGGTAACTGGTCCGTCATTGACCAGCTCAACTTGCATATCCGCTCCAAAGATACCTGTCTGAACGGGTACTTCTTGCGCTAATTTTTGATTGAAAGCGTCATAGAAGTCTGATGCCATATCAGGCTTGGCTGCACCTGTAAAGGCTGGACGATTGCCTTTCTTAGTATCCGCAAAGAGGGTAAACTGAGAAATAGAAAGGAGTTCTCCTTCAATATCTTTGACAGACAGGTTCATCTTGCCTTCTGCGTCTGAAAAAATCCGCATATTGACAAGCTTTCTCACAGCATAGTCCAAATCTTCCTCTTGGTCCTCTGGTCCAACACCAACCAGCAATAAGAGGCCTTGGTTGATTTTCCCCTGCACCTGACCTTCGATACTTACTTGGGCTTTTGTAACCCGTTGGATAATGATTTTCATAATAGCCTTTCTAGTAAGAGCTAGGGCAATTAACCGTTAGTCCGTTTGACAGAATAGACTTCTGGCACACTCTTAATCTTATCTACGACAGTAGTCAGTGTAGAGAGGTTGGCAATGCCGAAGGACACATGGATATTAGCAAATTTCATATCCTTGGTTGGTTGGGCGTTGACCGTTGAAATATTCTTGGTTGTGTTTGAAAGAACTTGCAGTACATCGTTCAATAATCCTGTACGGTTGAGGCCGTAAATATCGATATGGGCCATATACTCCTTATTTGAGCTAGAGTACTGGTCTTCCCATTCCACATCAAGGAGACGTTGCTCATAGTTTTCTTGGGCACGCAGGTTCATACAGTCCACACGGTGAATAGCCACACCACGCCCCTTGGTAATGTAGCCAACAATATCGTCACCCGGAACAGGATTACAACACTTGGCAATCCGCACTAGGAGACCAGAGGCTCCTTCAATGACCACACCACCCTCATGCTTGACCTTGAGGGTTTCTTTGTTTTCAACCTTGATCTCGCCACCTTTGACAAGTTCTTCTGCTTCCGCCTTAGCCTTGGCACGCTCTTCTTCACGGCGTTCCTTTTCAGTCAGACGGTTAAAGACGGTAATAGCACCGATTTCTCCAAAACCGATGGCCGCAAAGAGGGATTCTTCTGTCTTGTAGCTAGTCTTTTGTAGAACTTGGTCCATGTGGCGCTTGTCCATGAATTTATTGGCCACATAGCCATTTTCTTGGAACTGAGCCATCAGCATTTCACGACCCTTGTTGACAGACAATTCCTTATCTTGATTTTTAAAGAACTGACGAATCTTGTTACGAGCCTTGCTGGTCTTGACCATATTGAGCCAATCACGGCTCGGTCCAAAGGAGTTAGGGTTGGTGACAATTTCAACCTGATCCCCTGTCTTGAGCTTGGTTGTCAGTGGAACCATACGGCCATTGACCTTGGCACCCGTCGCTTTTTCACCGACTTTGGTATGAATTTCGTAGGCAAAGTCAATCGGTCCTGAATCTTTGGGAAGAGAACGGACAGCTCCATCTGGTGTAAAGACGTAAATCTCCTCAGCCAGATAGTTTTCCTTAACAGAGTCCACAAATTCCTTGGCATCATCAGCTTGATCTTGAAGCTCCATCATCTCCTTGATCCAGTTCATCCCAATAGCCGATTCCTTGCTGTTAACCTGCCCCTTAACGCCTTTCTTATAAGCCCAGTGAGCCGCAACCCCGTACTCAGCAACCTCGTGCATGGCTTTAGTTCGAATCTGGAACTCAATGGGCCCTTTTGGCCCATAAACTGTCGTATGGATAGACTGGTAACCATTGGCCTTGCGGTTAGCAATATAGTCTTTGAAACGACCAGGCATGGGTTTCCAAAGCTCATGCACATAACCAAGCATGGCATAAACATCACTTTGGGTATCCAAAATACAACGAATGGCAATCAGGTCATAGATTTCCTCAAACCGTTTTCTCTTATCCTGCATTTTGCGGAAAATCGAGTAAATATGCTTGGGACGACCATAGATTTTCCCTTTTAGGTGACGATCTGTCGTATATTCCTCTAATTTTGTGACCACCTCAT
Source organism: Streptococcus parapneumoniae (assembly GCF_037076355.1). Taxonomy (NCBI): domain Bacteria; kingdom Bacillati; phylum Bacillota; class Bacilli; order Lactobacillales; family Streptococcaceae; genus Streptococcus; species Streptococcus parapneumoniae. Next base: position 613,405 of record NZ_AP026968.1, on the reverse strand, counting down.
CCACCAAGGCTTCACGCTCCCTGCGCTTTTCCTTCATCATATGGGTAATCTTGTAAAACTCCGTTGGATTGAGATAACGGAAAGATAGGTCTTCCAACTCCCATTTGACACTGGAAATTCCCAAACGATGGGCAAGTGGAGCATAGATTTCCATGGTTTCTTTGGAAATGCGCTCCTGCTTGTCTTTTCGAAGATGTTTCAGGGTCCGCATATTGTGCAAGCGGTCAGACAGTTTGACCAAGATAACACGGATGTCCTCAGACATGGCCATGAGCATCTTACGATGATTTTCCGCTAATTGCTCCTCGATAGATTTGTACTCGACCTTACCAAGCTTGGTAACCCCATCGACGATTACCCGCACATCAGGACCAAACTCTCTTTCCAAATCGTCCAAGGTCGCATCAGTATCTTCTACCACATCATGCAAGAAACCACAAGCTACTGTTACAGCATCTAGTTTGAGTTTGGCTAAAATACCTGCCACTTGGATAGGATGAATGATATAAGGCTCACCTGATTTGCGATATTGACCACTATGGCATTCCACCGCATAGACCAAGGCCTTATGGACAAAATGGACATCCTCTTCTGTTAAATATTCTTTGGTTAAGGCGACAACTTCTTCGCCTGTTAAATTCACTTCTTTTGGCATCTCTACTCTCCAATTCTTCCTACCATTTTATCACTTTTTTAAGAATAGGAAAACTAGATTGGAACAGAATAGGAAAAAAATATTTCAGAATTGCTTGACAATTCTGAAATATTTTTTTATAATACATTGTACAGTTAGATTTTCTATTTAGGTGATAGAAGGAGAGATAGAAGAACGGAAACCATATTGTAACCTAAATATAATTTAACTCCCTATCCTTATCACCTTTTCATTCAAGTCAATATAGTTGAATGACGTCGTTTTACAAAGGAGTATTCTATGAAAAAAACTGTACTAACACTATTAGGAGCTACTGCTCTATCTATTACCGTTCCAATCACTGCTGCTGAAACTAGTACAACAAATAACTTTGAAGGTCCTCGTTATGAGCGTATATATTCTCATCGTTATAGTAAAACAGTAACAAAATACTATAACGATGATGGTTACATCCCACCAACTATCTACTATTCAGAATATAATGATAGTTTCCATTCAACCTTCAAAGGAACACTTGAAATAGACAGTGTACGAAGATCAAACGGTGGGACTCGTGTCACATACACTGGTACCTTGACTGGATTTTGGAATTAAAATCCTCAAGATGCTTTCTTTTATCCTTTAGTTTATAAGGAGAACACCTATGAAAAAAACTGCTATTTCTATCTTTGCTCTCCTAGTGTTAGGAGTTAGCTGCCTGTTTCTATTCAGCCAGCAAAGCTATAAAAAAACAGTCGTTCAATACTATGCTAACGACCAGAACCTACCCAATAGGATAACTTATAGTGAATATAGCGATAAACGAGAAGCCAACTACGGTGGCACTCTAAATATCACATCTATCAAACAAGCTAATGACGGAGTTTATGCAACCTATGAAGGGCAATTGACACCTCTCCAATAGTGATAAATTGATAACCAGCCTGTCTTCCTCTAGTCATGCTGGTTTTTAAGTTCATTCTAAATCCTTACCTATTCTCCCTAACTGTGCTATACTTAATTTAGTACATTCTTTGAGATTGGAGCCAATATGAAAATCCATAAAACCGTGAATCCTGTTGCCTATGAAAACACCTATTACCTGGAGGGTGAAAAACACCTCATCGTCGTCGATCCTGGCAGCCATTGGGAAGCTATTCGTCAGACAATAAAGAACATCAATAAACCTATATGCGCTATTCTCCAGACCCATGCCCATTATGACCATATCATGAGTCTGGACTTGGTTCGCGAGACTTTTGGCAATCCTCCTGTCTATATCGCAGAGAGCGAAGCCAGCTGGCTCTACACTCCTGTCGACAATCTCTCTGGACTTCCCCGCCACGATGATATGGCAGATGTGGTCACAAAACCTGCAGAACACACTTTTATCTTTCACGAAGAATACCAACTAGAGGAATTTCGTTTCACTGTCTTGCCAACACCAGGTCACTCTATCGGTGGTGTTTCCCTAGTCTTTCCTGATGCTCACCTAGTCTTGACAGGTGATGCCCTGTTCCGTGAAACAATCGGACGGACGGATCTTCCGACTGGTAGCATGGAGCAACTCCTTCATAGTATCCAGACCCAACTTTTCACCCTACCAAACTACGACGTCTATCCAGGACACGGTCCAGCTACGACCATCGCCCATGAAAAGACCTTCAATCCTTTTTTCTAGCAAGATGATGATAATGTATATCGCAATTTAAGTAAACTATCCAGCAAATCTTTCCATTATAAAAGGCATCCTATCAAGGTTTTCACACCTGATTGGATGCCTTTTTTTCTGATGACTAGATTTTTTACATTACCAAATAATCACGCGCTCTTCTGGTGAACGCCACATACCGTCGCCTTCTTTGACATCATAGGTTGTAAAGAAATCATCGAAGTTTGGTACTTGCACATTGACACGGAGTTTGGCTGGTGCGTGTACATCAACGCTGGCCAAAAGTTTCATAAATTCTGGACGACCTTTCATGCGCCAGATGCGACCGAAGTTGTAGAAGAATTCTTCTGCTGAGAAGTCTGGTTCTCTTTTAGCTGCTTCAAGCGCTGCAGCGATTCCTCCCAAGTCAGCCACGTTTTCTGACACAGTCAATTTACCGTTGATAGTTGCACCATAAGAATTCTGTCCATCAAATTGGTCAATGACTTTTTGTGTTTTCTCCTTGAAGGCAGCATAGTCACTCTCAGTCCACCAATCTTTGAGACTACCATTTTCATCAAAGGAAGCTCCGTTGGTATCAAAGGCGTGAGAAATTTCATGGGCAATAACCGCCCCGATACCCCCGTAGTTAGCAGAAGATGACTGATGCAAATCATAGAAAGGTGCCTGTAAAATAGCTGCTGGAAAGACAATCAGATTCTTCTGTGGATTGTAGTAGGCATTGACCATATGAGCAGGCATGCCCCACTCCTTATAGTCTACAGGCTGATTCCATTTGCTCCAACTGTGCTTAATTTCCACACGCGCAAAGGCTAGAGCATTGTCAAAAAGACTAGCAGTCTCATCCACTACCTTGTCTTTGTAGCGTGCTGGCAATTCTTCTGGGTAACCGATATAAGGCTTGATGACATTGAGTTTGACGATGGCCTTGTCACGAGTTTCAGGAGTCAGCCAGTCATTTTTAGCCAAGCGTTCCTTATAGACATCAATCATAGTTGCTACTTTTTTCTCTACGTCTGCCTTAGCTTCTGGAGAGAATTTTTCATGGGCATACCAAAGACCCAAGGCTTGTTTGAAAGGACCTTGTGCTAGTTGATAAGCTGCCTTGACCTTGTCTTTAGCTTCTGGAACTCCTGAAAGCGCACGGCTATAGGCACCTGACAAGACACGGATTTCTTCTGTTAAATAGCTGGTTGAAAGATTAACAACACTCAAAATCAAGGTTGCTTTAAGGAGAGGCCAGGCCTCTTCACTGTAGAATTGGTCTGCTGCTTGCCAGAAACGTTCCTCGTCTACAATAACCTTGTCTGGTATTTGTCCAAGAACGGCTTGGAAGAAGTCATCCAGAGGTAAGGCAGGCGCGAATTTCTTGAAATCTTCATAAGCATATGGATGGTAGAGTTTGGCATATTCTGAACTTTCTTCATTAGAGAGCACCACTGCTGCAACTCGGCTGTCCAATTCAAGTCTTTTCTCTAGCAAGTCTTCAATTTCTTCATCAGAGAAATCATAAGCCTTGAGGAGATTTGCGCTGCTTTCTTTCCAAAGAGTCAAGAGCTCTTCGCGCTGAGGATGTTCTTCTGCATAGTAGGTCGTATCTGGCAAGATTGTGCTTGGAGCGCTAGCCCATAGAACATTGATTCTAGCATCCATAAAGTCTGGCGATACACCAAAAGGAAGGAAGTTTGGTTTTCCTGCAAGCTCAAACTCTGCTAGTTTAGCTGTAAAATCCGCAAAAGTCTCCAATTCTTGGAATTCTTTAAGGAGTGGTAAGACAGGTGTGATACCGTCAGCTTCTCTCTTGTCAAAATCACGAACTAGGCGGTGGTATTTGACAAAGTTTTCCAAGATAGCATCCTCAGGCACTTCTTCACCTGCTAACCACTTGTCTGTTGTCGCCAGCATCAGGTCTTCAATTTCCTGGTCTAAATCAACAAAACCTCCTGTTTGAGACTTATCTGCTGGGATTTCAGCTGTCTGTTGCCATTCTCCATTGATAGCATCATAAAAATCATCTTGATAACGTGTCATCTTGTTCTCGCTTTCATTTGTATTTGCATTTATCTTAACAAAAATCACTAGGGAATGCAATTAATAACCATTTAACTATTATTTTTTAGCTATTATAAAAAATCTTTCCATGATAAAACGCATAATTCCAAGTTGTTTACACTTGATACTATGCGTTTTATAATTTAGAAATTTATCCTGAGAGTTATCTTTAGAATCTATTTTTCAGTTATTATTTTAATTTTTTCAAAAATTAACTTGACTTAATTTTTTTTTTAATGTATATTAAGAGACAGGAGGAATACAAGTTTATGATACGTATCGAAAACCTCAGTGTCTCCTACAAAGAAACGTTGGCACTTAAGGATATTTCACTAGTGCTCCATGGACCAACAATTACCGGCATCATTGGTCCAAACGGCGCTGGGAAATCAACACTATTAAAAGGTATGCTGGGAATTATCCCACATCAAGGTCAGGCATTTCTCGATGACAAGGAAGTTAAAAAATCCTTACACCGAATTGCCTATGTCGAACAAAAAATCAATATCGACTACAACTTTCCCATCAAGGTCAAGGAATGCGTCTCGTTAGGACTCTTTCCCTCTATCCCTCTCTTTCGAAGTTTAAAGGCTAAACATTGGAAGAAAGTGCAAGAGGCCCTTGAAATCGTCGGCCTAGCTGACTACGCTGAACGGCAAATCAGTCAACTATCTGGAGGTCAATTCCAGCGGGTCTTGATTGCCAGATGTTTGGTGCAGGAAGCCGACTGTATCCTCTTGGATGAACCCTTTGTTGGGATTGATTCTGTCAGTGAGGAAATCATCATGAATACGCTGAGAGATTTGAAAAAAGCTGGAAAGACGGTTCTCATCGTCCACCACGACCTCAGCAAGGTTCCCCACTACTTCGATCAAGTCTTGCTTGTCAATCGAGAAGTGATTGCCTTTGGTCCAACCAAAGAAACCTTTACCGAAACCAATCTCAAAGAAGCTTACGGTAATCAACTCTTTTTCAATGGAGGTGACCTATGATTGCAGAATTTATCGATGGATTGCAAAAATTCCATTTCCTACAAAATGCCTTGATAACAGCTATTGTCGTCGGGGTCGTAGCTGGAGCTGTAGGATGTTTCATCATTCTACGCGGGATGTCACTCATGGGAGATGCCATTTCACATGCTGTCTTACCAGGTGTAGCCCTCTCCTTCATCTTGGGCCTTGACTTCTTTATCGGAGCCATTGTCTTTGGACTGCTAGCTGCCATCATCATTACCTACATCAAGGGAAACTCGATTATCAAAAGCGATACCGCCATCGGCATTACCTTTTCTTCTTTCTTAGCCCTCGGTATCATCTTGATTAGTGTCGCTAAAAGTTCAACTGACCTTTTCCATATCCTTTTTGGTAATATCCTAGCCGTCCAAGATACGGATATGTTTATTACTATGGGTGTTGGGGCAGTCATTCTCTTGTTAATCTGGATTTTCTTCAAGCAACTCTTGATAACTTCCTTTGATGAACTCTTGGCTAAAGCCATGGGAATGCCTGTCAATTTCTATCACTACCTTCTCATGGTACTCTTGACTCTCGTGTCTGTGACAGCCATGCAAAGTGTCGGAACTATCCTGATTGTAGCCATGCTGATTACCCCAGCTGCAACTGCTTATCTGTATGCTAATAGCCTGAAAAGCATGATTTTCCTTTCCTCAACCTTTGGAGCTACTGCTTCAGTTTTGGGGCTCTTTATCGGCTATAGCTTTAACGTTGCGGCAGGTTCTAGTATCGTGCTTACAGCCGCTAGTTTCTTTCTCATTAGCTTCTTTATCGCTCCAAAACAACGATATTTGAAACTAAAAAATAAACATTTGTTAAAATAAGGGGCAAAGCCCTAATAAATTGGAGGATCTAATGAAAAAATTAGGTACATTACTCGTTCTCTTTCTTTCCGTTATTGCTCTTGTAGCATGTGCTAGCGGAAAAAAAGATGCAGCTTCTGGTCAAAAACTAAAAGTTGTTGCTACAAACTCAATCATCGCTGATATTACTAAAAATATTGCTGGTGACAAGATTGATCTTCACAGTATCGTTCCGATTGGACAAGACCCACACGAATACGAACCACTTCCTGAAGATGTTAAGAAAACTTCTGAGGCAGACCTCATTTTCTATAACGGTATCAACCTTGAAACAGGTGGTAATGCTTGGTTCACCAAATTGGTAGAAAATGCTAAGAAAACTGAAAACAAAGACTACTTTGCAGTCAGTGAAGGTGTTGAAGTTATCTACCTTGAAGGAAAAAATGAAAAAGGTAAAGAAGACCCACACGCTTGGCTTAACCTTGAAAATGGAATTATCTTTGCTAAAAATATCGCCAAACAATTGAGCGCTAAAGATCCTAACAACAAGGAATTCTATGAAAAAAATCTCAAAGAATATACTGATAAGTTAGACAAACTTGATAAAGAAAGTAAGGATAAATTTAATAATATCCCTGCTGAAAAGAAACTCATTGTAACCAGCGAAGGAGCATTCAAATACTTCTCTAAAGCCTATGGTGTCCCAAGTGCTTACATCTGGGAAATCAACACTGAAGAAGAAGGAACACCTGAACAAATCAAGACCTTGGTTGAAAAACTTCGCCAAACAAAAGTTCCATCACTCTTTGTAGAATCAAGTGTGGATGACCGTCCAATGAAAACTGTTTCTCAAGACACAAACATCCCAATCTACGCACAAATCTTTACTGACTCTATCGCAGAACAAGGTAAAGAAGGCGACAGCTACTACAGCATGATGAAATACAACCTTGACAAGATTGCTGAAGGATTGGCTAAATAATCTAGATATTAGTTTATCTATTACTAGGTTCTTGTCTCTCTTTACATTACTTCTAATATTAGCTTTGTTAGTTCTATCTCTAGCTACAAAACAGCGTTTATAAGAATAAAGATTTCTTAAATCAGTACGAACGAAGTGAGTTTTTACCAGATATTTCTCACTGTAGTGGTATCCTAGATAAGAACTTTGATCTTATCTAGGACGGAATTTTTGAGACCTAGGGCTCAAAAATTAGGGATGAAATTCCGAAGGAAGTTGCTCCCGTCCGCACTACCTTCGAGAAATATCAAATAGATAAAAAATCTGAAAAACGTCATTCTCACATGAGCTGGCGTTTTTTCTATGCCCACATTTCCGGTCAAATCATTGGAAAATTTCGACTGTTTCAGCTACAATGGAAGAAAAAAGATTGGAGTATCCTATGGTAACTTTTCTCGGAAATCCTGTGAGCTTTACAGGTAAACAACTACAAGTCGGCGACAAGGCGCTTGATTTTTCACTCACTACAACAGACCTTTCTAAAAAATCTCTGGCTGATTTTGATGGCAAGAAAAAAGTCTTGAGTGTCGTGCCTTCTATCGATACAGGTATCTGCTCAACTCAAACACGTCGTTTTAATGAAGAACTGGCTGGACTGGATAATACGGTTGTCTTGACTGTTTCCATGGACCTCCCTTTTGCCCAAAAACGTTGGTGCGGTGCTGAAGGTATTGAAAATGCCATCATGCTCTCAGACTATTTCGACCATTCCTTTGGACGTGATTATGCCCTCTTAATCAATGAGTGGCATCTATTGGCACGCGCAGTTTTTGTCCTCGATACTGACAATACAATTCGCTACGTTGAATACGTGGACAATATCAACTCTGAACCAAACTTCGAAGCCGCAATTGCAGCTGCTAAAGCCCTATAGAAAAAATCCTCTGTCACAAAGAGTTTTCTGCTCTTTGAAGCGGAGGATTTTTGTTTACAAGTAAATACAAGATCAATCAGCTAAAAACAACTACCTTATACTCTTCGAAAATCTCTTCAAACCATGTCAGCTTTATCTGCAACCTCAAAGCGGTGCTTTGAGCAACCTACGGCTTGCTTCCTAGTTTGCTCTTTGATTTTCATTGAGTATTACTCTACAGATTTCAAGGCTTCAAGCATATCAATCTTTCTCAGATGGCGATTGACAAAGAAACCAAGCAAGGTCAGAATGGTGCTTACTGCTGCCACTGGAATTACATAGACTTCCCAACCTACCTGCGGATAAAAGAGAATAGTCGCAGGCGAAATCATTTGAATCAAAAATTGGTGTAAATAGAAACCAGCTACCAGACCAAGTACGATTCCCACAAGGGACAGCACAATCGTCTCACGGTAAATGTAGAGAGTGACTTCTTTATTATGAAAACCGAGAACCTTGATAGTAGAGAGTTCACGGATTCTCTCAGCTACGTTGATGTTAGTCAGATTGTAGAGGATAACAATAGCCAACAGAACCGATACGATGACCAAGATGGTCATGGTCTGATTGAGTGAACTTGCGACCGAGTCAAAGAGTCGAATGGCTGAAGCATTTTGGACAACGCTGGACACCGCAGATTGATTCATAAGCAAGCCTGCCTGCCTTTCGATACTAGTAGCACTGGTATCCCTTAGCGAGACCAAATAAGTGTTGGCTTGGGGTAGCTGTCCGTAAAGTTGCTCATAGCTAGCCTGACTCATATAAATAAAGTGACCAACGTAGTTCTCAGTAATAGCAGCGACCTTTAGCCCCTTACCTTCAATTTCTAAAGTTTGTCCAAGCTTGACACCTGCCAACTGGGCGAGTTTAGCTGTGATGACAACTCCATCTTTTAATGTCAACTCTTGCTGATGGTCTTGCAGATGAATAAAGGGAGTCAAATCCTCCTTCTCTGTCATCATAAGCGTAATGGTTTGAAGACCAGCCTTACCTTTGAAATCCTTGTCTAGCGTTTTAGAATAGATTTTCTGATAGGCTTTGATGTCCTGCCCTTTCAACACTCCTTCTAGCTCTTTCTTGTCCTGATTGGTCGCACTAGGATTTTCAGAAACAATCATCTGATACTGTTGGATTTGTTGAAACTGTCTGGACGGAACTCCTGCCACAGAGGATTGGATTCCCAAACCTGCAAAGAGAAGGGCTACAGAACCTGCCACACCAAAGATCGTCATCAACATCCGCTGCTTATAACGGAAGATATTGCGGGCTGTTACCTTATGAGTAAAACTGAGACGGCGCCAGATAAAACCGATGCGCTCCAGTAAGATTTTAGCTCCTTTAACAGGAGGTTTAGGCAGTAAAAGCTGGGCTGCTTCGTCATGAAGTTCCCTCCGAGCTACCAAGTAGGCTGGTAACACACTCGCCAACCAACTTAAGACAAGAGCCAGTAAGCTATAGGTCCAATAGAACTGAATCTGGGTTTCTCCCACCACCATGCCTTTTGTAATGACACTTGAAATCACACTGGCTAGTAAATAATGGCCAAGTATACTACCTAGAGCTGTTCCGACAGTCCCAGCTACTAGGCCGTAGAGGAGAAACTTGGCGATAATATCCTTGCTACGATAACCCAAGGCCTTAAAAATCCCAGCATGTGTTCGCTCTTCATCCACAAAGCGAGTCATGGTCGTAAAGGTCACCATGGCTGCTACGGCATAAAGCACCACAGGAAAGATATTGCCCACTGCTCGAATACTGGATGAAGCATTGCTATACATGAGATAGCCCTGACCACCTGGCATGGTCTGACGATTATAGACCTGATACCTTGGCTCCACCAAATCATCCAAGACTTGCTGATGTTTTTCTAATTTTTCCTTTTCTTGGTCTAGATTTTGTTCAGCCTGCTTTAGCCTATCCTCTTCCTTGCTCAATTCCTGCTTGGCTTGGGTAAGTTGAGCACTGGCCTGCTCTCTCTGGGCTTGAGGAAGCAAGGCTAGTTGACTTTCTTGAGCCTGTATACGAGCTTGAGTAGCTGCTAAACGACGCTTGCCTTCCTGCAAATTAGTCTCAGCCTTGTCAAGGGTCTCTTGCCCCTTATCGAGAGACTCTTGCCCTTCTTTTTTCAACACTTGCAGACGTGCCTTGCCATTATCTGACAAAGCTTGTTCAAGGTCTTCCTGATGTTGCTTGGATTTCTCTTCATAAGCTTCTGAAAAAACATTTAAACCTGCCAAATCTTGATATTTCAAACGAGCTATATTGTAAACTTTCTGATCAAACTGACTAGGTAAAATCACTCCATAGGCTGTCAGAGTCCCACTTCCACTTGCTGCGTAGCCCATATCTCGCTGGGAGAGGATTTCAGCTGAATCCACAAAACCAGTAATGGTATATGTATGATTTTTTAAAGAGGAATGACCACCTTCTTTTTCTTTAAAGCTAATCTCCTGTCCCACACGATATTGACCTTGCAAATGACTTGCCAAGGCGATTTCCTTATCTGACTGCGGAAGTCGTCCCTTTCTTAGCTGAAAGGTTGAAATTCGATCTGGTTTGGAGTACAGCCGAATGGCATCCTGCCCATTATCCATAGTCACATCTGTCAAATAGCCAAACTCAACCTCTGCGCCCTGCGTCTGTTTTAGTTCTTCTTGATCTTCTTGATCCAAACCATAATTAGACATAACTGCCAAATCCAAGGTTTGAGCAGCTCTTAAATAAGCATTAGCTGTCGCCTCCATGTTGGGGCTAGTCACTTTGAGGCCTACTAGGGCTAAAGAACCCAACATCATCAAGGTCAAGATGGATAAAAAACGCCCCTTGGAGCCTGTGAAGGACTGAATTAAGTCCTTCCAATAGGTTTTTCGCTTGATCATGCTAGTACTCCAAACTATCGATATCCTGAGGATGCTGGTTGATCACCACATCCTTGACACTGGCATCGTGCATATGAATCACGCGATCAGCAATGGGCGCCAAAGCTCCATTGTGAGTCACGATAATCACCGTCGCTCCCTTTTGACGAGACATATCTTGGAGGATTTTCAAAACCTGCTTGCCCGTCTGATAATCCAAGGCACCTGTCGGTTCGTCACAAAGGAGAATTTTAGGATTTTTGGCTACCGCGCGTGCAATGGAGACTCGCTGTTGCTCCCCTCCAGAAAGCTGAGCTGGAAAGTTATTGAGACGATGAGCCAGACCTACATCTGTCAAGACCTGTTCAGGATCCAAGGCATCCGTCACGATTTCAGAAGCCAGTTCCACATTTTCCTTAGCAGTCAAATTGGAAACTAGGTTATAAAACTGAAAAACAAAACCGACATCATTGCGGCGGTAATTGGTTCGCTGGTGGGAACTATAGTCTGCAATATTGGCACCATCAATCCAGATTTCCCCCTCATCATTGGTATCCATTCCCCCTAGGAGATTGAGAACTGTTGACTTACCTGCACCAGATGCACCAAGGATAATAACCAATTCACCCTTCTCAATCTCAAAATTCACATCACGATTGGCCACAATCTCCGTGTCCCCAACCTGATAACGCTTGTAACAGTGTTTCATCTCAATATAAGCCATCAGACCCACCCTCTCTTAAACAAATTATACTCCTCGAAAATCTCTTCAAAACACTGTTTTGAGCAACCTGCGGTTAGCTTTCTAGTTTGCTCTTTGATTTTCATTGAGTATTACTTCCTATTACCATTATAACGCTTTTTCAACTAGTTGGAAACTGCTTACATTCTCAAATCCTTATTAAAAGGCAGTCTCAAACCACTGCCTTCTAACATCTTCTTAAAAATAAAATTGAACCAGATTGCCTTCTGCTGTTGCTACCGAAATACAATCTTTCTCTATGCATTTCGCTTTTATTGTTTCTTTATCCAATTTAATCACACTCTTCTCAATACCTGGATAAGAGACTCTCAATTCTCCTCCACTTCTTGATAAAATGGTCATCTGTAAGAGTTTTTTATCCTCCCACCTCATGCTCACTTCAAAATGTCCACGTGCCATTAAGCCTGAAACGGAACCTGTTGACCATGCATCAGGTAGGGCAGCTAGAGGTACCAGATAAGCTGTATGAGACTGGAGCAACATTTCTGCCATGCCACTAGTAGCACCAAAATTACCATCTATCTGAAAAGGAGGATGGCTACACCAAAGATTTGGCAAGGTGGATGACTTTAACTGCTCTGCTAATAATTTATGGGCTCGATTGCCATCTCCCAAACGCGCCCAGAGATTGATCTTATTAGCCTTGGACCAACCTGTGCCCCCATCTCCACGATCATTGAGACTAGCACGCGCGGCTTCAAGATACTCCTGCCCCTTATAGCTAAAGAGATTGCCAGGATAGAGTCCCACCAGATGGGAAGCATGCCGATGTTGGGCCTCCACTTTCTCATTTTGAAAATACTGCTCTTCCTCCTCATACCACTCCCTGATTCGACTAGATTGATTGATTTGAAGAGGATTAAGCAAGTCAAACTTCTGCTTGACCTCAGTCAACAAAGCCCCATCCAGTCCCAATTCTTGAGCAGCCTGAATAAAATCATGAAATAACTGCCAAATCAGAGATTGGTCATAGGTATTGCCAATCGAAATCGGCCCATGTTCTGGCGAATAAGACGGAGAAGACACCCAACGCTGCGCCTGCTGATCCTTATGTAAAAAGGCATTCCAAAAACGAACCGTTTCCCTCAACATGGGATAAATTTTCTCCCTGAGATAGTCTTGGTCCCTATAAAATGAATAGGCTTCATAAACAGTTTGCATCATCCACGCATTGGCAGCTGGTGACCAACCCCAATAGTAATCCCAACCAGGTGCCGTCCAGCCAAAAGGAGTCGCTTGAGTATGAACCAACCAACCATTCTCCTCTCCTTCCCGAGAGACGATTCCTGCATACCTTGCAGCCGCTATGCGACCATAGACACGCAAAACATCGATATAGTTGATAACCGGAAAGGCCGTCTCTAGGAGATTGGTAACATAGGCTGGCCAATAATTCATCTGCAGGTTGATATTCAGGTGATAGTCCGAATTCCAAGGAGGATTATCGACCGCATTCCAGACTCCCTGTAGGTTAGCTGGTAGAGCATCCGGACAGTCTCTAGAAGAACTAATCAATAAATACCGTCCATACTGGAAGAACAACTCCTCCAAAGCCTGCCCCTCTTGTGGCTTATAATTTTTTAACAAATCATCTGTAGTGGATGTGTCTACATCAGCTCCCAAATCCAATTGAACACGCTGGAATAATGCTTGGTAGTCCTCAATATGCCTTGATTTCAATTGGGCATAGCCCTTTTCTTTAGCTGTGTCCACCAAGTCTATCACCTGTTGCTCTAAATCTAGTTTCTTGCGATAATTACTAGCAGGATTTTGGGCAAAATCTGTCTTAGCCGCCAAGAAGAGATTGGCATAACTGGCTCCTGATATCTGAATCTTATCTGACCAGACTCTAATGTCTCCATCCGTTTCCCAAGCTAAACAGCTAGCAAACCGCAGGTCATTGTCCTTAACCCTCCCCTTCATCAAAATATGAGAATCAGTAATATCCAACTTGCATTCCTTGTAATCAGATTTTTCCTGTTCATACTTTCCATCAGAAGCCAAATCACGGGTCAAGGATAGTTCTATAGTAAAATCTAGAGTTTCCAACCCTTCCTGAGTAAAGCGCTGAACCAAGAGATCATCTGGAAAACTGGCAAAGGCTTCACGTTCAAATTTCGTTCCCTTATAGACATAAGAAGTCGTCGCAAGTGCCTTACTAATATTCAGCTGTCTCTGATAGTTCGTCACCTGAGACAAAGTCGTACCTTGCTGGCTGAACTCAATGAAAATATCCCCAAAGGACAGATAGGTCCCATATTGACTCGTTTTGGGCCCGACCAGGTGCTGTTCAGCCAGTTCCTTAGCCCGATTGTAATCTCTCTTTTCCAAAGCCTGCCGAATCTCAGCTAAAAAGTTATGCTGTTCTTGAAGATTTCCACCCTGATAATCTGAACTATCAGGAAGTGGACATCCAGACCAGAGACTTTTTTCATTGAATTGAATCCGCTCAGCCCCTATAAGCCCAAATACTTTTGCCCCTAAAGAACCATTTCCTATCGGTAAGGCCTCTTCTTCCCAGCCCTTATATGTTGTTGACGCTGGTTGCTTGTAGGCCAGTACATAATCTTGTTTTTTATTCCTTATCATACTACCATACTAACATAAAAAGCCTAGAAATCAATTCTAGACTTACAATTTTTTATTTTCCAAGGTAGTATTCAGAAACTACGTTCAATTTTTCGTCAAATTCGAATACCAATGGTGGGAAGTTAGGGATTTCCACGTCCATGATTTCGTCATCTGACAAACCTTTGATATGTTTTACAAGGGCACGGATTGAGTTACCGTGAGCTCCTACGAATACGTTTTTACCATCTTTAAGAGCTGGAGCGATTTTATCTTCCCAGAATGGAAGGGCACGTTCCAAAGTCACTTTCAAGTTTTCAGCATCTGGGATAACTGAGTCGTCAAGTGAAGCGTAACGACGGTCAGTGTGAGCTGAGTGCTCATCATCACGGTCCATGTTTGGAGGCAATACATCGTATGAACGACGCCAGATGTGAACTTGCTCATCACCAAATTGTTCAGCAGCTTCAGCTTTGTTTTTACCAGTCAAACCACCGTAGTGACGTTCGTTCAAGCGCCATGATTTTTCAACTGGAACCCACAATTGGTCAGAAGCTTCAAGAGCCAAGTTAGTTGTTTTGATCGCACGTTTCAATACTGAAGTGTAAGCTTGGTCAAATTCGATACCAGCTTCTTTGATCAATTTACCAGCGTCAATCGCTTGTTGTGTACCTTTTTCAGACAAATCAACATCAGCCCAACCAGTGAAAAGGTTAGCTTTGTTCCATTCAGACTCACCGTGGCGAGCAAAAACCAATTTTACCATTAGATGGATTCTCCTTTAAATTTTCCGAGGTTTCCCCTCGTTTATCTATTCTATTTTACACAATTTTTCACAAAAAAGCTAGTCAAAACCAAAAAGGAAAGAGTTTCACACATGAAGAAACGAAACCTATCTTCATGTGCTACCCTAATTAGTAAATTTATTTTCCTCATCAAAAATTGAACTTCTAAAATCATCAGTTTTATCTAGATAAGCTTTGAAAATAGCTTTTTTAAGTTTGTAAACTTTACTACTTTCTTTTGGATATAATATTGAAGCATAATTAGTAGCATCCGCCTGAACCGCTTCTTTAATTATATTTCTTAACTTAGCAATACTATCAATAGTTATCGTCTCTTGACGTCCCCAATTATTAGGATTTATAAAGCTAATATTTGTTAAGTTATTAAATTTATTTTCTCGTTCTTTATACATAGCTTTTTTAAAATCAGCCCAAGATGAATACTGGTTATTAAATATCTTATTAAGCACTAATTTATCAGTTACCAATCCTACTTCTTTACCGTATGAATTAATTTTACTTCCATTAGCTTTCACTTCATTTTCATATTGGTTAGAAATATATGGTACCATACCTTCTTTATATCCTTTTGCAGCTAATAGTTCAAATGCCATACGACGAGCCATTAAATCACCCGGAGTCCCTTTATCACTACTTAAGGCAGAATATATTGGCGAGAAAAGATTGATTGTGTAGTATCCATTTCGTTTATACTCACCTTCATCAATATACCCTCTTCTTGTGATTATATCGTTTTCTATTAAACTATTGAAAGAGGTTAACTTATTAAGCTCATCAGGTTTTAATCTACGGACTACATTCGTTGCATAAACATCATTTCCATCAGGATCAGGTTTATACTCATTCTCTATTTTCCTTAATAGCTCACCTTTCTCATTGGCACCTAAGTTAACTACTGCTTCTCCTTCTAATTTTTCAAGTGTATAAACTAAATCGAATAAGTTATGCATATATTTACGCAAGTCTTCTGCATTATTAAATCGTTGAGTTGGATTTTTCACTTGTAGTCTATTAGCATTTTCCGCTTCATCATATTTCAATACAGAGTTTATCGTGATTGTTGCATCATCTGGATGATCGGGAGCTTGTAATAATCCTTTTGCATAAAACTCTGGTCCAAGCCCATTTCTTCTTCCATATCCTCCAAGATAAATTTCTCTATCTGAGTTATGTGTCATTTCATGAGTATATGTTACTGCGCCAGCCTTATCAAGCATACGATAAGCCATATAGTAGAACGCATCTCCCGTAGCATATGCTCCGTGTCCATTATGAACAACATTATTCCCCGCAGGACCGAAGAAATGTTTTATTGCTGGATGATCAGTTTCAAAATCTGCTTGACTAGTATTTTTATCTTTATCATTACCAAATCTGAAAGAATCATATACCAAAATACTTCTAAACAATTTGTCTTTATTTTTCGTATCTAGTATTTTGTACCAATAATCATAATGATCTCTAAAGCGTTTAGCCGCTTCTTTTGCATTATCTTCTACAAATTTATTTAATTTTTCTCCCTTAGGATATTCTGAACTTCTATATCTGTCATAGGCTCCAAATCCTATAGTTGAAATATTCGCTATCATAAACACTGATTTTTCAGGTAGTGTTAATAACGGTAACACCATACTTTGATATTTCCAAGAAGGGCTAGTTAATCTATCATATACTCCAATAGAATACTTCGTCCCTTCCTTAGATTGTTTTTCGCTTACTTCAGGAATTGTAGATTTTTCTTCTACTATATAAGCTTTAGATTGTTCTTTAAACCATTCGTTATTTGTTTTATTCGGCACTAAAACTTTTCTATATTTTTCCAATGCCTCAAATAAACTCTTAGTTCCATAATTTTTTGATAATAATACATTATAAGTAATTACATTATTTTTAGCTAATAAATTGTTAAATCCTGATTTACCTAGCTCAATAACATTATCTAATGCAGAACTATTAGATTTACCAAAGAAATCTAAATGATATAATACTAAATCTTTTGCACTTGCATTATCATATTTAAAATTATACCAACGTTCAAGATATGTTAAACCTAAAAGCAACGCCTCTTTATTATTCTTAATTTTTTCTACTACATAATTATCTATTATCGAATTATTATTTACAGCTATTGCCGCATCTGCAGAAAGAAGTTTTGATAAAGTATCTTCAATATTTGCTTTTGTTTTATCGAACTGTTCATCTAGATATAATTCTGTTAATTTTATATCATTAGAAATATCTAATACTTTTCTAACATCAGCTGAATTATATTGAACAGATTTCAGATCATTTAAAACAGATTTTACAATATTATTGTAATTATGTAATAACGTATTAGGTGTGTATATTAATTTTGTATTAGTTATTTCGTATTCTGCTACTTTAGAGAAATCTTGTAGATATTTTATATCTAATGTTTGAGAAGTATTATCTGAATAATGTAGTAACAACTTATTAATACTAGCTTTATGTTTATTAATATCAGAAATTACTTCTTTGTCATGCATTGAAACTACAGACACAAGATCCTTAGTATATAAAGCATTATTAGTATCCACTAAATTACCATACTTAACAATAGTCTCTCTGTTATAAAATGGCAGTAATTTTTCTATATTTTTATATACCCTTAACCTAGAAACATCAACATCTTTTAATTTACTATAATCCGTTCCATATTTAGAAGAGAAATTAAAGTCCTCAGTTTTAATATTATTTTTAGGAACAAGTTGAGCTTTTTTCACATTAATCTCATCCGCTTCTAGCACAGTTCCTCTTTGCTCTTCAGAATCTTTACTAAGTACTTCGTCATCTACTTGAACTACTTTTACCACCTTATTATTTTTATTACTATAAGTGTTAGTTGCTTTTATACCATTAAAATCATAACCAGCAATAGCATTACCGTTAGTAACATTGACATCGCTTAATACATCAGATAGTCGACCTGAATTTTCAACTTCACCTGAATTATCCCAAAGATTACCTACAACTCCTCCTACTTTACCAAAAGGCTTCACATTGTTAAGATTTCCTTCAACGTAACTATTACTAATTCTAGCACTTCTATCAACAACCCCAGCTATACCACCAACTGTTTGGTCCCCTTGATTAGCGTTTGTCGCCATATCGATAGATGAAATTGAGTTTTCTATTAAAGCACCAACACCTGAAAGTTTGCCAACTAAACCACCTATTTGATAAGTAGCATTTGTATTATAAGTATTTGTTATTCTACCTGTAAAACTACTATTAGAAATTGTAGAGTCAGTTACTTTTGAAACCAAACCACCAATGCTACGCTCACCAGCAATTACACCTGATGAATGAACATTTGTAATTGTAGTACCATTATTCGCCTCTTTCGCTATTGTAGCAGCATCTTCTTTCAAAGAAACATTAGCTTCTTTTATTGAAAGATCTTGAATAGCAGCATGATTTAAAACTTTAAATAACGGTTTTTTCAAGTTATATATAGCATAGTTCTTATCATTGTTTGTACCTATTAATGTACCACTAAATTCTTGATTTATATAACTTTCTTGACCATCCGAAAGTTCTACTTCACGAGCATCCATAGTTGCTCCTAAACGAAACGTACCATGTAAATTTCTATTCATTGCTTCTACTAGATTTTTAAATGATGTATAAACTTCGTTTTCACTATTAATAGTTTTTGGTAAATAATAAGTATAATTTTCTACAGTACTATCATTTTCATGTTGAATTAAATCATTTGCTCGACCAACAATTTTATATACTTCTTGATTATCTCTTCTGACACTTGTAATACTTGAGACAGGTAACATCACATCTTTAAACTTCTCTGATTTTACTTTCATAAAGTAGTTACTAGGATTATTTGGAACCGTATCAAATGAGGTTACATGTCGATATTTATTATTTTCTACTGTAAATAATTCCACATTTGAAATATTCCTAAGCTCTAGTTTCTTGTCGACTTGTTTTTCTTCTGCTTTTGGTGCTGATTCTTCTTTTCCTGTAGATGTTCCTTCTGTTGACGCTGTTGGGTCTGATCCTACTTGTACAGCTGGTTCATCACCCTGTGGTTTTTCTGAATCTGAATTAGATGATTCTGAGTTTTCGTTCACAGTCGAAGCTTCAGTATTTTGTGAATTTGTTTCTTCTTTATTGCCTTCTGTTACTGAAGGTGATGACTCTGAATTACCTGAATCATTTGTAGCATCTACAGATGGAATAGTTGAAGTTTCTGACGTTGGTTCGGATTTATTTTCTTCTCCAGCTGGTTGTGTAGCTGGTAACCCACCTTCAGAGACAGTTTCTGAAGCCGGCTGTTCTTCTGTAACTGTTGTATCCCCTGCAGATGAATCTTCTTCTTTCGACTCTGATTCTGATGGTACTTCTGAAGCTGGGGTTGCCGCCTCTGGCTCTTCCGCTTTTGGTGCTGTTGCTGTTTCCGTAGTTGCAAGTTCTTCAGCTTCCGATGTTGAATCTGTTTCTTCTTCTACAGCTGGCTGCGTAGCTGTTGACTCCCCTTCAGAAGCAGTTGATGAAGATTCAGTTGAAGAAACTGAATCCTCCGCTTTACCTTCTTCTCCTGATTCTTTTGGTGCTGGGGTTGCTTCTGCTATTATTCCTGGTTCTTCAGCTTCTTCCGTTGCTTCGGCTTTACCTTCTTCTCCTGCTGGTGTTGATTCCACAGTTGCAGATGTTCCTGGTTCTGCTGACTCTTCTGCTTTTGCTTCTTTTTCTGTTGCTTCTGGTGTTGTTACCGCTTCTTCTTTAGACTCAGCTGACGGTGTATTTGTTGCGCTATCTTGTTTTCCTGTCTCCTCAACAGAGGTTTCTTCTGCATTGCCTACTTCACTTGAAGTTGTAGCCTCTGTAGCTGCTTCTGTTGAAGCTGGGGTTTCTGGTTTTGATGGTGCTGGAGTTTCTTCTGCTGGTTGGCTTTGTTCTCCTGAAGTTGTAGCCTCTACCACTGGTGCTTCTGAAACTTCTGCTTTTGGTGTTGTTCCTGAAGCTTCTTCTGTTGAACCTAGAGTCGCTTCTGAACTTCCTTCCGCTGCTGGTGCACCTGTTGTAGCTACTTCTGAACCTGTTCCTGCTTCTTCAGTTTCTTTTACTTCATTTCCTGCTGTTGTTCCTGCTTCTTTTGGAGCTGGTTTCGCTGCCTCGGACTCTGTTACTTTTGGTTCCGGTGCTTCTGTTGCACCTGGTTGTTCTTCTTTATTTTCTGGAGTTGTAGGTGCTTCTGTTTTTGGTTCAGCCAATTCTGCTGACTCTGTTCCTGTTTCTCCTTCTGAAACTGTTCCTTCAGGTGTATCTTCTTTTGGAGTTGTAGGTGCTTCTGTTCCTGATTCTTCAGTTTCTTTTCCTGTTACTCCTGGAGTTACTTCTGAAGCCCCTTCTGTTCTTCCTGAAGCTCCATTTGCCACTAATTCTGTTGAATCTGGTGCTGATTCTGCTGTTCCTGTAAATGTTCCTTCAGGTGTTGATTCTGCTTCTTTAGGCTCAGCTGGTTTTTCTACCTCTGGCGCTGATTCTGTTGGTGCTGGAGACACTGGTTTTTCTGCTTTTGGCGTTGTTACAGTTGGCTCTTCTGCTTTTGGTGCTACTGGAGCTTCTGTTTCTTCTTTAACTTCTGGGCTTGTCTCTGCTGGTGCTTCTGAAGCAGGTTCTTCACCCGATTCTTCCGCTCTTTCCACTACTGGTGCTGATACAGGCTGATAAACTAGGCTATAGTTCACAGTCATTTTTTCAACTTTCTCAGTGACATCTGTTAATTCAAAGGTAACAGCTTTTGTTTCCTGATCTTTCTTGAGCAAGACTTCGTAAGTGCGAACTTCGCCACTTGCACCACTTTCTTTGATGACAATCTTGTGTTTTGTGACTGTATCTGAAACCGTTTCAGCTTCAGTAAAGTACAATTCATTGTGTGGTAAGAATAAATTCTTACCTGAAGCTTGATTCATTTCTTGGAGTACATCTACCGGGATATTGCTTGCTTCGCTGATAACACTTAATGTATCTCCCCACTTAATGACATACTTAAATAAATCACCTTCTTTTTGAAGGTCAGCTTTCACTTCCTCAACTGTTCTGGCTACCCAGACACCATCTTGTTCACTGGCTGACACAGTTGGAGCTAAAAAGCCCAGACCTAGCAAAATGACACCTGTCGCAACAATTGCACCTGTTCTCAATTTTCTAAAGCCACGGAGGGACAAGCTTCCTCTAACATTTGTTTGTCTCATAATGTTTATTTTTCCTCACTAGTTTAAGAAATCGCAAGAAAAACAATCTTGCGATTTTAGCATACTTACTTTCTCCTAGTATTAGCAAAACCAATTCTCATTAAACTTTAGCATCTCACAAGAGAGATTATAAACTTGGAATAACTGATTTTTATATACTAGACGCATAGAGACTTTTCAACCTTACTTCTCTTCAAATCCTTCTGAGACTGCGTCCGCAAAGTTTTCTTCTACGATGCTTGCACAGTGATCACAGATAACTGCGTGGTAGCTACGTTCTGCTGTTGTTGGGTCGATGCGACGGCAGCGGTCACATACTTCACCTGCAGCGCGTTCAACTGTAAAGGCGACATCTTCGAAGCTAACGGCAGCTTCTGGAGCTGGTCCTTCTGCGATGGTCAAGTCTGACACGATCAAGAGTTGAGCCACATTGCTGTTTACTGCTTCAAGTAGAGTTTTCACAACTTCGTTTGGATAAACTATCAAGTGTGCTTCAAGTGATTTACCGATAACTTTTGCATTACGCGCTTCTTCCAAGGCTTTTTGAGCTTGTCCACGGAAGTCCATGAAGGCAGCCCATGTATCCAAGATTTCCTCTTGATTAGCAAAAGTTTGAGCTTCTGGTAATTCTGACAATTGAACAAAATCTTCAGCTTCAAACTCAAGATATGACCAGATTTCTTCCGCAGTGTGAGGAAGGATTGGTGTCAAGAGTTTGGTAATTTTGACAAGAATGTCATAGAAGACAGTCTGCATTTGACGGCGTTCCAATGATTTGGCACCTTCGATGTAAACAACATCTTTGGCAAAATCAAGGTAGAAGGCTGACAAGTCAACGTTGATAAAGTTCACCAATGCCTTATAGATTGTCAAGAATTCAAAGTTTGCATAAGCATCACGAATGGTCTTGACAAGCTGGTTAAAGCGAATCGTCATGTACTTATCAACTGAACGAAGTTCATCGTAAGCGACTGCATCTTGAGCTGGATTAAAGTCAGATGTATTGGCAATCAAGAAACGAAGAGTGTTACGGATCTTGCGGTAAGTTTCAGAAACTTGGCTCAAGATATCCATAGAGATACGCACGTCGTTGCTTGAGTCTACGCTTGTTACCCAGAGACGCAAGATTTCTGCACCAAATTGTTTTTCAACATCGCTTGGAGCAATGGTATTTCCAAGAGATTTAGACATCTTCTCACCTTTACCGTCAAGAGCAAAACCTTGTGACAAGATTTGCTTGTAAGGTGCTACGCCATGGTTGGCAACAGATGTGATGAGTGAAGAGTTGAACCAACCACGGTACTGGTCAGAACCTTCTAGGTAAAGGTCTGCAGGGTAAGTCAACTCAGGACGGTTTACTACCACTCCATTCCATGATGAACCTGAGTCAAACCAAACGTCCATGATATCTGTTTCTTTTTTGAACTCTCCATTTGGTGAACCTGGATGAGTAAATCCTTCTGGCAAGAGGTCCTTAGCATCACGTTCCCACCAAATGCTTGAACCATGTTCCTCAAAGAGTTGAGCCACGTGTTCAATAGTTTCAGCAGTCATGATCGCTGTACCATCTTCAGCGTAGAAAATTGGAAGCGGAACACCCCAAGCACGTTGACGAGAGATGACCCAGTCACCACGGTCACGAATCATATTGTAAAGACGGACTTTACCCCATTCTGAGTGGAATTTCACTTTTTCAATTTCATCCAAGATTTCTTGGCGGAATTTAGAAACTGAGGCAAACCATTGTGGTACTGCACGCCAGATGATTGGTTTCTTAGTACGCCAGTCAAATGGGTATGAGTGAGAGATTTCTTCTTGGGCAAGAAGGAGGTTACCAAGTTTCTCGATAACAGTTGGAACTACCTTTTCATAGAATTGACCTTCAAACTCAGGACCAGCATTCTTCATCATGATACCACGTTCGTCAACAGTCACTGCGACTTCAAGACCATTAGCAATACCAACATTGTAGTCGTCCTCACCAAAACCAGGGGCTGTATGGACAATACCTGTACCAGAGTCAGTTGTAACGTGGTCACCAAGGATCACCAATTCATCTACAGCTGTATCCCATGGGTGTTCTGTTACGATGTGGTTGAGTTCTTGACCACGGTAAGTTGCCAAGACTTGAACATCAACCCAGCCAAATTTTTCAGACAAGCTAGTCAATAATTCTGCAGCAACCACAAACTTACGAGCTTCACCAGCAGGTTGAACCAAAACGTAATCAATATCTGCACCAACAGTCAAACCACGAGAAGCTGTGATGGTAAATGGAGTTGTTGTCCAGACTACGATATAAGTATCTGTATCTAGGATACCTTTTCCGTCCTTAACCTTGTTGGCATAGTAAAGAGAAGTTGAAACCAAGTCATGGTATTCAATCTCGGCTTCGGCAAGGGCAGACTCAGATGACCATGACCAGTAAACTGGTTTTGCACCACGGTAGATATAGCCTTTATTAGCCATCTCACCAAAGACACGGATTTGGGCTGCTTCATAGTCAGGAGTCAAAGTCACATATGGATTTTCCCAGTCACCAGAAACACCCAAACGTTTAAAGTCTTCACGTTGTTTATCTACTTGAGAAAGAGCGTATTCACGACAAAGTTTCAAGTACTCAACCAAGTCCATTTCTTTACGTTTGACACCTTGTTTTGCCAAAACTTGCTCGATTGGCAGACCATGAGTATCCCAACCTGGGATAAATGGTGCGTAAAAACCTGACATTGATTTTGAACGAACAATGATATCTTTTGAAATCTTGTTCATAGCGTGTCCAACGTGAATATTTCCGTTCGCGTATGGAGGGCCATCATGCAAGGTGAAATGAGGTTTTCCTTGGTTCAATTCTTGACGACGTTGATAAAGTTTTGCATCTTCCCATTCCTTTTGCCAAACTGGCTCTTTGGTCGGAAGGCCTGCACGCATTGGGAAAGCTGTTTTCCCAAGATTAAGGGTATCTTTGAGTTTCATGGTATCTCCTTTATAAATAATAACAAATTAAAAACCACGACTGCCAAAAAGGACGAAAATCGTGGTACCACCTTTATTCGGAAAAAGATCTAGTCTTTCTCCCTCTTATCCCGTAACGTGGGGAACGTCAAATCTTACTCCATTCAGACTTGAGTTTTTGAGAGGATAATCTTATCGTTAGGGAATGCAGGACTCACACCATCTCCTGCTCGCTGGAAATATAAGGATAAGATATTGTTCTCAGAATATTTCTTATAAAATTGTAACGGATTCTTGCGGTGCTTCAAATCCTGGTGCTGAATCAAACGTTTCTGTAGCTGGTGTTGGAGCCGAAGGATGTACTGGAGCTACTTCTGGTTCTTCGTACATTGGACCAACTGGATGAGCAGGCTCTTCTTCCATTTGAGGACTCACTACAGGAGTTGGATTTTCCACTCCCTGTTTAGCCTGAGCTTCAAATTCAGCCAATTCTTTATTGGCTGCCTCAATACGAGCCTGTAACTCTGCCATTTCTGCTTGAGAGAACTGACGTGTCATATCAATTGGTTCTTCTTCAATTGGAGCTGGAATCGGTTCTCCAAGCACTTCGCTAACCACTTCTTTAAAGGCTTCATCACTGGTTTGAAGATAAGTAGCTGTTGGACGGAGAATATCTTCCCAATCTGAAGATTCAACAATAGCTAACTGGCTCTCAATTGTAGATTTAAGACGTTGGTGGAAGACACGACTCTTGTTCTTCAATTCTTCGGTTTCAACAGCAACTTTCTTAGCATTATCAGTTGCTTGACGAAGAATCTCGTTTGCCTTATATTTAGCTTCTTCCAACAAGCGTTGCGCATCCTGCTCTGCTTGATGAATGATATTGTTTGAACGTTCATGCGCCGCCTGTTTCACTCGCTCAGCTGTATCTTGGGCAATCAATACAGACTGGCTCAATGAATCTTTCATTTCGTCAAAGTAAGACAAACGCTCTTCTAAACTCTTAATACGCAAATCTTTATCATGATTCGCACGAACAAGATCTTCGTAATCACGAACCACAATATCTAAAAATTCATCGACTTCTTCTGGATCAAAACCTCTGAATCGAGTTCCAAAGGTTTTGTCCTTTATTTCTAATGATGTAATTGGCATTCTATTCCTCACTTACTTAATAATAACTGGACGGTTATTTTTTTCTTCTCTTTTTTTGTTTGTCCCTTATCTTGAAGCAATCTCAAGCGCCCAAATTTTCTTACACTAATCAAGTCTCCAACTTGAACAATATAATCTGATTTGTCTACCACATGATAATTTACTTGGACAAGTTTCTTTTCAATCAACTGGTTTGCTTGATTCCTAGATAGTTTTAAAACATTTGATAAAAGAACATCTAATCGGAAACTAGACACAGATAAATCCAGCTCTCGGTACTGCTCTAGCTTATCTATTTTCTCGGTGAAAGGACGTTCCTCCAGCGAAACGGGTATACGGCCAATTTTCTTTAATCCATCTTGAAAGAGAAGAAGAAATTGCTGATTGACCATAATCTGCGCCCGTTCTTCATCTACTAGGATATCTCCAAAAAGTTTCCGTTCAATCCCTAATTGATTGATGACTGTCCCTAAAATCTTAGCATGCGTTAAGTGTTCAAATTTATTGGAATACACTATTTCCTGGAGAGATATTTCAAAATCTGAAAACTCTGGTTGGAAATAATCTGGGTATAATAAAACTCGAACATACTCACTCGAGACGAACTCCCCACTACTGCTACAAGCAAGACCATAAGTTTTGGCCAAAATCTTTAATAGCTTCTCCTGATGAGGATTGATAAAAGGAGTTAAAAAAGGAGCATAGCTATCTTCTACCTTCTTTATCCATTCCATTCCCTTGTCAAGAAATGGACGATCTTCTATGGAGAAATGCTGGTAAATCCCTTTATTCATCCTATCATCGCCAGAAAACGGACTAGGTTTTCTCCTAAAAATCGAATCAAAACAATCGCAACCCAAACAGATAAATCAAGACCCGCTATCTGTAAAGGCAGGCGTTGCAAGGGAGCAAGCACTGGTTTTACCAACGCTACAATCCAACGACCTAAACTTGATTCGTAGGCGCCTGGAAACCAAGACATGACAGCAAAGGCCACCAAAATCAGGGAGTAAATATCTACTGCATTATAAATCATACGAATTAAAAAAATCATTATCGTACTCTATTTCGCTTCATATCAAAGCCAAACTCACCATTTTGTTCTTCATCTGGTAAACGAATATCTTCTACATTCACAATAACATTCACTGGTGTTAACAGATACATAGTAGATGCTACCTTTTTCAAATTTCCAGCTAAAACATGACAAGCTCCATCCAAATAGTCCAAACAACGACGAGCCTGCACTTCAGTCATATATTGAAAATCAATCAAGATACTTTCGTTTCCTGCCAATAAATCAACAATTTCTGTTGCATCCTCATATTTTCTAGGATAACGAACATCTATAATGACCTTATCCGTTGCACGCTGACTCTGATTTGCCAATTCCTGTTGTCTTGCATGAAGTCTGGTGATATTGCTATCTTTTGCACCAGCAGACTGTGAAGGTTGATGCATTGGGAGAGCCGGTTCCTGTGAAGAATTTACTGGAGTTAACACAGGCTCATCTCTTTTTTCATAAGGGAGACTTGAATCCTCATCCTCCGTAAAATAATCTATAAATCTATCGAATCTATCTTTTAAAGACATGGTTCTCTCCTACTTAAAAAATGATGTACCTATACGAACAAAGGTGGAACCGAATTGAATCGCTTCTTTATAATCACGACTCATTCCCATACTTAACTCGGTCATAGGCATATTTGGAATTTGTTTTTCTTGAATTTCTTTTTGTAAATCTTGGGTCGCATTGAAAATCTCTTTCAACTGCTCACTGCTAGCCTCAAAAGGTGCCATCGTCATTAAACCAACATATTCAATCTTATCTAGTCTGGCTAACTCTGGCAAGATTTCCAGCAGTTCCTCTCTCGAAAAACCGTGTTTGCTTTCTTCTTTAGAAATATTTACTTGAAGAAAACACTTGATGACTCGGTCACTTCTTTTTTGAATTTCCTCTGCTAGCTTGACTGAATCCAAGGCATGGAAATAATCAACGTATTGAATGACATCTTTCACCTTACGTCTTTGCAAGGTACCAATCAAATGCCAAGTCACATCTCGATCTTTTAAAGCTTCATATTTTTCCAGAAACTTATCGACACGATTTTCACCGATATGATGAACACCTAGCGGAAGCAAGGCTTCCGCTGTCGGTACATCTACATACTTGGTAACTGCAATGACAGAGACTGAGCCACTCTCGCGATGAGCATTCAGACTCGCCTCTGCGACTTCTCGAAAAACAAGTTCTGTATTTTCTTTTACATTCATTTACTTAACGATTTTTGAAAAATGGAGGTGTATCCAATTCATCTTCATCTTGTGATGTTGGGGCTTCAAAGCGTTCAACTGGAGAAACGACTGAATCTGTTGTACGAACAATCGATTCACGGCGAAGATCCCAATCACCAAAAGCAGATGCTTGAGTTGGTTCCAAACGACGTGGATTTTGTTTTGGCAATTCAGCTGTTTCTGCCATATCAAAATGACGATCAAAGCCATGTGAATGAGCTGGTTTCACTGTCTCACGGTAGTTAGTAGTAGGTCTAGCTTGTGGAGCAACAACCTTCTCTACGCGGTCTTGACGAACACCTGTTGCGACAACTGTTACACGAATTTCATCACGCATACTTTCATCAATTGAAGTACCGAGCCAGATGTTCACTCCTTGACCTGCTGCTTGGTTCACAATTTGTGAAGCCTCTTCTGCTTCAATCAAGGTTAAATCAAGACCACCAGTAACGTTGACAATCACATCTTCTGCTCCATCAATTGTTGTTTCAAGAAGTGGAGAGTAAATTGCCTTACGCGCTGCTTCAACAACACGTTCTTCTCCACTACCGATACCAATACCCATAAGAGCATTCCCTTTGTTTGCCATCACCGTTTTCACATCGGCAAAGTCAAGGTTAATCAATCCTGGATTAGTAATCAAATCAGTAATCCCTTGAACACCTTGACGAAGAACGTTATCCGCTTCGCTAAGAGCCTCCAAGAGCGGTGTTTTCTTATCAACAATTTCAAGTAAGTTGTTGTTCGAAATAATCAATAGAGTATCTACATGCTCACGAAGTTGATTGATTCCTTCTACAGCAAATTGTCCACGCTTGCTTCCTTCAAAACCGAAAGGACGTGTCACAACACCAACTGTAAGAGCACCTAAATCTTTGGCGATACGAGCAATAACAGGAGCAGCTCCAGTTCCAGAGCCTCCTCCCATACCAGCAGTGATGAAGACCATATCTGCACCACTGATAGCTTCCGTCAGTGTTTCTTCGCTTTCTTCAGCAGCTTTACGACCAACCTCAGGTTGACCTCCTGCACCCAAACCACGAGTCAATTTAGGTCCCAACTGAATTACAGTCTCAGCTTTTGTACTACTCAATGCTTGTACATCTGTGTTTGCTGCGATAAATTCTACGCCTGTAACACCTTCGTCGACCATACGGTTGATGGCATTGCCACCACCTCCACCGACACCAATTACTTTAATCACTGCACCTTGAGCAGCAGCTGTATCAAATGAAAATGTCATAATTTATTTTTCCTCTTTATTCGTCAAACATGCTTCCGATCAAGCCACGGAAACGATCTGCTAATTTCGGTTTATTTTGTGAAGCTTGTTGGAAATCCGCCATTGGTTCTGTAGGCGCCACCGGCTCTACTTCTGGAGCAGGAGCTGGTTGAACAGGCGTTGATTGTACAAACTGAGCTGTTTTCTGTATCATTCCCCCAAAACTAATTGGTTGATGAGTCAGAGCAACTTCACCCTTGACCGCTCTTTGAGCCAAAAGATTGACTTCTGTCAATTGTCCAGCAAATTCTGATAAACTAATCACATGCGCAAAGGCTGGATTACGGATACCAACT
Source organism: Streptococcus parapneumoniae (assembly GCF_037076355.1). Classification (NCBI taxonomy): domain Bacteria; kingdom Bacillati; phylum Bacillota; class Bacilli; order Lactobacillales; family Streptococcaceae; genus Streptococcus; species Streptococcus parapneumoniae. The sequence continues at coordinate 584,080 of NZ_AP026968.1, read as the reverse complement.
TGGTTTGGAACATAGAGTTTGACACGAACGCCAAAGACTTCTTGAGCCAATTCTACCATACCCGGTAAAATAGCATTTCCACCGATTAAGACAATTCCACCAGGGAGCTCCAATAGACGTCTTCTATCTAATTCTTGCTTAATTTGTTCAAGGATGTGCTTGATTCGTGCAGAAATAATTTCTGACAAGTAGGCTTCCGTCACTTCGACTGCTTCTACTTCTCCAATAACTTCTACTTGGAAGGTTTCTTTGCTTGCAAGAGGCGGATAGGCTTCCCCGTAATTCAGTTTCAAGCCTTCTGCTAATTTGCGAGAGGTTTTCAAAACCTTGGAGATATCTTTAGTTACATAATCTCCACCTTCTTGGAGAATATGTGTGAATTGGAGTTCTTGGTTGCGGATTGTAGCGACAGTCGTTTGACCTGCCCCCATATCAATCACTGTAGCACCAAATTCACGTTCACCTTCGTTCAAAACTGATTGAACCATTGCTAGTGGCGAAATGATAATATTTTCAACCTGAACACCTGCACGCTCAACCGTCTTACGCAAATTGTGCAAGATAGTACGAGGGCCTGTATAAAGCAAGCCACGCATTTCAAGGCGAACCCCCATCATGCCACGTGGGTCACGAATCCCTTGGAAACCATCCACAATAAATTCTTCAGGAATAAAGGTAATGACTTCACGGTCAGGTGTCATACTCTTTGTCAAAGCTGATTTGACAACATTTTCAACATCTTGATCCGTAATTTCCTTGGTATCAGATGTTACTGGAATCATCCCTTGAGTTGGTTCGACCTGCAAAAGATTACCAGGCAAGCCGACATTCACTGATTTAATCGAAATACCTGCCTTTTCTTCTGCTTGGGAAATGGCTGACTTGATAGCAGTTGCTGCTGCATCAATATCAACAATAATTCCATCCTTTACACCTTTACTTTTGGCATTACTCACGCCAATTACATTTAATTCACCATTTCTCTGCTCGGCCACAAGCACCTTGACAGAGCTTGTTCCAATATCTAGACCTGTAAAAAAGCCTTCTCTAGCCATTACATCGCATCCTCTCTATCTTCCAAGTTTCGCACTTCGTATTATTCCATAGCTAAACATAGGCATAGCTATTCACAGAATATTATAACACAAAAAATTTAATCGTGCTTGCTTTTTTCCTAAATTTCCCAGCCATTTTTTGAGTTTCTATGTTCAGAAATTCTTATTTTGTAAGCTGCTTGTAAAAACTCTCTAAGACAAAAAAAGAAAGCTCTGTGTTAAGCTTTCTTTGCAATCATTTTTTCTGCTTCTTGTTCTAAAAATAGTTCTAAAATTTTCTTTGTCAACGTAATCGCTGCTGACAGGGCCAGAGAAACGATTAAATAATTAGCCACTAAGCCGTGATCTCCAACCAATGGCGGTTTTGTCAAGAATCCGTAATCTCCACCTGTTACCAAATTGACCATAAAAATCAAAGCATTTAATGCAAAGGTCATGAGAAAAATCCCCTTCACATCCAGCAATCGCGCATTATACTGTCTCAAGAGATAAACCAGAGAGTTCCCCAAGAGTGCTAAATGCCCAAAAATAAAGGATAAAATGGTGATATGGGGGAAAGGATAGGCATCTGACACTGGATAAACAAAGGCTGCTAATGTCCCAAATGTTCCTAGTAATGCAAAATACTGCCTATATTTGGACTGACCAGGAAGCAAAAGTACCACAAACATGGCCATACGGCAATGGTAAAAGGGTAAGCTTTCTGATAGTGGCATATGATTGACCCAGTACCAACCATAAAGTAGGATTAACTGAACGGCCTGTAAAATCTGGAAAAATCGTTGGTAAACCTTCTTTTCACGATAACGATAGGCTGTATAAAAGATCAAAGCCAAGAGTGTAAATATACTGACATACCAAAAAAGGTCAAATTTGGGCGGCTCGGTTGCCTGAGTTGTAAAAAAAATATCCCATAAATTCATTTAGTCTTCCTCATGATTCAAAATTTTCCTGCATTTTATTATACCATGCTACTTAAGAAAAATGGATTTAGAAATACGTAAATGTTTGACAAAATCACTTGTCTTCATGTTCTAAACTTTCTACCAATTTGGCTAGATTCATAGAATTGGAGCCTTTGAGTAGGATTTGGTCGTGGGCTCCTAGACTTTCCTTGACCTGCTTGACTAGGTCTTCAAATTGGTCTTGGTCTTCTGTTTTCTTGAAGTAGTAAACGTGGCCAATTGGGAACATTTGACTGGCCAATTTGGCTAATTCAGCAATGTCTTCTCCATAGAAAATCACGGTATCAAGCACATCTGGAGAGAGACTCAAAATCATCTGGTTATGGAGTTGAACAGACTGGTCACCAAGTTCCTTCATATCCGCCAAGACAGCAATTTTTTTGCCACCTTCATTGGCTGGGATGGCAGAGAAAGTCTCTAAAATCAGCTTCATAGCAGTTGGGTTGGCATTATACACATCTGATAGGATATCTGCTCCATTGGCTGCTTTCTTCCACTCGGTACGATTACGCGTCAATTCAAGATTTTGGAAGGCCTGACGAATTTGCTCCTCTGAAACCCCTTCTTGTAGGACAACATAGGACGCAATCATAGCATTGGTGGCATTGTACTTACCAGTCACTGGCAAATCGAGGGCTTGTTCCAAGAAATTAGCCTTAAAGGTCAGACTGTCCTTGCGCTCAATCAAGTCTGTAATTTCCAACTCTGCTCCTGGCCCAAAACGGACTACCTTTTTATCTGTTGGCAAGTAGTCCTCTACAATGGAGTCAGCTGGTGCCAAAAGCAAGGAACCCGATACCATACCATCTGCAATTTGCATTTTCCCTTTAGCGATCTCCGAACGGTCTTTGAAAAAGGCCAAATGGGCTTCTCCAACCAAGGTCACGATGGCTGTCTTTGGATGAGCCAACTCAGACAAGAGATGAATATCGCCCAAGTGATCCTGCCCCATCTCCAAAACCAACTTTTCTGTTCCTTCAGGCATATGAAGAACTGTGTAGGGAAGGCCGATCTCGTTATTGTAATTGCCTTGTGTTTTGTAGGTTTTGTAGGTTGTTGATAGCAAGTGCGCCAACATATCCTTGGTCGTTGTCTTGCCATTTGAACCTGTAACTGCAAAGACATCAACAGCCATTTTCTCAAGATAGTAGGCAGCTAGTTGTTGAAAGGCAGTCAACACATCGTCTACTAAAATGTAAGGATGATTTGCAAGCTCTTTCTCAGACAGGGTTACAGCAGCGCCATTGTCAAAAGCTGTTTCGATAAAGTCATGACCGTCACGCGCACCTTTGAGGGGCACAAACAAGTCCCCCGTCGCGATTAAGCGACTGTCAAACTCAGCCTTCTCTAACTGGGTGTTCTCAAAGATGCTGATATCATTTTTAGCTCCTACAACTTGAGTCACTTCATGGATTGTTAATTTCATTTCTACTCCTTTAAAAAGGGTCGAAGTCCGAGAACTATGATCACCTTGCAGTGATGGTTCTGGCTCCTACCCTCTCTTTCATTTTATAGCAAATGCGCTTCGCGCTTGTCAAAACTTTCCTTGGCAAGGTCAACCAAACGCTCGATTAGTTCTGGGTAGCTGATTCCCATATTGTCCCAAAGCAGTGGATACATTGACCACTGGGTGAAACCTGGCATGGTATTAAGCTCGTTTAGAAAAATCTCTCCCTTATCTGTATAGAAGAAATCGCAACGAGAGAGACCGAGGCCACCAATGGCACGGAAGGCCGTTTCTGCATTTTGACGCATGACAGCTACCACATCATCACTGATTTTGGCAGGAATATCCATAGTAATCTTGTTATCAATATACTTGGCATCGTAGTCATAAAAGGCAACGTCCTTGACAACTTCTCCAGGTAGCGTGCTCTTGACATCGTAGTTACCCAAGAGGCCAACCTCAATTTCACGGGCATTTACTCCTTGCTCTACCAAGACACGGCTGTCATATTGAAAGGCAAGTTCCAAAGCCTGACGAAGTTCTTCTTGATTTTCAGACTTAGAAATACCGACACTAGACCCCATGTTTGACGGTTTGGTGAAGACTGGATAAGCCAATTTTTCTTCCACTTCAGCGATTTTAGCAGTCACATCATCGCCTTCAACGATAGCCACATGAGGAACTTGGGCAATGCCAGCAGATTCTAACACACGCTTGGTCGTGATTTTATCCATGGCAAGACTAGATGACAAGATATTACAGCCGACATACGGCATTTTCAAAACTTCCAAGAATCCTTGAACAGAACCATCTTCTCCCATCGGACCGTGAAGAACTGGAAAGACAACTGCCCCTTCTTCGTAGATGGCACTTGGTGCAACTTTCTTATCCCAATCAATGGTTTCATTGGTCATGAGACGGTCCTCTTGCCCCGGAGTCTGACTAAATTCCTGTGTTTTGATAAAGTCACCTGACTGACTGATAAAGAAAGTCTTAACTGTGAAACGGTTGTAATTGACCGCACGCATGACACTCTCAGCTGAAAGGACAGAGACTTCGCGTTCCGCACTCCGTCCACCGTATAAAAGAATAATCGTTTGTTTCATATCATTTGTCCTAATTCTACTAGAATACTCGCTCTTTAGTATATCATATTTGCTTGTTTTTTTAAAATTTGAACCTGATACTACCCATCACACTATACAAAAAGAGGCCGATAGGAACGATTTTCAGCCTCCTTGATTTTTTATAAATGAATGGAGTTCGTAAATTTGTCTACACTTACAACTCTGTTCGATTTTCAATAGCCCGTAAGAGGGTCACTTCGTCCGCATACTCGATATCTGCTCCCACAGCAAGGCCTCGTGCCAGGCGAGTGACCTTAATCCCAGCTGGCTTGAGTAAGCGGGAAAGATACATGGAAGTCGCTTCCCCATCTGCTGTGGCATTGGTTGCTACGATTACTTCTGAAACCTCACTATCCATCAGACGAGTCATGAGACTCTTGAGATTGATATCATCTGGACTGATACCATTCATAGGAGAAATAAGGCCATGCAGGACATGATAGAGGCCATGGTATTCTTGGATGTTTTCCATGGCTGCCACATCCCGACTATCCTCTAGCACCAAAATCGTTGTCTGGTCACGAGTCGGATCGGTACAGATAGAGCAAGGGTCGTCGTCTGTCAAACGTCCACAAATGGAACAGTAGGTCAATTCTCTCTTAGCAGAAAGGAGATTTTTTGCAAATTCATTGACATCATCATCAGACATCCCAATCGTATAAAAGGCCAGACGCGTAGCCGTCTTAATCCCGATACCTGGTAACTTGGAATAACTGTCAATCAGCTTGGCAATGGGTGTTGGATAAAGCATAATTTCCTTTCTAATTCATTGGATGGTATTTTTGATACAGATTGATAATATCACGCGCAATGGAAGGTCCTACACCATTTGTTAGATTGGTATTATGAGGAAAGACCACTGCAACAGCGATTTGGGGATTATCAGATGGGCCATAGGCTACCGCATTGGTATTGGTTGCTTCCTGACCATCTGCCACATAGCTTTCGGCTGTACCCGTTTTTCCGCTAATAGATACCAAGGCACCATTTGAAAAGGCACGTCCAGTTGTCAATCCGCTAGTCCCATGAGCAACCTGATAAAAACCTTGGTGCAAGACACTCATATCGGAGTCGGATATATTGACCTTATTCATCTCTGTCGGTTGCAGTTGCTGAATCAAGTCGCCTAGGCCTCCCTTATCATTATTTCCATAAATGCCTTCAACAATACGAGGAGCCACACGAACACCATCATTTGCAATAGTTGCTACATACTGAGCCAACTGCATCGGCGTATAGTTATCAAACTGACCAAAGGCATTGGTAATGTAATTAGCAAAATTATACTCTTTTGGTATAAAACCAGTTGACTCATCTGGAAGGTCAATGCCTGTTGAGGCTCCAAGACCATATTCCGCAAATGTCGAGCGAAGTTTCCCCATGGCGGATTCTAAATTGTTAGTTAGAACAAACATATTGGGTTGATAGGTCTGACCCATAATGCCCAAAGCCGTTTGAACCATATAGGCATTAGAAGAATACTCCAAGGCTTCCACAGCTGTAATAGGAAAAGATCCATATGCCAATTTATACCAAGAATAAATTGGAGCTGAACCTTGGAAAACAATAGGCTGATCTGTTAAGGTTTGGTTTCCTGATAAAACACCATTTTCCCAACCTGAGCTGATGGTAGCGGCCTTAACTACTGACCCTGGGACAAAGACATTGGTTACCGTTCCCAAGGAATCAGGCGTCAAGTCTCCCGTTTTCAGGTCATGTTTGAGTCCTGACATAGACAAAACAGCACCTGTTTTGGGGTTAAGGGCGACTGCATACACGCCTTCAGAATACTTAGCTCCACCATTTCCTAGCTCGGAATTGAAATAACTTTTCAGCAAAGCATCCACGCTATCTTGGAAGGCCAAATCAATGGTCAGTTTGATATTGTTTCCCTTACTACCTTCCTCAATTGTATCCACACTTTCCATATTGCCATATTTATCCAGATGGATTTCTTTTACCGAGCGTTTCCCTTGTAAGGTCTCTTCATATTGCTTTTCCAAATAGGAGGTTCCAACACGGTCATTTAGAGAATAGCCTTTTTTAAGATAGGCTTCTGCTTCTTCCGCTGGGAGACCAGCTTTTTCACTGGATACACTCCCTACTATAGAAGAAAGGGAAGTTTCCAAAATCTTTCGATCCCAAGAAGTAGAAATACTAATGCCAGGCATCTCCTTTGAAATAGAGGCAATAACAGCCACCTGAGAATCATTTAGAGGATCTGTCACAATGGTTCCTGTCGCAAAGTTTCCAACAGCATTTAACTGACTAAAAAGATAGATTTCTTTCTTTTCATCCTCTGTATAGTTTAGTTGACTTGTTGGGACACTATCGACCGCATTGTTATACAGTTCTGATTCGGATAGGCGATTGCCATCTGAATCCAAGCGTTTCTCACTTGGGAGAGCTTCCACTGTTTTTTTATAGATTTCAGGATCAGCCAAATAGTAATCAGCCAGCTGGCGTTCTGTTAAATTTGGCGAACTGATGCTCACATAAGTCAGTAACTTTTTAGCTATTTCTTTTAAGTCTGTAGCCGTCATTTTATTGCTACGCGTAAAGGAAACAACCTGTTTTAACGTATTTTCTACCAAAGGTTTTCCACTAGCATCATAAATTTCCCCACGGGCAGAACTGGTTGTGACCTTGGTCTGACTAGCTGAGGCTAGCTTTTTTTCGTAAAAATCCTTGTTCAAAACCTGCATATACAACAAACGACCAATAATGGTCATAAAGAGTAAAATGACGATTGAAAACAATAAATTAAGCCGAATCGGAATCGAATGGCTGTTAAATTTTCTCATACAAATCAGTCTCATTTCTAACTTAAAATCTTACTCTTAATTGTACCACAATTTGAGCAGAAAATTATGGAAAAGAAAGAAGCTTTTTTTCGTTTTTACAGTAAGATACGTTTTTATTTATTCATCCCTATATTATATGTTATAATGAATGTAACAGTTCAATAATCTAGTCTTTTTCCAACACGACTCATTTAAAGGAGCCTTCCCTATGGACAAACCAGATATCGCAACTGTCATTGATTCACATTTTGAAGAAATGACAGACCTAGAGCAAGAAATCGCTCGCTATTTTTTGCAAGCAGAAACCATTCAAGATGACCTTTCCTCCCAACAGGTCACTCAAAAATTACATATCTCTCAGGCTGCTCTGACCCGCTTTGCTAAAAAGTGTGGCTTTACTGGCTACCGAGAATTTATTTTCCAATACCAACATCAGGCAGAAAATCAAGCCAACCAAGTCTCCAAGCACAGTCCACTGACCAAACGAGTCCTCAGAAGCTATAGCAATATGAGGGAACAAACACAAGACTTGATTGACGAAGTCCAACTAGAACGAATTGCCCAATTAATCGAAGATGCTGAGCGTGTCTACTTCTTCGGAACAGGGAGTTCTGGCCTTGTTGCTCGTGAAATGAAATTGCGCTTCATGCGTCTGGGTGTGGTCTGCGAAGCTTTGACCGATCAAGACGGCTTTGCCTGGACAACCAGTATTATGGACGAAAATTGTCTCGTACTTGGTTTCTCACTTTCTGGTACAACACCTTCTATTTTAGATAGTCTACTAGATGCCAAGGAGATGGGGGCAAAGACTGTACTCTTTTCAAGTGTTCCCAATAAAGATAGCCAGACCTATACAGAGACCGTTCTCGTTGCTAGCCACAGCCAACCTTCCTACATCCAACGAATATCCGCTCAACTTCCTATGCTCTTCTTTATCGATTTGATTTATGCCTACTTTTTGGAAATCAATCGCGAAAGCAAGGAAAAAATCTTTAATAGCTACTGGGAAAATAAGAAACTCAACGGCTATCGTAGACAAAAACGTGTCAGAAAATCCTAGTTTGGCTGAGCCAAACTAGGATTTTTATTCATCACCAAACATCCCTCTTCTAGATTATGAATTAGTCGTATCTTGACTTAGTCTTAAATAATTTCATGTAATCACTTTTTGAAGGGAGTAAATAAGCAAGCCTGACGGTATCCTCAACAATTGTATATAATACGATGTAATCCTTACTCAAGGTCAACCCTCGCGTTTGGTAGTGAGGATCTAATTTCTTACCAAATTTTTCATCGGCATCAAATCCAGCTTGAGGGAAAATTTCTAGCCGATTCATATCTTTTCTGATACTCGCCACTTTTCGTCTCGCAGCCTCTACTGAACCAATTTCCTCCGCTATATACTGATATATTTTATCCAGACTATCAATCACTCTAGGAGAATACAAAATCCTATATTTTTTATAATTCATAGCGTGTCACGACATCCTCATCTGTCAAGTAATTTCCAGCCTCAATCTTGGCATAACTTTCTTGAACTTCTGCTTGTAATTGCCTAAATAAATACTCCTTCTCTAATTCCTCTTCACTCAGTAAATCTACTTCATTTGTTACGGCAACATTCTTTAAAAATAATCTTAGTGCTGATGAAAGAGAGAGATTTTTTTCTTTTAACACCTCCATGGCATCATTTACTAATTCTCTATTAGCTTGGAAGGTCACAACTTTACTTGAATTTGCTATAGTCATTTTATATAATTCCTTTATATATTTTATTTATTATCTCACAATTATAAAGAAAGTCAAGGGAACTTGATTAGAAAATCCTAGTTTGGCTGGGCCAAACTAGGATTGTTTTGTCTTGAAATGATAGTAGGCTCCCAACATCCCTGCTGTATTTTGGTGATGGGCAAATTCTAATCGTGTTTTTTCAGCTAGGCTTGGTACCAAGGCATCTTTTAAAGCTGTGCGAATCTTCGGTTTGAGGATAGCCTCTTGTCCCATGATACCGCCACCGAGAATGACTACTTCTGGATTGGCAACGTAGCAAATATTTGCCAGACCTTTTCCAAGGTAATCTACCATGCGGTCAATGCCAGCCATACAGATTTTGTTTCCTTCGGTAGCTTCCTTAAAGATGCGTCGGCCATTCCACTGATCAACTGAATCTCCATGACCTACTGCTACATACTCCACCAAGGCTGTCGTAGAGGCTAAGTCTTGGAAAGCTCCATCCTGCATATGCATATAACCAACTTCACAGGCTGAATTGCTAAATCCATGGAAAACTTTCCCATCCATAATCAAGCAACCCCCGATACCTGTTCCAATAGTCAAGCAAAGAGTGACACTCGCTCCCTTGCCTGAACCAGATACCGCTTCAGCCAGACCTGCACAGTTGACATCATTTTCAATTTCACAAGGAATCGTAAAACTCGTCTCGATTTCCTTCTTGAACTGTGTACCTGCATAGTTGGGAATCTGAGGGCCAGCATAGAAAATCTCACCCTTATCAGGATCCACCATTCCTGCAGAAGAAATAGCAACACCTGCTACCGGGCCTTTTTCTAGATAGCTGGCTACGATATCTTTGGTCTTTTGTAAGATATGAGGACCACCCTTATGCGCCTCAGTTGGCATTTCATGGGATTCAACAAGTTGGCCTTTTGAGTCGATCAAACCATATTTGATATTGGTTCCACCGATATCAATTGCAACGTAGTGTGTCATAAATACCTCCTTATGGATTAGAGGAAGCGCTCCTTGGTTTCACGAATCAAGGCGGCAGCTGCTTCTACAACTGGGCGATCTTCTTCAGTTACTGGTGTCAATGGTGAACGAACAGAACCAATGTTCAAGCCTTCATTGATTTTCAAAACTTCTTTAATCACACCGTACATATTTCCATGTGCAGCAGTGAGTTTGCCAATGATTGCGTTGATAGCATACTGCAATTCACGCGCTGTTTCCAAGTCTTTGTCCGCAATCAATTGATTGAGTTTCAAGAAGAGTTCTGGCATAGCACCATAAGTACCACCGATACCAGCTTTAGCACCCATGAGACGGCCACCTAGGAATTGTTCATCTGGACCGTTAAAGACGATGTGGTCTCCTCCACCAAGGCTGACAAAGGTTTGGATATCTTGAACCGGCATAGAAGAATTCTTCACACCGATAACACGTGGATTTTTCAACATTTCAGTATAGAGACTTGGAGTCAAGGCAACACCTGCTAACTGAGGAATGTTGTAGATAACGTAGTCTGTGTTTGGAGCTGCAGAACTGATATCGTTCCAGTATTTAGCAACTGAGTATTCTGGCAAGCGGAAGTAAATCGGCGGAATCGTTGCAATGGCATCTACACCCAAGCTTTCTGCGTGGCGAGCAAGTTCCATACTATCTTTAGTATTGTTGCAAGCAACGTGAGCAATGATAGTCAATTTCCCTTTGGCAACTGCCATGACTTCTTCCAAAATCAACTTGCGGTCTTCAACACTTTGGTAGATACATTCACCAGAAGAACCATTGACATAGAGACCTTGAACACCTTTATCAATGAAGTATTGAACCAAGGCACGAGTACGTTCTGAGCTTACTTCTCCTTGTTCATCGTAACATGCGTAGAAGGCTGGAATGACACCTTCATATTTTTTTAAATCTGACATAGATTTTCTCCTAAGATTTCTTTTTTCTGCTAGAAGCAGGATTTATTCTTTACGTGTTTAGTATACACCTTGTGAAAAACGCTTTCAACATCTGGTGTACACTTAGATTTTAGTTTCGATATGTATTTTGAAACGTTTAAAGCTTGAAAGTAGTTTCAGAAACAAGCCATCCTATTCGTATTTTGCAAAAATTTTCTCCATCAATCCAGTCTGGATAAAGACCAATAGTCCAAATCCAAAAAGCAGGAAGGCTGAACCACCTAAAAGTAGACTGAAAGCGGACAGATAAAGAATCATCACAATGAGGATAAGAATGGCTAACATGAGGAAGAACCAAGGAAAGTTAAAACTTGCCAAGATCAGCCCTTTTTGTAATACTTCTTTCCAAGTTAAATCATAGCGCGCAGCGATTGGATAGCTAGCCAGCATCACGATAGTGAGGAAGATAAGAATCCCTAGACAAATAGCTTTCACCATTTGGAAAGGCATAGCTGTCTGCCCCCAAAAGATATAGAGGTCTAAAAGACTCAACAAAACAATGCCCAGCTCAAGCAGACCTAACTGAAAACCTAATTTCAGATTTTGCTGGAAAGCTCTTAGATAGATTTTAAAGACAGGCACACGTCTGCTCTTCTTAATCTCAAACATGGTCTCGTAGAGGCTAATTTTAGCCACTCCAATCGTCACGATGGGCAAACAAGAGACGACAAAAAGAAGATTGGCTGTGACGATATCCAAAACCTTTTCACTAAAACGCATGAGAAAGTTGTCTGTATCAAATGCTGCCTTGATGAGGCTTACTCCTTTTTGTGCCATGTTTGCTCCTCCTGATTTTTTAATCAATCAAAATTTTAAAGAGATATTTACGAACCTTCTCTTCCATACCTGCATAGCCATTTGGCTGGTGAGGTTCTCCTGGGAAGAAAATTGCAAAATTGTGATAACCCAACAAGAGTGGGTATTTTTCATGACAATGAACAAAGCCAATGTCACTCGCTTCGTCGAATGCTACTGCTTCATCTTTGATACGTGAACCGTAGCTCGAATATTCATGTCCTTCTACCAGCAAATGTAAATCTGCATAGTTCTTATGATGCTCAAATTGATCATTTTCAGCTTGATTGAGGACATTTTCCTGAACAACTAGAAAGACTTTATCTCCGTCAATCTCATACTTACCTAATTCGAAAGAATCCTTACGATGTTGGTAGAGATAGTCGATAGCCTTGTCTAGATTGGGATGAATCCCTTTGTAAAAGCTAATGTTTTTCAAATCGTCAAAAATCATACTCTTTCCTTCGTTTCTGATAGTTAACTAAAATCATTCTTAAGTTTATAAGTGTCTAACAAAATCTCTAAGGTAAGCAAATACCCAACATTTTGTAGACACTTATAACATCTATATTTCCATAGCATGTCAAGACCACTTCCGCAATCTTGACACACCAGTTTACTTTTCTTAACCTTTGACCGCTCCCATAGTAATACCTTGTGTGAAGGATTTTTGGAAGACTAGGAAGACTGTTACGATTGGCACAGCAGCAAGAGCTGCCCCTGCCATGATTAAACCATAGTTGGTTGCCATTTCGGCTTGCATGGTCGCAACCCCGAGTGAAATAGTCAAATTGTTACGTGAAGTCAACATTACCAACTGCATGAAGTAGTCGTTCCAAGTATTGATGAAGGTAAAGATTGCAAGGGCTGCAAATCCTGGTTTCACAATTGGGAAGGCTACGCTCCAGAAAGTACGAATCTCACCACAACCGTCGATTTTAGCTGATTCGAGCAACTCTGTTGGGATGTTTTCACTGAACTGTTTCATGAGGAAGACCCCGAATGGCCATCCAATCAAAGGCAAGATAACTGCCCAAAGAGTGTCATGAATTCCCATGAAGTTGACGATACGTACCAGTGGTACAAGGACAACTTGTTTTGGAAGCGCCATAGCAGCGATGAAGATAGCAAAGAGAATGCGTTGACCATAGAAACGTTTTTTAGCCAATACATAACCTGCTAGAGATGAGGTTGCACAGACTAAGAACATGGTTACCAATGAGATAAATACTGAGTTCCACATCCATTGTAAGGCAGGGTTCTGCACCATGAGTTGTTGGAAGTTTTCCATGGTTGGCATTTTAGGAAACCATTGTGGCGGAATCATAATTGTATCAGGTTGTGATTTGAATGCCCCTGTCAAAATCCAGTAGAATGGAAAGATGAACAGCACGGTCAACAAGAGCAAGATAATAGTTGAAATAACAGTGAAAGCTGTTATAGGTTTCTTTTGTGTAGATTGCATAGCTGTCTCCTTTCTTTAATATTCTACGTCATTTCCGAGCGCCTTAAATTGAACAAAGCTTACGATCGCAATCATGACTGCCAAGAAGACACCAATTGTGTTGGCATAGCCGTATTCGGTCAATTGGAAGGCTTTTTCGTAAAGGTAGTACATCAAGGTACTTGTTGAGTAGTTTGGCCCACCAGATGTTAATAGTTGAATCAAGGCGAAAACTTGAAATGAGTTAATTGTTGTGATGATTGCGATGTAGAGAGTTGTTGGAAGAAGGCTTGGCCATTTAATCTTCCAGAAAACTTGAAATTCAGTTGCACCGTCTACACGAGCCGCTTCAACCAGTGAATTGTCAATATTCCCCATAGCAGCGATGTAGAGGATGATTGGTTGACCAACTGAAGTTGTCAAGAGGATAATCATAATTGCCAGTAATGCCCAGTGTTTATCCCCCAACCAAGAAATATTCTGGCTGATGATATGACTTGATTTAAGGACAAAGTTTAGAATCCCTGATAGTGGGTCATAAATCCATTTCCAAACAACTGTTACGGCAACACTACCTGTTACAACAGGAAGGAAGAAGACGAAACGGTAGAAAGATCTGGCAATAGCATTTTGATGGTAGGTCTGTGACGCTACAAAGAGTGAAAAGAGAACAACAATCGGTACAGAGCCAACAACCAAAATAACTGTGTTAATCAGAGATTTTGTAAAGACAGGATCTTTAAACATACGGACATAGTTATCTAAGCCCACAAATTCAAAACTAGTCATAGAGTAGTTAAAGAAACTTGTGATGAAGCCCATAATCATTGGTACTAAAACAAAGATAATAAAGAAGAACAACACTGGTGCTAGGAAAGCATAGGAAATCACTGTTTCCCTCATACGGATTTTATTGACTTTCACAGTCGGCACCTCTCTTTCAAATAGAATAATTTTTTGACTTTCTTGAACTGTTTTAAAATCAAAATGAAATTTTTTATGGTTCGCTTATGTAAGAACTTCATTTTAATTTCGTGACAATTTCTTACATTTTAAACAAAAGCCCCCCTTTTCTTACACTATCTGTGTAGAGGGAAAAGGGGGTATACACTCTTAGATTCTTTAAAAAACTACTTTTTATAGAATGACTAAGGACTATTGTTTCATAGCTTTTTTGATTGTTTCGTTCGCTTTTTCAGTGAAGGCTTTCAAAGCGTCCGCTGGTTTTTCGTCACCATTTGATACAGATTGCAACATTGGGAACCAAAGTGTTCTCATTTCAGCAAATCCATCAATAGTGTTGTAGTATGGTGAGTAGTATTGAGTCCAGCCGCTGATTGTTTCCATGCGTTTGTCATCATAAAGTTTGCCAAATGAAGTACGGACTGGGAAGGCACCTGTACGAACAACGTCTTTTGGACCCCATTCTTTGTCATCCGCGATAAATTGAACGAATTTCTTAGATGCAGCGACTTTCTTGTCGTCTTTATTGTTGAATACTGCAAATCCGTTTACAAGATATTCAAGAGCTGGTTTACCTTCGTCTGATGGGAATGGTACTTCTACCACTTCTACCTTACTTGCTTCTAAAAGTTTAGCTTGGATACCATTTTGAGCTGGTGCCCAAAGGATTGTGTAAGATGTTTGACCGTTAGCAAAGTTTTGGATATCTGCCCCACCGTCAAATTGTGAACCATTATTGAGCAAATTGTCTTTAATCCAGCTAGTTGCTTTTTCAAGACCTTTGACGAATTTAGGATCATCAGTTGTATATTTGCTAACTTTTTCATCTGTTACAGAACCGCTATAAAGGTTAGAGATAAAGGCACGTGTTCCTTGGTCTCCCCCTTGACCAGAACTGAACAATGAACCTGGTGTGTAACCCTTGTCTTTAAGTGCTTTCAATACTTTTTCAAAATCATCAGTTGTCCAACCTTCTTTTACAAGGTTTGCTACTCCAGCATCTTCTAGCATTTTCTTGTTCATTGCCATGTAGAATGGGGCAGAACTAATTGGATACATATAAGCCTTGTCTCCAGCTTTACTTGCTTGTACGATGTTTTCATTGTTGACATCTTTAACAAATTCATCTGTGAAGAGGTCGTTCAACTCAGCCAATTTGCCGTTTTTACCGTATTGGATGATACGTCCTGGTGCATCAAAGAGTACGTCTGGAGCTGTTCCTGCTTCGATAGCTGTTGTGATTTTTTCAGGACCTGACTTGAAGTCAATGGTTTCCAATTTCACTTTTACATCTGGATTGGCTTTTTCAAACGCTTCGATGATTGATTTTTCATAAGTTCCAACACCGTCACCAGTTTTTTCTTGGGTAAATACTGGGAATGCCCACCAAGTGATTTCTGTTTTGGCACCGTCACCACCTGATTTCCCAGCATCTTTACTTCCGCCAGAATTGCCACAAGCAGCAAGACCAAGAACCGCAGCACCCGCAAGTACTGTACAAGCTAATTTTCTAAATTTCATTTGTATTCTCCTATGTAATAAGCGTATCCAACTTGGATAATGAGTTCTTTATTTCTTGTATGCGATTTCATTTCATCCTACTCATCCACCACTCTCCTCTTTTTTAAGATTGTGTTATTTGAGACCAGCAACGAAGCGTTCTGTAATCTCTTTTGGTCTAGTAATAGCGCCACCAACAACGATGCCTCGCACTCCATATCCAAGGATTTGTTTGGCTTGTTCTGGTGTATGAATTTTCCCTTCGGCAATGACATCCACTCCTGCATCACAGAGTTTTTTGATTAATTCAAAATCAGGTCCGTCCACTTTTGGACTGTAAGATGTATAGCCTGATAAGGTTGTTCCGACAAAGTCAATTCCTGCTTCAACGGCTGCTAGTCCTTCTTCGAAAGTACTTGTATCAGCCATCAAGAGCTGGTTAGGATATTTTTCCTTGACCTGACGGATAAACTCCTGAATCTCTAAACCATCGTAGCGTTCGCGTTTAGTACAGTCTAGAGCAATCACTTCAATATCTAGTTCTGCTAGTTCATCAACTTCTTTCATAGTAGCAGTGATGAAAGGTTCTTGAGGTGGATAATCTCGTTTGATAATCCCGATAATCGGAAGTTTTGTAACCTCCTTGATCTCCTTGATATCACGAACACTATTTGCTCGGATACCGACTGCTCCACCTTGCTCAGCCGCTTTGACCAGCAAGGGAATGACTCCTCCCGCTTCTGTATAAAGCGGTTCGTGAGGAAGGGCCTGACAAGAAACGATGATTCCATCTTTGATTTGTGTAATCAAGGCTTCTTTAGTAATCTGTGGCATCCTCTTTCCTCCTTTTCCTTTTTCTTTGTTTCTATGAGATTATTATACCTTAAAAATAAAACGCTTTCAAGAGTTTGTAGTATAATAGATTTCAGTTTCAAAAACTAGCCAAGTCAAACAGCTCCTCTAAAAGTACTTTCAGAGGAGCAAGTCGACCTATAATAGGAGAATACCAAAATTTATTTTACAATTTCTGACAATTTTACTTTGCGATCTTCAAACATAGACTGGGTACAAGCATCTGCAGTAGCAATCGCTTCTAAAGCAGCTTCACCTGTCAATAGTTTTGCAAATTCTTCTGATACTGGAGCTCCTTGCATAATCTCATGCAGATAGCGCATTTCTTTATCAATGACAGATGACAACCATAATGGAGTACGTTTACCTGGTTTACCATAAGCAATTGCTCCATCCATCTCTGTACTATGATAGATACGAGTACGATCATCATCTTCTTCTTGAGATTCATGAATCAAGAAATAACTTTCTTGTCCATCTAGCTTAAGAGTTCCTTTACAGTTGAATAAGTCTAAGCGGATAGCACCTTTGGTTCCTTGGATTAAGACATAATGTTCACCCCAACGATAAGCTGAACCCCATTCTAACAAGGCAAAACGCTTATTAGAAAATTCCATATTGACAAAAATCATATCATCTTCATCACCGAAATGTTCACCTTCATGGGCTACATTTCCACCTGTCATAGTTACAGTTTCAGGCATGCCACCCATAAGGAATTGAACACAATCCAACTCATGGATGTGGTGATACAAGTGACCACCTGATTTTTCACGAATTTTTTTCCATGATACTGACGGTTGTTGTTCTTCCCAACCATTACGAGCTGTGTGACAATATAGAACGTCTCCGATGACTCCTTGATTAATGAGTTCTTTTGCATGATGAACACCATTAAAGAAATTCATAATATGTCCTGCCATAAAGGTTACATTGTTTTCTTTACATGCATCTACCATCTCGCGACAATCTTGATAAGAAAGCGCAATTGGTTTTTCACAGAAAACATTTTTACCATGCTGTGCAGCCTTAATAACCGGTTCCTTATGAAGATTATTTGGAGTTGCGACGATAACACAATCTACTTCATCGCTAGAAACCAACTCATCTAGGGAACTTGCTACTTTTGCTCCCAATTCTTCTGCAATTACCTCTGCATTATCTGGATCATAGAGAAGAGTAATCTCTGCTCCATCATTCTTTTGCATATAGCGAGCCAATTCAGCTCCAAAATATCCTGTTCCAACAACACCGTATTTAACCATGTTTTTTCTCCTTTATTATTGAATAAACTTTCTAATTTTAACTTATACTCTTCGAAAATCTCTTCAAACCGCGTCAACGTCGCTTCATCTACAGCCTCAAAAACGTGTTTTGAGCTGACTTCGTCAGTTTTATCTGCAACCTCAAAGCTGTACTTTGAGCAGCCTGCGGCTAGTTTCCTAGTTTGCTCTTTGATTTTCATTGAGTATTACTTCACAGATCCTTCTGACAATCCACTTGCAATTTTATTTTGGATGATAGAGAAGAAAATGATTGATGGAAGAACTACAATAACAGATGCTGCCATCATATCTCCCCAGTCTAAGATTTCTGAACCATTAAGTGATCGAAGGGCTACTGCTACTGTCATCTTTCCTGTATTGTTAATCAAAATCAAGGCATACAAGAATTCATTCCAAGCATTGATAAATGTATAAATAGCTGTTGCTACAATACCTGGGGCTACAATCGGTAGTACAACTTTATAAAAAGTAACAAATTTATTTGCACCATCAATTCGAGCCGCTTCTTCAATTCCAATTGGAACTGTTTGGAAAAATCCAACTAAGAGCCAAACTGCATATGGAACACTAAAAGATAGATAAACCATCATCAAGCCAAATAAACTATTTGTTAAGCCAACTTTAGCAATGGCAATTGAATAGGGAATTGCTAACAAAATTGGTGGGAAAATGTAGGTAATGACAAGTAATCTCGACATGATTGCTCCCAATTTAGGGAAGAATCGAACAATACCGTAGGCTGCCATAGCAGAAATAATAATCGCAATAACGGTTGTAGCTAAGGCAATGATTAAACTATTTCGAATGTTATCAATAAAGTGCAAATCGTTGATAACATGAGTGAAATAATCTAATGTAAATTGTTCAGGCCAAAATCGTGTTGGATACTGAGTTAATTCCCCTTTACCTTTGACAGAAGATATGATAATCCATACCAATGGGAAAATTGCAACGATAGTCGCACCAATCAAGAGTACATGTGAGAGAATATCTAAATAAATACCGGATTTCTTCTTCATTATTTTCTACCCTCCTTTTCCCACTTACTGATGATAGCAAAGTAGATAAAGCAAATCGCCACCAAGAAGATAAAGAGCAATACTGTGACTGCTGAAGCACGACCCAACAATTTAGTTCCCCAACCTAGGTTGTAGGCAAAAATTGGAAGCGTCGTTGTAGCATTGGCTGGTCCACCACCTGTAATTAGGTAGATAATGTCAAAGTTATTAAAGATCCATACAGTTCTCAAAACAACTAGAAGCCCTACAACCACTTTAATATGTGGAAAGACGATAAACTTGAACACCTGCCAACTTGAAGCACCATCTATCTTAGCAGCCTCAAATTGTTCTTCTGGTACTGTTTGCAAAGCTGAAAGCACATTGACCATAATCATCGGCGCTCCAAACCAAATGTTGATAAACACCAAACATAGGAATGCCCATGTACTATCTGTCAAAAATGCAGGTGTATGTTCCATTAAACCTAATTTTACGATTAGATTAGGTAAATAGCCATAAACCCCGTTTAGAATCCATTGCCAAGAGAAGGCAATAACGATTGTAGGAAATGCCCAAGGAACAATCAATAAGGTCCTATATAATTTCTTGAAGTGGCGTACTCTGTGAAGAGCTAAAGCTAATACAAACCCTACTAAAACTTGACCAACTAATGAGAAAATGGTCCACTTAATTGAATTAAAGAACGCATTAAAGAAGTTGGGATCTGATAGCACAGCTTTATAGTTAGCTAAACCAACAAATTTGTAATTGGGCATAATCAAATGCTTATTGGTAAAGCTATAAAAAATACTCGAGAAAAACGGATAAACAAAGAGTAATCCTACGATAATCATAGCTGGCAAAACAAATATCCAGCGAGTTAAATTACGTTCTTTAACCATTCTCCTTCTCCCTTCTTTTACAAGATTGGGCTAGGGCTTTTCAGCTCACTAGCCCACCTATTTTCTAGTCTTTTACATCTACTGAACAGCCTCAAATAAATCGTTTAATTGTTTTTCTGCTTCTTTTGCTGCTTTCATAGGATCTGTTCCATTTGTAATGATATCTTGGAACATTTGTTCAATAATGTGTTGGTTAGTCAACATACCAGCTTGTACACTTGGTCCATTTTCATAACCAATAGCAGTACCTTTTTTAACAGCTTCAGTAATTACTTCTTCAGCATGTTTAAATTTCTTACGAGTTTCATTTTCTTTATAGGCTGCAGAATCGCTAATCCCCTTAATAGTTGGCAACATACCTACTGGAGTTGAATCAAGGAATTTAATGTAGTCTTCTTCATTATAAAGTGATTCTAAGAATGCTTTAGCAACTTCTGGGTGTTTTGAATTTTTCCAAACAACCATTGGAATGTTTGAAGTTTCAATCCCTTGGTCCTTATCAGATTCTTTGATTTTTGGAATAGGATAAGCATCAATTGAATCAATCAATTGAGGACTGTTGGCATTAATTCCTCCAATATGGAAGCCAGAGTTAAAGTCAAATGCTGTTTTTCCTTGATAGAACAAGGTAGCTTGTTGAAGGACATTAAAGTTCAAAGAATCTTGAGGTGAAATTTCTTTATACATTTTAATCCAGTATTTAATACCATCTTGAGCAAGTTGGCTTGTCAAATCTGCTTTAAGATCTTTTGTTAAGAGACTTCCACCACCACTACGTACGTAGAAGTTCAAGAAACGTGTTGCCATTAAGTCATTTGTTCCGAACGGAACAGATAATCCATAAACTCCAGCTTCTTTCAATTTTTTAGAAGCTTCATAGAGCTGGTCCCAAGTTTTAGGAACCTCAATATTATGTTCTTTTAACAAATCTGTTCTAACCCACATGACTTGTGCATGTGAATAAAGAGGAACAGAGTAGTAATCATCTCCGATTTTTGCTTCATTTAAGGCAGTTTCGTTAAATTTATCCTGTCCAATACGCTTGATAGAATCGTTTAGCGGAACCAAAGCATCTGAGTTGACCATTTCCATTACTTGGTTAGGAAGAGCTGTACTGATATCTGGCACATTCCCATTTGCTAAACCTGTAGTCCATTTAGTATAGAAGTCATTCCAAGAGAATGTTTCAATCTTAATTTTCGTTTTCGGATGCTTTTGCATGAAGGCATCTGCTGATTTTTGAATACTTTCTAAACGTGGTCCTTGAGTAAAGGAGTGCCACATTGTAATCTCACCAGATAATTCTGTCGGTGGTTCAGTACTAGTTGTAGCTTCTTTTTTTCCTGAACAAGCTACCAAGGCAACGGCTGCTAGCGCAACTCCAGCTAGACATAAAAACTTTCTCATTTTTTTCATCGTTCTTCCCTTTCTACATTAAGAAATCGCAACTTTAAAGACAACTTTTTTCACAGGTTCATCATTTATACGAACCTTGGGTTGATGTAAATCTTCTGGAAAAGTGATGAGGCATTCGCCAGCTCTCAAATGAACCAACTGTTCCACTTTCCCTGTGTATAATTCAATATCTTTCTCTTTATCATACTCTTGGGTAACGCTTACATTTTCCGGCGATGTAACAGCCATGGCTTCTTCGTTTTCCAAAACTAAATGAATATCCAAATATTTTTGGTGTGTTTCAAAGAAAGCCCCTGCTTGACCATCTGCTAGATAAGTAAAGCAATTCCCAAACAATCGATTACCATCGATAGCAATCGAACCTTCTGTTAAATTTTCTAGTCCTGTTTTTTCTAGAAAATCTATTAATGTTGCAAAATGTGGATTTACTCCCACATAAGTTCCTAAACGGCTAATTTTTGTAATAATCATCTCTTCTAACCTCCTTTCTCAATCTATTTTTCCTATCCAAGTTCCCCATTCTTCTGTCTAGCATTTTCTACTAGAAGGACATAAAAACACTACACTCTCTAACCTATACTCTTTGAAAATCTCTTCAAACCACAGTCGCTTCACCTTGGATTATATAGGTCAGTCTTATCTACAACCTCAAAGCGGTGTTTTGGGCAATCTGCTACTAGCTTGCTAGTTTCTTCTTTGATTTTCATTCAGTATCTCCTCAATCTTCACAAGGAGGTCTGATTTTTCTAGCGACAAACAGAATAAATAAGTTAGTTCAATGAGCTACCTTCCTTATAGATGAAATTGATATTCATGAAGGAAGTCGCCCTTTATTTTTTGCAAAAGATACTAGTATGAATCTATTTGGGGAATTGAATTTATAAGCTGCTCACTTATACTCTTCGAAAATCAAATTCAAACTGCGTCAACGTCTCCTTGCCGTACTCAAGTACAGCCTGCGGCTAGTTTCCTAGTTTGCTCTTTGATTTTCATTGAGTATTAGTTTTTCTAAAATAATTCTAATCTATTATTCTAGCACTAATAGACTCTTTGGCTAAATCTCCTTTCTACATCTCGTTTCACCAAAAACTTTTAAGAGAGAAATACTCTATATTTCATTCTCTAAATTAGTTTTGTTACCGTTTTCAATTAGAGTATACTTTTTTTTTAGTATTTCAAGTCTTTTTCTAATTTGGAATTTAGTTTCAAATCTTTTTAACTATAGCAACTACATTAAAAGTACTTTCAAAAATAAGTAGGTTTCTTGCAAGACTTGTTTCGAGTGGACAAGATAAGAAAACAAGAAAGTCAATTTTAGGAGAAAACAAGGTTAATAGTCGCATGATATAATGCAATGATGTAAAAATCGAATAAATTGATTGGAAAATTCAAACTAATTTCTAACAATGATTTAAGAATTGTAGTGTCCTAATATAGATTCACTGCACTATAAAACGCATAGTATCAAGTTTTTTAATTACCTGATACTATGCGTGTTTGTGATTTTTAAGATTTTATGCCTAGAGTCTCTATATGAGGACTTAAAAAAACTGACTCGTAGATGATTTCCTAAAGTCAATCCTCTTACCTAAAAAAACGACTTCTAAAAAAGTTGCCTTCATCGAGAGGTGAAGCAATGATTGTCCTAAAAAATAGTTGGATCGCAAATCTCTCTGAAAATTTCTTCTCTCTGCCTAACTTGAATTTGAGATTCAACATTCTTATTTATGATGGTCTTTCAATAATACTTCAAACTCAGCAACAGTCATGCCCAACTGCTGACTGGCAACCTCGGAAGTCAGAAGTCCTTGGTGGACTAGATTTAGTAGCATAGACAAACTTCCTTCAACTTTCCCACGTTCAAGTCCTTGTTCTAAACCTTTTTCGATGCCTTGTTCAATCCCCTCTGCGCGACCACGTTCAAGACCTCTCTCTAAACCTTTTTCCTCAGCTTGCTCCAAAGCATAGTCCTGTGCTAACATGGCTTGTTCTTCTCGCCTGCGTTGTTCACTAAACATTTTCCTATCCTCCTCGGACCAGCTCTTGTAGTCCAGCAGTTGATCTGCTTGGCTGATGGCTCGCTCGGGCTGCTGGGTAAAGGGTTTATTCCCGAAAAACTCCAACCATGGCTTGCGAACCTCGTCTTTGCTGGTTTCTCTGTATTTTTTTAGTTCCAAGAATGCCATCTTAACCAGATGGTTTTCCTGTCCATTGTTTGTAATTGTTAAAACCTCACCTGTCCTATCCTCTCGCATGCTAAAACTATGAAAAGCCAAGTCATCTGAGAAGTAGTTACTATCCACAATTGCGATAGCGTATACTGGTGAGATGTGTTTATAACTCTGATGAGTATCACCTTCTCGTTGACGAATTTTTTCAAGATTTTGATTGACCTGACTGCAAAGGTAAGCCCACAGGCGATTGATGAAAAAATTCTGATGATGGACTTGAATCTCAATGATTACTTGAGTACCATTATCTAGTTCAGCTAAAACATCTATACTGGTATAGAAATCCTGAGCCGAGTAGGGCAGGGAAGGCAAGACGTGAATGTTACTTCCCTCCAAAATGGTCACATTTTTGGCTGGTAAATCCAGCATATCGCGAATAAATTGACAAGTGATTTCCGGATTGCTAAAAATCTTCTTAGCAACCAAATCATTGGTCGGGCTAATGCCCGGATGACGTACAGTCATATTGCTTCTCCTTTCATTATAGCACATTTTTAAATCTAGGTTTACTAGATTTACTGCTACTATCTATTTATTCGGAAAAGAAAGACAAAAGAAGCGAGAAAGTTAAAAATTATTAATCCTAATCACTTGTAAAGAGATAAATCTTGCTCATATTATTTATTAAAGACTCTATTTTACAAAAAAGATTACAAAATCAGCCGTTTTAGAGAACTCTTACCACTTCCTAGACTATTAATTCTAATGTTTTTTATACTACTCGCTTGCTCGTCAATAGGTCATAAAGCAAAATCAGTTGATCCATTCCCCGTACTCGTTCACTCTATAGCCGTCTGGTGTTAGCGAATTGAAAAGTAGTTTCCCAAAAGCATCGATATAGTACCACTTTCCTTTATAATAAATCCATGTATTGGATTCCATGGAACCAGATGATCCTAAGTAGTACCACTTTCCTTTATAATAAATCCATGTATTGGATTCCATGGAACCAGATGATCCTAAGTAGTACCACGCGCCACTTGAATCTTGGAACCAGCCTACCTCCATCATGCCATTATCCTTGAGATAATACCAATTACCGTCTGTATCCTGTATCCAACCGGTTTGCATGATTCCATTCGCATCAAAATAATACCATGCATCATTTTCTTTCATCCAGCCTGTCCGTTCTTTCCCATCGGAATTTCTAAAATACCACTGATTATTTATCTTATGCCATCCTCTTTGTTGATTATATGTAATAACAGAATGTTCAACAGTAGAAAGTGACATGTTATCCGCTTCAACGCCAAAAACAGCTGTTAACGATGACGAACCTGTCCCGTTCGTTGTGAATTGAGCAGTGGTTTCTGGGCTAGATAATCTTTCCTGTTTTGATGGAGTCTTTATTTTTCTCTCATCTCGGTGCCCTTCTACTGTCAATTTTTCTCCACCTGTAACTTTAGCCACAAAGTCTGGAACTTCCACTCTTTCAGGGACTAGTTCTTTTGAAGATACTATAGACTTCCCAAGGTCGCCTGGTATTTTTTCTCCCGATACTAAAACCTCTGATTCTGAAAATTCCTCACTAGACGCAGGCAGTTCTTCTCTGATCGGCGCATCTTTTGGAACTGGAAACTCTACTTTATCTGGAGATACCACTTCCTCTTTGAGATTACTTGAGTTTTCTTCCGTCGATGACACCACTTCCTTCACACCCTTAAGAACCACACGTTCTTTCATAGGTGTAACCTCGACTGTACGAGAATTTTCAACAATCTTTCCATCAGCTAAGACCTTATAAGTCACCTTAGTAACTTCTTTACCTACATACCCCTCCGAAACAACCTCCGTTTTCCCTTTCTCTAACTCTTCAGAGTCCTCAAAACGCTCTGTAATCGGAAGTTCTTTTATGACACTGTTGGGTTTAATACCTAAAGTAATCACCTTGGATTGAGGAGCTATTTTCTTCTCAGAAACTTGAGAAGATACCGCTCCTGTATACTTATCTACTTGATAAGTAGTAGTTCGAGTAACCACCCCTCCTTTACCCTCTACAACTGAACGGAAACCAAGCTCTTTTGTTTCATCTCCTTGGTAAAGAGTATCAAAAGCAATCGATTCTTTTTCTACTTTCGGCTTAGTACCTTTATACACTACTCGGTAAATAAGTGGAACACCTTCTTTTTCACCCTTAGTATCCTCTGTACGCTCTTTTCCAACCTCAAGGGTACTGTCACCTTCGTAAGTGGTAATAACCTCTGTTTTCGGCTCCTTTTGCGGTTTGAGAGGAGGTTCTACTTTATCTTTATCAGACTCTATTTTAGGTGTACTTGGTTTTTCGTCTTTTGGAGTTGAAGGAAGTTTATCCTTATCCTTCTCATCCACCAAAACTTCATCTTTTACATAGACAGGCTCTTTTGGTTTACCTTCAATATAAGAACGAACCCAATCCAGTTGCTCTTTTGATAAAACCAAACCACCACTGCGGCTTCCTACGACACCATTTTGGTGAACTCCAATTAAAGTACCTTTGTCATTATAAAGACCACCACCAGACGCTCCGGGTTTTGTGCCTTCATAGCTGATACCCTCAACACCTGAACCGAAGTCTGTAGTTCCTACTACTTTGCTATCTAAAACTGGACTTAGCTTGTTATCTGGAAAACCATAGACCGAAACTGAATCCCCCTCTGCAACTTTCGAAGATTGTTTTACAACCTCTACAGGAGTTACCGCTTTGAAATCTTCTTTTAGTCGAACCAAGGCTAAGTCATTTTTAAATCCAAATACGGAATCTTTTTTATTCCAATAAACAATATCATCATCTGAAAAATGCACAGACTGACCATTCGGTAAGGTTGCTTTATACACTGTATTGGTACGACCAGATTTCGTAACGACCTCAGAACCTTTAACTGTTAAAAAATTATGAGCGACTGTTAATACTAGATTTTGTGCAATTAAGGTACCAGACCCTGACCCATCTGGCGTTTGAATATGCGTTGTAGCATAAAAATTTTCTGAACCATTCGGAGCTTGTAACACCTCTTTACTAGGCACAGGTAAGTTCGATTTGCCACTCAAGTCAACCTTACCAACCTCCGTTCTTGCGAAATCAGAAGACGAAGTAGATGAAGGATTTACTGAGTCAACAACAGCTTTTATAATGGTATTACCTAAAGCTAACTTACTGATATATTCATCAGACCAACTTGTATCATTAGCCAACTTGTTTATAGACACTCCATTGTAAGAAACCACTTTGGCTTTAGGAGAACTTGCTACCAACTGCTTAAAATCAGGGTTTTGTCTCAAATGAAACTCTAAACCACTTCCAACAGGACCTTCCTGAACAACCTTATCTGAAATCAAAGGATTGCCTTTAGTATCTTCTACACGTAATACTACTCGACCTTTTTCTTCACCTTTTACTAAAGTAGCTCGACCTTTTTCATCAAAACGATACAAAGCGCCGTCAATCTCAGACTCTACATCTTTTAAAGCTATATGATTTTCATCATAGTAGTAACGGTTTGCACCATCTATATACCAACCCTTTATACCATATTTATCAATCATAGAACGAATCCAAGTTCTGTGCTTTTCCGTAAAGATAGTACCACCGCCAATACGCTCACTCTCAGGAGCGTTTGAAGTATTTGTTCCGTGCTGGTGGATACCGACTACCTCTCCCTTATCATTAAACAAAGGAGCACCTGAAAAACCTCCCAAAGCTGAGGAATGATAAGTGACTGCACCGCTCTCTTTATTGATACTGCTCACAGTTGTTGAGACTGAATAAGCCTTACCGTCTTTCAAGCGAGCTTTATTTTCTTTACTTAAATTTGGAGTAGAAAAATCATTGGGATATCCGACCATAGTGATTTTATCACCAGTAGAAACCTCTTTATCACTCAACTCTCTTGGAGAGTCTTCTCCCCCTGTCATAGCTTCTACAGGCTTTTTAGTTACCACTACTGCTAAGTCGTTGCTATAGTCTTTACCAAAGTCTTTGCCGTTATACAAGTGAATAGAGTCTTTTTCAAGAGCTTCTGATACCCCTGAAGTAGGTACTTTATTGCTTTTCTCCTTTTCCGAGTTCATCACAACATAACTACGAGCAGACTCCCCACCACGCAAGACCGCAGACTTATCATCTTGGTTTTTATCATAGTAGTTATGAGCTACTGTTACCATCACATTCGGCGCTACAAAGACACCGCTACCTGATGCGGTTTGTTTCCCACTCGTACCACTATCATAAGTGGTATAAGTCATAGCAACACCCTCAGCGGACTTCTCATGAACGCTCACATCTTTTATATCATCGCCACCTTGAATAACGTCAGCATAAACGACCCCACCACCAATAACTGGTAAATCAGGAACCGATAATCCAATCATACTCACCAATGCCAGACATCCCACCAATCCATAAGCTTTTGACTTACGAAATTTTCCTAAACCCTTTAAATATAAAAACATCTTTTTCCTCACTTTAGTTTCTAATACTTATTTATCCAGATATAATAGCTTACAATCTTTTAAAATCTTCAAATAAGTTATGATTGTTCCATACTCTTCAAACCATGTCAGCCTTGTCGTGCCGTATGTATATGTTACTGACTTCGTCAGTTCTATCTGCAACCTCAAAACGGTGTTTTGAGCTGACTTCATCAGTTCTATCTGCAACCTCAAAACGGTGTTTTGAGCTGACTTCATCAGTTCTATCTGCAACCTCAAAACGGTGTTTTGAGCTGACTTCATCAGTTCTATCTGCAACCTCAAAACGGTGTTTTGAGCTGACTTCATCAGTTCTATCTGCAACCTCAAAACGGTGTTTTGAGCTGACTTCGTCAGTTCTATCTGCAACCTCAAAACAGTGTTTTGAGCTGACTTTATCAGTTCTATCTGCAACCTCAAAACGGTGTTTTGAGCTGACTTCGTCAGTTCTATCTGCAACCTCAAAACGGTGTTTTGAGCTGACTTCGTCAGTTCTATCTGCAACCTCAAAACGGTGTTTTGAGCAGGCTACGGCTAGCTTCCTAATTTGCTCTTTGATTTTTTGAGTATAAGGACATGTTGGATTCTATGTGCTGTATTGTCAACAATACACTCTTCTTCCTGTATATCTACCAACATGATTTACAGAATTTTATTTTACTATAATTTTACCTATATTCCAAGACAGAAATAAAATAATCAAGAACAAAAACGCATATAACCAATAACTAGCTATATGCATTTTAACACTTAAAGCGAACTGTTAAGTTGCGACTAGTGGTATCCAGTCCTAAGTAAGTCGGAAATATACAGTTTATTTACGACTAGCAAGGCATTTACCCGGCAATAAGAGCCCATCTAAATTGACTTTTTCTTAAAGTAGAAATTTCTACGAAAACTATCTAAATAAACTTTTAATCTCTATGACGGACAAAACATGTCTCAGTTATTCATCAACATCCAAGGTTCTAGTAGTTGACCCACTCCCCATTGGAGTTAACTTTATAACCATCTACTATAGTATTAACCGCTAATCTTCCGCTTTCATTGACATAGTACCATTTGTCTCCAACTTGGAACCATTGATTTACCTTCATTGCACCAGATGATTCCTGATAGTACCAATGGTCTCCATCTTTTATCCAACCAGTTGCCATTGAACCGTTAGCATTGAGATAGTACCACACACCACTGAATTCAACCCAGCCAGTAGACATTGCTCCGCTCTCACTCAAATAATACCATTGGTTACCATCTCTGATCCAACCAGTTGCCATTGAACCGTTAGCATTGAGATAGTACCACACACCACTGAATTCAACCCAGCCAGTAGACATTGCTCCACTCTCACTCAAATAATACCATTGATTACCATCTCTGACCCAACCAGTTGCCATCGCACCAGTAGAACTCAAGTAGTACCATTTATCCGCTTCCTGATGCCAGCCTTTCACCACTTCACCAGCAGATGTATAAAAATACCACGCACCATTTTCTTGCTTCCAACCAGTCGTTATTGGAACTTTAGTCTCAGTTTTAATAACATCTCCTACATAAGATTGGAGGTAACGAGGAGCAAAAGAAGTAAGAGGAGAGTTTGCTACCATTCTATCTGAAGACCCCAAAGATAATTTATCCTTCTCTGACTTCCTTTCTGTCATCTCCTCAGATACATTTTCTCTTACTGTATTCATGGTCTCGACAGGATTTTCTTTCGCATCTTCAGGAATTCTACTGCCAGCTAGTGTAACTGGTAAATCATGCATACTGTCAATTCTACCGGCCAATAGACCTGTAATTTCTTGACCTGCATCTTCTTTATTAAAGGTGAAAAGTAGAGTTTTTTGATCTGCTTGGGTCAAGAAGGTAGCTTTGTGTCCATTCGCTAAAGTCAAAGTCGGAATAGAATTCACTAGTACCTCAGAATCAAATTGCATAGCTAAGATACCTTGTTCTGCATCCTCTTCTTCTGTTTCCAATTTACGAACGTCCCTGATAGTTACACTCGTTGGATATACCGAATCTTTTGTTAAAAAGTCCCAATTAAATTTTCTAAATGATAGGGTATAGTCATTTTGTCCTTTTTCAGTGTGTTCATACAAGATACCATACTCCCCATTTCCTAATTCTTGGAGCGAATTATAGGCAAACTCTCCTTTTTGAATTGGTCTATGATGTAACCAAGTCAAGTCTCCGTTGTCCTCTACACGAGCCAAATGAGCCATTCCATTCGTCCGTTTAGGTCCTCCTGAATTGGTTAAAATGATGTATTCTTTTCCTTCGTGCATGGTGTGAACAGCAGCCATTTGGACATAAACATCTTTAACCTGATTGTATCTCTTGATTTCCTTGTCCCAAGTTTGCCCACCATCTTTACTTGTGGCAACCTGTAAATCACCCGTTAATCCTCTCATAAAGAGTTTCACATCACCATTATTTAACTGTACAGCAACTGACTCTGTATTTTGGGCAGGACTATTATTCATAGTTGAGGAATGAATTTTCCTTCCGCCTACTGTCCTATCATCATTGACAGCAGCTCCAGCCTGCCATGTTTCTCCATGATCATCTGAATAAATCAAACGAGAAGACTGGGATCCGCTTAGATGGGAGATAGCATTGGTGGTATAAGTAGGAACTAAGATACGACCCTTGTGCTCTCCTGTTCTAAGCACAATTCCTGTACCTGGACCTGTTCCTAAAAATTTCATCCAATCTTGGCGAATTGATGGTGTAATATCTCTTGGTTGCGACCATGTTTTCCCATCATCATCACTATAAGAAAGCCACAAATAGCTCGTATAGGCTACACGAAATGGATTTTTAGCAGATGGAGCAAAGTAGATATTCCCAAGAAGCTCTTCTCCTTTATAGAGGTCACCCTTATCTCTGTAGGCTTCTTCTTTTGGATCCACTACAACGCGATAATCTGTTTTTTGATTATTTGCATCATATACTTCTCCGTTTTCTCGGACAGTATATGCTTGATTTTCCCCTTGTTTATATAGTAATTGATAGTGCTTATCTCCAACTTGTTGATAAGCTTTTTGAGGTTTGTTTGGCATTCCAAAGACAGCTCGACCTTCTGGAAACATATCGTAGATTGAAAAAATTCTCTTTGTGGTAGGATCTTGAACCAAGACCATATCGATATTAAGTGGAGATGGTGCCTGCGGATCTTTTGCTTCTGGATTGTCTCGCAAGTTGGTCAAGGTTAAGGTTGGCTGCCAAGTAGTTCCCCCATCCTCACTTCTCCTAACGACCATAGCAATATCTCCCCAATCAGAATGGTGGAGACGACGCTGATCTGCCCCTGCCAGTAATGTTCCTTTATCCGTACGTAGCAAAGCTGGAATCCGATAACTCTTAATTCCTTCACTATTTGGCTTACCATTGACACCGCTCATAAACAACTCTTGCTTCTCTGTCAAGACTGCCCCTTCAGGAAGTGACGGCTCAATATCTGTCACATCAAATAACTGGCTACGTTTTTTGACTTCCTCTGGAGTTAGAGCACGATTGTATACAGTCAGATTACGAATAGAGAGATTTGAGCCCCACTTCAGTTCTCCTGCTCTATTAGTTGCACCTAACTGAAGTTTATCCACATCTGGCATGTCTGCCAGGAATTTCCCTGACTTTTTATTCGTACGAGATAATACACCATTCACATAAAGACGAACCTGACCATTTGGACTATCCTTTCTTGGTCTTTCAACAGTAAAAGTAACCGAATTATACTTGCCTGGTCTAATCTTCAAAGGCGCATCTGTATAACTTCCATAAAATTGGCTACCATCAGCTCCACGTCCCTCTATCAAAGCTGTCCCATTATTGATTGCCATTGTAAAGTACTCATTTACTTTAGTTGTACTGGAAGCAGAAAAGAGATTGTAAAAACTAGGACCATCAGCAGCCGGTTTGAACTCCACATGAACAGTTGCATTTTGGAGTCCCTTTACTTTCTCTAATTCATCAGACAAGTCTACTCTTTTTTCGTTTGAATCATTCGTCTCTAAGTCATCTTTTTCTATCACTGTTTCGACATTTTCCAAATCTCGTGCATAGTAATCTCTTGGAATTTTTTCTTCTTGCTTATCTTCCCTTTCTTGTTCTTGCTCATTGCCAGAAAGTTCAGTCTCTGAAACAGACTCTACATGCTCTGCAGGAAGAGTTATATTTTCTCCTTCCTCAGAAGGCTGGCTCTTTTCTGTATCAGTTAGGGTTGAGCTCCCCCCCCCCCGAAAGTTGAGTTTCATTTGCCAGAGGTTGCTCACTCGCCCCTTCTTGAGCTAAAACAGGAGACGTTCCAAACACCACTGCTCCCACAATCATAGAAACCGCTCCTACCGATAGTTTCCTAATGCTATAACGACACTTACGTTCTTGAACATTCCGATTCATACTGTTCCTCTCTATATCTATATCCCGATTTCTGAAATAAGACATTTACTCCAGAAAATGCACTTAGTTTGTCTTTACTTAACTTTCTTTTACTACAGTTCATTTAAATGACAAAAATGAACTAAACAAACTATCTCAAATTGGTGCCAAATTTCCCCTCTCCTTTCTCCAATCAGACTCCTACCAATCTAGTTTATCTACCAGGACACCGCTGCAATTAAACTAAAATATCTCTTTATAAGCAAATTATTGGACATCAGCTTATGCTATTTACACCATACTTCCTGCTCAATCCTTATCGAACACTTTTTCAAATAGCTTTTCATAAGCATAAATACTTGTAGAAATAATGGGAAATATAATCAAGCTCACAATCAGAATCTTATCCAGCTTAAAGGGGACAATCCCAAATAAGTGAAGAAATAAATCAATCAGAAAACTGTCGAAAAAAACTGTCAAAAGTAGTTCAATTTGTCTTTTTCTCTGCTTTTTTGTCTTGAATGCCTTAAATATCATATTATTCCCCTTTTCTAAGCTTCAATCCCTTCTCTCTATCTGTCATTTCGCATAGCTGCTACTATTTTTACAGCAATCTATCTTTAAATATACATAAAGATAAGATTCTATCACTTTTTATAAGTGTTAGCAAATTTATTATACCTCATTTCTAAAACGCTTTCAATACAGTGTAGTATAATAGATTTTAGTTTCAAGAAACTCTTTTGTATAATAATATCCTTGAAAGTAGTTTCAGATGAACATTTATAGTCCATAAAAAGAAAACAGAGACTCATCTGTTTTTTACACTCAATGAAAATCAAAGAGCAAACTAAGAAGCTAGCCGCATGATGCTCAAAACACCGTTTTGAGGTTGTAGATGAAACTGACGAAGTCAGTAACCATACCTACGGCAAGGCGAAGCTGACGTGGTTTGAAGAGATTTTTGGAAAGTATTAACACCTACAGACAAGCCTGACGATAGCAAGAACTACCCTACTCGATAGGTATCGGCTTTTGCTTTCTAAAAAAAATTATTTTAAGCAATTTGACAAAGCTAGCAACAAAAAATTCTATAAATATTTCCATGATAAAACGCATAGTATCAAGTCTTCTTAATCCCCTGATACTATGCGTGTTTGTGATTTTTAAGATTTTGTGCCTAGAGTCGACTCCTTATTTTAGATATTTGAAAGGAATCTCACTCCCACAGAGCCAGTTATAAACATGGTCATTGACAAAAACATTCATGGCTTCGTGGGCATACTCAGGCATGATGCGATAAGCCTTATCGCAGATCAAACGATTGTAAATCGCAAACTGGGTAATGGGATAGCAAACATCGTCGTCCAAGCCCGTAATCATCTTAACCTCACCTTGGATACGATGGGCAAGATTTTTGACATCGATATAGGCAAGGGTCGCCATGATTTCCTCCTCTGTTTCATGAAAAGGATCGTGGAACTTGAAATAACGGAAAAGTTCATCATAAGCCTCACTAGTATTGCCAATCTCAATCACTCGTCTGAAGTCTGACAAGAAGGGATAAATGGCAACTGTTTTCTGAATTCGAGGATTGAGCGCTGCTGCAACCAAAGCTAGAGCCCCTCCTTGTGAGGCACCATAGCTAGAAAGACGCTTCTCATCAACCTGAGACAGACTAGCAACAATTTCAACCAACTGGTAAATATCCAGATAAACATCCTTATAAAAGAGGTGATCCCGACCCTCCACAGCACCACGGATAATATGTCCCTTAACCGTATTTCCTAGAGGAGAACGCAAACCGTCTTGTGAATAGCCCGACTGGCCTCGAACATCCATGGAAACAACACCGTAACCAGCTACGGTGAAGGCCAGCATGTCGGCCCAGTCCCAGCCACGTCCCATATAACCATGGAAATGGAAGATTAGTGGAACCTTCTCCTCACTCTTTGGAAGAACGACGCGTGCATAGACCTTGCCTTCATTGCTTCCTTCAAAGGTTAGCTCATAGCACTTGACTTGAGGAATGTGGAAATCTCTTTCCTCCAACTGATAGGCTGGAAGCGTGGAAACTTTTTTCACTTCCTCATCCCAGAAAGCATCAAAGTCCTCTGGAACCTCGTCCCTGCCTTTATAAGTCTTAATTTCTTCTAACAAAGCTGGATTTTTCATAGCATGCTCCTTATATTTTATAATCGCTATCACAACTGTAGCATATCTATGTAATCAATGCAAGAAAGAAGGGTAAATAGAAAGTGAATTTAGCTTTTCCTCCTTCAAGCCTATTGACTGAAAGTAGTTTTAGAAACGAAAAAGAGCATTTCGCTCTTTCTTATGTTTACACTAGTTTTTTGCTTCCTTCTTTTGGAAAGTAGTTTGGTAATTTACTTTAATTGTTACTGTCATCTGAGAGTCCTCGTTTCTTTTTGATGACTCTAGTATAAGGGTCAAACCTGAAAGCTAGCTTAAGTTTTCCTTAGAGAAAGCTTAATCCAGATGTTCTTTCTTTTCCAAATGAAGGGCAATCATGCGCCACTCTGGATCCTCTTGCCAGCCTTCAATAGAACTAATGTAGCTAGCAACCTTTCTGGCTTCTTCTAAAATCGGAAAATCTTCGATAATATCAGCTACTTGAAACTCTGGGAGTCCTGACTGTCTGGTTCCAAAAATCTCACCAGAACCACGCATTTTCAAATCTTCCTCCGCAAGGACAAATCCATTGGTCGTTTCTGTCATGATGCGCATGCGGTCTTTCCCAGAATCAGTCTTGGGATTGGCAACGAGAACAGCATAGGACTGCTTGTCCCCCCGACCCACACGACCTCTGAGCTGGTGAAGCTGACTGAGCCCGAAGCGATCGGCATCCATGATGATCATGACAGTCGCATTTGGAACATTGACCCCAACCTCGATAACCGTTGTTGAAACCAGAATATCTGTTTTTCTCTCCTTGAAATCCTGCATGATCTGGTCTTTTTCGTCACTCTTCATCTTACCATGTAGAAGAGCCACTTCTGCCTTACCTGCAAAATGAGCCGTCAGCTCTTCTGATAAGGCAATGGCATTTTTCAAATCTAGAGCTTCTGATTCTTCAATCAAGGGAGAGATGACATAGGCTTGGGAACCTTTTTGAATTTCCCCCTCTAACCAAGTCAAGACCTGAGGTAGTTGCTCATGTTTGATCCAGCGCGTCACAATAGGTTTCCGACCTGCTGGCATCTGGTCGATAATGGAAACATCCATATCTCCAAAGGCTGTGATGGCAAGCGTCCGTGGAATGGGAGTCGCCGTCATCATGAGGACATCTGGATTGTCGCCTTTTTCCCGTAAAATACGCCTTTGCCCCACACCAAAACGGTGTTGCTCATCGATGATAATCAAACCAAGACGAGCATACTCCACCCCATCCTGTATCAGAGCGTGGGTTCCGATAATCAAATCAGCCTCACCCTTGGCAATGGTCTCCAAGACTTCTCTTTTTTCTGCCACTTTCAAAGAACCTGTCAAGAGAGCCAGTTTCAAATCTGGAAAAAGGTTCTGTAAACTCTCATAATGTTGCTCTGCAAGGATTTCTGTTGGCACCATGAGGGCTGCTTGGTAGCCAGCTGTCACTGCCGCAAACATGGCCAAGCCAGCGACTACCGTTTTCCCGCTCCCCACATCCCCTTGCAAAAGACGATTCATGTGGTGGTCCGACTTCATATCGATTAAAATTTCCTGCAAACTCTTTTCTTGAGCTGGGGTCAGGGCAAAAGGAAGGCTTTCCTTGACTGCTGTCACCTTTTCCTGAGACCAATCTAGAACCAGACCGCTTCCCTGAACTCTATTTTCAGATTTGAGCGTCTGCAATTGCATTTGGAAATAAAAGAGTTCCTCAAATTTGATACGGCGAAGGCCCTGCTTGTATTCCGCCAAATCCTTGGGGAAATGCATGGCACGAACAGCCTGACAACGGGACATGAGTTTGTATTTGTCCAGCAAAGACTGGGGAAGATTTTCCTCAATCAAGAGGTCCAGTCCCTGATCAAAGGCTGCCTTGATAACCTTGACCAGACTGGTCTGACTGATTCCCTGAGCCAAGCGATAGACAGGTTGGAGGTCATCTTCCACCTGAGCCAGGACCTTCATCCCAGTCAAACTAGCCTTAGCACGGTCCCATTTTCCAAAGACAGCAAGGGTTGCTCCCAACTCTATCTTATCTGCTAGATAGGGCTGGTTAAAGAAATTCACTGCAAAAACAACTTCTCCCTGCTTGAGGCTAAAGCGCAGGCGATTGCGCTTAAAACCATAATACTGGACACTAGCAGGAGTCACGACTTGACCAGAAAGAACCGCCTTTTCACCGTCTTCCAACTCCAAAACCTGCTTGGTTTTAAAGTCTTCATAACGGAAAGGAAAGTAGAACAAGAGGTCTTGCAAGTTTTCAATTCCTAGTTTGGCGTATTTTTCTGCTGACTTTGGTCCCACACCAGGTAAGACATGCAAGGGTTGATGTAGATTCATGCTCCACTCCTTTCTTTTCTAATCATATTCTCTCGGAATGCGGTCGCTGAGGAGACAAACCACCTCGTAGTTAATAGTTCCACGGTAGGTCGCTACCTGAGTTGCAGTGATTTCCTTATCCCCATTGGAGCCAATCAAGGTTACTTTGGTTCCCAGCGGATAAAGCTTAGGCA
Organism: Streptococcus parapneumoniae; assembly: GCF_037076355.1. Classification (NCBI taxonomy): domain Bacteria; kingdom Bacillati; phylum Bacillota; class Bacilli; order Lactobacillales; family Streptococcaceae; genus Streptococcus; species Streptococcus parapneumoniae. The sequence goes on along the minus strand of NZ_AP026968.1, from coordinate 547,080 downwards.
AACGAATGGTGATTTGGTCCATAGAGACTCGTCCGACGATTGGGCAAGCTTGCCCATCTACCAAGACAGAGAAATTTTGCATATCTCGTGTCCAACCATCCGCATAGCCGATTGGCACCGTCGCGATGACTTGCTCGCTATCCGCCTGATAGGTCGCCCCGTAGCCCATGCAAGCTCCCGCTGGAACTGTCTTGACATGGACTAAAGCAGACTCCAAGGTCAAGGCTGGTGTCAGGTCATAAGGCAAATCCAAAACCTCTCCACTTGGATTGAGACCATACATAGCGTCTCCCATACGGATCGCATTAAAAATAGTCTCTGCATGCCAAAGAGTCGTTGCAGAGTTACTAGCATGAATCAGCTCTGGGGCTTCCTTCATACTGGCTAAAATAGTTTTAAACCGTTCCAACTGCTCATTAAAGTAGTCATCTGACTCTTCATCAGCAGTCGCAAAGTGGGTAAAGATTCCTTCAACACGAGCACCGTGTTGAAGGAGCAAATCTTGAGCCTGCTCAACCTCACTGGCCTCTCTAAAACCAATTCGTCCCATTCCTGAATCAATCTTGAGGTGGACTGTCAAATCAGCTAAATCAGCTTCCTTATCTAAGAGTGCTTGAACCCACTCCAGTCCAGCCACTGTCAAGGTGATGTCATATTCTTTAGCTAGAGTAACAGCTTCTAGCTCAGAAACTCCTAAAATAAGGATTGGCTTGCTGAGTCCAGCTTGTCTAAGTTCAACGGCTTCATCAATATTGGAAACGCAAAAACCGTCTACATCTTCTTGGATTGCCTTGGCAACAGCTACTGCCCCATGCCCATAGGCATTGGCTTTGACCACTGCCCACTTGAGTGTCCCCTCAGGGATATGAGCCCCCATTTGCTGAATATTGTGTCGAATAGCTCCCAGATGAATCAGAGCCTTGGTTGGTCTATGCGGACTAGCTTTCATGATTTTCCTCCAAAATGACACTGGCTGTCACAAACTGATCGGTATGGCTGATAGATAGCCAAATTTTTCCTGAAAATGGTGACTGACTAAAATAAGGCGCCCCGCGTTCATTGTTTAAGACTTCTAAATCCTGAAAACCGAGCTTGCCAATTCCCGTTCCCATGGCCTTGGAAAAGGCTTCTTTAGCCGACCAGCGACCAGCCAAATATTCGATTTGCCTGCGCCCTTTAAGACTGTTAAACCGTTCCATTTCCTGAGCGGTCAGCACGCGCTTGGCAAAGCCTTCATGTCGTGCAGCCGCTCTTTCTATCGAAGCCAATTCTTCGATGTCAATTCCGTGTCCAACTATCATTCTCATCAAAAGGAGTTGAGATTCCCCAACTCCATCCTTTTCACTTATTCTGCCAAGGTAGCATAGATTTCTTCTACCAAAGCCTCTGTATTTTCCCAACCTAGGCAAGGATCTGTAATAGAGCAGCCAAAGACCTCTGGTTGGTTTTGACGACCATCTGCTAGGTAAGATTCAATCATAAATCCTCGAACTGTCTTTTTAATTTTCTCATTCCAATCACGATTTTGCAAGGTCTGGCGAACAATTCGAATCTGCTCCATATACTGCTTGCCTGAGTTATCATGGTTGGTATCAATGAGGATAAAGGGATTTTCAAGTCCCATGGTTTCATAGCGTTCAATGGCTTGGAGTAGGTTTTCATAGTAGTAATTCGGCATATAATTGCCATACTCGTTAACTGCTCCACGGAGGATGACATGGGACAAAGGATTACCTGAAGTCTCAACTTCCTGCCCATGATAAAGGAAGGTTTGCTTATTTTGAGCAGCATAGATGGCGTTAAACATAACACCCAAATTTCCTGAGGTTGGATTTTTCATCCCTACTGGTGCATCAATCCCAGAAGCCACAAAGCGGTGCTCTTGGTCTTCCACAGAACGAGCTCCAACAGCATGGTAGCTGACCAAGTCATCCACCAAAATTAGATTTGACGGATAAAGCATCTCATCTGCCGTCGTCAAACCAGTCTCTGTAATCACTCGGTAGTGCAACTGGCGCACAGCCTGCAAACCGTTAATCAGGCTTGGAGCCTTAGAAGTGTCTGGCTGGTGAACCAACCCTTTATAGCCGTCTCCGTTGGTACGAGGCTTAGCAGTATAAACGCGCATAACCATGAAAATCTTGTCCGCTACCTTCTTTTGCAAGGCTGACAAGCGGCGGGCATATTCCAAGACAGCTTCTTCATTATCAGAAGAGCAAGGACCAATTACCAAAAGGAGACGGTCATCTTCCCCTGAAATAATGTCTGCCAATTCCCTGTCACGGCTTTCCTTGAGTCTCAAGGCTTCCGCAGACAATTGGGTTTCAGCCTTAATGACTTCCATATCGATTTCTTGACCTTTTTCAATAAATGCCATCTTATTCTCCTAACGTTTTGTAAATTTCTCTGACAAGAGCTTCTGTGTTATCCCAACCCAAGCAAGGGTCTGTGATAGACTTACCAAATACTTCTGGCTCATTTTGTCGACCATCTTCCAGATAAGACTCAATCATAAAACCACGAACGAACTGCTTAATTTTTTCATTCCAAGCACGGTTAATCAAGGTCTGGCGGACAATTCGGATCTGTTCAATATACTGCTTACCAGAATTGTCATGATTGGTATCAATGATGATAAAAGGATTTTCCAAGCCCATTTTCTCATACTGGGCAATGGTCTCAATTAAATTGTCATAATAGTAGTTGGGAATATTGTTACCATACTCATTAAGAGCACCACGAAGAATAGCGTGTGAAAGCGGGTTCCCAGTTGTTTCTACTTCTTTTCCTAAGAAAAGGAAACTTTGTTTGTTTTGAGCAGCATAAATCCCATTAAACATGACATTGAGATTTCCAGAGGTTGGATTTTTAAAACCAGTAGAAAATCCTGCCCCACTGGCCACAAAGCGGTGTTGCTGGTCTTCAACTGAACGGGCACCAACTGCCATGTAAGAAATCAAATCATCTACAAGCGGAAGATTTTCAGGATAAAGCATTTCATCAGCTGTCGTCATACCTGTTTCCGTGATGACACGATAATGAAGATGACGAACGGCTTTAATTCCGTTGATAAGACTAGGCGCTTCTGTCGCGTTAGGCTGGTGAATCAAGCCTTTGTAACCATCTCCGTTAGTACGGGGTTTGGCAGTATAAACACGCATAACCATAAAGATACGGTCTGCCACTTCTTCTTGTAAGACTGCCAAACGCTTAGCGTACTCAAGAACAGCTTCTTCATTGTCAGATGAGCATGGCCCGATTACCAAGAGAATTCGTTGGTTTTCTCCACGTATAATGGCTTCTAGCTCTTGATCGCGCTGTGATTTTCTCTCCAAAGCTTGGCCTTCTAATTTTGACAAGGCACGAACTTCTTCAATATTGATTTTAGGACTTTTTGCTGTAAATACCATAACTCATCTCCTTATAAAGCAAACGGATACCAAGTAAAAATTTACTTTTCACAAGGTATCCGCCTCTAAACTATCTCATTTTATTGTCTTTTACCGTGACAGTTTTTAAACTTCTTACCAGAACCACATGGGCAAAGTTCATTCCGTCCAATCTGGCTCAAATCCAAATCTTCTGGCATACTTGCTTGGTGGGCAGCAATATTACGAGTCGCTGTTGTACTGATATGGCGTTCTGCCTGTGGTCTTTCTTGTTCATGAATTTGTGCTTTCATCATCAAACGTGTCACATCAAACTCAATCGAACCAATCATATCATTAAACATACGGAAACCTTCTGCCTGATACTCAACAACAGGGTTGTTCTGAGCATAGCCACGAAGTCCAACTGCGTTACGCAATTGATCAAGAGCATCGATATGATCTGTCCACTTGTTATCTACCACTCGTAGAATCAAAACTTTTTGGAATTCTTTGACTGCTTCTTCATCGCGTAGTTTTGAAACCTGACTATCGTAAACTTGCAAGGCACGTTGGAAGAGTTCTTCCTTAATAGCCTTATCAGACAAGCCTGACAAGTCGTCCATCGTAATAGAATCTTCAGGAAGCAAGTTGTACTTAGCAAAGTTCAAAATAGCTTCTAGTTTTTCATCTTGTTTGGCACGCGCATGACCATCAACGACACGTTCAATCGTGCGTTTAATCATAGCCTGAATTTCAGGTGCCAAGTCACGGTCTGCAGTGATGACATCGTAACGTTGAGCATAGATAATCTCACGTTGTTCACGCATGACGTCATCGTATTGAAGGACTTGTTTACGGGTATCGTAGTTATTTCCTTCAACGCGTTTTTGCGCTGCCTCAACCTGACGTGTCAACATACGAGACTCAATCGCCTCTTCAGACATGTTGAGACGTTCAAAGATTCCCTTCAAGCGTTCAGAACCAAAACGTTTCATCAAATCATCTTCAAGAGATAGGTAAAATTGTGACTCACCTGGGTCTCCCTGACGACCTGAACGTCCACGAAGCTGGTTATCGATACGACGGCTTTCATGACGTTCTGTACCAATAACACAAAGTCCACCCAATTCGCGAACCCCTTCACCAAGTTTGATGTCGGTACCACGACCCGCCATGTTGGTTGCGATGGTAACGGCACCACGTTGACCAGCATTCATGATGATTTGGGCTTCTCTATAGTGGTTTTTGGCATTCAAGACTTCGTGAGGAACGCCAGCTGCAACCAATTTCTTAGAAATGTAATCACTGGTTTCAACCGCTACTGTACCAACCAATACAGGCTGACCTTTTTGGTAACGAGCCTTAACGTCTTCGACAACCGCCTTAAACTTAGCCTCGATACTTGCATAAAGAAGATCTGAGTGGTCAATACGTTGAACAGGACGGTTGGTTGGGATTGGAATAACACGAATGTTGTAAATTTCACGGAATTCTTCTTCCTCGGTCTTACCTGTACCTGTCATACCAGACAATTTCTTGTACATACGGAAAAGGTTTTGGTAAGTGATTGAGGCAGATGTCTTGGTTTCATCCTGGATTGGAACACCTTCTTTGGCTTCAATAGCTTGGTGCAATCCATCAGAATAACGACGACCTTCCATGGTACGACCTGTAAATTGGTCGACAATCAAAATTTCTTGTTCTTCGCTCACCACATAGTCAATATCGAGAAGCATGATGTAGTTGGCACGAAGGGCGTTATCAATAAAGTGAGTAAGAGCTACGTTTTCGATGTCATAGAGGTTTTCAAGCTTGAAGTAGCTTTCAGCCTTGTCAATCCCTGAATCAGACAAACCAATAGTCTTAGACTGCACATCGATGATGTAGTCGTCTTTGTCCAAAGATTTTACATAGTGGTCTGCCATATGGTAGAGCTGACTTGTTTCAACTGCGTTAGCACCTGACACGATCAAAGGTGTACGCGCTTCGTCAATCAAGATTGAGTCAACCTCATCGACCAAAGCATAGTTAAGCGGACGTTGTACCATGTTTTCAGCACGAACGACCATGTTATCACGAAGGTAGTCAAATCCGATTTCTGAGTTGGTTGAGTAAGTAATATCACACTCATAGGCTTCTTTTTTCTCCATTGGAGATTTAGCAGCCAAGTTAATCCCTACTGACAAACCAAGCCATGAGTACAATTCACCCATCTCAGTCGCATCACGTTCTGACAGGTATTCATTGACCGTAACTACGTGAACCCCTTTACCTGAAAGGGCATTGAGGTATACTGGCATGGTCGCAGTCAAGGTTTTCCCTTCCCCTGTACGCATCTCTGGCACGTCACCATGGTGAAGGACAATTCCCCCCATAACCTGAACCTTATAAGGGAAGAGACCTAGGACACGTTTGGCACCCTCACGGACAACCGCAAATGCTTCATAAAGCAATGAATCCAGTGATTCTCCATTTTGATAACGTTCTTTAAATTCAACTGTTTTTGCTTTTAGTTGGTCATCAGTCAAAGCAGCCATTTGGTCTTCGTATTTGAAAACCTTGTCGGCCATCTTTTCCAGACGACGGATTTCTCCTTTATCATTTTCGATAATTGTTTTTAAAATATTAGCCATGTTTTTCCTTACTTTAAATTCCGAATATTTTAGAATGTTCTTTTAATTTTAGCACAATTACTGATTATTTTCAAGGAAGAATCCCCATTTTGAAAAGGAAAAAGAGGCTAGTTTCCAAGCTAACCTCTCTGACTTTTATGATACTTTAATTGCCAAAAATCGGCAAAATCGCAAATAGGATAAATAGATTAATCCAAAGAGAAAAACAGCAGATCAATCCAAAAACAAAGAGACTGACTTTCTTGGACAGCAAGGCCATCAAAATAGACAGAATACCAAAAACTAGCAAGACTTTCTGTATGCTGAAGAGGTCAATCTTTCCCCCCAGAATCGGACTGCCCCAAGGAAGAAAGAAGAAAGCAATCCAGATCAACAGAACTAAACCAATATAGACCTTGGAATAGCGTGTAATAAATGATTTTAGATGTGCCATAAGCTACCTCCTAGGATTGTATATCCTTTAAATATTGTATGTGTCCATTTTCGACAACTAATACATCTGTACAAAGGTCTGAAATATCTTCCGATATGTGTGACGTCAGGATAACCAGACCATTTTCTTTTTTCAGGTAAGATAAAATGACCTGTTTGGTTAACCTCACACTCTTCTCATCTAAAGCATTCATAGGTTCATCGAGAAAGAGTATAGATGGTTCGGCAATAAAGGCTTGAATCAAGGCCATTTTTTGCTTTGTTCCTAAGGATAAATGACGGTATTCAACGTCTTCAAATTCCTGTAAATCATAGTATTGAATCCAATAGGCAATTCTTTTTTCCGTAACTTTAGATGAAAAATACCTTAACAGTTCCAAATTTTCTCTAAGGGATAAATGAGATAGAAACTCTACCTTTTCAATTAAAATCCCTGCATCCTGAATATAATGATTTTTTGCCCCGTAAACTTTGCCATCTTGAAGAACTTTTCCTTTGTCAAGCTTAATATAACCAGCAAGTATCTTTAAAAGAACTGTCTTACCAGATCCATTATCACCTTTAAGACCATAAATATTTCCTGATTGAAAGACCAGATTTAACTCATTTAAAATAGGTCTTTTCCCATAAATTTTCTGTCCATTTATAATTTCAAGTCTCATCGTTTATCCTTTCTTAAATTTCTCTTCCAAGCGACTAACAATCAAGATAACCAATAAACTTAAGAGTACTAAATACACTGTTACAATATGATCCATCATCCATTCTTGTCCCACAAATGCTAAAAAATAGAGAAAAAAGGAAAAACCAGCGCCCGCACTAATAAGTGCTATCAGATAAGACAGTAGTAAGTACAAGATCATTAACTGAGCAAGTAAAAAGAAAAGTGCGACTGTTTTGAAATGAATTCCTAGAGGAAGTAAACCAAGGAACCAGACAAATAAATCTTGAGTAAAAAATTTAGAAATGACAACCAATCGTTTCCTTGTATAATCGAAAAAGGAGGTTGATTGATAGCGGATCAAGTGATGGTAATGGTCTGCCAAATCAGTTTCAAGTAAAATGACAGAGAGCCATCCTACCATGAAAAGCGAAAGATTTAACAAGAGTTTGGGGATTTCTAAATTCGCTTCAGAATAGTCATTATAGGAAAAGATTGAAATCAATTCCCTCTTGAAAAAGAGAAAAACATCCTGCTTTTGAACCGCTATTGACAATAGATAGTTAATCAAAATCATCATCAGAACTATACGAAGTAGTAAAACGATCTTTCTCTTTAGCCAAATATTGTTAAAGTTCTTAAACATTATCTTCATATTTTTTAAGTACCATATAGGGGACAATATAACGGATATAAGGAGTAAAGAGTCTCATCAAACTTACATCCCCATAGCTAGCTTGCATCAAACTCGTCATAGGAACCATATAGTATGGCAAGATACTATAGAGCATCATAGAACCAAGCCAAAGAAACATCAAATAGGCAATTGCCGAACGAGTCACATTCCCTAAATAATCAACTATTTTAAAAAAATAGACTGCATTGATGAAAATACCGATTAGTAGGACACAAGTAAAGAACAAATAGCTTGTTATCTCTCCATCTAGGAGTCTTTGTAAACTACTCCCATCAGAAAATAGAGAATTCCATTCAAGAGGAGAAAAAGTCCCAAAGAAATAAGTTAAAATTGCAATTATCAGCACAGTCACTAAATATATCACACAAGGGATACTTGCAAGTTGAAAAGTCAACTTTCTTTTTAACCCTTGATAACTCACTTCTCTTCCAATACTCAATCGTAAAACTTTATTTTTCAGCTCAATATATTGAAAACCTAGCAAAACAATGATGATTGGAATAATAAATGATTGATAAAAACCTAGATTGAACTGGAGAATACGAAAATCTAATGCTGATTTTAATAAGTCATTTTTAATTGCTTGTCCATCGAATTTAGCTAGATCGGGCGCATGAATATCAAAAAAGAAATAAGTCATCAAAACATCACGATAGACTAAAGCAAGAAAAAGCAAAGTAAGCAAGACATAAACAAATTTATGCCTTGCCAAAGTTAAGAGAGGAATCTTCATAAGCCACCTCCTACAAATAAAAACCGATATAAATCAATGCCTTTCGCCTTTAGACTTCCCTAGTTCTCGTCTCAAGCGAAGCATTTTTTTGAAACAGAAATAAGTTAACCTATTCAGACCAATAGCTAGCAGAATAAAAAGAAACCAAATGCTCCATAACTTGATATCTGTCAAATTTCTCAAGACGATATTGAAAAACAGAACTGAAATAACTGTCCAAGCAAGGCTAAAAAGAGCATAGAGGGGAATGTAAAACCAGTAAAAATAGTAAAAAATTGGGAAAAATTTACTTTCTCTATTATCCTTTTCAATCCAGCTGAAAAAGTAAAACCAGGGAAATAAGAGCACAAATTTAAACAAATGTTTCATCGACACCTCCTTTTTGATAGCGTTTTCTATTATTTTATTATATCAAAAAAATCTGGAAATGTCATTCCAGATTCTACTTTTTTATTTGCGTTTTCTTGCGATGAGATGGATTGGAGTTCCCTCAAAGACAAAGGCCTTGCGGATTTGATTTTCCAAGAAACGCAGGTAAGAAAAGTGCATGAGTTCTTCTTCATTGACAAAGATAACAAAGGTTGGTGGTTTGGTTGCCACTTGAGTCGCATAGAAAATCTTGAGACGTTTTCCTTTGTCTGTCGGTGTTGGGTTGATGGCAATAGCATCCATAATCACATCGTTCAAGACAGCTGATGGAATACGTGTGTTTTGACTTTCGCTGATTTGTTTGATCATCTCAGGAAGTTTGTGAAGACGTTGCTTGGTCAAGGCTGAGACAAAGATAATCGGTGCGTAAGGCAAGTATTGGAACTGCTCACGGATATCTTCTTCCCAGTTTTTCATAGTGTGGTTGTCTTTTTCAAGTGTATCCCACTTGTTGACCACGATAATCATCCCTTTGCCAGCTTCGTGGGCAAATCCAGCGATACGCTTGTCGTATTCACGGATACCCTCTTCCGCATTGATGACCATCAAGACCACATCTGAACGGTCAATAGCACGCATGGCACGCATGACAGAGTATTTCTCGGTATTTTCATAAACATTACCAGATTTACGCATACCAGCTGTATCAATCATGGTAAACTCTTGACCATCTGTATCTGTAAAGTGGGTATCAATGGCGTCACGAGTTGTTCCAGCAACAGGACTAGCAATGACACGGTCTTCTCCCAAAATAGCATTGATCAAGCTTGATTTTCCAACGTTAGGACGACCAATCAGGCTAAACTTAATCACATCTGGATTTTCTTCTTCATATTCATTTGGAAGATTTTCTACGATGGCATCTAGCACATCCCCTGTACCGATACCATGGACAGATGAGATAGGCAGGGGTTCACCCAAACCGAGGGCATAGAAATCATAGATATCATTTCGCATCTCAGGGTTGTCCACCTTGTTAACCGCGAGGATAACTGGTTTGTGGGTCTTATAAAGTTTACGGGCTACGTATTCGTCTGCATCGGTAATTCCTTCCTTACCGGACACGACAAAGACGATAACATCTGCTTCTTCCATGGCAATTTCTGCCTGGTGCTTGATTTGTTCCATGAAAGGAGCATCGACATCATCGATTCCTCCTGTATCAATCATGCTAAAAGAACGATTGAGCCACTCACCCGTTGCATAGATACGGTCACGTGTCACTCCTTCGACATCTTCTACAATGGAGATTCGCTCACCAGCGATCCGATTAAATAGGGTTGATTTCCCAACATTGGGACGTCCTACAATGGCAATAGTTGGTAGGGCCATAATTTCTCACTTTCTACAATAACTTCTTCTGTTCAAGATTTCTTCTAGTTGAGCTTGGTTCAGCTTGACCAAACTGTTCTGCTAGGCGCTGACTCCAGCTTGTGGTCGCACGCGCCCCAGCATAGTCAGCCTGTACACGGTCATAAGCCGCAATCACATCAACTGTTTGTTCCTGATATTCTTCCTCAAACACCACTTGATTCAATGGCAAGCGAGGTTTGACTTCATGTTCTTCATTTGGAAGACCCAGCGCCATCCCAAAGACAGGATAGGTGTAGTCAGGCAGGTTAAAGAGCTCTGCCACTTCTTCTGACTTGTACCGCACCAAGCCAATAATGACACCGCCATAGCCTAAACTTTCAGCTGCCAGCAGGGCATTTTGACCAGCAAGAGCTGCATCGACCGAACTAATCAAGAGGCCTTCCACACCTTGTGGTTGGAAAGTATCGGTATGAAGTCGTGCTCCCTTTTCTGCTCGGTTCAAATCTCCGACAAAAAGAAGAAAAACAGCTGACTGGCGAATGGCTTCTTGAGGTACCAATTCATACAGGGCATCTTTCTTCTCTTGACTTCGCACTACAATCACAGAGTAGGATTGAAAATTCTTCCAAGACGAAGCCATCTGGGCTGCTGTCAGGATTTCAGTCAAGTCTTCCTGAGGAAGGGCTTGCTCCTTAAATCTACGCACTGAAGTATGAGCTTTCATCAGTTTAATAGTCTCTGTCATCGACGGTTTACTCCTTCTAAACGAGTCTCCTCAGCCAAATAACGGATGCGTTCCATGACGCGTCTGGCTTCCCAGGTTTCGTCATTTCCATGTTTCCCTTTAGCGAAATGCTGCTCCAATTCTTCAAAGTTGAAGTTGGAGGTGAAAAAGGTCGGTAAATTTTCCTGCATCCGATATTGGAGAATGACTTGTAGGATTTCATCACGTACCCAAGCTGTTGATTGCTCGGCACCAATATCATCTAAAATCAGGACTTCAGACAGTTTAATCTCATCTACCAAGGTCTTGACATTACCATCACCGATAGCATTTTTGACATCAATAACAAAGCTAGGATAGTGGAGGAGAGTGGAGGAAACACCACGTTTTTCTGACAAATCATGGGCTAAGGCAGCCACCATAAAACTTTTGCCCACACCAAAATCTCCATATAAGTAAAGACCTTTTCGAATAGCTGGATATTGCTCTACGAAGGCTAATAGCTTTTCAAAAACTGGCAAGCGACCCAAATCATCCAAGTCTACTTGAGCCAGACTAGCTTTCTTGAGACTGGCTGGCAGATTGATTAACTTGAGACGGTTCTTAATAGCCGCTTCTTTTTCAGCCGCGATTAGTTCAGGAGTTTCTTCATAAGAAACATCCGCATAGCCATGATTCATAACCAAAATCGGCTTGTATCCTTTGGCGATATAATCCGTATCACCACGGAGAAACTTGTCGCGCTCGGTGATGTACTGATTAAACTTGGAGATACTGCGATTTAATTCCTCTGGAGTAAGGGATTCTTGCTGGATAAAGGCCGCAACATCAGGGTCCTTCATGATTTTCTGGACCAAATCTTGATAATGAAAACGGCTAGGTTGACGTTTGAGTACGTCTCCGACACTTTCCATCTAATCTCCTCCTTTTTCTAATCGAGCTAATAGTTCTTGTTTCTTACGTTCCAGTTCCAGACGAGTTTCCTCGCTGGTTTCATTCTTATAATCTGGATTGCTCCACTTGGGTACATTGGACTTGGCAGGACTGGGTTTACTGCTTTTTTGAGCCTGATTCTTCTGTCCTCGCTCACGGATGCGCAAGACTGCCTCTTCTGCCGAATGAATCTTTTGATAGGCGTAATCATTGGCTACCTTCATGGCATATTTCTCATTGATATTTGCTGAATCCACCTTATTAAAGGTCAATAAGAGAATAATATTGATGACTTCATCCAGCAAGCCCAAGCCAGCCATCTGTTGCAAGAGTTCTCTTTCTGTTTGAGTAATGGTCCCCTTGCGTGTTTGCTTGATTTCTGCCAAGAACTGCAGGGCTGTTTTACTTTTGGCTTCTTTGATAATGGTTGTTTCCTTAGGACTAAAGTCAGAGGAAACAGGTTTTTGAGCAATTTTTTCCCGCATGCGTCTGGTTGAAATAACCTGGGAAACAGCTGTTGACTTGGCCAATTGATAGGTTTCAAACCAAGTCCATTTCTTCTCCTCGGCAATGGCAAAGAGGTTCAAGACATCGGACTGCTCATCCACAAAACGAAGTCCATCTCGAGCCATAAGCTGACGAAAATGGTCTAAGTCAAAATCATTGGCTACTTTCTTCTTGAGACCAAGGTCTTCTTGACTTCCCAGCTCTGCCAAATCTGGAAAGACTTGATTGAGCGAGACAGGTATTTTTTCTCCCTCAGCACTCTCAACTTTCAAATCCTCCACCGCTGCATCGCCAATCTTTTTCTCTAAAAATCTACGATAAACAGGATGCTCTAAGAAGTCTTGACTAGATAGAGGAGCATGGATAACTATCTGATAAACATCCCCCTTTTGATAGAGAGTCAAGAGATTAAAAGCAGATAGGATTTTTAGGGATTTTATCAGTCTATCCATCCCAAAATTGAGATGATTGAGAATGCTTGAAAAGAGGTATTCCTTTCTGCCATTATCCCAAAAACTAATCGTATAAAGATAAAGGCTCAGTGCCTCCTGACCGATAATCGGGAGGTAGCACTGTACCAGAGATGAGGTATCTTGCGACACCCGATTATTCTTTAGATAAGAAAAACGGTCAATTGGCTTCATTTATCTTTCCTTTTTCTTTTTAGAGGACTGGGTGATTTGTTGGAGCAAGCTCTCTAACTCACTGACATCCTTAAAACTACGATAGACACTGGCAAAACGTACATAGGTAATCTCATCTAACTCAGCCAACTCCTCCATGACGAGTGAACCAATGTCCTCACTTTGAATTTCATTTTCATTTCGACCACGGAGTTTCTGTTCGATACGATTGACTACCATGTTGATTTCATCACTTGACACAGGACGTTTCTGGGCTGAGCGGATAATCCCATTAAAGATTTTATCTCTGGAGAATTGTTCCCGTGTGCCATCTTTTTTAACGACCACTAAGGTTCTCTCTTCTACTCGTTCGTAGGTTGTAAAACGGTGTTGGCATTCATCGCACTCACGTCTTCTACGAATAGTGTTCCCTTCTTCTGCTTGGCGACTATCGATAACACTTGACTTGGTAGCCCCACATTTTGGACAACGCATCCTTTCCCTCCTTATCGTTTTCTTTTCATTATACCATTTTTTAAGCGATTCCCAAAACAATTCTTCTTTTTGCTTGACAAGTTTTTTGTTTTGTTGTATTATTTAATTAAGACAAAAAGATAGAAGAAAGGAGACCAAGATGTCCTGGACATTTGACAACAAAAAACCCATCTATTTACAGATTATGGAGAAAATCAAGCTTCAGATTGTTTCCCATACACTGGAACCCAATCAACAACTTCCAACCGTGCGAGAGCTAGCTAGCGAGGCTGGTGTCAATCCCAACACCATCCAAAGAGCCTTGTCAGACCTTGAACGAGAAGGATTTGTCTACAGTAAGCGCACAACTGGACGATTTGTGACTGAGGATAAGGAGCTAATCGCCCAATCGCGCAAACAATTATCCGAAGAAGAATTGGAACACTTCGTTTCCTCCATGACCCATTTTGGCTATGAAAAAGAAGAACTACCAGGCGTAGTCGGCGATTATATTAAAGGAGTTTAAGCCTATGTCATTACTAGCATTTGAAAATGTATCCAAATCATATGGAGCAACACCAGCCCTTGAAAATGTTTCCCTTGAGATTCCAGCTGGAAAAATCGTTGGTCTTCTTGGTCCAAACGGCTCAGGGAAAACAACCTTGATTAAACTAATCAATGGCCTCTTACAACCAGATCAAGGACGCGTCCTTATCAACGACATGGACCCAAGCCCAGCAACCAAGGCTATCGTAGCTTATTTGCCGGATACGACCTATCTCAATGAGCAAATGAAGGTCAAAGAAGCCCTAACCTACTTCAAGACCTTCTATAAAGATTTCAATCTTGAACGCGCCCATCATCTACTTGCAGACCTTGGCATTGATGAAAATAGTCGTCTCAAGAAACTATCAAAAGGAAACAAGGAAAAGGTACAACTGATTTTGGTTATGAGCCGTGATGCTCGTCTCTACGTTTTAGACGAACCCATTGGTGGGGTAGACCCTGCTGCCCGTGAGTATATCCTCAATACCATTATCAACAACTACTCACCAACTTCTACCGTTTTGATTTCTACCCACTTGATTTCTGATATCGAACCAATCTTGGATGAAATTGTCTTCCTAAAAGACGGAAAAGTCGTCCGTCAAGGAAATGTAGATGACATTCGCTATGAGTCGGGTGAATCCATTGACCAACTCTTCCGTCAGGAATTTAAGGCTTAAGCAAAGGAGATTATTTATGTTTTGGAATTTAATTCGCTACGAATTTAAAAATGTTAACAAGTGGTATTTAGCTCTTTATGGTGCTGTGCTAGTCCTTTCTGCCCTTATCGGGATACAAGCACAGACCTATAACAATCTACCTGTCAAAGAAAGTCAACCTACTATGCTACTTTTTCTAGCCCTCGTCTTTGGTGGCTTGATGATTACACTTGGGATTTCAACTCTTTTCTTAATCATTAAACGCTTTAAAGGTAGTGTCTATGACCGACAAGGCTATCTGACTTTGACCTTGCCAGTTTCTGAACACCATATCATCATAACCAAACTAATCGGTGCCTTTATCTGGTCGTTGATTAGCACTGCTGTCCTAGCTCTAAGTGCTTTTGTTATTTTGACCTTAACAGCTCCAAATTGGTTTGCAACTTCTGACTTGATTCCACTTGCAGGAACATACCTTCCTCAACTCTCTCTTATGGGGGTATCCTTCCTACTAAATACCATTTCCAGTATCCTCTGCATCTACTTAGCCATTTCCATTGGACAACTTTTCAATGAATACCGTACAGCACTCGCTGTTGCAGCCTACATTGGTATCAAAATCGTCATTGGATTTATTGAACTCTTCTTCAACACCAGTACTAACTTCTATGTCAGTTCATTTGCAGGATTTAATGATAATTTCTATATGGGAGCAAGCGTAGGCATTGTTGAAGAACTCATTTTCATAGCTATCTTTTATCTCGGAACCTACTACATCTTGAGAAACAAGGTTAATTTGCAATAGTTTTAAAATCAAAAAGGATAACATCTCATCGCAGAGAGGCTATCCTTTTTTCTTTGATCTCATTTTCCGTCTAACTTTATTTAAAAACAAATCCTTTTAAATCTGATTTAAAGGTCTTGTTTAATTTCTCTATTGTGACACTATCATTATATTCCTTACATATTCTCATAGCTTTGGAACATTCTTTTTTACCTAACTCTACTTGATTCGTTTTTATGAGATAAATACCTTTTAAAAAAAGCAAATAATTCTTTTCAAAATAATATCCTTGTCTGGTCAGTAAATTTTCTAAATCATCTATAAAAAATTGAGCGCTATCTAACAAATTATTTTTTAATAATAATTCTAAATTAAATAAATATAAAGGAATTACTCTATGTGTTCCCATATCTGTTTTTAAAAAATGTCGTGTTTTCTTGATTACCGCTCTATATAGTAAGCTTATGGTTTTAGTGTTCATAAAAAACACCGAATTATAGAAAATTTTCAGTTCATACTCCATCCAATTATCTACAGAAAGCAAATACTTGATTAGCTCATTACATTTAGAGGCATTGTAAGGAAGATTTGCAAGCCGGTTGATCTGTTGCTCAGCAATCAACTTTATGTGACAATTGCATAAACTTTTTTCCTGCTTTTGTTTTAGCTCTATTTTCTTTATTAGTTCTTGTAACAAAATGATATCTGAAGAGTTTACAGCATGTTCCAATTCTTCAAAAAAGCATTCTTTTTTGGAATAATAGCAATGAACTAATTCTTCAAATTCCGAAAATGATATCCCCAGGCGATTTAACAACATGTAAAAATGATCAATAGATAATTTTGTAATCCCATTTTCGAAACGAGAAATAGTTGACTCACTAATCTTATCACAAGCCAAATCTTTAAGACGAAAATTTTTTGAAATACGGATATCCTTTAAAACTGCTCCAAAATTTTCCATAGTATTCCTCTTCCATTTCTGCAAAAAATTAAACCTGTTTTTTTATTTGTGATATGATTATGATTATACAAAAATAAAACAGAAAGGACAATATGATTATGAAAAAAATTTTATTGTCATCAGTTGCTTTACTGAGCCTAGTGACAACACTACCAGTAAATAGTCCAGTTTCTGCTCAAGAATCTATCTCTCCCAAGGCTTATAGTCACTCTAATGGCAGTTGGATTCAATCGAATGGCCGTTGGTGGTAGAAACATTCTGACGGTTCTTACACTAAAAACGGGTGAAACATCAACGAGAGCAGTACCTATCGAAGATGTTAATGCTATGGAAAAGGTTTTTAGTAACCAAAACTTTAGTAAAGTTGTTCGTTTCCCAGATAAAACTAAGTCCGAGATTATTGCAAAAATGCAAGAGCTTTTCAAATCTTCTAGCGAAAGCGATGTGAACTACCTTTACCTTACTTGCCATGGTGGAGAAGATGGGACGATAGCCATTGGTAGCGATAAAATATCCTTTTCAGGTTGGGAATTAGCATCTATACTGAAACAATATAAAGGTAAGTTTGTGGTTATGCTGGATTGTTGCTATTCAGGAAAAATTATAGATGTAGGTAAATCAGATGAAAAGGTTGCCTCCAAGTCTGAAGAAAGATTTGATGAACAAGCATTTTTGGCAGGATTTTCAACAGGAAATCTAGCAAGCAAGAATGGTGAAATGCTTGATTCTAAGTTCCTCGTACTATGTGCCTCTTGTATGGATGAAGAATCGTATAGTGCAGTCGGAGTAGGTAGTCTTGCCACCAGATACTGGGCAATGGGTACAGGTTGGGATCCGCTTCAAAATAGAATGATTTCGCCTATGGCAGACACCAACGCTAACGGAAAAATCACTTTAGAGGAACTGTATCAATACTCTTATCCTCTAGTTCTTGAAGATGCATCAAAAATTCGCGAAGAGCAACATGTATCAGTTTATCCTAAAAACAGCCAATTTGTTTTATTCCAAAAATAAGGGGTTAAGAAAATGAAAGTATCAAAAAAAATCACATTATTTGGTTTGTCTCTAGCAGGTTTAGCTTTACTAGCTTTCCCTCTTTCGGGAAAGGCCTTTGAGCTTAAAGAAGTTTGGCGTGTTAAAGGAGGAGTTGTATATCAAGATGACAAAATTCTTCGATTTAACAATGGTCATAGCATAGATATAAAAGTCTTGGATTTACCAAAAACTGAGAAAATTGAGTGGAGGGTCAGTCTCAATGGTCAAGATCAAACTGTCAATTTCCTAAGTCAAGAAGTGGATAGATCCAATATCGGAGAAGAAGGACATTACCTGAATTTCTATGTTCCTTATGGCTATAGAGGAGATATCAAGGTCGAGGCCAAGAGCGGAAATGAAGTAAAAACCTGGTCCACTAAAGTGGTAGATGATGTATATAATGGTGGAAAGAGTGGCTACTATCGTATTAAAGAATCAAATGATCAATACACCTACCTTGATACTAAATGGGACTATCAAACCAAGACCTACACTGCTACCTTACCAGAGACTATCAATGGTCAAAAAGTCTTTGCTTGGGCAGAGGAGTATGATAATATTAAACTTGTAAAGCCAGGGACTATCAGTCATTTCTACAAAGGGGGGGGAGTCTTCAGAGAACTTTATCCGATTGTAAAAGCAGAAAGCTGGCTAAATCTAAAAAATAATCAAGGTGAAAAGTGGTACTATCAAAAACAAGGTCAACTAGTGCAGAACGATTGGGTTAAGGACAAGGGAACTTGGTACTTTATGAATGATAAAGGGGTCATGTTCAATCAAACTTGGCTCTATCAGGGTGGCAACTGGTATGCCTTTAAATCATCAGGAGCTATGATTTCTAGTGACTGGCTATATGATAATCACTCTTGGTATTACCTAAGAGACTCAGGTTCTATGGCGACAGGTTGGATCAAAGATAGTGGATCTTGGTATTATCTAAACAACTCAGGTTCTATGGCAACAGGCTGGGTAAAAGATAGTGGATCTTGGTACTACCTCGCTTCATCAGGTAAGATGCTTCACAATACCTACACACCAGATGGTTACTATGTAGATTCCAGTGGCGCTTGGAAATAATCTAATGTACACATTTTATTCCATCAACTATTAGTGTACATGCTCAAACTAAATGTTATCAGAGCTACAAAAAATCTAGATAATAATACAAAAAGCGAATCGAAACAATGAACTCTGTTTTGTTCGCTTTTTGTTTTAATCTGTGTCAGTACGATATTTTCATTTAATTGCATATCCCCCAAAAATTTACATTTTTATATGAAGTATTTAAGATAAAAGCAAACGCTAAATCATATCCTCAAAAAAACAGGATTAGAACATTTGAAAAATCGAACACTCAGTAATGATAGTCTATCTGGTGGCGAGAAGCAACGCCTTGAAATCGCTCGCGCCCTCTACCATGATAGCCAACTCATCTTAGCAGATGAAATCAAGGCCAATCTTGACTCGGAAAATAGCAGAAAAATTAGCGATTTACTCTTCTCCCTACCTCAAACAGTCATTGAAGTCATTCACCACTACACGGAAGAAGACTTAAAACACTACGACCAAGTCAGTCACTTAAGCAAAGAAAAGTAATATTCTTCGAAAATCGCTTCAAACTATGTCAGTTTGACCTACAAACCCAAGACTTTGCTTTGAGCAACATGCAGATGACTTCCTAGTTTATTCTTTAATTTTCATTAACCCTTGTGCATTTCCTTGAAATTTTCTGAAAAAAGAGTAAACTGGTATGAAAGAAGTCTATTTCGTGGAGTATAGGATGAAATTATATGTTCAATTAATGATTCTCTTTGTGATTTCTCTAATTGGAGAGGGAATCTCTAGTTTCTTTCATTTGCCCATCCCAGGCAGTATTATCGGCTTGATTATTCTCTTTCTAGCCCTGCAATTTAAGTGGCTGAGAACCAGGCATGTCAACATGGTGGGGAATTTCTTGCTGGCCAATATGACCATTCTCTTTTTGCCGCCAGCAGTGGGAATCATGGAGAAGTTTGATGTGATTGCTCCCTATCTTTTGCCCATTGTTTTGATTGTCTTTTTTGCAGCAGTCATCAATATTATCCTCATAGCCTTGGTAGTTCAGTTCATCAAGAGACGGTTTGAGGGAGATTATGAGAAAGGAGATGCCAAATGAGTGAATTTGTTTCCAATCCCTTGTTTGGGCTTGCCCTGTCTATCCTAGCTTATCTAGTGGGAATGCTGATTTACAGACGTTTTCCTCATCCATTGACAACGCCCTTGCTTTTGTCAGCTGTTTTCATTATCATCTTTCTAAAGGTAACAGGTATTTCTTACCAAGATTACTACCAAGGTGGAGTTTATCTGAACAACTTGATTGTCCCATCGACCGTGGCTCTAGGGATTCCGCTTTATAAGAGTTTTCACTTGATGAAGCACCATGCACGGAGTATTCTCTTTGGTAGTCTCTTAGCAGTAGTTGTCAATACCTCTTTCACAGCCCTTGTAGCTAAGATTTTTGGCATGGACTTTTTCCTAGCCATTTCTCTCTTTCCCAAGTCAGTGACAACCGCCATGGCAGTAGGAATTACAGAAAAATTGCAAGGTCTGACGACCGTGACCTTGGTCGTTGTAGTCGCAACTGGGATTTTAACCAGTGTCATCGGCCCAACACTTTTGAAGTGGTTGAAAATAGATGATCCAGTAGCTATTGGTCTTTCCCTTGGAGGAACAGGTCATGCAGTCGGAACAGGGACAGCCTTCCGATATGGCTCTGTAGCAGGAGCCATGGGGGGGTTGGCTATCGGTGTCACTGGTATTCTCTATGTCTTTGTCAGCCCCATCGTAGCTAGTTTGATATTGAGTTAATACTCTTCGAAAATCTCTTCAAACCGCGTCAACGTCGCCTTGCCGTATCTATAGGTAACTGACTTCGTCAGTCTTATCCACAACCTCAAAACAGTGTTTTGAGCTGACTTCGTCAGTCTTATCCACAACCTCAAAACAGTGTTTTGAGCTGACTTCGTCAGTCTTATCTACAACCTCAAAACACTGTTTTGAGCAACCTGCGGCTAGTTTCCTAGTTTGCTCTTTGATTTTCATTGAGTATAAAAAGCAAGGAATTCGAGCAATCTCATTATGGTAGTGACATGGGGGGCTAACTTCTCATATTTATACATTTCTCCAATCAGTTAGTTGATTACAATCGAGATTTTCTATACTCTCCTTATAAGATTTTCGCATAAGATGAGACAGCACACGCTGAAGACGTCTATGTTATTTAGATTTAATGCAATCTTTTAAAAGAGTTTTGATAATCTATATTTCTTATTTAGTTTAGTTGATTTCATATCACTATACTACAATGCTTATCCAAATGATTACACTATCAAAATACCCTATTATTAGATGCTTACGAAACAGATCTTTATACTCTTCAAACCACGTCAGCTTGTCCTTAGTGTGTATATGTTACTGACTTAGTTAGTTCCTCAACCTCAAAACTATGTTTCGAGGAGCCTTCCGCTAACTTCCCAGTCTGATTTTCATTGACTATTAACGATACTTTATCACATAAAGAGGCTGGATGAAAAGTCTTCACAATCAAAAAACGCATACTACTAAGTCTTGAAAAATCCTGGTAGTATGCATTTTTTGTGAGCTGACTTATTTCCTTTCACTATATCGCAAAATGAAATAAGAACGGAACGATGGGATTTTGGAATTCAAATCAATTTATAAGAATGTTTTAGAAGCAATATTATCCTATTTCAGATTCAGTTCACTATACAATCGAGTTTTCAAGTAACCTATTTACATAATGTGTAAGTAATTAGGTTCGTGATTCCACTCTTTTCATCTCTAAAAAACCTCGCTTTCGCGAGGCTCTTCTATTTATAAGATAAGGCGCGTTTAAAGGTTTTCCAGATTCCTAAATCATCTGTTTGAAGGACTAGGCTGGCATACATGCGTCCGATAAATCCTGTTGCTACCACTGCAAAAATCACTGTAATAGCAAGTGAAATCCATGCTTCTAACCCATTTGCATAGCCATTAATGGTTCTAAATGGCATAAAGAAGGTCGAAATAAAGGGAATATAAGAACCAATCTTCAAGATGAGATTGTCACCAGCTGCACCTAGAGCTGTCACTCCAAAAAAACCACCCATAATCAAAATCATCAAAGGCGACAAGGCTTTTCCTGCGTCCTCCGGACGAGAAACCATAGAACCTAGAAAGGCCGCCAAGACTACATACATGAAAAGACTAACCAAAATAAAGAGCAAGGTATTCAGTGAGAAAGCATCTCCCAAGTGATCTAAAACACCAGACTGAGCCAAGAATGGCAAATCTTTAAAGAACAGAATGGCAGTGAGACCACCTACAACATAAATCCCAATATGCGTTAAAATCACTAGAAATAGAGCCATCATCCGCGCATAGAAATAGTGACTTGCCCTTATGCTAGAAAAGACGACTTCCATAATTTTGGTGCCTTTTTCACTGGCAACTTCCTGAGCCGTCACACCCGCATAGGTAATCAGAATCATATAAAGAAAGAATCCTAAGGCGCCTGCTGCAATTGTTTGAATAAACTTTTTATTTTCCTTGGCTTCATCAATCTTTTCTGTGAATTGAACTGTCTGCGCTAAGCGTTTTTCCCGCTCTTGAGACAAGGAAGCAGTTGAACGATTAAGCTGATTTTGTAGTTCATTGAGTGTACCTGTAACTGCAAATTTAATTCCATTTTCAAGCGACGTTTCGCCATGATAAACTGCCTTTAAAACACTATCTTCTTGATCAATAGTCAGATACCCTTTTAATTTTTCATCTTTAATCGCTTCTTTGGCACTTGCTTCGTCTTTATAGTCAAAGTTAACACCATTTACATTCTTCAGTCCTTCTGCTACAGATGGCACTGTTGTCACTACTGCCACTTTATCATTTTTAGCCATTGAAGAGCCTTGGAGATAGGCAATTCCTACAGAGATTCCTAAAAAGAGGAACGGCGAAATCACCATAAAGAAGAAACTCCACGATTTGACATGTCGAAGATAGGTTTCCTTGATTACAACCCACATATTTCTCATACTTCCACCCCTGATTCTAGTTTAAAGATTTCATCGATTGTTGGCGCTTGCTGGTCAAAGGTTGCGATATATTGCCCCTGAGTTAAGATTGGGAAGAGTTCCCTTCCAGCGCTCTCATCCTCCAAAATCAATTTCCAACTGCCTTGTTTGGTCAAGCTCACCTGTTTAACATGAGGAAGGTTTTCCAATTCTTCCTTGCTTCGTTCACTTGAAACAAAGAGACGCGTTTCCCCGTATTGATTGCGGACATCCTGAACTGGTCCATGCAAGACCACACGGCCATCTCGGATCATGAGAATATCGTCACAAAGCTCCTCGACGTTGGTCATGACATGGTCAGAAAAGATAATGGTTGCCCCACGTTCTTTTTCTTGAAAAATGACTTGCTTGAGCAATTCTGTATTGACTGGGTCCAATCCACTGAAAGGCTCATCCAAGATAATCAAGTCTGGCTCATGAATCAGAGTAATGATGAGCTGAATCTTCTGCTGATTTCCTTTTGACAGACTCTTGATTTTATCTGTCAGCTTTCCTTTTACTTCCAACCTCTTCATCCATTGAGGGAGTTTTTCCTTGACCTCCTTGGCATCCATGCCTTTTAGAGTAGCCAAATAACGAACTTGTTCAAGAACTGTCAATTTAGGCATCAGACTGCGTTCTTCAGGCAGATAGCCAATCCGAGCATAGGTCTCCTGACGAATATCCTGACCATCCAGACTGATTTCTCCTTGGTATTCTAAAACCTTCAAAATACTGTGGAAAATCGTTGTCTTCCCAGCACCATTTTTTCCGACTAGTCCCAAAATACGACCTGGTCGCGCTTGAAAGTCAATACCAAACAAAACTTGCTTGGATCCAAAACTTTTCTCTAGGCTTCTTACTTCTAGCATCTTTAACCTCCGAAATTTCTTTCACTCATTATACTCCTTTTTGATAGCCTTTACAATGACTTCTGTCCATTTTTAGAAGACTAATGCTATGTAAAATATGGCCTGGAGCGTTTTTAGTGATAAATCCATTATACAGTAGCAAACTTAATTTATCCACTCTGCTCCTCAACTGTCAGTTTTTTATCCTGAATTGTTATTTGAGTAAGTTCTTTTTCCTCATAAAATTTTCTTCCTCTAAAACTTCTGGAAAAAAACAGATAATTTCTTGACAACATTTTTTATAAGAAACAAGTTCATCTGTCATTTCAAGCAGGAGTAATCCTTTATCTACTAATGGACGGAACGGAATTCAATCGCTTGTCTGATGTGTTTTCTAAGGAACATATCTACTATGCACATCCCTATACCTCTTGGGAAAGGGGAACTAATGATAATCACAACAGGCTCATTCGTAGATGGTTACCTAAGGGAACTAAGAAAACAACTCCCAAAGAAGTCGCATTCATCGAAAATTGAATTAACAACTATCCTAAAAAATGCTTGAACTACAAGTCGCTCAGAGAAAACTTCTTGATGACTAACTTGAACTTGAAATTTAGCAATAATTCATTCACCATCTAACTATATTTAGTAATTATTTCAGAACTGATTAATATTAAAATTAACTAACGATTCAAAGGATTCATACTAGACATAAATTACATCCATCAGATAGAGACTCTTATTATTTTTAGATTTTAGCTTTTCTAGCTTCAGAATACATCTAAACTTTAGAGAAGATGACTATTCGAAAGCTCGAATGCCTCAAAATTATCTCAGATAAGCTATTCGAAACTCAGAATGCTTTTAAATTTATGTAATTGCGATTATTCTAATCTTAGAATACATTTAAACTTTAGTTGACAGACCTATTCTAAGTCTCGAAGGGCTATTTACTTTCTATTCCTTATCAAAAAAGACTCATTCCCCCTTTCTCCTCCAAAATATGGTATAGTAGAACTATACTATCTATGAGGAGTTTACATGTCACAGGATAAACAAATGAAAGCTGTTTCTCCCTTTTTACAGCAAGTTATCAATATCTCATCGATTGTCGGTGGGGTTGGGAGTTTGATTTTCTGTATTTGGGCTTATCAGGCTGGGATTTTACAGTCCAAGGAAACCCTCTCTGCCTTCATCCAGCAGGCAGGTATCTGGGGGCCACCTCTCTTTATCTTTTTACAGATTTTACAGACGGTCGTCCCTATCATTCCTGGGGCCTTGACCTCAGTGGCTGGCGTCTTTATCTACGGGCACATCATCGGGACTATCTACAACTATATCGGCATCGTGATTGGCTGTGCTATTATCTTTTATCTGGTGCGTCTCTATGGGGCTGCCTTTGTCCAGTCTGTCGTCAGCAAGCGTACCTATGACAAGTATATCGGCTGGCTGGATAAGGGCAATCGTTTTGACCGTTTCTTTATCTTTATGATGATTTGGCCCATTAGTCCAGCTGACTTTCTCTGTATGCTGGCTGCCCTGACCAAGATGAGCTTCAAGCGCTATATGACCATCATCATTCTGACCAAGCCCTTTACCCTCGTGGTTTATACCTACGGTCTGACCTATATTATTGACTTTTTCTGGCAAATGCTTTGACACGTAAAAAATCCGTTTGGTTTCCCAAGCGGATTTTTAGAGCGTAGATCGATTATAGCTTGATACTAAATATACTTTGGTATGGAAATCATTCCTATTTTTCAATAGTGAGGTGAGTACTTACCTAGCCTTTCCGCCGTGATAGAAACCCTTGAAATCTAATGGTTTCAGGTGTTCGGAAACTTTGAGACATTAGGCTCAAAGTTTAGGTATGGAATTTCGAAGAAAGTCGCTACCGTCCGTAATCACTTAAGGAAAGGCTCAAAAATATTGTTTTCAACCACAAAATCCGTTTGGTTTCCCAAGCGGATTTTGTGATTTATTTTGAAACTTCTTTTGCAAGGACAAAATTTCCAAGAGTAGCTGAACCATTTCCTGCAACTGCTGGCGTCACGATATAGTCACGCACATCAGGTACTGGTAGGTAACCATTGAGAAGAGATGTAAATTTCTCACGGACACGATCCAGCATGTGTTGTTGAGCCATGACCCCTCCACCAAAGACAATCACATCTGGGCGGAAAGTCACTGTCGCATTGACCGCAGCTTGAGCGATATAGTAGGCTTGAACATCCCAAACAGGGTTGTTGAGTTCAATATTTTCTCCACGTACACCTGTACGAGCTTCCAAACTTGGACCAGCCGCAAAACCTTCCAGACATCCCTTGTGGAAAGGACAAACACCCTTAAACTCTTTTTCAATATCCATTGGGTGTCTAGCAACATAGTAGTGGCCCATCTCAGGGTGACCCACACCACCGATAAACTCTCCACGTTGGATAACACCTGCACCGATACCTGTACCGATTGTGTAGTAAACCAAGTTTTCGATACGACCACCAGCATTGTTACGTGCAACCACTTCACCATAAGCAGAGCTGTTTACATCTGTAGTGAAGTACATTGGCACGTTGAGGGCGCGACGAAGGGCACCAAGCAAGTCCACATTTGCCCAGTTTGGTTTTGGAGTCGTTGTGATAAAGCCATAAGTTTTTGAGTTTTTATCAATATCAATCGGACCAAATGAACCAACTGCAAGACCAGCAAGATTATCGAATTTTGAGAAGAACTCAATAGTTTTATCGATTGTTTCGATTGGAGTTGTTGTTGGAAATTGTGTTTTTTCTACAACGTTAAAGTTTTCATCACCGACAGCACAGACAAACTTTGTACCGCCCGCTTCCAAGCTTCCATATAATTTTGTCATGATAAACCTCTTGTTTTTATTTTCTTTATTATAGCATATTTCGAAAGTCTAAATTTCTCTATTTTTTAGATTTTCCTCTGTAAATCTTACCATTCAAGCAAAAACGAACAAACATGTCATTTGTTCGTTTTCACATTAGAGAGGATTGATTAGATTTTCACTTCGATCACAGCATCCCCCTTCGCAACTGAACCTGTTGCGACTGGAGCTACTGAGGCATAGTCAGCTGTATTTGTAACGATAACCATTGTTGTATCATCAAGTCCAGCTGCAGCAATTTTGTTTGAGTCAAATGTTCCAAGAACATCGCCAGCTTTAACCTTATCACCTTGAGCAACTTTTGCTTCAAAACCTTCACCATCCATAGATACAGTGTCAATACCAACATGGATCAAAACTTCAGCACCATCAGTTGTTTTCAAACCAAAAGCGTGTCCTGTTGGAAAGGCAATTGAAACTTCAGCATCAGCTGGTGCATAAACCACACCTTGACTTGGTTTCACAGCGATACCTTGTCCCATAGCTCCACTTGAGAAGACTGGGTCATTGACATCAGCAAGAGCGACAACATCACCGACGATAGGAGTTACAAGTGTTTCATTTTGAAGAGCTGCTGGAATGTTGCCAGTTGTTTCTTCTTGGACCAAACGTTCTGTCGCCGCTTCAGTAGCAACTTCTTTTTCATCCTCATAACCAAACATGTAAGTAAGAGCAAAACCAAGTGCAAATGATACAGCTACCATAAGAAGGTATTGGGCAAGTTGTCCGTTACCAACATAAAGCATTGTACCAGGGATGATGGTGATACCACTACCATTACCAGCAAGTCCAAGGATAGAAGCCAATCCACCACCGATTGCACCAGCAATCAATGAGAGGAAGAATGGTTTACGGAAGCGCAAGTTCACCCCGAAGATAGCAGGCTCTGTAATACCGAGGAAGGCAGAAAGAGCAGCTGGGAAAGCAAGTGTTTTTAGTTTTGGATTTTTAGTTTTAACACCAACCGCAACAGTTGCAGCACCTTGAGCTGTCATAGCAGCAGTGATGATAGCGTTGAATGGGTTAGCATGGTCAGCAGCAAGCAATTGAACTTCAAGCAAGTTGAAGATATGGTGCACACCTGACACGACGATCAATTGGTGAACCCCACCAATCAAGAAACCACCAAGACCAAATGGCATACTAAGGATCGCTTTTGTCGCGATAAGGATGTAGTTTTCAACAACGTGAAAGACTGGTCCGATGACAAATAGTCCAAGGATAGACATAACCAAAAGTGTCACGAATGGTGTTACCAAAAGGTCAATGACATCTGGAACGACCTTGCGGACAGCTTTTTCAAATTTAGCTCCGACAACCCCGATGATGAAGGCTGGAAGAACGGAACCTTGCAAACCAACAACAGGGATGAAACCAAAGAAGTTCATAGCTGTTACTTCACCACCTTGAGCAACTGCCCAAGCGTTTGGAAGTGAGCCAGAAACAAGCATCATACCAAGAACGATACCAACGGCAGGGTTACCACCGAATACACGGAAGGTTGACCAAACAACCAAACCTGGCAAGATGATGAAGGCTGTATCTGTCAAGATTTGTGTGTAAGTTGCAAAGTCTCCTGGAAGTGGCATTTCAAGAGCAATGAAAAGACCACGCACACCCATGAAGAGACCTGTCGCTACGATAACTGGGATGATTGGAACGAAAACGTCACCGAAAGTACGGATAGCACGTTGGAACCAGTTCCCTTGTTTAGCAGCTTCTGCTTTCATGTCATCTTTAGATGATGTTGGTAAACCAAGTGCAACAACTTCATCGTACATTTTGTTTACTGTACCAGTACCAAAGATGATTTGGTATTGACCTGAGTTAAAGAAAGCACCTTGAACTTTTTCCAAGTTCTCAATCACTTCTTTATTGATTTTTCCTTCATCTTTGACCATGACACGAAGACGAGTCGCACAGTGGGCAACACTGTTGACATTTTCACGTCCGCCCAAGGCATCGATGACTTTTTTTGCAATTTCCTGATTGTTCATTTGCAAAAATCTCCTTATATAAAATTTTGTTCTTGTTTGAAAGCGATTTTATTCGCCCTACGACTATTATTTTATCATGTTTTAGAAATATGTCAAGCGTTTTGCAGAAAAATATTCTATCCACTTAGTAAGATTGATTGTTTTTGACTGTTTTATCAGGTGTTCCTTAAAAAAATAAGTTTAAAATCTTGGTTAAAAGGGTTTTATTTCATTCTCTTTCATATTTTTGTGAAAATTTGATTGATTTCCTGCATTTATTTTATGACTAACGTTTGACAGTTTTTTCTCTTTTTTAACATAAAAGTCTTGCTTTTTTTTCCGAAAACGGTTACTATTAAAAGTGATAAGATTTTTGGAGGAATAGAAGAATGGAATGGACAACTGAGCGTCGTTACAGACTTTATCAAGATTGGACGCAAGAAGAAATTAAGAATATTAAAGAAAATATGGCACAATCTCCATGGCATACTCATTATCATGTTGAGCCAAAAACAGGACTTCTTAACGACCCAAATGGCTTTTCTTACTTTGATGGAAAGTGGATTGTTTTTTATCAGAACTTTCCTTTTGGTGCAGCCCACGGTTTGAAATCTTGGGTTCAATTGGAAAGTGAGAACTTGGTTCATTTCACAGAAACTGGAGTCAAAGTTTTGCCTGATACTCCATTAGATAGCCACGGTGCCTACTCTGGTTCTGCCATGCAGTTTGGCGATAACTTATTCCTATTCTATACAGGAAATGTCCGTGATGAAAACTGGATCCGTCACCCTTACCAGATCGGTGCTTTGATGGATAAGGATGGCAAGATTACGAAGATTGACAAGATCTTGATTGACCAGCCAGCAGACTCTACTGACCACTTCCGCGATCCGCAAATTTTTAACTTTAAAGGTCAATATTATGCTATCGTCGGAGGACAGGACTTGGAGAAAAAAGGCTTCGTCCGTCTCTACAAGGCTGTGGACAACGACTACACAAACTGGCAAGCAGTTGGCGACCTTGACTTTGCTAACGACCGCACTGCCTACATGATGGAATGTCCAAATCTGGTCTTTGTAGGGGAACAACCTGTCCTTCTCTACTGCCCACAAGGATTGGATAAGAAAGTTCTAGACTACGATAATATCTATCCAAATATGTATAAGATTGGGGCTTCCTTTGACCCTGAAAATGCCAAAATGGTAGATGTGTCTCAACTCCAAAACATGGATTATGGTTTTGAAGCCTATGCAACCCAAGCATTCAACGCTCCTGATGGACGTGCTCTAGCAGTTAGCTGGCTTGGTTTGCCAGATGTTTCTTACCCATCTGACCGTTTTGACCACCAAGGAACCTTCTCTTTGGTCAAAGAACTAACTATTAAAGATGGCAAACTCTACCAATACCCAGTCGCGACTATCAAGGACCTTCGTGCTTCTGAAGAAGCCTTCTCAAACCGTACCCAAACCAATAACTGCTACGAACTTGAACTCAACTTGGAACCTAATAGTCAGAGCGAGATTGTCTTACTTGCTGACAAAGAAGGCAAGGGACTTTCCATCAACTTTGACCTTGCAAATGGTCAAGTGACAGTAGATCGTAGCCAGGCTGGTGAACAGTACGCTCAAGAATTTGGGACAACTCGCTCTTGCCCTATCGATAACCAGGCTACTACCGCCACAATTTTTATCGATAACTCTGTCTTTGAAATTTTCATCAATAAAGGAGAAAAAGTATTTTCTGGTCGTGTCTTCCCACATGCGGACCAAAATGGTATCCTCATCAAGTCTGGAAACCCAACTGGAACTTACTATGAATTAGATTATGGTCGCAAAACTAACTGATGTCGCCAAACTTGCAGGTGTCAGCCCGACTACCGTTTCTCGGGTTATCAATAAAAAAGGCTATTTATCAGAGAAAACCATTCAAAAGGTCAATGAAGCCATGAGAGAATTGGGCTATAAACCTAACAACCTGGCTCGCAGTCTGCAAGGAAAATCAGCTAAGTTAATCGGCTTGATTTTCCCAAATATTTCCAACGTTTTCTATGCAGAATTGATTGATAAACTGGAACACCAACTCTTCAAAAATGGTTACAAGACCATCATCTGCAATAGTGAGCACGATTCTGAAAAAGAACGCGAGTACATCGAAATGCTCGAAGCCAATCAGGTGGACGGCATCATTTCTGGTAGTCACAACTTGGGAATTGAAGACTACAATCGTGTGACAGCTCCGATTATTTCCTTTGACCGAAACCTGTCTCCAGACATCCCTGTCGTCTCCTCTGACAACTATGCTGGTGGTGTTCTTGCTGCCCAGACCTTGGTTAAGACAGGTGCCCAATCTATCATCATGATTACTGGGAATGACAATTCTAATTCTCCAACTGGACTACGCCACGCTGGTTTTGCATCTGTACTCCCAAAAGCTCCTATTATCAATGTTTCCAGTGACTTTTCTCCCGTCAGAAAAGAAATGGAAATCAAGAATATCTTGACCCGTCAAAAACCAGACGCGATTTTTGCTTCGGATGATTTGACTGCTATTCTAGTCATTAAAATTGCTCAGGAGCTGGGCATTTCTGTCCCAGAAAAGCTTAAAGTCATCGGCTATGATGGAACCTACTTTATCGAGAATTACTACCCTCAATTGGCTACTATCAAGCAACCCTTGAAAGAGATTGCCCAACTCACTGTTGACCTCCTCTTGCAGAAGATAGAAGGCAAGGAAGTCGCGACAACTGGTTACTTTTTGCCAATTACTCTTTTACCTGGAAAAAGTATTTAATACTCTTCGAAAATCTCTTCAAACCACGTCAGCGTCGCCTTACCGTAGATATATGTAACTGACTTCGTCAGTCTTATCTACAACCTCAAAGCAGTGCTTTGAGCAACCTACGGCTAGCTTCCTAGTTTGCTCTTTGATTTTCATTGAGTATAAGCACAAGAAAACTCAGACCGAATTCGTCTGAGTTTTTTATGATCTTAAATTTTCGAGGTAGCGCTGGGCTGTCTCTAGGTTAAAGGTTTTATCTGCGATGAGGAGCTCGACTAGAGGAGCTACCTCGGATTCACTAGCACCTGCGAGGAGTGCTAAGGATTTGGCCTGCAATTTCATGTGGCCTTGCTGGATGCCTGTACTCACCAAGGCTTTCAGGGCCGCAAAGTTTTGTGCAAGCCCGATAGATACGATAATCTGGGCTAATTCTTTGGCAGAAGGATTCCCCAGTAGTTCATGACTGAGGGCTACACGAGGGTTAAGGCCGATAGAGCCACCCTTGGTCGCCACAGGCATGGGCAGGGTCATCTCACCAACCAATTCTTCTCTTTCAAGATCCAGCGTCCATTGACTAAGACCTTGGTAATGTCCATTTCGACTGGCAAAAGCATGAGCTCCCGCCTCAATGGCACGCCAGTCATTACCAGTGGCAATCAAAATGGCATCAATACCATTAAAAATCCCTTTATTGTGAGTAGCGGCTCGATAAGGATCAGCCTGCGCAAACTGACTAGCCATGGCTATCTTCTCCGCAATTTCTCGTCCTTGATCTTTTTGGTGGCTCAAGTAGCGAAAGGCGATGTGGCAACTAGCCGTCACCAGAGAATCGGTCGCGTAATTAGAAAGAATCCCCATGAGACTCTGTCCTTGACTAAGTTCTTCTAAGACTGGTTTCAAGGCTTCCAGCATGGTGTTGAGCATATTGGCACCCATGGCTTCCTGGGTATCGACATGAAGATAAACGACGAGAAAGTCCGTTTCACCTTTGATCTGCTCTACATGCAAATCACGCGCCCCACCTCCTCGTTTAACGATAGAAGGATAAGCTTGATTGGCAAGCTCCAAGAGTTCAGCCTTTTTGCTGGCAATCTTCTCTTGCGCCTGTTCAGGTTCAGCAACTTGATAAAGGGCTACCTGTCCAATCATCTGGCGCTCATGGACTTGAGCAGTAAAGCCACCTGCTCTCTTGATGATTTTGCTGGCATAGCTGGCCGCAGCAACCACAGATGGTTCTTCTGTCACATAGGGAACTGTGTATTCCTGACCGTTAACGAGAACCTCTGGGACCAGCGAATAAGGCAGAGAAAAAGTTCCCACTACATTCTCACTCAGCTGGTCTGCCACAGTCACACTCATCTGTTCATCCTGCTCCAGACTCGCTTGTCTCTCAGGACTAAGGAGCGCCTGAGCTGTTAACAGCTCGAGGCGCTCTTGGTATGATTTTTTAGAAAATCCATTCCAACTTATCTTCATTATTTTTCAACCTTGCTATAACGGCGTTGGTGGTCAACAATTTCAACCAAGGCAAAATCTTGATTTTCATAGCCAGCAAACTGGGCAGAATTTGTTTCATCCAAGTCTACTTCCTCAAAGAAGACTTTTTCATAGTCTGCAACAGACAGGGCAGTTCGTTGGTTGAGCTTATTCAAACGGTCTTTATCCAGATAAGCTTCGTATCCTTCAACCAATTCACCACTAAAGAACTCAGCTACGGCCCCACTTCCGTAACTATAAAGGGCAATTTTATCCCCAGCCTTCAAGCTATCTGTATTTTCCAAGAGAGATAGAAGCCCAAGGAAGAGAGAACCTGTATAGATATTCCCCACCTTTTGACTGTAGAGAATAGACTGATCAAAGTGCTTTTGCAAGAGGTCCTTTTTCTCTTGAGGCAGGCTCTTATCCATGATTTTTTTCAAGCCTTTGAGTGCTAATTTAGGGTAAGGCAAGTGGAAGCAAACCGCCGCGAAATCATCCAAAGTAAGCTGGTAGCGTTTTTGGTATTCAAGCCAAGTCGTTTTCAAACTATCCAAGTATTGTTGGGTAGAATAGACACCATTTACATAAGGAGTTGTCGAGTAATTTGGACGCCAAAAATCCATGATGTCACGGGTTTGAGCTACATTGTCATTATTAAAGGCCATCATGCGTGGATTTTGTGTAATTAACATAGCCACACTTCCAGCACCCTGAGTTGGTTCTCCTGGAGTTTCAATACCGTATTTGGCAATATCACTGGCAATGACCAAGACCTTGGACTCTGGAGAATTTTCCACATGCAATTTGGCATAATGTAGGGCAGCTGTCGCTCCATAGCAGGCTTCTTTAATCTCGAAACTACGAGCAAAGGGCTGAATACCCAGCAAGCCATGCACAAAGACGGCTGCAGCCTTACTCTGGTCAATTCCTGACTCGGTAGCCACAATGACCATGTCAATTTCTTGTCTCTCTTGCTCAGTTAAAATAGAGTCACTTGCACTCGCCGCCAAGGTCACGATGTCCTCAGTTAAGGGCGCAATACTCAATTCCTCGAGTAAGAGTCCTTTGCTTAATTTTTCAGGGTCAATTCCCCTCGCTTCTGCTAAGTCTTGTAACTTCAAGACATATTGACTGGTCGCAAAACCAATCTTATCAATACCGATTGTCATATTTACCTCTGTTTTATCATTCATGTAAAAAATCGTTCAGTACTATTTTATCACAAATGGCAGTAAAAGAGAGAAAAAAGACTTGATTCACCAAATCAAGCCTCTTATTGGTCATAATTTTAAAGAATGATTAGTTGCTATAGAGTTCACCGATATAAGTAGCTTTATAAGCCCCATTCACAGTTCTCAGCTCCTGGAGGATTAAATCTCCTGAGTAAGTCCTTCCCATCTCATCTACAAATTCTTGATAAAACTGACTGGTCGGAATTTCTCTGACATCCTTATCAAATGTCTTGTCAAGTGTTTTACTAACCTTTTCGGCAATCAACTGATGCTCTTGCCATCCACTTTGAAATTCTGAGCCTGAATTAGAAACCATGACTGGGAAAAATAACAAGGTCAGTAGACTTACAAACAATAAGGAAAATAGTGATTTTTTCATGATTTTTCCTCCTATATATAGAGAATGGCATACATAGAAAGCCTTGTCACTATATTTATCTCCTTTTTCAGAAAATTCTTTTATTTCTGTAAAGTCTACGATACTCGATGTGTTTTTATATAATGATACAGTCTGAGAATCACTGTTCCGCTAGCCATTCCAATGGAAATGACCAGAGCCAGCATGACAACCAAGGTCGCACTTGCCAGCGCTTTATTATAGTCCCCTGTCACAAAAAAGGCAGTTGTCCGATAAGAAAGATAACCCGGAACCAGAGGTGCCAAGATGGCCAAGATAAAGACCACAGCAGGTGTCTTATAAAGAATACTTAAAATCTGGCTGACACAAGAACCAATAATAGCTGCAATAAAAGTAGCCACAATAACATTGGTCGGTTCCTTGAGCAAGAGATAAATTAGCCAGACAGCCATGCCCAAAATCCCTCCAGGTAAGAGCATAGAGCGTTGCACATTGAGTACGATTAAAAAAGTGATAATGGCAAGAAGACTTGCTACTGCTTGTAATAAAAAGGTTGTTAGTGTCATATTAGTTCATCAATACCAAGGCGACAGAAGTTCCTGCCCCTAAAGCAAGGGTAATGAGCAGGGATTCAAACATCTTGCTCATACCAGAGTTTATGTGGTTGGTCATAATATCACGGACCGCATTGGTCAAGGCAATACCTGGTACAAAAGGCATGACTGCACCAGCTATAATCAAATCTGCTGTTGAAGGAAAACCTGTGTAGCGAGCCCAAAACTGGGCAATCATTCCAAAGACGAAGGCCCCAGCAAAGGCTGTTACAAAAGGAATTCGGATAAACTTCTCCACATAAAGGGAAAAGGCAAAACCAAATAAGGTCGCCACTCCTGCCCCAAGTGCGTCGTAGATATTTCCACTAAACATAACCGAAAAGAAAGGAGCACTTAAGGTCGCAGCCAGAGTTACCTGCAACTTAGTATAGGGAAGGGGTTGGGCTTGCAAAGCCGTCAATTGCTTGAAGGCTGTCTCTAAATCAATCCGCCCCCCAACCAGTTGACGAGAAATCTGGTTGACATCGCAGACTTTTTCGATGTTATAAGAAGAGGAGGTCACGCGCTTCATGCGCGAAATATTGGTGTTTTCAATGGAGAAAAAGATAGCAGCAGGCATGGCAAGAACATTGCAATCCACAATCCCCTGCGAATGCGCAATACGGATCATGGTATCTTCTACACGATGAATCTCTGAGCCACTTTTGAGAAGAATGGTTCCAGCTAACATAATCACATCGATGACGGCATTTAATTCTCTTGATTCTTCCATGCGTTCCTCCTTTTATCAACTCCTTCTATTCTATCACAAATCTGGACTCAAAAAAAATCTTTGCCATGAAATCATGACAAAGATTCATTTAATCACGAGAATTTTCGTGGTTGCCTTCACTACTTGATTGAGTAGGACCAGGTGCATTCTCTCGTTGATTTCCTTGTTGGTTCCCCTGACTTGGTGTTGTAGTAGAACCTTGGTTTCCACGTTGGGCTGGTGCTGATGATGACGTTGACGGCGGTGTTTTTGGTTTGTAGATTGAAATCTTGACACGCGTCTTAGTCAAATCAACCTTTTCACCTGCTTTTGGACTCTGTTCAACGACTGTACCTTCAGCAGTTCCAGCGGGAGCTGTCGACACTTCTACAACTTCAATATTGGCTTCTTTAATACCGACAATTTGAACGAGATTATTTTTAGTAAATTCGAGACTAGATCCTATATAACTTGGCATAGCAACGCTGGTTACTTTCTTAGCAACGGTTAAGGTAATCGTTGAGGCCTTGCTCAAATCATAGGTTGTTCCAGCAGCTGGACTCTGTCTGAGAACAGTTCCTGCTTCGCTCTCACTTGATTCTTCTTCCTCAATTTTGATGAGATTTTCAGGAACCTTCTTCTGCTTGAGTTCTGCTATAACATCTGTCGATTTCCGGCCGACATAATTACTAATTTGGAAGGATTGTTTGCCTGATGAGACAACCAAATTGATTTTCGTTCCTTCTTTTCGACCAGTTCCAGCACCAGGATCTGTACGGATAATCCGCCCTTCTTCCACCTTTTCACTAGCCTCTGACTTCTCCTCGCCAATCTCAAAATTGGCTTTTTTGAGCGTTTCCTTGGCTTCCGCAACTGTCTGACCTGCCACATCTGGAATAGAAATGGTTGCAGGAGTTCTGGATAGTATCCAAATAAGAGAAGCTGCCACCAATACAATGCTGGCCAAAAAAATCAGGTAACGCATCTTAAATCTACGTTTTTTCGGTGCTTGTGGTTGGTAAGTTTCCTCTGTCACAGCCTGACTTGTTTTTTTGATTGGTTTGTGTTCTGTCTGCGCTTGAACCTTAGGAATCGAAGTCAAGGTGCTCTGGGATACTTTTGGTAGAGTCTTGGTGTCCGCCTTAGTCGCATCATCAAAGACCAGCTTTGGTTCATTGCGACGATTATAAGACAAACTACTAGACAAATCCACATACATTTCAGCAACTGATTTATAGCGATCTGTCAATTTCTTAGCAGTTGCCTTGATAACAACATTCTCCAAAGCCTGAGGCACAGATGGATTCTCAGCAATAACGGACGGCAGGGGCTTTTGGAAATGCTGGAGGGCGATAGTCACTGCACTATCCCCATCATAAGGGATATGACCTGTCAGCATCTCATAGAAAATAATCCCCATTGCATAGATATCACTTTGTACAGTCGCCTTCGAACCACGCGCCTGCTCTGGTGACAAGTAATGAACTGAACCCAGCATCGAGTTAGTCTGAGTCAGACTCGTCTCAGCAAAGGCTACTGCAATCCCAAAGTCTGTAACCTTGACAGTCCCATCTGGTGTCAAAAGAATGTTTTGAGGTTTCAAGTCCCGGTGAACAATTCCTCTGGTATGGGCCAAACGCATGGCTAGGAGGATTTGTCCCATGATACGGACGGCTTCTTCATTAGAAAGAGGATAATGTTCCTTGATATAGCGTTTGAGGTCTAGTCCAGCAACATACTCCATTGCAAGATACTGTTGACCGTCTTCCTCGCCAATATCTGTTATCCGAACGATATGAGGATGGTCTAAATCTGCCATAGCTCTCGCTTCACGCTGAAAACGAGCTACAGCTATCGGGTCCGTCTGGTAGTTGGTTCTCAGAACCTTCACTGCCACTTCTTCCCCATCTAAGATTAAGTCTTTGGCTAGGTAGACATCCGCCATGCCTCCTCGACCAATCTGTTTGACAATCCGATAGCGTCCGGCAAAAATCTTGCCGATTTGGATCATTCTGCGTCCTCCTCGTTCATAGAAACAAGGGCAACCGTAATGTTGTCTAAACCTCCTGCATTGTTAGCAAAACGAACAAGTGTCTCCGTTTTATCTGCTAAAGGAATATCACTGGTTACAATATCACGAATCTCACTGCCTGAAATCATGTTGGTCAAGCCGTCACTATTGAGCAAGAGATAGTCACCTGACTCAAGGATAACTGTCCCAAAATCAGGCTGAATTTCATCTTTTTGCCCGATAGACTGGGTGATAATATTTTTTTGAGGATGAGCTTCTGCCTCTTCTGGTGTCAATTGACCAGCCTTGAGTAATTCGTTGACCAAAGAATGGTCGCTCGTCAACTGATGGTATTCTTCTCCACGAATCAAGCCGATACGCGAATCACCGATATGAGCATAGATAGCTTGATTGCCAATAATAGCAAGGACTTCCAAAGTAGTTCCCATGCCTCTGTAAGCTTCATCCTGACCAAGCTGGTGAATCTTTTGATTTTCAATTTCTAGGTAATGGGCGAACCATTCACGCACTTCATTGACTGTATCGATTTGGGTATCGACCCAAGCTATACCTAGGTCTGTTACCGCCATTTCACTAGCGATATTCCCTGCGCGATGACCTCCCATCCCATCAGCTAAAATAATCATGGTACGCCCAGCTCTATTGACATAGTGGTTGACATAGTCTTGGTTATTTGTCCGTTTCTGACCAACATCTGTTAATAATGAAATTTCCATGTGTCAGTTCCTTCCTAATCCGATATCTTGCGAAATTGACTGATGAAGAATCCATCACTTCCATACAATTCAGGTGTAATGAGGATACAGCCGTCTTTCATGATATCCTTACATTCATGTTCTAGTCTTACCTGCTCGAACTCAGGATGACTTTCTAAAAACGCCTCAACGACTTGAAAATTCTCCTCTGAGACAATAGTACAGGTACTATAAGTTATTATACCACCTTTGCCTAGTGTTTGACAAACACTACCTAATATTTCTAGCTGAATTTCCTGTAAGGACGCGAAATCTGCCGTTTCTTTATTGTATTTGATATCTGGTTTTCGGCGCAAAAGACCGATTCCTGAACAGGGAGCATCCACCAAAATCTTATCAAATGAATCCTGACCAAAAAACTCATGTACCTTTCTGGCATCCAATTTTTGCCTTTGAACCCGATCTGCAACTCCCAGACGTTGAGCATTTTCTTGGATTAAGTCCAACTTGTGATCGTAAAGGTCCAGAGCAGTAACCTGACCTGTCGTGAGATAAGAGGCTATATGGGCTGTTTTCCCACCTGGAGCCGCACAGGCATCTAGAACCTGCTCATTGCCTTGTAAATCAAGAGTTGGCGCAACCAATTGACTAGACTCGTCTTGGATGGTAATGGCTCCATCTGCAAACAAATCATGCCCTGCAAAATTCCCTTGCTCCTTAACCAGACCAGTGGTTGCTAAAAGGGAATTATTCGCCTCCAACAAGACTTGAATTTCCTCTTTTCGACTTGGGTCTGTTACACGAATACTGGCCTTGTTTCGCACCAAGAGACTTTCAAAAATAGCCTGTGCTCGCTCCTCTCCGTATTCTTCCTTAAGTTTAGACACCAACCAAACCGGAAGAGAATAGGCAATGGAGTCACGCTTGTTTTTTCGTTTGATGCTGGTGATATCTGGCCAGCCTTCACGTAGAATACGACGAAGGACGGCGTTGACCAATTTTCCACTGCCTTTTTTACGGACTTTGGCCAATTCTACTGCTTCATTGACCACAGCATGGTCTGGAATTTTGTCCAAATAGCGGAGCTGGTAGGCACTCATGAGAAGTAGGACATAAAGCCAGCTGTCTAACTGGTCTCTGTCCTCGATAAAGTGGGATAGGTACCATTCCAGAGTCAGTTTACGGGCTACCGTTCCATAGACCAGCTCGGTCACCAAACCCTTGTCTGCTGCAGAGAGCCGGCTCCCCTTGAGGTGTTTATTTAAGGCGATGTTTGAGTATGCTTGATTGATAAAGACATCCTCTAGCACTGCCAGAGCTAGACTTCTAGCCGTTTCTACTTTAGTCACCAAATCGTTCTCCTACAGTCAATGTACGTCCAACTCCGTTGAGGAAGGAAGCGATGTCCATCTTAGGCTTACCAGCTGGCTGCACTTGTTTGAGGGATAGAGCCCCTTCTGCTGTTGCGACAATCAATTCTTTCTTGCCGATAGAGAGAATCTCACCTGGATTTCCCTGACCTTCTACAGCTAGAGCTTCATAAATCTTAAAGCGATCGCCCTTAAGGAAAGTATGGGCAACAGGCCAGGGGGTCATCCCACGGATTTGGTTAAAGAGTTGACGATTGGTTTTGTTCCAGTCCAGTTTTTCTTCCTCTGGCTTGATATTTGGCGAGAAGGTAACCTGACTTGGATCCTGTGGTTCAGGTTTGATGTCACCAGCAATGTAGGCAGGCAAAGTGTTCAAAAGCAAATCACGACCAACGAGAGCTAATTTCTCAAACAAGGTGCCAACATTGTCCTCATCCGTGATTGGAATACTACGACGAGAAATCATATCCCCTGCATCCATTTCCTTAACCATTTCCATAATGGTCACACCAGCTTCCTCATCCCCTTGAATCAAGGCATAATGGATAGGCGCACCACCACGGTGTTTAGGAAGAAGAGAAGCGTGAACGTTGACCGCAAAGTCCATACTATCAAGGAGCTTACTTGGGAGAAACTGCCCAAAAGCAGCAGTCACAATTCCATCTGCTCCTAGTTTCATAATCTCTTCCATCTCTGGACTTCCAGATAATTTTTCGGGTTGGTAGATAGGAAGACCTGCTTCCTTTGCAGCCTGCTTGACTGGTGTTTCTTGGATCACTTTTTTACGTCCGACAGCACGGTCTGGCTGGGTCACAACGGCTAGAATTTCGTAACGGTCATCTGTCAAAAGTCCTTTTAAGACTGTTGCTGAAAAGTCGGGTGTCCCCATAAAGATTAATTTTGTCATATCTTCTCCTTCTTATAAAAATTGCTGTGGCTCATGGTCAATGCTGAGACGGAGCTCACTATTTTCCCGTTCTTGAGTCAAGGCCAGAACCTGATTTAGAGTCGGCCCCAGCTCATCTTCTAAACGGTATTTAATTAAAATCTGGTAATGATAGAGGTTGTGGGTACGGGCAATGGGTTTCGGCGTCGGCCCAAGGATGTTACTGGTTTCAGATAAACCTGACCGCAAAATGTTCATCACTTCATAGGCACGTTTGACCACCTCTTCTTCTTTCTTATGAGAAAGGGTAATGCCAATGGTGAAATAGTAAGGCGGATAACCGAGTTGTCGTCTAATACCCATTTCATAGGCATAAAAACCTTCGTAATCCTGATCCTTGGCAAATCGAATAGCGTAGTGCTGAGGATTGTAAGACTGAATCAATACCTGACCAGCTTTTTCAGCACGTCCTGCCCGACCTGCCACCTGAGTCAAAAGCTGGAAGGTTCTCTCAGAAGAACGGAAATCAGGCAAATTCAAGGCTGTATCTGCATTAAGAACTCCTACTAGGGTCACATTTGGAAAATCCAAACCCTTGGCAATCATCTGAGTACCTAGTAAAATATCCGCTTCCCCTTGTCCAAACTGGTCAAGCATAGCTTGATGACTCCCTTTCTTGCGAGTCGTATCCACATCCATGCGCAAAATACGGGCCTGGGGAAAGAGTTCTGCTAGCTCGTCATAAGCCTTCTGAGTTCCCGTACCGTAGTAACGAATACTGCGACTCTTACAGTTAGGGCAGACCTGAGGAATGTCTTTCGAAAAACCACAATAATGGCAGTTCATGTTCTTGGTATCCATGTGCAAGGTCAGGGAAATGTCACAGTTAGGACAAGTATCCACCGTCCCACACTCCCGACACATGACAAAGCTAGAATAGCCACGGCGATTGAGCATGAGAACCACCTGCTCTTTTTTAGCCAGACGGTCTTGAATGGCTTCTAGCAAAGGAGGTGTAAAGTTTGATGTCTCGTTTTGTCCGATATAGTCTCGAAAGTCAATTACTTGAACCTCAGGGATCCTAGCCAAAGGATTGGCCCGTTGGGTTAGACGTAAATGTTGATAGACGCCTTTGCCAGCCCGAGCACGGCTTTCCAGACTAGGAGTTGCTGAACCAAGCACCAAAGCTGCTTGATTATACTGAGCCCGTAAAATAGCTACCTCTCTAGCATGATAACGGGGATTACTGTCCTGCTTATAAGTCGCTTCATGCTCTTCATCGATAATCATGACACCCAGATTTTTCAGCGGAGCAAAGATAGCAGATCTGGCACCAACCACAACTTGGGCATCACCGCGTTCCACCTTGCGCCATTCATCATACTTTTCACCATTAGACAAGCCTGAGTGAAGTATGGCCACTTTCTCACCAAAACGTGCAATAAAACGCTCCGTCATCTGAGGAGTCAAGGAAATCTCAGGCACCAGCAAAATGGCTGTCTTGCCCTTGTCCAAGGCTCCTTGAATAATCTGCAAATAAACCTCCGTTTTCCCACTTCCTGTAATCCCTTGAAGGAGGAAGGGAGGCTGATGACTGCCAATAGCACTCACAACCGCATCACGCGCCTGTCTTTGCTCTGGATTCAACTCCAAAGGCTGACTTGCCTCAATGCCTTC
The DNA here is from genome assembly GCF_037076355.1 of Streptococcus parapneumoniae. Taxonomy (NCBI): domain Bacteria; kingdom Bacillati; phylum Bacillota; class Bacilli; order Lactobacillales; family Streptococcaceae; genus Streptococcus; species Streptococcus parapneumoniae. The sequence continues at coordinate 504,927 of NZ_AP026968.1, read as the reverse complement.
AAAATAAGCAGCCGAGCGTTGCACTTCCTTTTGGACTATGGACACAGCACCTTGTTCCACAAAAAAGTTGACTTGCTCCCGCGAATAGAACTCTAGCAAACTAGCCAAGGAAGCACTCTCAGTATGAGACAGCAGATAGTCTCTCAGTTCCAACTTTTTCTTAGCACGAGCAGAAATCTCTACACTTTCTAATTGAGCAAGGTCAACCTCATACCAAGACTGGGTCTTGACCTTCTTTTGATCGATTGCCTGATATTCTAGACCAAGCAAGCCTTTTCTAGTCAAACGCATCATTTCAGCTTGCTTACTTAAATCCAGAGAAGAAAAGGCAAGCGAATCTTCTAAACCAAACAGGCGCACTCGGTCTTCCTGACTCAGTTCTGCCTTAGGATAGAGAATTTTATCATAGCTGGAGTTCAGAAACCCTGGTAACATAGCCTTGAGGATAGAGATTTTATAAGAAAAGACGGACTTGCGGAGCTCTTCAGCCAACCAGAGTTGTTCTTGCGTGAGAACAGGAGAAAAATCCAGCACCTCAGCAATATCTTTTAAATCTTGCTCCATCTCTTCCTCATCTGATTGAGACTCCAAACCAAGAACAATCCCTTGAATCAGACGATTTCCCTTACCAAAAGGTACATGAACCCGCATCCCAACTTCCAGCATTCCCTCAAATTCCTCCGGAATCCTATAACTATAGGGCTGGTCCGTCTGCATCAAGGGCACATCTACGATTATCTTAGCTATGGCCATCTTCTCACCTCCTCCTTGTCAGTACATTCTTGCAATAGAAAAAATAAGATTGAGTCCCCCCAACCTTAAATTTTTTCACCATCTTCTTTTTCTTTAGCGATTTGCTCTTTGATTTTCTTTTCTTCTTCTTCTTTGCGACGTTTTTCTTCTTCGATACGACGACGCACTGCTTCACGTTTTCCTTCTGGATCTGGGTGAATTGTTACATTTCCTGATTCGATTTCTTCTAAAGCGCGAAGAGTTGATTTTTCAGACTTGAAACCTTGAGTTGCTGGCGCACCTGCTTCCAATTCGTGGGCACGTTTTGCTTCCAAGATTACGAGTGAATATTTTGAAGGAACCTTGTCGAGCAAGGTATCAATAGAGGGTTTTAACATCATTTGCTTGTACCTATTTTCTAAATTTTATCGGGTAGTTGGAGATTTTGGTAACATCTCCTGATAGTGACCAATGACACGATCCACACGGAAGTGCTCTGCTTCGATCACACGTTTGACACGCTCAGCAGCTAGGGGCACCTGATCGTTGACAATCGCATAATCATACTCACGCATGAGAGCAATTTCTTCCTTGGCTTTTTCGATTCGTTGGGCAATCACTTCTGCGCTGTCTGTTCCACGTCCTACCAAACGATCTTGCAATTCATCCAAATCTGGTGGTGTCAGGAATATAAAGACAGCATCTGGAACCTTTTTCTTGACCTGAAGAGCGCCCTGAACTTCAATTTCAAGGAAAACATCGATTCCCTTGTCCAAGGTTTCATTGACATAGGTCAGAGGAGTTCCATAATAATTGCCGACATATTCTGCATATTCCAACATCTGTCCTTGACGAATCAGCTCTTCAAACTCTTCACGAGTACGGAAGAAATAGTCAACACCGTCCACTTCTCCAGGACGTTGTGCGCGTGTCGTCATCGATACAGAGTATTGAAATTGGTTTTCAGAACTCTCAAAAATCTCTCTTCTAACCGTTCCTTTTCCAACCCCTGAAGGACCAGAAAAAACGATTAGTAAGCCTCGGTCTGCCATTGTGTCTCCTTTTAGTCAGTCTGTAAAAATAAAATAAAATTTTCCTTCAGTATAGTAGCATTTTACACAAACTATCCTTCTACAGTCTTTCTATCTAGTGTAACAAAAAAGCAGTAATTTTTCAACTGCTCTTTCCTATTTATTTAGCATAATCTACTGCACGAAGCTCGCGAATCACGGTTACCTTGATATTTCCTGGGTAATCGAGATTGTTTTCAATTTTCTCACGAACTTTGTGAGCCAAGATTGTGACTTTGTCGTCCTTGATTTGTCCTGGATTGACCATGATACGAATTTCACGTCCTGCTTGAAGGGCAAAGCTAGTTTGTACTCCTTCAAAGCCGTTCGCAATTTCTTCCAAATCATGGAGACGCTTGATGTAGCTTTCAAGAGACTCACTACGAGCACCTGGACGGGCTGCACTCAAGGCATCTGCTGCAGCAACAATCACTGCAATGACGCTTTCGGCTTCGACATCGCCGTGGTGACTAGCAATCGTATTCACCACAACTGGATGTTCCTTGTACTTACGGGCCAATTCCATACCGATTTCAACGTGGCTACCTTCAACCTCGCGGTCAATAGCTTTCCCGATATCGTGAAGGAATCCAGCACGACGGGCAAGAGCCGCATTTTCACCAAGCTCACTCGCCATGATACCAGCCAACTTAGCCACCTCAATCGAATGGCGCAAGACATTTTGTCCATAAGAAGTACGGAACTGCAAACGTCCCATAATCTTCATCAAGTCTGGATGAAGGTTCGGCGCACCAATTTCATAGGCAGCAGCCTCACCGTATTCACGGATCTTATTGTCAATCTCTTGACGGTTTTTCTCAACCAACTCTTCGATACGAGCTGGGTGGATACGACCATCTTTGAGCAACATTTCCATCGTCATACGGGCAATCTCACGACGAATCGGGTCAAAACCTGACAAGGTCACCACTTCTGGTGTATCGTCGATAATCACATCGACCCCTGTCAAACTTTCAAAGGTACGAATGTTACGACCTTCACGACCAATAATGCGTCCCTTCATAGTATCGTCTGGCAGATGAACCGTTGAGTTTGTCGACTCCGCTACATATTCACCAGCGATACGTTGCATAGCTTGAACTAAGATGTCCTTGGCCATTTTATCAGAACGTTCCTTGACCTCTTGCTCAGCTTCGCGAATACGGCTAGCAATCTCCTTGGTCAAGTTTTCCTCTGTCTGTGCCAAGATAATATCTCGTGCTTCTGCCTGAGACAGAGCACCAATACGCTCTAGCTCTGCTTCTTTTTGTCTTTCGACTTCCTCTAATTGCTCTTCACGCGCATCAAGGTTTTTCGCTCTATCAGAAATACTTTGTTCTTTTTGTTCAAGTGTTTGTTCTTTACTCGTCAAATTGTCGTCCTTGCGGTCGAGGCTAGTAGCTCTCTCTGTCAAACGACTTTCGATTTGTTTGAGTTCTTGACGTTCTGATTTGAATTCAGCGTCCACTTCTTCACGGTATTTTCTGGCTTCTTCTTTGGCCTCCAATAGTGCTTCTTTTTTAAGAGACTTGCTTTCACGTTTGGCTTCATTAACCAGTAAATCCGCTTCACGCTCAGCTTGTCCACGTAAATTAGTTGCTTCTTGTTCAGCATTTAAAAGCATCAACTCCGCAGCTTCCTGAGATGATTTCATCTTAGCTGAGATGCTGACATATCCAATGACTAAACCAATGATGACGGCAAAAACAGCAATCGCAAGCGACATGATTTCCATGTTTTTACCTCATTTTATTGTTATTCCGAATGACATACATTCTTTTACATTCTACCATAAAAAAGTGATTTTCACAAACCTAAAATAGAATATGTTTTGAGGAATTTGGAACACATTTGCTGAAATAAAATTGTTATTTAGAAAAGTCCACCTTTCAGTAGACTTAGTTTGTTTCTATTCTTATCGGCACTCTTCCAAAATTCTGGTCTGCTATACTTGGATTTCCTAGTTGGTAAATCTGGTCTGCTTTTTGGGTCATAGCATCCCAAGGTTCTCTGCCAATTCGGCTGACTAGATTGACCTGTCCCTTCAAGGACTTGAGGTGTTGCCTGCCTTTTTCAGTAAAGCCAAGGACATGAATGGATTCTGGCAAGTCATTTTCTCTAGCCTGCACCAAGATATAGGTCAAGAGGCGTCTGACACGCGCCTTGGTGTAGCGTTTGGTCGCAACCGCCTCGACCAATTCGTCAACAGACTGAGCTTTTTTGATAGCTTCCTTGATGCGCACTGCCATTTCTTGATTGACCTGATAGATAGTGGTTAGGTCTGGATTGGACAAGATTTGATAATGGAGCAAGGGAAAATAGTCTTCCCAGTTCACCTTACTGGCCTGCTCAAAAAGGGTAACAGAAGGCATAAAGCGTTCTAAGAAATCTTGGTCCTTCTGGTGCTGACGGAGGGCTGTTGCCGAGGCAAAGTCCACATCCTTGTCCACAGAATGATAACCTGCCCCCTGACGCTGAATTGGATGCAGTTTGATTTTACGTCCTGCAACTGCCTTGGCATAGGCCAGAGCAAGGACATGATTGGGGGTATTTCCTGAAAAATCAAGACCTGCAAATTCCTGCCACATGGCTTGGGTTTTCTGTGGATAGGAGAGGGCATCTGGCAGATTTTCCACAAATTTCTCCATCTCAGTAGCTTGCTCTGTGTATAAGTCAGCGATTTTCTGGTAATCCAGAACTTCCTCTGTCCCAAAAGCTAAAGTATCAATGCCCAACCGAGCCAAGATATCCACAGCTCCTTGACCGAAGAAATCCGCAGCCTGAACACTGACTAAAAAGGGCAATTCCACTACCAGATCCGCTCCATTTTCCAGTGCCATCTGGGCCCGTGTCCACTTGTCAACGATAGCAGGCTCTCCACGTTGCATGAAATTTCCAGACATGGCTACGATTTTCAGTCCCTCAGCCTGATCCAGCAGGTATTTATGCCCATTATGAAAAGGATTAAACTCCGCGATAATACCTGTGATGGTCATAGTGATCTCCTACTTCTGCGCGACAAAAAACCAACGGGTACTTGTCTCTGTCGGCTCCTTGTCCTCAAAGTCTGCATAGAGTTTGAAAGACTTAAATCCAGCCTGTTCCAGCAAAATATCATAGGTCAAGACTTCATAGGTCCGCTCCTCATGCACCTCATCGTGACGACTAAAGGAGCCGTCCGCTTCCTTGACAAAGAAAGTCAGCTCATGCACGATGGAGTGAGGCGCCGCATCCTCATAGGTATCCCAAAGCATGGCGAAATCTTCCACATTTTCATGGTAGGAATAGCCTGGAAAAACCTCATCCGTCTGGTAAGTCGAATGCACATCAAAGATGAAAACTCCGTCTTCGTTGAGGGCATTATACACTTCCTTAAAGACGTCCCCTACTTCCACCTCATCCTGCATGTAGCAGATTGAGTCCGAGTAACACGTGACAAAGTCGTATTGACCTGCCTTAGACAAATCCAGCATATTGCCTTCCATAAAATCAATCTTTTGTTTGGCTGAAGAAGCTCTCTTCTCAGCAATCTTCAACATATCCGCACTCAAATCAAGCCCAGTCACATCAAAACCAGCTTGAGAAAAGCGAACAGACTGGATACCTGTTCCACAAGCCAATTCCAAGAGTTTCTTTCTCTCCTTAGTTTTTGGCAAATGACGCAGCGAAAAATCAGTCCATTTGTCGTATAAACTGTCATCCATGACCGCATCATAGACCGCCGCAAAAGTTTCATAAGTTGCCATAATCATGATACCAAGAGCCTCCATGGCAAACACCACTCGCTCTTTACCTTTCTATCAATTTTTCTAAAATAAGCAAAGAAACCCAGTTGACTACAACTGAGTTCAATTGCACACTATAGTCTTTTCGTTTGCTTTTAGTACTAGGCAACGAGTTGCAGGCATAACTGGAGTTAGGCAAAACGAGTTAACGCCGTAATAAAAGATAAAGGAAAAGACTATAAAGTTTCAGATAAATCTACAGAATGCGCCTCATGCCATAGTTTTTCCAGATTATAGTGGGCACGCATTTCTTCTGAGAAGATATGCACAACGACAGCACCGAGGTCTAGCAAGACCCATCCCCCAGCTGCATCGCCTTCGATATGGCTGCCTTTAAAACCAGCTTCCGCTACTTTTTCACGGATATTGTCAGCGATAGCATCCAACTGACGGCTATTCATTGAACTAGTAATAACAAAGTAATCCGTCACGCTAGTCAAATCTTGTACATCAAGTGCGAGGATATCCTCCGCACGTTTCTCATCAGCCGCTTTCACGACTAGTTCTAGTAATTCTTTTTCGTTCATTTAGTCCTCTTTCAAATAGTACACAAAGGCGTTATAGGTTTCAAGAGTTTGGGGATAGATGGGGAATCCCTGATGAGCTAGATGCTCTACGGTACGAGATGTTTCATAGGCCACTGCCTTATCAAGCGATAGACTTGCAATCTCACGCGCCACATTTACTCCAGGAAAGGCTCGATTGTGCTCGATATAGTCTGCGACGTAGATGACCTTATCAAGATCTGTCATCTGACCAGCCCCAACTGTATGGATTTCAATGGCTCGTATAATTTCAGAATCATGCAAATCCAAGTCTTCTTGAATCTTGTAAATTCCGACCATACCATGCCAGACATTATTGCCCCAGTTTTTGAGGTCAGGGTCTAGCTGATAACGGTCAATCAAATCCAGAAATTCCTGATCTGACAACTTCTTAGCATAGTCATGAAGAAGGCCTGCTAGACCTGCTTTCTCGGTATCGACTCCAAATCGCTGAGCTAATTCCATAGCGGCACGCTCCACACCTAGACAATGGGTTAGACGTTTCTCAGGTAGAAGCTCTGCCATTTTTTCCAACAAAGCCTCACGAGAGCAGTTGATATGGTCTTGATAGGCCATCAGTAAAGCCCCTCCTTCTCGATATAGTCTAGCACTGGCTGAGGTAGGAGAAAGTTGGGTTTCCGTCCTTGGGCAAGGAAGTCACGCACCATGCTGGATGAGATATCCATGAGAGGTACATCCACCCAGATAACTGGATAGGAAGTCCCTGCCTTGTAGCGTGGGCGCTGAACTCCCACAAACTGAACCATATCTACCAGTTCATCAATTCGGTACCACTTGGGCAGATAGTCCACCATGTCGGCACCGATGATAAAATAATAATCTGTATCTGGATTCTTCTCAGTTAGAAGCTTCATGGTGTCGTAGGTGTAAGAAATGCCCTTGCGCTCCAACTCAATGGTTTCAATGGCTAGTCCTTCAATCCCCTCAATCGCCAACTCAAGCATCTTGAGACGATGGTGTTCAGGGATGGTTTCCTTTTTATCTACATGAGGAGGTTGGTATTCAGGCATGAGCAGAACCTGGTCCAATCCCAACTGCTGGCGTACTTGATCCGCAACAATAAGATGGGCATTGTGAACAGGGTTAAAATTCCCCCCTAAAATCCCAACTTGTTTGCGTTTTTTCTCCTTGATTTCTGGCTCCAACTCTATCTTAGTAAAGGGAGTCAATAATTCGATTGCCATAGGCTAGTCTCCTTTATTTCTCTGTAAAAAACAGTTGTTTGGAGTATGGGGGTCAAATTTCTTTGACTTTTTTAGAAATCTTGCGATTCTCTTTCTTGCTGGATTGTTTAAACAAAATCAAGATGCGTCCGATTTTTTGGACTGTATCCACACCGATTTCTTCTTCCAAAATTTCAGCTACTTCGTGGATATTTTCATCGGTGTTTTGCAAAAGAGTAACCTTGATCAATTCACGGGCATCAAGAGCCTGACGGACGCTGGTTTTGATTTGGTCGTTGAGTCCATTTTTCCCGATTTGGATGATGGGTTTGAGGGTGTGTGCCTGACTGTTGAGGAAGGCACGTTGTTTTGATGTTAATGACATAATTTCTTTAAAAGAGTTTCTTTTTATACTTTTCTGAAGTGGTGACGGACGTCAGCAAAGTCCTTCGGACTTTCATGACTAAAATTTGAGCCTAAGGTCTCAAATTTTCCGCAGTTGGTACAATCACTTGTACCAACTAGCACCACAGCGAAAAGTATTCCCTATGGGGCTCGCCCTGCTCGTCCGAGTTCAGAAAACCCTTTCCTTTCTGTGTTTAAATAATTGCTTTTCGTGTGACGACGGCGACGCCTTCTGGTGCCCAGACGGCGACTTTTGCGGTGCCTGTTACGCGAATCCAGCCGAGTCCAGAGATGACTAGGTCTGTCTTGTCCTTAATGTTAAAGACATGTTGGACTAGTTTTGGAAAATCTTCTTTTTCCTTGCTATTTGGTGGGGTTAGAAGAGTTCCAAGGTGCTTGTCGTAGAAAGCACCAGCGCCTTCAAGCTTAGTACGATGGAGTTTCAATTCATTGTCAAAGAAGGCAGTGAAACCTTGCTTCTCACCCGCAATGAAGTCAAAACGTCCGAGACCACCTAAAAATAGAGTTTGTTCAGGATTGAGCTGATAGGTTTTAGGTTTGATTTCCTTTTTAGGGCTGACATACTTGAGGTTTTTGGCCGTCAAGTAGTGGGCCATCTGGTGGCGGTGGATAATCCCCGGCGTATCGTAGATATAAGATCCGTCGTCAAGCGGAATCTCAATCTTATCCAAGGTTGTCCCTGGGAAACGCGAAGTCGTAATGACATTCTGATCACCCGTGATTTCTTGGATAATGGCATTGATTAGAGTTGATTTTCCAACGTTGGTCACACCGACCACATAGACATCACGGCCCTTACGGTAGTGTTCAATCTTGTCGATGACTTCCTTAATGGCATATTTGTTTTGTGCTGAAGTTAGGACGACATCGACTGGACGAAGACCTTCTTCGTGGGCACGTTCCATGAGCCACTGGCTAATCTTGCTCGGCTTAACTGACTTAGGCAGGATATCTTTTTTATTCCCGACCAAGAGGACATCATTACCCGATACAAAACGTGGCAAACCTGGGATAACAGAGCCATTAAAGTCAAAGATGTCAATGACATTTACCACCAAGGCATCACTATCTCCCACCTCGTGCAAGAGTTTGAGGAAATCATCGTCCGTCAACTGGACATCCGTGATTTCATTGTAGTGGCGGAGACGGAAACAGCGTTGGCAATAGACTTCGCCAGTCTCCAAACCTTTTTCGAGTGCCGACTGGGGAGTAAAGCCAAGACCAGCCTTGTCTGTCGTCTGAATGGTTGCTCCACAACCAATACAGAGAATTTCTTCCATAGTTAAATTCCTTTTTTATATGTAATCGGTCCGTACGTTTCAGTGATTTTTCGCATCACACGACGCTCACGAGCTCGGTTAATCTGTGTTTTAATCGAGTCATGTTGGACCAAGGGTTTGACTAAAATCGAGCGAATGCCAGCACGGTGGGCTGCTCGTATATCTGTCATGAGCTGGTCGCCAACCATGACCACTTCGCTTTTCTCATAGTGGAATTCCTTCATGGCACGGTCAATCCCAAATGTGAAGGGTTTCAGAGCCCAATAGACGTAATCAATTCCAAACTTCTCAACTGCTCTTTGGACGCGTTTCTTAGTGTTATTTGAGACTACGATAATGCGAATGCCCGCGTCCCGAAGATCATGTAGCCATTGCTTCATCTCTGGCGTCCCATCAGGGTTGTTCCAAGCAATGAGGGTATTATCCAAATCGACCAAAACAGCCTTGATTCCCTGCGCCTGCAGGCTTGGGACTGTCAGATCATAAACTGCTTCCACAGCAAAATCTGGCATGTAATTTTCAATCGCCATTCTGGCTCCTTCTCTTTTATTTTCTAGTAATTTTCTTCATCCATTGAGATAAGGCTGCCCATAAAATCAAGCTAGCCATTAAGATATAAATCCAAGCATTTGGCTCTTCTGTAAATGGTAGAGGAACATTCATTCCGAAGAAACCTGTAATAACCGCAAGTACTGCTAGTAAGACGGAGATAATAGTCAAAATTGACAAACTATCATTCAAGTTATTGTTTAGGATGTTGTTGTAAGAAGCTGAGAGTTGTTGCAAGACTTGAGAAATCAAGTCTGTCATAGACACCAACTGATGGGCTTCAATCATGGCATCATCAAACTGCTCTCGTTCGACATCATTAAATCTCCGATAAAGAGCATGGCCCTGGATATGTTCCAAGAGGAGTCGATTTTGTTTTGCTGCTGCTGTCAAGTAAACCATACCAGTCTCCAAGTCAGAGAGGGCGAAGAGATTTTTCTTTGTTGTAGTTTGACGTAGCAAGGCACTAATTTCGTCCTTACTTTTATCCATCTCTTCAATAACAGGATAATAAGCGTTACTGATAATCTCTAAACCAGCAAAGAGAAACTTGTAAATAGAAAGCGACTCATGGCTATCCAGATAAGCTGACATCTGATCAATGACATAAGCATTCTTATGGTTGCTGATGGTAATCATTCGTTGTCTTTCGACGATAAAGGTCATGGGAATCGCTTCATAATATTCTTTGTCTTTTTCTAAATCAAGAACATTATAAATAAAGGTTACCGTCTCCGTTTCACGGTTATAATCCATATGAGCTCGTTCATTTCTATCCAGAGCATACTCAATGGTTTCCTTGTCCAATCCATAGATGTCAGAAAGATCTTCCATATTTTTAATCTTATCCACATCAAGGTCTATCCAAATACAACCATTGCCCAACTGCTTTTCTAAAAACATCTTTTTTTCTCCTTTATTAAACTCTTTCTATTGTACCACAAATTACTTAAAATAACAGGTCTAGTCTGTGCGTGAGAAATTGCTAACAACCGTGATATTTCGGTTAGGGACAAAGTGAAGGGCTTGCTCCTCGCTACGAAGCTGGGTCGTACGAATTCCCACGCTGACGACCTTGCCCGATACAGTAATAGGACCATTTGTCAGAACGACCTCATCTCCCACATCCAGTTGACGTTCAAAAAGGATGAAAAAGCCATTGATGACATCAGACAGAAAACCTTGGGCTCCCATCCCAATGGCCACCCCAGCAATCCCAGCTCCAGCCAACAAACTAGATACAGGTAAGCCTAAAATCGATAAAATACAGTAGAGTAAAAAGAAATATAGCGTATAATTAAACACATTTTCTAGTAAACGCGCAATAGTCTTTTGGCGCCCGACATCATGATGAGACATTTTTAGAGAAGGTTTGACAATTCTCTGCACCATAGTATGAAGCATTTTTTTAGCAATATAAAATACAATCAAAAGCAGTAAAAGAGAAATGATCTTGGTGAGAATATTCTCGATAATAGTTGTCACATCTAGCTTTTCAATATAAGCTTGAATAAATTTTTGCATATAAAACTCCTTTATTTCATTATACCATACTTTTATCGGTCTCATTCTCCATAAATATTCAAAAAATAGACAGAAAATTCTTGATTTTGCCTATCATTTATACTATAATCATAATCACTACATAAAAAGGAGATTATTATGAAAAGAATCATTCATGCTTGGAATAAGGCAAGCCTTGTCAAGCGTATCTTGATTGGTATGCTTTGTGGGGGAATCCTAGGACTGACCCTTCCTAATCTCTCAGGAATTGGGCTACTCGGGGATTTATTCGTCGGAGGTCTAAAAGCTGTTGCTCCTATCCTAGTCTTTGCCCTCGTTGCCAATGCCCTTTCCCAACATCAAAAGGGGCAAGATAGCAATATGAAAACTGTTATTTTCTTGTATATCCTAGGGACTTTCGCTGCTGCTCTTGTAGCTGTACTAGCAAGTTTCATCGTCCCTATTGAAATTACCCTAAATAGTGCCAATACTGAAATTGCACCACCAGATGGGATTGGGCAGGTCCTCAGCAACCTCTTGCTCAAACTGGTTGACAATCCAGTCAATGCCCTCATTACTGCCAACTACATCGGTATCCTATCTTGGGCAGTTGTTTTCGGAATTGCCATGAGAGAAGCCAGCAAAAATAGTAAAGAATTGCTAAAAACTATCGCTGACGTGACTTCTAAAATTGTCGAATGGATCATCAACCTGGCTCCATTTGGAATCCTTGGTCTTGTCTTCAAAACTATTTCCGATAAGGGAATCGGAAGCCTTGCCAACTACGGTATTTTATTGGTTCTATTAGTAACGACTATGCTTTTTGTTGCCCTTGTGGTCAACCCTTTGATTGCCTTCTTCTTTATGAGACGCAATCCTTACCCTCTAGTTTGGAACTGCCTCCGTGTCAGCGGTGTGACAGCCTTCTTCACTCGTAGTTCTGCGGCTAACATTCCTGTCAACATGAAACTCTGCCATGACCTCGGGCTAAACCCAGATACCTATTCTGTTTCTATCCCACTTGGTTCTACTATCAACATGGCAGGGGCAGCGATTACCATTAACGTTTTGACCCTTGCTGCAGTAAATACTCTGGGAATCCCTGTTGACTTTGCCACAGCCTTTGTCCTCAGTGTAGTAGCAGCTATCTCAGCCTGTGGTGCTTCTGGTATTGCGGGAGGTTCCCTCCTTCTTATCCCAGTTGCTTGTAGCCTTTTCGGTATTTCTAACGATATTGCCATGCAAGTTGTTGGGGTTGGATTTGTGATTGGGGTCATCCAAGACTCATGTGAAACAGCCCTTAACTCTTCTACAGATGTTCTCTTTACCGCCGTTGCCGAATACGCAGCAGCCCGTAAAAAATAACTCATAAAGGCAAGCCTGCTCAGGTTTTGTCTTTTGCTCTTTTATTCTAACTTATACTCTTCGAAAATCAAATTCAAACCACGTCAGCTTCGCCTTGCCGTACTCAAGTACTGCCTACGGCTAGCTTCCTAGTTTGCTCTTTGATTTTCATTGAGTATTATCAGGAAATTCTTATGTCTATTAGCCAACGTACGACCAAGCTCATCTTAGCTACCTGCCTTGCCTGCCTGCTTGCTTATTTTCTCAATCTTTCCTCAGCAGTTTCGGCCGGAATTATCGCTCTCTTGAGCCTATCTGATACGCGTAGAAGTACTTTAAAACTGGCTCGCAATCGACTCTTTTCCATGCTCCTAGCTCTGGCTATCGGTGTTCTAGCTTTTCACCTGAGCGGATTTCATATCTGGAGCCTCGGCCTCTATCTAGCCCTCTATGTTCCCCTGACCTATAAGATGGGCTGGGAAATTGGCATCACACCAAGTAGCGTGTTGGTTAGCCATCTCTTGGTGCAAAAATCAACCTCTCCAGACCTTCTAGTCAATGAATTCCTTCTCTTTGCTATCGGTACAGGATTTGCCTTACTGGTCAATCTCTACATGCCTTCACGAGAAGAGGAAATCCAGCACTACCACACGCTGGTGGAAGAAAAGTTAAAAGATATCCTCCAGCGTTTCAAATATTATTTATCCAGAGGGGATGGACGCAACCGAGCACAGTTGGTAGAGGAATTAGACACACTTTTAGAAGAAGCCCTCAGACTGGTCTATTTGGATCACTCTGACCACCTCTTTCACCAAACCGACTACCATATCCACTACTTTGAGATGAGACAGCGACAAAGTCGTATCCTGCGAAATATGGCCCACCAAATCAACACCTGTCACCTAGCTGCCAGTGAAAGCCTGATTTTGGCCCAACTCTTTTCAAAAATTGCTAGTCAACTAAGCCAGACCAATCCTGCTTCTGATTTGCTAGATGAAATTGAACGCTATCTGGAAGTCTTCCGGAACCGCAGTCTGCCCAAGACAAGAGACGAATTTGAAACCCGTGCCACCCTTCTTCAACTCCTACGTGAAGCCAAAACCTTCATCCAAGTAAAAGTTGATTTTTACCAAAAATATGGACAGTAAAAAAGAAAACCACTAAAAAACAGAACTTGCTAGCTCTTTTGAAAAGTAGTATAATTATTGCATGCACAATCATCTTGTGATGCAGAGACTGTCCGTAAATGGACTTTCTTCTATTTACAACTCTAAAAAGAAAGGAGATACTATGACCTATTTGGAAAAATGGTTTGACTTCAATCGGCGTCAGAAAGAAATTGAAAGTCTCTTGGAAGAGACCATTGCCCAGAAGAGCGAGCAAAGTCTGACCTTGAAAGAGTTTTACCTGCTCTACTATCTGGACTTGGCTGAAGAAAAATCTCTACGCCAGATTGACCTGCCAGATAAGCTTCATCTGAGCCCGAGCGCTGTTTCTCGGATGGTGGCTCGTTTGGAAGCTAAAAATTGCGGTCTGCTCAGTCGCATGTGTTGCCATCAAGATAGACGCTCTAGTTTTATCTGCCTGACAAGTGATGGGCAAAAGACACTGACCTCGCTACAAAAGGCTGTCGAAGCAAGCTTGGAAACTGGTTTGGATTTCTTGATTTGAGATGATTTTAGAAAAAAGTTGCGTGCGCAATCATTTTTCTTGACATTCTCTTCTACAAGGAGTAAAATAAAGTCATCATTAAACAAAGGAGTTTTAAACATGATTGAAATCACCTATTTAGATGCCAGCAAGAACGAAAGAACTGTGACTTTCGAGTCTTATGAAGACTTTGATCGTTCGCAGCAAGCTTGCCTTATCGGCGTCGCAGACTACTACCCTGTCCAAAAATTGACTTATAAGGGTCATGATTTGGACTACCATGGGACTTATGGAGACATCTTCTTCTATCTCAAGAAACAAGATTTAAGCCAATATAACTAAAAAAGGAGAAATACAATGGCAAAAGCAATTACAGATGCAACATTCGAACAAGAAACAAAAGACGGTTTGGTCTTGGTAGACTTCTGGGCAACTTGGTGTGGTCCATGTCGTATGCAAGGTCCAATCTTGGATAAATTGTCTGAAGAACTTTCAGAAGATGTCTTGAAAATCGTTAAAATGGACGTTGATGAAAATCCAAACACAGCTCGTGCTTTTGGAATCATGTCTATCCCAACTCTTCTCTTCAAAAAAGACGGCCAAGTTGTCAAACAAGTTGCTGGTGTTCACACAGCAGAACAAATCAAGGCCATCGTTGCTGAATTGAGCTAATCAAACTAGAGACCAAGTACTTTCTTTGGTCTCTTTTTTCTTGCTCTTTGCCATTTTTCAAAAAATATGCTAGACTGTAAGTAGAATATTACGATGTTTGGGACATGCCATCGCTAAAAAAAACCTTGACTTGGTATTTTTTAGCTCCCTCAAGGGAGCTTTTTGCGTGCTCTGAACATTTCCCATTTTGGAAGGAGTACTATGAAACGTCAATCTGCCTTGGTCGTCTTTAGTGGCGGTCAAGATTCTACAACCTGCCTCTTTTGGGCTAAAGAACACTATGAAACAGTCGAAGCTGTCACCTTTGCCTATGGCCAACGCCACCATCTTGAAATTCAAGTTGCCCAAGAAATCGCTAAGGAACAGGGGATTCGCCATCACATCCTAGATATGTCTCTGCTGGGACAAATCACTGAAAATGCCCTGACCTCTGATATGGAGATTGAGCAAAAAGAAGGAGAGATTCCCAATACCTTCGTTGATGGTCGCAACCACCTCTTTCTATCCTTTGCGGCTGTTCTTGCTAAGCAACGGGGCATTAAAGACATCGTGACAGGTGTCTGCGAGACAGACTTCTCAGGCTACCCCGATTGTCGAGATGTCTTTGTCAAATCCCTTAATGTTACCCTCAACCTTGCTATGGATTACGACTTTGTTATCCAAACACCTCTCATGTGGCTGGACAAGACTGAAACTTGGGAATTGGCTGACCAACTCGGTGCCTTTGACTATGTTCGTGAAAAGACCTTAACCTGCTACAACGGAATTATAGGGAGTGGCTGTGGAGATTGCCCAGCCTGCCACCTACGTCAACATGGTCTAGATGTTTATCTCTCACAGAAAGGAAAGGACTAATGTTTTTTGCACCCAAAGAAATCAAACAGGAAACTGGGGAGTCTCTGGTCTACAATCCTCACAGAACCTTGGTATCAAAAGAGTTTACCTTCGATGCTGCCCACCACCTCTTTCACTATGAGGGAAAATGTAAGTCCCTGCACGGCCACACCTATCATTTGCAGATTGCTGTCAGTGGATTTTTAGATGAACGTGGCATGACCTACGATTTCGGAGACATCAAAGCGATCTACAAGAACTACTTAGAGCCCCACCTGGACCATCGCTATCTCAATGAAACTCTTCCCTATATGAACACGACTGCTGAAAATATGGTTTACTGGATTTTCCAAACCATGAGTCAAGAGTTGCCAGACGAGCGCGGTCTCCGTTTGGAATACGTTCGCCTCTATGAGACTCCGACTGCCTTTGCAGAGTTTAGACGGGAGTGGTTAGATGACTAGGGAACGTGTCCTCAAACTACCAGTTCTGGAAATTTTTGGCCCAACCTTTCAAGGTGAAGGCCGTGCTATCGGGCAGAAAACCATGTTTGTCCGCACTGCTGGTTGCGACTACCACTGCGACTGGTGCGATTCTGCCTTTACTTGGGATGGCTCTGAAAAGCCAACTCGTATGACAGCTGACGAGGTCATTGCTGAGTTGGATAAATTGGGGAACTACGACTATGTCACCCTGTCTGGGGGAAATCCTGCTATCCTAGCAGCCAATATGGCCGAATTGGTCACTAAGCTCAAGGAACGCGGTGTCACCCTTGCTGTCGAGACTCAAGGTTCTCGCTGGCAAAATTGGTTAAAAGACATCGACCAAGTCACCCTGAGTCCCAAACCTCCTTCATCCAAGATGGAAGTCAACTTTGAGACCTTGGACTTTATCGTTTCCCAACTGGATCCAGACAAGGTCACCTTTAAAATCCCTGTCTTTGATGATGCAGATTTAGCCTTTGCTAAAGGAATACAAGAACGCTACCAACCAGATGTCCTCTTCTTATCGGCTGGAAATCCTGAGCCCAAGGCCACAGGCAATATTATCCAAGATCAACTGAACCGTCTCAAAGAACTCTGGGAACGCGTCGCTACTGACGATAGCTGGGGCAATGTCCGCGTCCTTCCTCAACTCCATACCCTCCTCTACGATAACCAACGTGGTGTTTAAGATTAGAAAGAAAAAATCATGTCACAACAAGAAGAAATGAAAAACCTAAGCCTCCTCGGCAACAAAGAAACCAACTATATCTTTGACTATCAACCAGATGTCCTCGAATCTTTTGACAATCGTCATGTGGAAAATGACTATTTTATCAAATTTAACTGTCCTGAATTTACCTCGCTTTGCCCTATTACCGCTCAGCCAGACTTTGCGACTATCTATATTTCCTACATCCCTGACAAGCTCTGTGTTGAGTCAAAATCCCTCAAACTCTACCTCTTTAGTTACCGAAACCACGGAGATTTCCACGAAAACTGTATCAACACCATCGGGAAAGACTTGGTCAACTTGCTAGACCCTCGCTATTTAGAAGTCTGGGGAAAATTCACTCCGCGCGGTGGCATTTCAATCGACCCCTACTACAACTACGGTAAACCTGGAACTAAGTTTGAAGGCTTGGCAGAACAACGCCTCTTCCAACACGACCTTTATCCAGAGAAAATTGACAACCGCTAAACTCATACGAAAAAGCCCTGTTCCTCAAGATGAGGAGCAAGGCTTTTTGAGTTTCAATTATTCTTCTGTTCCAAGGAAGTTTTTCGCAACAAGGGCTGCAAGAACTCCACCAGCGATTGGTGCAAGGATGAAAATCCAAACTTGTTGAAGGGCTGCGCCGCCTACCAAGACAGCTGGTGCCAAGCTACGAGCTGGGTTTACTGAAAGTCCAGTAATCTTCAATCCGACAAGAATCATCGCCATCAATGACAAACCGATTACCAAACCAGCAATCGCGCCATTGCCCTTACTTTCTGAAGTCACAGTCATGATAACCAAGACAAACAAGAAAGTTGCGATGATTTCAAACAAGAAACCACCAAAGACAGTGACACCGTTTGCCAAGGCATTTTCACCAAGGCTAGCAGTTGACATACCTGAATTACCCAAGAGGAAGAAGACTGCGCCAGAAGCGATGAAAGCTCCAACAACCTGACCAAGGATGTAGTTTACAAGTTCTGAAGATGACAAACGTTTGTTAACAAACATAGCAATCGAAACAGCCGGGTTCAAGTGAGCACCTGAAACAGTTCCGATTGAGTAGGCTGCCACCACGATTGCCAAACCAAAGGCAAAGGCGATTCCAAGGTGACCAAGGCCATCAAGACCATTTCCAAAAACAACAGCCCCTGTCCCAACGAACACAAGCATGAACGTACCGATTAACTCAGCGACAAATTTTTTCATTCTCTTTCTCCTTTTTTCAAAAACTAGATACTAGTCTATCAAAAGAGGGAAAGGGTTTCAAGAAAATTGTTTGGAAATTTTCTTGAAAATCATAGAACTGTTATCTAAGTCCTAGTATTGAAAAGACTGGATAGCTTCTTTCAAGTCATCTTGTAAACTATTTCTCTGGTCAAGTTGGACATAGACTTCCAACAGACAGGATCTAAAGTTGGAAAATTTATAAAAATCTTCCCTTTCTTCTATCGGAAAGTCAACAGTTTTTATCCAAGAAGCTACTTGTTCTTGCGCTAACTTCCCTTTTAAAATCGGTTCATAAAGTACTCTGGCTAAACGCCAATCTTCATCATCTGTAAAACGAATGGGAATTCTTTTAAATAATTGACCAAGTATCTCAAATACTTCATGAATTCTGTTTTTAGGAAAGTCTGGATGACAAACCACCTCTGTCAGTAAATCGGCTCCATGTGCAAAAGCATGAACCCAACCATACTGACTTGAAAAACCCGTTGTATCCTTTTCTTTTGAAAGATAGTGCAAACCTTGATTTAAAAGGACATTACGAATTTCTGCTTTTAATCCCTGATAAAAAATCGATTGCTGGTTGGCATCTGCAGACAAGAGATTTGCATAAATAAGCGCCCTAAAAGAACGTTCAAGGGTTGACAAGCCTGCCTTATCAATCTCTTTATATAATCCTCCATCAGATAAAATTTCCTCAGCAATGAAATAAAATTGTTCGTGTGTAAATAGCTCTTCCTGAATCCCTCTAGCAAAGCTTGTAAAAACAAGGTCATCGCGAATTTCTGGAGAAGAATCTCCCAAATGATCAAGCAACCATTGGATTTCTTCCTCATGATAACTTGGTTTTTCTTCTGCTATTTTTCTAAGTAACTCTTGATACATGGTCAATACCTCTATATTTCTGGTAACTGTTCAAAAAGCTGTTCTTAGATGATTTAATATTGAACTCTCAATTAAATACAATCTGATAAAAAATGAAGTAAATAAGGATCAATACCAACTCTACCGCAAGCTCAAATTTAACATCACGACCTTCAACGGCGTTTTTGAAAATAGCTATAGATAAGACAAATAGAATGATGCTTAACAAGCCCATAAACATCATTCTAGAACAACCTTTCTATTCCACTATTCCCCCAACTCAGCACTGTAGGCGATAATCTGGTCAACTGTGTCAGACAAGAATTGGATGGTATCACGGAGTGGTTTGTCTGTTGAAATATCAGCACCGATAATCATGGCTGACTCAAGTGGTGTCTTGCTACCACCTGATTTGAGGAGATTGAGCCAGTCTTCAGCTCCAGTTTCTGAGTTTTTAAGATGAAGGTAACCAGCTGTCGAGATGACTAGTCCTGCTGAGTAAGTGTAGCTATACAAGCCCATGTAGTAGTGAGCTTGACGCATCCAAGTCAAAGCTGCATCATCGTCGATTTCAATGACATCTCCCCAGAAATCCGTCAAAACTTCCTTCATAATGCTGTTGAGCTTGCTTGCTCCGAAAGTTTCTCCTTCTTCAATCAATGTATACACTTTACGCTGGAAGGCTGCTTCCAAAAGGTGAGTGATAAAGTTATGGAAGTAGGTGTCTGTTAAGCGGTGAGCCAGAGCGAAGCGTTTTTGACGTGGGTCATTAGACTGGTTCTCCAAGTAATCACTGAGAAGCAATTCATTGAAGGTTGACGGTGCTTCAACATAATAGGTCGACATGTGGGCGTTGAAATAGCTTTGGTGGTTGTCAGAAAAGATAAATTGACCAGAATGCCCGATTTCATGAATCAAGGTATAGACATCACTCAAACGGCCTGTCCAGCTCATGAGGACATAAGGGTGCACGCGATATGGATCCGCCGCATAACCTCCGGAATCCTTGCCACTATTGGCAGCAAAGTCCACCCAGCGCTCTTCTTGATAGCGAGCAACTTCTTGACAATATTCTGGCCCCAAAGGTTCTACCGACTTCATGACCAAATCATAAGCGTCGTCAATGGTCACTTGAGGATTGAGGGCACTATCCAAATCCAATTTCCAGTCTGCAAAGGTCATCTTTTTAAGACCATTCACCTTGGCAACATGCTTGAGGTATCTCTGAGCAACCGGCGCAAAATCCTTCATGATGAGGTCAATCTGGCGGTCAAACATGGCACGGTCCACTTCCTGCTCAGCCAGAAGATAATCAAAGACTGAGTCGTAACCTTTCATATCTGCCAGTAGTTTTTCAGACTTGACTTGGGCTAGATAGGCTGCTGCAGCCGTATTTTGGTGCTTACGAAGACCTTCTGAGAAGGAACGGAAGGATTTCTCACGAACCTCAGCATCCTCATGATTTTGGTAGAAATTTTCATAGGTCACAAAGCTGTTTTTATAAGTCTTGCCATGAGCTTCAAAGTCAGCCATTTCAAAATCCCCAGCTCGCATCTTAGTGTAAATGTCCTGTGGACTGTAGAAAACTTCACCGAGATTGGTCAAGGCCTTCTCCACATCAGCCCCTAGATAGTGGGCTTTTTTGATTTTGGCCTGACGAATGGCCGCTGTCAAATGAGGTAATTCACCCAAACGGTCCAAGACTTCCTCATCAGCTTCCACCAAGGCATCGTCAAAGAAGGTCAGAGCTACGCTGGCGTCTGTTTCAAATTCCATCCCAGCTTGGGCAATATTGGCAAATTCGTCATTGCTATAGTCTGTCGTCTGAGGCATAAAACCATAGTTGCCAATATGGCTCATCTGAATGTAGATTTGCTCCAATTCCGCAAAGGCTTTTTCAAAATCCTCAAAAGTATGAAGATTACCCTTGTAATCACGGCTAAATTGATTGATGTCTTCTCGAGCCTTCTCGATTGCACGCAAGAAATCCTCACGGTCTTGATATAGGGCTGTTAAATCCCAAAGTTCCTTCTCTGGAAATTCTGAACGGTGTTTTTGTTCCATTTTCTTCCTCTTATTTCTCTAATTCTAATAAAACACTAAGGGCTGATAAAGCGTAAAGCGGTGCTGTTTCTGCTCGCAAAATGCGAGGACCAAGTCCTGCCAAGACTGCTCCCTCAGCTTCAAAACTCTCAATTTCCGCAGGTGACAGACCACCTTCTGGACCAAAGATAAAGAGCAGTTTGGCTCCTTTTTCAAGACCAGAGACCGCTTGTAAGAGCGCAGCGACTTCTCCTTCTTTTGCTGATTCTTCATAGGCTACTATGATAGAGTCAAACTGGTCAAACTGAGCTAGAAAATCTGCTTTCTTTTCAAAAAGCTGGATACTTGGGACACGATTTCGCTTGCTTTGTTCTGCTGCTCCAAGAACGATTTTTTCTAGTTTTTCAAC
The DNA here is from genome assembly GCF_037076355.1 of Streptococcus parapneumoniae. NCBI lineage: Bacteria > Bacillati > Bacillota > Bacilli > Lactobacillales > Streptococcaceae > Streptococcus > Streptococcus parapneumoniae. The sequence goes on along the minus strand of NZ_AP026968.1, from coordinate 483,610 downwards.
CTTTTTACCCAATTTCTTGCCATCCCATTTGGCTACTGACCAGTCAGCAGGAAAGGCCCAGATTTGACTGGCACCTAGTTCTGTTACTTTCTGAGTGATAAACTCCAGCTTGTCTCCCTTGGGAAAACCAGATGCAATGGTCACTTGGACGGGCAGTTCCACATTGTCAGCCAATTCTTGGATCAACTCAAACTGACGGACTTCCACATCCAACACACGCGCCAAGCGCTTAATTCCATCATCAAAGACCAAAGTAACCTCGTCATCTTCTTTCAAGCGCATAACCTGAAACATATGCTTGCTGGTTTCCTTGTCATCGATGGTGACAGGAGAGATAGCACTGCCTTTGACAAAATACTGTTGCATGCTAGCCTCCAATCACACCGGAAATATCCTTGGTTTTCTTAAAGACACAGGCATTCCATTCCCCTTGGATCATATGAGTTTCAAGGAAAAATCCAGCTGACTCAGCCGACTCGCGCACCATGTCCCACTTGTCCTTAATAATTCCACTCATGATGAGGTAGCCTTCATCCTTGATCAAGCGGTAAGCATCATCCGTCATATGAATGAGGATATCCGCCAAGATATTAGCCACGATGACATCTGCCTCAATCTCAACACCCTTAAGCAAATCACCTGCAGCTACATGGATGTTTTCCATATCAGGGTTGAGCTCAATATTTTCCTGAGCAACACGAACTGCCACATCATCTAGGTCATAGGCGAAAATTTCCTTGGCACCAAGCAACGAGCTGGCAATAGAGAGAACCCCTGAACCAGTCCCCACATCTAGCACCGTTTCGCCACCACGAAGGACCTGCTCCAAGGCAAAGAGGCTCATCTTAGTGGTTGGATGGGTCCCCGTACCAAAAGCCATACCTGGATCCAGCTTGATAATCTTTTCTCCCGCAGTCGCCTCATAGTCTGTCCACGACGGCACGATAGTCAAATCATGGGTGATGCGAGCGGGTTCATAGTATTTCTTCCAGTTGTCTGCCCAGTCTTCCTCAGCCAAGGCAGTCGTCCCCATCTTAACTTCACCCAAATCCATAAAATCTGTCAATTCTGCTAGGCGAGCCTGCAAGTCCGCCTCAACCACTGTCACATCCACCGTGTCAGGGTAGTAGGCGGTCACAACGATTTCTTCCTGTTGCTCAACCTCTGGGAAAATCTCACCGAAGCGGTCAACATTTCCCACATAGTCCATGCTGTCTTCAATCGCAACGCCTTGCGCTCCCAGCTCAATCAAGAGATTGGAAACCAACTCCTCCCCCTCACGCTTCACTGTAACTTTTAACTCTTGCCATGTTTCCATCATTAAGATACCAAGCCCATAAAACACAAAGTCAAAATAGGAAATTCTCTGAAGACGCTTGTGTCTAAGAGAAGTTTATCTTTTTGGCACAGTGTTTAGGGCGGGTTCAGTTTAGAAATGTAACCGAACCATCCTTTCTAATCACTTACTTTTAAATAATCTTTTAATCTCTCTTGCAACTGAGGGACAACTTGACTGGAACTAAGAAATTCCTCGACATTCATTAACTGATAGCCCTGTCCTTCATCTCCAAATACAATCTGGTCAAACTGTTCTTGCGTTAACTTGCCGACTAGAAATACAGATTGTTTATCCGCAAAAAGCATACTTGGGTAAACCTTGCTCCAAAGCAGACAATCCTCAGTCAGATGAATTCCCAGTTCCTCAAAAACTTCACGCGCTACGCACTCAAAAGGACTTTCATCCCCCTCGCGTCCCCCACCGGGCAGTTCCCACATATTGGGCCAGGGAATGCTTGCCTTATCATCGCGTAAGATAGTCAAAAGCTTATCCCCACAAAACAAAGCAATCTTACAGCCTGTGAAATCAGAAATTTCTATGTCCATATTAGACTCCTTCAGTTAATTCCTTTTCCAGCTCGACTAACCAATTTTGATAATAACTTTTCTCATCCCGTAACATCCGACTGCTATTCATTTTCTGTCTAGCAATCTTCATAGCCTTGTGAGTTTGAACTACATCTTTCTTTACCTTAAATTGATACCAAGCTTGAATGACCTGCATTTCTGCTGTTTTTAGAGATAAAAAGGATTTGACCCCTCGAATACTTGCATATTCTTCCACTTTCTTATTATCTCCTTCTATCAGAGCAATTTGAAGAAGGTATAATTGAGAAATAGTTTTAGACATTGGATTATCTGTTTTCTCTAGCACAGACTGAAACTGTTGCTTTGCAAGTTCTATATTATCATCCAATATGAATACCAACCCCTGAAGAGTTTGAACACTTTCTGCAAAACTCCCTCTTACATCCTCATCAACAGATATGATAAAGTCTTTTAAATCATATTCTTGAGGAGCTAGCAAGGTCTGGGCAGAATGCCTCAACATCAGGTAGGCGTATTTCGTATTTTCAGGGTGTTGTAGCAATTCCCAAATTTTTGCGCCATCGGTGATGCCGACTGGCAAAATGTTATTTAGGAAGAAAGACAAATTAAGAAAAATCCAAGTTCCTGCAAAATACCAGCTTCTTGTCAAAAATCCAAACACTATCGCCAATAATATCAAGCTGAGATGAACCATCAAGCCTCCTGAAAGCATCAGGATGATTCTTTGATCGCTTTCATCCTCTTTTAAACCAATGTATTGAGCACCAACATTTTTCAGAATGGCTGTTCTACTAAGATGAAACCTGCCTGACTTTTTGGTCAAAATAAAATGTCCTAATCCAAAAGCCACCAGCCTATAGCCTGTCAAGTAGCCACAAAAAGCATGTCCCAGTTCATGAAGAATAAAGATTACATACATACTTAGAAGAGCGAAGGCATAACCAAAAGTAAAAACTAAAACTGCGGAATACCCCAACTCTGCAAATGCGATTGTTCCACAAGCAAAAGCCAGCATAATAAAGACAACAGCTAGCACATAAACCAAATAAATCCCAATTTTCTTCATAAAATCTCCAACCAACTCCTAGTATCTCGGATAAGGATAAAACTCTCCCTCTTCCAAGCCAACTTTTCCTTCTTCAAAGACTTCTTGGTTCCATTCCATGACGAATTCTTCTGCTTCCGGGTCTTCCAAAAAGTCCATAAGGGCATCTAGTCCAACCTCGGCAGTATCTTTAAGGAATAGCGCAAAATAAGCTAAAAATTCACGAGAAAATCCCTTTTTAGGCAGGTAAGGGATGACAGCCAAATAGTCTTCCTCATTGACTGTTGATTTGGCAGGATTGTAAAAAAGCACCGCTTCCTCAAAAAGAATGTCGTCTGATGAAACCTCTCCATCTTCATCCACCATCTCCACACCTGCAGCATTTTGCGCTTCCAATAGAAAACTCACTTCAACCGCGTGGTTACGCTTGTCCCAACTAATCTCAAAGTCAAAGGGAAAATTCTTCTCCAACTCTTCCTCTAAAACATCTAAAAATCCATATGTTGCCATTTTGTCCTCTTTCTATGCGACTCTTTAATCGCCCCGATTGCTCGGAAATATGCTAAAATAGATACTACCATCTTACCACATATACATCAGAAAATCCACGTTAGAAAGGACTGCTATGCCAGACAATCTCGCGCTTCGTATGCGCCCTAAAACCATCGACCAGGTCATCGGTCAGGAACATCTGGTCGGACAAGGAAAAATCATCCGCCGCATGGTGGAAGCCAACCGCCTGTCCTCCATGATTCTCTACGGCCCTCCGGGAATCGGCAAGACCAGTATTGCCTCTGCCATCGCAGGAACGACCAAGTATGCCTTTCGAACTTTCAATGCGACAGTTGATAGTAAAAAGCGACTGCAAGAAATTGCGGAAGAGGCTAAATTCTCTGGTGGTCTCGTCCTATTACTAGACGAGATTCATCGACTGGATAAGACCAAACAAGACTTCCTCTTGCCTCTTTTGGAAAGTGGTCTGGTCATCATGATTGGGGCTACGACTGAAAATCCTTTCTTTTCTGTCACTCCTGCCATTCGCAGTCGCGTTCAAATTTTTGAGTTGGAACCTCTGTCTAACCAAGACGTTAAAGAGGCCCTGCAGATCGCTCTATGTAACCCTGAACGTGGTTTTGATTTCCCAGTAGAACTAGATGAGGATGCGCTGGATTTCATCGCAACCTCTACAAACGGAGACCTTCGCTCTGCCTTTAACTCACTGGACTTGGCTGTTCTCTCTACCCCTGAGAATGACAAGGGCATCCGCCATATCACCCTAAACATCATGGAAAATAGCCTGCAGCGGAGTTATATTACTATGGACAAAGACGGAGATGGACACTATGATGTGCTCTCAGCCCTGCAAAAATCCATCCGTGGCTCCGATGTGGATGCCAGTCTCCACTATGCTGCCCGCTTGATTGAGGCTGGTGATTTGCCTAGTCTCGCTCGTCGCTTGACTGTTATCGCCTATGAAGATATCGGTTTGGCCAATCCTGAGGCCCAGATTCATACCGTGACTGCTCTGGATGCTGCACAAAGGATTGGTTTCCCAGAAGCCCGCATCCTCATTGCCAATGTCGTGATTGATTTGGCCCTTTCTCCAAAATCCAACTCAGCCTATGTAGCTATGGACAAGGCACTTGCTGACCTCAAAACATCAGGGCACTTGCCTATTCCGCGACACCTGCGTGATGGGCACTACAGCGGAAGCAAGGAACTGGGGAATGCCCAAGACTATCTCTATCCACACAGCTACCCTGGAAATTGGGTCAAGCAAGACTATCTGCCAAAAAAAATCCGCAATCATCACTATTTCCAAGCAGAAGATACTGGTAAATATGAACGGGCTTTGGCTCAAAGGAAGGAAGCTATCGACCGTTTGCGAAAAATCTGAAATCCTTTTCAAAAAATTGCACTTTCCTCTTGATTTTTTTTGAAAAAGTGGTATCATATAAACATAGAAACGCTGTGGTGTACGACTTCACACTTAAGTGTTGACCGACTATTTTTTGTATTATTAGGGAAACAAAAGTCTTCTAACAGCATGTAGGCCGTCTCACACGGAAACAGCTTCAGTTAGAGCGAGTTGCCCACCTGCTTAATTGCGCGGGTTCAATACAAACCGTGAAGTTTCGGCACCAATACAGCTTTTTTCTTTGCCTCCTTAGCTCAGCTGGCAGAGCAGCGGACTCTTAATCCGTGGGTCACAGGTTCGATCCCTGTAGGGGGCATCTAAATCAACAGGAAAAAGCCTTATAATGTAGGGCTTTTTTTGCTTTACGTTTAAAAATTGCCGTGCAGTTTGCCGTGTTTTTACAACAAACTTTTCACAGCCATAAATTCCTCACTAATTTTCTCCTCCAATGTATGACCATAAACTTCAACAAGCATAGAGATATCTTTGTGTCCTAAAATTTTCGCAATAACTCCCAAATCAATGTTATTATGCCATAGATAACTACCATAAGTGTGTCTAGCACCCTTGGTACTAATTATCGGAAAAATCTCCAGTTCCATTAACATTACCTTTATAGCCTTATTAACTGTTCCAATATCTGGAACATCGTAGGCATAGCCAAAATGCTGAAAAATCAAATTATTTTTATTGTCAATGTTTAGTTCTTTGTTTGTTTTTAGTTGTAACATTTTCAATGTTTTTAACAAGGAAAGCATATCTGAAGTAATGGGAACTAATCTTATTGAAGTATTGTTTTTTGGTGGAGTAAACTTATGAATAGCGGTATTGTAACGACGATAAGTTTTAACTTGCTCTCCAACTTCATCCACATCATCCCAAGTCAAAGCTATCAACTCAGAAAAACGCATGCCTGTTTTAAAAAGAAAATAAATCACATACGGTACAATAGATTTCTGATAATCAAACTTACTTTTCAAATACACTAAGACTTTTTGATAATCAGATTCAGTATGTAAATACTTTTCTTCAACCTTTTGTCCACTCTTAGTTGAAAACAAATCTACATAAGCAGTAAAATCTTCTATCACTACTTTATCAGCAATAGCCATCTGTATGCTTGCTCGAATACAAGAGTTTAATCTCCCCAAAAAATTCCTTGAGGCACTTTTCCCATATTCATTCATGATTTTTTGATACTCGCTGGGCTTAATTTGTGATACAGGTTTATCTCCAAATAGCCTTTCGATGACCTTTTTTCTCATGATGTATTTCTTTTTTGTGACCTCACTTCTACTACTAGGTAAAATTTTTAAATCAAGCCATTCTTGATAAAGTTCCGATAAAGTCATATTAGAACGCAAAATACTTCCTGTGTTTAACTTATGAAGCACCTTCTCAGCTTCTATTTTAGCTTCTCGTTTTGTTTTAAATCCGCTTTTATGGAGTAGGCTCTTGCTCCTCTCACGTATAGAGAACGACCAAAGCCTTTTCTTCCCACGCTGTTTATACTCGATATAAGCCATTTCACAAGTCCATTCCCAACAACTCTTTCACAACACTTTTGGGAACAACCATCAAACGTTTTCTATTATAAAATGTATACCCTCTGGAAACAAGTATATCTCTTGCCTGATGAATAATAGCATTAGCTGTTGATGGCCTATAACCCATTGAAATCAAATCCTTATTTGATATAGTATCTGCCATATGTCAGTCACTCCTTCCATCGGTTCCCCAAAGTTGGGAACTATTCTGTTCTCTTATATATTGTTCTATATCCTTTTCATCATTATCAGTTAGCCTTGAAAGTCCCTCTTTGAGTAAGCTTTGAATATAATGTTCCGCCTTTTGAACATCATAGGCCTGATACTTTGCAATATAGACTTTTGCTAATGTTTTCGCAACTTGTTTCTCTGTCCAAGCCTCAGACTGCCGTAGTGTCGTTTTAGCCCTTGTAATACTAAGAACTGTCTGGTTTTCAGTTCCTAGATAATCTATCCACCACTTGACTTTTTTTCTTCTCCAAAGATTGCTATCTGTCGCATTTGGACGAACAAAGCGATAATGACCATTGATAGCCTCAAAATAGATTGACGATAAGGGACGTTTTAAAAATAACTGCTCTGCAATTATATTAGCCTTTTCCTGCCAACATCTAAGCTCTGCGCGAATCCAAGACGGAACTTCTACAAGCTCTTGCTTACCAAGTTGCTCCATACGTTTATTGTATATGCACCACTGCTGATTACCTCGTGAACCTATTGCAACTGTTTCTCCTACACGCTCACCAGAATCTAGAACTGATTTCTCATGATATTCAAAGTGTTTTGCTTTCGAGATACATAATCCTTTCTTGCAATAGTCATATATTCGTTGAACATCTAAGCTACCGTCAAATATGTCGTGGGCAATATCTAGTCTAGTAAAGTTGGCATTATGATGATATAAACGACTTATCAAAGCAATCCAATTATTTTCGTTACTGTTTAAAAATTCTTCATATTGACGACAACCTTGCCCTTTTAATTCAATAAATACACCCATAGAAAGCCTATCAGCATTAAAATACACCTTAATTTCTGAACAAGAATAATGTTGCTTATACTTATTTATGCCCCAATCATTCAAGGTAAAGTTTTCAAGAGGAATCAAAAGGATGTCTGTCAGAACTCTTTCTGGCGAAACATCCTTAACAGTCACAGCAAAATAATCTATTCTAACTGTATTCATAGGATTATTCTCCTAGAACTTTAATATCCTCACACACAATTTTTACACCAGACCAATTATTCCTAGCCATGTTCCAAGCTAGTCGAACTTTAGGCCGAATCAATTCAACAGGAACATTCAACAAAGCATCATTTTGAGCAAGTTTTGCAATCTTATCTAGATTTCCGATAATTTCTAGGTTAATAGCTTTTAAGTCATCAGTAGAAATTCCCATTTCAGTTAGAACTTTCACTTTGTCAGCGTCAAGAACAGCAGAAGTAATTTTACTTACTTCATCTGTCTTCACGTTTTCGCCGTTGACTTCTTTGTATTTATTGTTCACCCTAACTGATAAAACCACTACTTTCTTAGGAATATCAAACTGTGACATTTCAAGGTCAAGCAATCCAATTTTAATGTTTGTATCTGTCATATTGTAAACCATATTTTTTCTCCTTTAATTCCGTATCATACATGAAAACACCTCTCATCCTTACTCTCCCAAGAGTTTGCGACCCCTTGGTGCAACTAGTAAGCCGTACCCCCTCACGTACCAAGGGTTTAGAGTACATTTCATGTATGTGTGCACCCCCTATTAGTACTGGGGATGTTTTTTCTGACCTCCTGCAAAGCAGTCGGTTGGCTCTTCCTCCCTAGCGAAAAAGAACGCTCCGCTCGATTCTGCCTCCGGCAATCGCCCTATTTCGCTAGCTCGAAAGACCTTCATTAGTTGGCAGTATGTTTCTAACTATCTGTAAAAACTCTTTCTTAGTTTTTAAATCAACAAATGGCACAATTGTTAGCACTGGCTCTACTGTATTAAGTCCATCAGCATAAAAGAGAGCCTCTCCTTTTCTATCTGAAACCGTAGGAACGTTTTCTAATTCGCACATGCTAAAAGCCATCTTCAATCGATCAGCACCTGGACCTCCAAGGTATAAAACTGCCGATATTTGATTTCTCAATTCTACTGGAATATTCTCAGCATTAGGGTCTTGTGTGGATAATACTAAGTGACAACCAGCCTGCCTTCCTTTACGGGCAATCAACCCTAAATTTTGTAGAATTTCATTCCAAAGTTCTTTCCCCTGTTTGCTAGAACCACAACTATCGCGGATGGAAGCAAGTTCATCAATAAATAGAAAGTTTGGTGTCATGCCTAAGTCATAAGCGTCAGAATTTAGTGTGCTGTTTCGCTCAATAATTTCAAAACGTTCATTCATAATCTCAAGAAATTCTCTTGATAATTTTGCTAACATTTGAGGTGAAGAGCCTGCTGTTATTTGCTCTCCTAATTCTTCTTGTAGTAGCTTACCAAGACCATATAAGTCAGCTGCCTTACCATCTACTATGCCTAAATAAGTATTATCAGCAGTCCCACAACCTTTAGCCAGTGCGTTAAATAAGTACCATTGCAGAGCTATTGTTTTGCCTGTTCCCGTTCTTCCATATATACCTAGGTTAGTGTTGGACTTTAGACTAAATTTCTGTGTATTTGACAGCTTGATAATTGGACTAGGAATGTCTTCAAAAAAATCTCTTGACAAAGTCTGAGTCTGACCATTGAATACGTACTGCTCAATTTGATTTACGTGACCTAACACATATATTATTTTGTCGATTTCTTCTTTTTTAGAAATTAAGGACAACCCCAAAGTGGGGCATAGATATTCCTCTAAATTTTTCAAGGTTTTCAGATAACGGTTCCCAAATAATGGGGCACAAATAATAACTTTGTCATCCTCAGAAACGTCAAAATATAGAACTGCTGTATCTACTACGTCATTATCTAGCTCATCATACAAATTTAAACTAATTAACATAAAAAACAATGCTTCTCTGATATTGAGCTTGTTTCTTAAATTTGCTATAAAATTAGAACGAAAGAACCTCTCTACTAAAAAAAGAAGACTTATAAAAAACATGGAAAAGACTAGACGTGCAATAAATGGAATTATAGCAACCCACGAAGATATTAAGAGTAAAAAGACAAAAATTTGAATAAACAATCTTAGAATTGTAATATTTCGGGGACGAATCAAGTAAGGGTATTTACTCTTCACACGAATTGTTTGATTCAACATTCTCATTTCTATTTCCTCTTTTAATTATGGCTGGTAGTATGGCTAACAATTGAACTACAAAGACTGTCAGAGCTACGACCAAACCAAATTTAACAGATAAAAACGGGTTATAAGATGTAAACTCTAATTTAGCTCCGAATCCTGCAAAGAAGCTCATAATAATTAGCAGTATAAGACAGCTCGTTCTCCAGAAATATTCATTAACTTTCATTTTTATATTTTTCCTTTCAATTTTCAAAAGCAAAGGAAGGGATTAACCTTCCTTATATTAGACATAACTTTTAGGATAACAATTGTATATTCCTCTCGAAATATCCCCAAAAATTGTAGCCCCTGTCAAATAGTGATTTCTTGTGGAAGCATATGCAATTTTTTTAATCACATCTAGTCTTGCTACTTTTAGCTCGAGATTAGGATTGGAAAGCATAGCATTTTTAATATCTTCCAAATCTTGAGAACTAGGTGCGAGTAGAATTACATCACCTTCCAATCTATTAGCCTTGCTAATATAAAGAGTGATTTTTTCAGCGGTCTCTGTTCGCAGAAACTTTAGTACATCTCTATTCATGTTAATTACCTCTTATTTTCTAATTATTGATTTTTTCTAAAAACAAAATCAATTCAACGGTGAATCTCTAGCCTTCATTTCAAATTCCTCCTTAAAATATGATTTATAACACGGTTAAGTTTTGACTACTCATAGTGGTAAAAATTATAATAGATGGAATAAACATCTATTATAGATAAATGTCGGTGCCTTCCTTCTCTAATTTGTAAGCCTTCAAGACTAGTCGAATTACGAATGAACGATAGACGGTTCTTTTCATATCTAATATGTAGTTAAAATGGTCTCTAATGTAAGACATTGTACTTATTGTACTATTAGATAAATTAAGTGTTGTGGGATTAACTGAAGTATAATCTGCCAAAATTTCATTAAACTTAGGTGCACTTTGAACAGATTTCCAATCTACTTTTTGAAAATTAGAACTAAAATGTTTAAAAATTTCATCAACGATTACTCCTGATGTTTTGTCTTCACCTTTTTTTAAATATTCTAATTTTAATTCTTCTAAAACAACGCGAGCTTCTTTAGATAATCTCATTTGAATCCTCATTATAGAGCCTCCTTTCTGATAATTTTGCAAGTTGAAAAAGCTTGATTTTTTGTTCAATCTTGACTACTCATTAAGTCTACCATAATTTTTTTAAAAGGTCAAGGAAGAAAGTTGATTTTTTTAAATTTAATTAGTTTCGCATTAATTTTAAAATTACAAACTACCTAATTGTATGCCGTGAATTTGTCGTGAATTATAACGTCCATAAACTCATATACCTACTTTTAGAATAAGAAAAGCCTTAAAAATAAATAATCACTTAATACTATGTATCATAATACACTTGTAGGGGGCATCTACATACAACAGGAAAAGCCTTGGAATAAGGCTTTTTTGCTTAAATAAAATTTTTTTCAAATTCTTTAGAAAACTAGCTTAAATCATAATCCAACACCAATTTTACAAATACCATAAACTAAGCTTATATACCCAAAATCATGACCACCCGTCAAACGGGTGGTTTGTCCCAGGGCTATAAGCCCAAATTACCAGCCAGCGCCTAAAGACGCTGGCTTTCACTTTGTTCAAGCCTTATTGCTCTTGACTCGTCACTTGCCTCTCAAAGAGACTTTAGTATTACTTACCACTATCCCTAAAGGGATCCTCATATTCTTTTACACTTAATTTATCTAGTGCTATATCATGCTTTACTCGTTCTCAAATTTTCATACTCGTGAAGAAATCATCCACTGGATAATTTCTTTAATCTTGAATATATTTCTTAATTGTGGCTTCATTGAGTCCCACCGTACTTACATAATAACCTTCCGCCCAGAAATGCCGATTCCCAAACTTGTATTTGAGATTGGCGTGTTTGTCAAACATCATGAGTGCACTTTTGCCTTTTAAATACCCCATGAAACTTGAAACACTTATCCTTGGTGGAATACTGACTAACATATGTACATGGTCTGGCATTAAGTGACCCTCGATAATTTCAACTCCTTTATAACTACACAAGCGATGAAATATTTCTCCTAAACTACTTCGATATTGATTATAGATAACTTTTCGTCTATACTTAGGGGTGAACACAATGTGATACTTACAATGCCACTTTGTGTGCGATAAACTATGAGCCTTTTGTGCCATATTTTTCTCCTTTCGCTTTACAATTGGCTTGAGCACCTTTATTGTATCGCGTTTGGAGTTTTTTGGGTATAACCTTCGACGCGCACCCGCATAGCGGGTGGTTTTTTTGTCTCGCACCTAGCGGAGCGAGACGGACTGAAAGTCACATAACACAAAAAGTCCTCTTTCCACTGTTTTAGAAAGAGAACTTTTTCTTTAGGAGAAATAACTTAATTTTTAATCGATTCATGATAGCTTAGCTGGCACTGTTAAGTAATAAGTTGCCGTCAAGCTTGCTTCACCTTGATTGACAAAAATCTCGATGGAATTTTTATCTAAAATAACATCCAATTCTTTAGCTTCAATATCTACATACCGTCGACTAGTGTCCTGCTCTTCTTCACCTAGAATTTTTTGAACAAGATGGCTACGATCAATGTAAACTTGCTGCGCATTACTGTCATAACCAAATTCAAGATAATCTGTATCATTTCCTAAGTGGAAATGACAATCTTTATCTATTTGGATTTGATATTGGCCTTTTTTAACAGGGAATTGTCTTAGTTTGCCATCTTCCAATCTTAGAATTCTAGGTAAAGTCATGACACCAGCCCATTTGTGTTCTTGGTCATGGGTTGGAAGGGTACGCCCCCATGTCTGCATCCAAGCAATCAGGATACGATGATTTTGATCGTCCAACAATGTTTGAGGCGCATAGAAGTCTTGGCCATGATCAATTTCTTGAACTGATTCTGGGATAAAACGTTTTTCTCCCCAATCTACCTTACCCGTGAACAAAACCGATGAGTTGATGTTATGATATGAGTCTCCCTCACGCTGATAACGCATGGGTGACATAATAAGGCAATCCTTCCCATCTAACTCAAAGTAATCCGGGCATTCCCACATGAAGCCTTGGTGTTCTATCCCTTTTAAAAAGATGGATTCGAACTGCCATTCTACTAGGTTATCGGACCCTAGTAGAACGATACAGCCCACGTTATCCTTGTGTTTAGCAGCTACTACGGAGTAATAGCGTCCATCTTTTTCAAAGAGTTTTGGATCACGGAAATCAGCAGCAATTAACTCATCTGGCAAATCTGCTCCAGTTGCAACTGGATTTTGTTCAATCTTTTCAAAGTGAATCCCGTCATCTGAAAATGCTATATTTTGTACTTGACGAACACCGGTTTCTTCTTCGATGTGACCAGTATACATGAGCCAGAGGCGATCGTCTTTGACGATAGCTGATCCTGAGAAGCAACCATTGCGGTCGTAGTCTTGGTCAGGAGCAAGTGCCACTGGCAAGTGCTCCCAAGTCACCAAGTCCTTACTTTTAGCATGACCCCAGTGCATAGGCCCCCAAACACTATCATAAGGATAGAATTGATAAAAGAGATGGTATTCTCCACGAAAATAGACAAATCCATTTGGATCATTGATCCAACCAATCTCAGCTGAAAAATGTTCTTCAGGCTTATATTGAGTATTTACAAGATGTTTATTTTCTGCTATAAAACGATTGGCTTTTTCTACTGTGTATTTCTTATCTCCCATAATCAACCTCTAGTTTTTGTTTGCTTGGTATTGGTCGTAGTATTTTTGTTTAATAGCGAGGTAATCAGAAAGTCCGTATTTTTCAAGTTCTTTCTTGTAATCATCCCACTCAGTATCAATATTGCCATTTACAATCCATTCAGCACGTTTACGGTAGATATAGTCATTCATATCTGCCTCGATATGGGCAATCTTGTCCAAATCTTCCTGTGTCATAAAGACTCTTGGATAGTTATTGTCATTGCTCATGTAAGGAACATAATATTCTTTGATAAGATCTAAACGCCATTTGGCATCATCTGGCATGGTTGTCACTTTACCATAGTATGAATCTAGAATAGCTAGTGGTCCTCCTACTTCAGTCTTTTGACGAAGTTCTGCTGGTGCAGTTCCGTTTAGTGGTAAGTGTTTTAGACTATTTGACGCTTGATCCAATTCAAAGATGTTTTGTTGTTTGTCATCTCCATAAGTTCCCCAGTTATTTTGCACAGATTGGAGTGGAGCGTATTGTGCATCAATCCATTTAGCTGTCAATTCTAGGTTTTTGTTTACACTGGTAATAACCATCTTGTCACGTGCAAATCCCATACCGTTTGTACGAGCTACGTGTTTTTGACCACTTGGTCCAGCAAGTACTGGTAAAACATCATAACTTTCGTTACTTCCAGTAACATTATTCTTATCCCATGTAAAGTAAACACCAAATTTCTGATCATGACCTTTAGCAATGTAACTATTCCAATCATGTTCGAAAGCTTCTTTATCAATCAAGCCTTTTTCTTGCAATTGACGGATAAATTTGACACCTTCTTTATAGTTATCGTTATCTGCTGTGAAGTCAACTTTGCCATCATTTCCTACTACTAAATGATCATCGTTATCCCCTATACCAAATGCACCAAATAGGAATTTAAAATCTTCGTTTCCGTTACCACTAATAAATGTAAATGGAATTTCATCAGCCTCTCCATTTCCATTTGGATCCCCGTTTTTGAAAGCTTCTAGGACTTTAATCAGATCATCAGTAGTTTTTGGCATTTCAAGACCAAGTTTCTTAAGCCAATCTTTGTTAATCCAAGCCATATCGTTGACGCTGTGAATAGACTCTTTACCATCTCCAAGCTCTTCAATCCATGGGAATGAGTAAATGTGCCCATCAGGTGCTGTCATCAAGGCCTTGTACTCTGGTTTCTCATCCAAAATTTTCTTAAGATTTGGCATGTATTTATCAATCAAATCTTCAACTGGAATAATAACACCTTTTTTAGCCCAGTTCATCAAGTCCACATCTGAAGCTCCGTCGTTGTGGATAGCATCTGGTAAATCACCACTAGAAATATCCAAGTTACGTTTTTCTGCAAAGTCGGATTGGTAGTTGGTCCAGTCAATATGAACGCCAGTTTCCTTCTCCAAACGTTGCAAAATTAACTTTTCATTTGGGTCTTTAGGAGATAACGGTGAACTGGCTGTCATAAACTTCAATGTTTTCTTTTCTTGAAGCGGGAATGTTACACCTTCCAACTTATAATCTGGACTTGAAGCTGTATTTTTTGAGCCACAGGCTGCAAGTACTGCTAAACTAGCTGTCAACAAAACTGCTGATTTTGAGAATGTTTTGAATTTCATGAGAAATCTCCTTTTATTTTTTCTTTTTTATCCTTTAAGTGAACCAGCCATAATTCCTTTATCAAAGTATTTTTGGAAGAATGGATACATAACAATCAATGGCAAGCTGGAAATGACAATAGTTGCGTATTTAATCAATTCAGCTAAACGTTTCATTTCATTCATAGCCGCTTGTGCTCCAATCATGTCTTGACCTGGTTGGCTCTGAATGAGAATTTTACGAAGTACAAGTTGCAATGGTTCCAAGTTTGGATCCTTGATATAAATCATTGCATCAAAGTATGAGTTCCACTGTCCTACAAAAGCATAGAGGAAGAGAACAAACATAATTGGTTTTGCAAGAGGAAGCATGATTTTGAAGAAAATCTGTAAATCATTTGCACCATCAATGACAGCAGCTTCAACTAACTCTTCAGGCAATCCTTGGAAATAGGCCCTAGCAAGAATAATATTCCAAACATTGACAGCACCGGGAACGATGATAGCCCATGGAGTATTAAGCATGCCCAAATCTTTTACTAGTAAGTAAGTTGGAACTAAACCACCACCAAAGAACATGGTTACAATCAAGAAATAATTAATCCAACGACGTCCAACCAAGTCTTTCTTAGAAAGAGGATAAGCTGTAAACACAGATAGCAAGACTGTTAAAGCCGCAAAGCCAAAAGAGTATAGTAGAGAATTGATAAAACCTCTTAGAATAGATTGGTCACTGAATACACGCTGGTAACCTTCTACCGTCCAATCGGCTGGATTAAAGCTAATCCCTCTACTAACCAGAACCTTAGGATCCATAAAGGATGCTACGACGATATAAAGTAAAGGAAGCAAAGTCATCAAAACGATAAAGACAATAATGATTTTATTTAAGAGTAAGATACGTCTATCAAATTTTGTATCCATAATCGAATTTTTCATACTTTCCTCCTTAAATTCCTTCACCATTATTCATGCGTTTAACGATTTGGTTAACCGCGACTAGCAATACTACGTTAATCACTGCATTAAACAAACCCACCGCTGTTGAGTAAGAATAGTCTCCTGATACAAGACCAACTTTATAGACATATGTAGAGATAATTTCAGAAGTTGGCAAGTTCAACGATGTCTGCATCAGGAATGCTTTTTCATATCCGACATTCATGATTCCACCTGCAGCTAAAACAAATTGGATAACCATAATAGGCTTAAGAGCTGGAATATCAATGTGCCAGATTCGTTGGAAGATATTGGCTCCATCCAGTCGTGCTGCTTCTACTAAGGCTGGATCTACATTTACCAACGTTGCCGTGTAGAGCGTTGAAGCCCACCCCATTCCTTGCCAGATACCACTAAAGATGTATAAAGGTCTAAAGAAGTCTGGATTTGTCAAGAAGTCAGCCTTCATTCCAAACATAGAGAGAAAATTGTTAATTGGTCCTCCCACTGAAAAGAAAAGGAAAATCATACCAACGATAACAACGACTGAGATAAAGTTTGGTGCGTATAAAATGAGCTGAATTCGTTTTTTAACTTTTTCACTCAAGAGTTGATTGAGCATAATAGCAAGAATGATTGGTGGTAAAAAGCCAAGCAATAAACCATAGATACTTAATTTTAAAGTATTGGCTAACAAGATACCAAAGTTGGGAGAGGATATGAATTTTGTAAACTCAGAAAAACCAATCCAATCACTCCCTAAAATTCCTTTTAAGGGATTATAATCTTTAAATGCGATTAAAACCCCATACATAGGGATGTATTTAAAGATAAATGTTAAAACTAAACCAGGGACAGTCATCAATAACAAGAGTTTTTGTTTCTTGATTCTTTCCCAAAGAGAAACTTGCTTCGCTTTGCTATTCATAGCAACCTCCTTTTTGAAACGTTTCATTTTTACCTAGAAAAGATAGCGCTTGGCGCTGTCTATTTATTTTATTTTTGAAACGTTTCATTTTTTCTTTAAAAAATAAATCTTTTTTTATCTGAATTCATTCTATCATTGATAGCGCTTTCTGTCAAGACTTATTTTCATTTTTTGTTGTTTTTCCTTCAACAAATTTTACTGGTAGGATTGTCTGCAAATTAACAGTCTTTCCATCAAGAATATCAAACAAAATCCGAACCGCTTCTTTGGCCATTTCTTCCAGGGGTTGCTCAATTGTTGAAAGTAGATAATCTCTATCTCCAGCCATTTTAATTCCATCGTATCCAATAATTTGGACATCATGAGGAATATGTTTGCCATTTTTTTCTAGTATATCAATAACATCTAAAGCTGTAAAGTCGTTAATTGTAAAAATTCCATCTATAGAAGAATTTTCTTCCAAGAAACTCTCTAGCTTCCCATGATAGTCAGTAACTGTCTCATCCAAATCAAAAATACTAAGAGGTATTTTATGCTCTTGGACATACTTTTCAAAGGAAATTCTACGACGTTTGGTTTCATTAATGGTTGTATTATGTCCGCCCACAAAGGCTAAATGCTGACATCCTTTACTAATTAGTTGTTTAGCTGCTTCTCTTCCACCTGCATCATTATCTGATGAAACACAAGGAATGGCAATATCTGAGTATGTACGGTCAATACTGACAAAGGGAATTCCTGACGACAGGTAATGTTCAATTGGACTATAGGTAATAGCAACCACTCCATCAACTTTATTATGACGCAACATCTCCAGATAGTCTTGCTCTCTATTTGTACCATTTATAGAACATAAGAGTAATTTATTATTCCTCTTATAGACTTCATTTTCCACATGCATAGCAAATTCTGAAAAGAAGGGATGCCAGATACTTGGTACAATGATTGCAATCGTTTCTGTTCGATTTTTTTTCATTCCTCTAGCGTAGTAATCTGGAATGTAATTCAAGGTTTTAATTGCTTGTTCCACTTTTTTCAAAGTTATTTCTTTAATACCTTTTTCTTTATTAATCACACGTGAAACTGTTCCAACACTAACTCCTGCTTCTAAAGCAACATCTTTCATGGTAATTGATTTTCTTTGTTCTACCATATTATCACCTCCTTTCAATATATAGTATCATGCAAACGCTTTTTTAGCAACTATTTCTCAATCATTTTTATCCAGACCCTTTTTACCATCATGGATAAAATCACTCCAATCAGCTTTCTAAAATCCCTTCAATTTTCATATATAGGAATCTACCTACCACATGAAAAGACTTTGTTTGCTTCTATCTCCTCTTTTTCATGATATATTTTCGTACAGGTGCTTCAATAGTTTCTGTAGTAAAATGAACCAAAAATAGTACACGTTGCGGTATAATGTTCTTATGGCATATTCATTAGATTTTCGTAAAAAGTTCTCTCCTATTTGTGAGCGAACAGGTATAGTCAATTGATTGTCAGTTTGAAGACCAAGAGTCGTAAGGCAAAGGATGTGGCAGAATCCATCCAAGGGTGGCTAGCACAATTTCTAGTGAACCTCTTTAAATCTATTACATTTGACTGTGGAAAAGAGTTTTCAAAATGGAAAGATATTTCCAATCAGCACGATAGTGAGAGCTTTTTTGCGAATCTAGGATGTCCAAGACAGCGGTGTCTCAACGAACATTCAAATAGACTTTTAAGGTGTCATGACTTGCCAAAGCAGACAGACTTCAACGAAGTCAGTCAAGAATTTTAGGCTGGGCAAAAACTCAATTTCAGGAGAAAATGAAATAAATATTCCCACAATAAAACGCATAGTATCAAAGTTTTCAACACCTGATATTATACGTTTTTTAATTTTAAAGACTTTTTTCCCAGCCTCAAGAAATCACATCCCACCTAAATCCCTTGGATACCAAACACCTCATCAGGTATTTTCTGAGTTGGTAAGACTGTCTAGCTTAATTTGACAAATGGAGGGCGTTAAATCCAGTTTTTACAGGAAGTCTATTTAAATATTTTCACACTGACCTTACAAAATATGAAATAAATTATATAAAGTCATTCCCATGACAAAGAATAACATCCCTTTAAAACAGTATCTTACCCAATTTTCAGGTAAGACTTTTGATACAACCGTCCCCAATACCCCTCCGCATATAGAAGCAAGAAAAATAACTGGAACAGGTGCTAAATGATACTGATTTAAACCTGTAACCACAACAATTGTAGCCAAATGAGACAGCTGGGAAAAGAAAATAATTGCAAGAGAATACATCGTTGCTTCTTTTATCGAAATAGAAAAAAACACCATCAATAAAGATACATTGAGCGGACCACCACCAATCCCTAAAAAACTAGAAATCAAGCCCAATAGAAGACCACAAATCATATAGAATCCTATCTTATCAAATTGATAAGTTTTTTTAAAATCTGCTAAAACAAATGATACAAGTAGCATCACAAATAGTAAAATCATTTGAACAATGGATACTAGCCGTACTGATAATTGAGATAACAAAACTTGAAAAATAAGATGACCTAGAAATCCTCCTAAAACAGAAGAAAAGGATACCGTAAAAATCAATCTCCATTTTATCTCTTTACTTTGTGAAAATCTTTTGATTGTTGAAATAATCGCCATTATAAAAACAGAGAAACTAGAATAAAAAGCAATATCACTGACCGAATGGTATCCAAAACTATCCATAAGTGGCTTAATTATAATTCCACCACCCATGCCTGATATAGAACCCAATCCACTAGCTATTATAATGATTAGAAAATAAATAATCTCAACCACTTTTTAAGTCCATCCTATTCTTTCAAACATCTAAAACCTAGATGGCTACTAGTGGAAGTAGAAATACATCCATTTCTAGCAGCTACTCGGTATCGATTACAATAAGAACAATGACATAAAAAGGAACCTCCTCTGATAGCATACTCCTCCTCTTGTATCCCATATTTTGGCAACTCATAGTCATCTTCATTAAAACTAGCTAATAAGGTATATCTCGGATTGCGACACCATTCCCAAACATTCCCAATCATTTGATATAGACCAAAATCATTAGGTAAAAATTCATAGACAGGAGCCGTTCCTATAAATCCATCTAAGCCAGTATTTTCATAAGGAAATCTTCCTTGCCAAGTATTGGCATGATAATATCCACCTTCTAAAAGAGTATCTCCCCAAGGATATTCAGATTGTCTTCCTCCTCTAGCAGCATATTCCCACTGTGCTTCAGTCGGTAAAGACATTCCGCTCCAATTACAGAAAGCCAATGCATCTTCTAAAGCAACATGAACTACTGGATGGTCTTCTAAACCCACTAGATTACTGTTCTCACCATAGGGATGTTTCCAGCAAGCGTTCGGAACTTGTAACCACCACGGAGCCCCAGCAGGATGAGGATATCCCTCCCTTTCTGCCTCTGGAACGAACAATATAAAAACAAAAGACCACTCTTGTCGCTCAGCTAGTGTTTTATAGCCTGTTTCTTTCACAAATTGAGCAAATTCTTGATTCGTAACTGGAGTATCCGCAATGGAGAAATCCTTTACACTAACAGCAACTTGAGGACCTTCAAAATCATCTAAAAATCCCTCCTCAGAATTTGTTCCCATCATAAATGTCCCACCCTTGATTTTTTTCATCTTCATGATTGACTATCCCCCGTTTTCGTTAGAGTGGGTGTTATTTTAGATAGTTCAACAGGAACTAACTCTTCATCCACAACAAAACCTTCTTCTCTATATCTAAGAAAGTCTACTAATTTTTTCTTCATCTGACGAACAATAGGTTGGTATTTTTCACTTGGATACAAATCATTCATTTCATGCGGATCTTTTTTCATATCAAATAACTGATAATGATTTAGAACAGGAAACCAGATAAATTTCCACTGGTCTGTCAAGATATATTGACTAGAATCTTTTCCTAAAGCATGTTCACCATGAAATTCTGTTCGCCACCCCTCATACTGTCCAAATAATAAATTCTTAACACTCCGTCCATCTAGTTCATCTGTAGTAGTTCCTCCTGCCAAATCCACGAGTGAAGGAAAAATATCTTGGATTTTCACTAATTGCTTGATTGTTCCCCTATTACCAGCTATCAATCCAGCCGGATCGTAAATGAACGAAGGAATGTGGATACTTCCTTGATAAGGATATCCCTTTCTAAACAGATAATGTTCACCAAGCTGATCCCCATGATCCGAAACGAACCAGATAATCGTATCTTTATCATGACGAAATTCTTTTAGGGCAGTCAAAAAGCGACTAATTTGATGGTCTATATGAGTAATCAATCCAAAATAAGCAGCAACCATTCTTCTTTGATCATCTTCCTTTAATTTCCCTCTTAAAGCATAAATAGACGGAATTTGCTTTTCTAATACTTCCCAATTCCCGATATGCAAATCGAGAAATTGAGGCAAGCGTTCCATATACATATCAAAATAGTATTTTGGGGGATTTAATGGAGCATGTGGTTTTTCAAAAGACATTTTGAGAAAAAAAGGAACCGTTGGATCTCTTCTTTGTAAAAATGAAATGGACTCACTCACAACCCAGTTTGTTGGATGTAACTTCTCATCTTTATCCCAAGGTCTAGCTTCCCAAGAATTACAATCCATTCCGTCATCAATCAAATCAACATCATAACCAACTTTACCCTTTAAAAAGGCTAGATAGTCACTAGCATAATCAAATTGACTTCCATAAGCCTTGTCATACTTTCTATCAACATGTAGATACCCATCGTGAAGCAAGACATGATCAAACCCAAGTCTCTGTCTGGAAGGAAAAACATGCATCTTACCAATACATTCTGTCTGATAACCCATATCTTTAAAGACTTTTGGAAGAGTATTAGTAAAATTCCAAGGCACCTCATCTTGATAACCAACACGTCCACTTTTATCTTGATCTAAACCAGTCAATAAAGCTGCCCTAGCAGGAACACAAGAAGGAACTGGAGAATAGGCATTTTCAAAATTATAACCTACACTAGCCATCATATCTAATGTTGGAGTGCTAACTAGCTTATCCTTACTATTCAAGGATAAGGCGTCTGCTCTCATTTGATCTACAACAATCAAAATAATATTTGGCTGTTTTGTCTGAACCATAAAATCTCCTTTCTAATATGGCAAAAGAGGCACAAGAAGATATCTACCTTTACTGCACCCCTTTCTATATCAATCTCTCTATATAAAGCAATAACATTCTTGTTATGTTTTATAGAAAAATGAACTAAAATATGACTAAATCGATTAGGAAATTCAAATCATTTTCTAGCACTGTTTTAGAAGTTACAGTGTACTATTCTAACTTCAACAGACTATAAACCTTTGTCTAATAACAATTTTAGTGGAGATAAGAAATCCTACACCTAACTCATCTTACACGTAATCTATTTCTATTTTATCACAAAAAACGTAAGTAAGACCATTAACTCAATTCAGTTTTATCTGCCATTTTCACAAATGGGAAATACGTCAAGACACTAATAATCAAACAAACAACTGATAAGATGATGGCACGCCAATCAAATGCTGTAGAGAAGAAACCATATAAAATTGGTGGCATTACCCAAGTAACATTTTGTGTAACAGGTGAAACAAGACCCCAGCTTGTTGCCCAGTAAGCTACCGTTGCCATGAAGACTGGGCTAAGTACAAATGGTATAAATAGCAAAGGATTCAAGACAACTGGTAAACCATAATTGACCGGCTCGCCAATATTAAACAGAACTGGTGCTAGACCAAGTTTGGCAACTTTTCGATAATGACTATTTCTTGAAAAAATTAAAATAGCAAGTACTAATCCTAATCCTCCAAACCAGACAAACGCCCCAAAAGATCCACTTGTCCATATATAAGGAATCGGTTCACCTTTTTGGAAAGCATCCAAGTTCGCTAACATAGCAACTCCAAATAGCCCTTCCATGATGGGAGCCAATACATTTCCTCCATGGAGACCAAAAAACCAGAATAACTTATTCAAAAAGATCATCAGAATAACTGCAAAGAAACTTTGAGACAAACCTAGTAATGGCGTTTGTAACACCTTGTAAACCCAATCAATCAATAAGTCATTGCTAAGTAAATGGAAAACATAAGTCAAGATGGCTACTATATACATCGCCATAAATCCTGGAATGATAGAAGTGAACGGCTTAGCAATCGCAGGAGGAACTGAATCTGGTAACTTGATTACCCAGTTCTTTTTCATCACTTTACAGAAAATAATAGAGGCTAAAAATCCAATCATCATGGCTGTAAAGTAGCCTCTGGCATTGATATGGTTTCCTGGAATCACATTCCCAATAGTTACCATCAGATTTTTACCATCAAATGCTAGATTATCAATTCCTTGTAAGATTTGATCTAATTTCACATCTCCTACATTTGCCAAAGGGAAACTCTTTGTAACTGTACTTCCAATTGAAATGACAAACGAGGCAAGTGATACCAAACCAGCAGAAACTGTATCAACCTTGTAAATCTTAGCGATATTCACTCCCAAGCAATAGATGAACAACAAGGAAACAATTGGTATACTTCCCTTGAATACCAAATTATTGATGTCAACAAGCCACTGAAAAGTTTTCGTAATACTTTCTAGGTGAAATTGTTGTGGTAAATCCACTAGAAAAGCATTTAATAACAAAGCAATGGAACCTGTCATAATAACAGGCATAGTCCCCACAAATGAATCACGTAAAGCAACTAAAAACTTCTGATTCCCAACTTTCATTGCAATTGGAGAAAGTTTTTCTTGCATTTTATCCAACATTGTATTCATACCAAACTCCTAATTTTTTTCAAATCGTTTGTACACTTCTACCACTTCTTTTGCTAAGTCAACAAAGGTCAGACTCGTCATTAAATGATCTTGCGCGTGTACCATCAAGAGGCTAATTGAAGTTTCTTCCCCCTGTGCCTCTCTTGTCAACATTTCTGTTTGAGCCTTATGCGCCTGTAGTAAGGCAGCATTCGCATCAGCTAATCTTTGATTGGCTTTTGAGAAATCACCTTTTTTTGCTGCCTGAATAGCCTCCATAGCATTACTTTTGGCTTCCCCACCATACATAATTAGCCCCATTACAGATTCTAAATTACTTTCATTCATAGCATTCTCCTCAATCTTAGTCTAATAAACTTTCAGCTAAATCTAAGACTTTAGAACCATTCATCATTCCGTAATCTGTCATCGGAATAACCGCCACAGGAATCTGTCTATCTTTTAATTTTTCTTGAAAATCCCCTAGTAAATAGCGAACTTGAGGGCCTAAAAGCAACACATTCACTTCTTTTGTTGCTACAATTTCTTCTGCTTCAGGAGCAGGAACTGCAAAAATTTCTGCATCCAACCCCTTATCTTCTGCTGCCTTTTGCATCTTTGTCACTAGCAGACTTGTACTCATACCTGCTGCACATGCTAACATAATTGTTACTTTAGCCATAGCTTACTCCTTTATCACCTATTTACTGACCTAGCCAAGCGAGATACTGTATGTCTCACTCCTCTAATTGCCTTGCTCAAGGCATAAATATTATCGACTGTTGCCAGTCCCCCATATCCTGCGTCACCTATATGTTGAATATCAACTCCACAAATTTTATTTCTCAGCGCTATTTCCCTAATTGTCTCCGTATCAGATGTTTCTTGACTAGTCCCAATAGCACTCAGTACTAGCCCATCTTTACTGTGAACTAAATCTACCACTGCGCGTAATTCTTCATCGTTAAAAGAAGGAACGGTTCCAACTGCTGGAACAAGTATCACATCCGCACCTGCTTCCAACAATTGCTCTGCGACAGAAAGCTCTGCCACAGGCTCATTCACTCCTGCGCCGTGCATCTTACCTGCAATAATCAAACCAGAAAAGTTTTCCTTAGCAGTTTGAACAGCCTTAATGATTTCTCGATTGCTAACTCCTGTACCTGGATTTCCAGTCAGACAAACAAAATCAAACCCAAGTTCTTCAATCCTCTTAAAGGTATCTCTGTTTGCAACACGACCTGCAACAATTTCTTGTGTTTCTTCTAGCATTTTTGCAGATGGGTCAATCGGTTCCAAATTTACACCAATTGGGCAAGCAACGAGCTGGTGTAAGCGATGAATAACATCATCACCTGAACTATCCAAAGCATAAATTTTAGGCTCAAAAACATCAACACAATTCAATAAAATCATGTCAGCTCCAAAAGCTCTAGCAATTTCAGAATTAGTGATATCTCCAACAAATGTCTCACGAGTGGCTACATTTTCAGATAGAACAACTCTACCTTCACTTGCTAAAATACTTTGTTTTAATTCTTCAGCATTCATCTCTAATATCTCAGATGGATTTGCACTAATTAAACGTTTCATTCTCAATCCTCCAACTGATTGAAATATTTTCGTAACAACTAGGCTCTATATCATTGTTAGCAAGAACCCCTATCATCACATACTACTCTATTTTCTATCTTGTAAATTACTTTCCATTATTTTCCGTTGCACTTCCTCTTAAATATATTTTATTATCAAAAGTTATCAATTATCTTTATTTTTTGACGTCAAGTTGTTATTTGATTATCTTTTGTTATTTATATTTTACAACTATAAGAAAGCCTTGTCAAGGATTTGTGTAAATATTTGATTATTTTTTATTATCAATATATAATAAAAAGAGACCAGTAAGTAATGAAAAGCTTAAAAAGATTAACATCTACATTTATCCATAGCAAAAAATCATAGGATTTTAAGAATCTGACAACTAGGAAGAAAACTAATATGACCTTATCTAAGAAACAATTACAACTAAGAGCTAAAATACTGGAGACAGTTTACACATTAGGACCCATTTCACGAATTGAAATTGCTACCAAAACAGGAATAACACCTGCAACAACTAGCAGTATCACAAATGAGCTGATTAAAGAAAACATTCTCTTAGAACTTGGTGAAGACGAACACGATACAAGTGTAGGGAGAAAAAAAATTCTGCTAGACATTCAAGCTAATCGATTTTACTACATTGGTTGTGAACTATCTGAAAAACATTTCACTTTTGCTTTAGGAGATAATCTAGGAAATATCTTAAAAGAAGAGAAAGAAATTGTTACTAAACAGTTAATCCAAGAAAAGGGAAATCAACTTATTAGCCAGACACTAAAGCAATTCTTAAATAACTGCTCTGATTATGAAATAGAAGCAATTGGAATCGCGCTACCTGGTCGCTATTTAGATGATTATAAAATAACAACAAACAATCCTTTATGGCAACATATCGACTTAGAAATGATTCAATCCCACTTTGATAAGCCTTTGTTTTTCTCTAACAATGTTAACTGTATGGCTATAGGTAAACGCCTATTTAGTCGCCAACAGAATGACTCTAATTTTGCTTATTTTCATTTTGCTAGAGGTATGCACTGCTCTTATATCTACGACGGGAACATTTATGGGAAAGGAAATCTAATGATTGGAGAAATAGGGCATACAGTGGTTTCATCTGAGGGAGAAGAATGTGGTTGTGGACGCAAGGGGTGCTTACAAACTTTTGCTGGAGAATCTTGGTTAATCAAAAAATCAAAAATTCTATATCATCAATCTCCCTATTCTCTACTTCCTAGTTTAGTCAAAAATGCCGATGATATTGATATCCAAGTTATTTTAACCGCTTATCAATTAGGTGACACTGGAATAATCACACTTATCCATCAAGCCTTACTCTATCTTAGTCAAACCATTTTAAATATCAGTATGATGATTGACTCTCAAAAAATCTACCTACATAGTCCTTTACTAACAAATCAACACATCATCCAAAAACTATATAGTGAAATGAACTACAAACCCAAACTGCTCTATAATCGCCTACCTGAAGTTATTATTGAACCTTATAATGATTTTACAGCTGCACACTCAGCTATTGCACTTTGTTTGTATCATACAATTCTACATCCCTAATTTTCTATTACATTTAATAAATAGGCTAAAAAGAGGGAGTATATCATAAAAAGCGAACAAACCTGTTTTCTGAAAATCAGAATTCTGTTTTGTTCGCTTTCTTTATATTTGTAATTAAACTCCTATCTCCCCTTCTTCATAATATATTTCCGTTCAGGTGCTTCAACCATTTGAACGATTTCAAATCCTTCTTTTTGGTAAAGGTGCTTGGCTGCTTGATTTACTTCGAATACATTTAAAGAAATACTATCTATCTCTTCATTTTCAAAGGCCAAACTAACAAATTTCCTTAAAGTCTGGCTACCTAGTCCCTGCCCCTGTTTCTGGGGGTTGATCAAAAAGCGTCCGATATGTAGATTTCTCTCTTCTAGTCTGATTTTCTGGATAAGCCCCACAAACTCTTGTCCTTCAAAGATTGAAAAGATTCCTTCCAAATCTTGCAAGACTTGAATTGTCAATGGAAATGAAATCCTTGGTCCCATCCATTGTTCTTGAAATGATTTGCCTAGGGAGTTGGACCATTGGCATACGAGCTGAGCATTTTCTTTGCTCACATTTTCTTCAAAACGAATTGTCATCTTTTCCTCACCATCTTATCTATGTTTCTCCATTATACTACTTCTCCTATTTTTTACGAATAGATAAGTATGATTGATATTTATTTTTTTCTTGTCGGGAGCATTCTCGCTTCCTTTCTTGGTTTGGTTATTGACCGTTTTCCAGAGCAATCCATTATCAGCCCAGCCAGTCACTGCGATTCCTGTCAGACTCGCTTGCGTCCCTTAGATTTGATTCCGATTCTCTCGCAGGTCTTCAATCGCTTTCGCTGTCGCTACTGCAAGGCTACTTATCCTGTCTGGTATGCGCTTTTGGAACTAGGCTTAGGGCTCCTCTTTCTGGCTTGGTCTTGGGAATTACTTCCCTTGGGGCAAGTCATCCTAATCACTGCTGGTTTGACCTTGGGCATCTACGACTTTCGCCATCAGGAATATCCCTTACTGGTCTGGATGACTTTCCACCTAATCCTCATGGCCTTCTCTGGCTGGAATCTGGTCATGATTTTCTTCTTTGTTCTTGGAATTTTGGCTCATTTTATCGATATTCGCATGGGCGCAGGGGATTTTCTCTTTTTAGCTTCTTGTGCTCTCGTCTTTAGTGCGACCGAATTACTCATCTTGATTCAGTTTGCTTCTGCGACGGGCATCCTGGCCTTTCTCCTGCAAAAGAAAAAGGAAAGACTTCCTTTCGTGCCTTTCCTCTTACTCTCTGCTTGTTTGATTATTTTTGGTAAGCTACTGCTTGTTTGATAAAGTCCAATTTCTGCCATATGTCCTTCATGAAATTATTTCACAGTTGAATTATAAATTATTTCTTTTGTACAAAGGAATGATGTTATCAAATCGATCTGTTCTTTTATCTTCTTTATACTGATCAAAAAATTTCATTTCGACTGAAAATATTTCGCTTATAAACTGTAAACGAATACTTTGTTTAGACATTATAGTCGCTAGACTGACTAGATGATTACTCAAAACGACGTCCAGAATACTCTTTACTTTGCTTGGTTTTTTAACAAAAATTTGATCATCCAGAGGTTCAATCATTTTGTAACCTTTTTGCGCAATTTGACGATAAAAGTAAGAATGTTGCTTTGGAGTCAATAATCCTAACTTAAAAGCTCGATACTCTAAAGCCTGTATCGAAACATTCAAATCCGACTTCAATAAAATATAACTATCAGGATTGCTGACACGCTTGCCAACCCTCTCTTCAAATTTGACCAAAAACTCTTCTTTTGGCAATAAAAAACATGATGCAAAATAATTTGCTTCTTGCTCCAAACGATCGCCATCTTCATTCATATCTTTATATTTGTGTAAAAGAATATGTCCTAGTTCATGAGCTAAGTCAAAATTTCGACGTACAGATGATTTATTCGTCCCCAACACAATATAAGGTCTTCCCAATTTTGACCATGCGCTATAAGCATCAGCTTGCCCATTAATTAATCGTTCCACGATATAGATGCCTGAACGTTCTAATTTATAAAGCAAATCATGATTATCTTTTGAAATACCTAATTTTTCCCTGGCATAAAGAGCCAATTCCTCAATGGATTCTCCCTTATGATAAGATTCACTCACTACATTACTTAGGTCATGAATTGTAATATTAGGTATAATTACAAAACTTTCAAAATAATCAATCAAACTATCTACCTTATGTAAATACATAGTTTGAATATCTATTGTTTTCCGTGTTGCTAGGTCTGCATTTCTAAAGGCAATTACAGAAGAATCAAATCGAATACTTTCTTCTTCTTGTTCAAAATAAGTTAAATCAACATGAAATTGGTTGGCCAAATGCATTTTGGTTGATAATTTAGGTTTAGTTTCGTTAGACTCAAACTGCCAAATGGCTTGTTCCGTTAAATTAATTCTCTGAGCCAATTCTGCTCTACTTAAACCATTTAACAGCCGTAATTCTTTCAATACCCGACCATTAAACATTTACATACTCCTTACTACTTTTGACCTTCTTGTTTTTCTATTCTTGGAATAATTTCAAAATCTTCTGTTTCCGATAATTCTGAAAAATTAGGAATATCTTGGTATTTAGCTTCTTCGAAATGGTACGAACTTGATTGAATATACTCAGACAAATCTTGAATCAAGTGTAACTGACCAGTTCGTGCATCAGGCATAACAACATCTACAGATATAATATTGTTTGCTGAGTCCGCCTCATAAGTTAAAATCATAAATTTTTCGATATTCGAATTTTTAGTAGCTTGTTCAATTTCTTGAATCATTTCATCAGAAACTAACTCCATCTGAATTGGAAAAGAATGACTATCTTCATCATTTTTATAGGAAGAATGTTGATTAAGATAAAGTGTATTAATCTGAGCATATTCAAATAAGTAGCCACTCTTATTTTTTTGTACCAAAGGAAATTGGTTCGTAAGTCGCTTCTTACCCTTTATAATTAACAATACTTTCCCATATTTTTCTGTATTTGTTTCAAATTCTAAATATCCCCAAGTCTGTCCTGCTAATTTTAATTTATACTCAAACAAATCTGCTGATGCAAATGCAGTATCAATATGATTAGGTCGTGTCCATGCATAACCATTCGACACTATCATGGTCTCTCTTTTTTCTAGACGTTCATCTACATAATCTTTTTGCCCTTTCATCAAAGTATCTACAATTTTTTGTGCCTCAAGCGAATCAAAGAGATCCTGATTCAACATAATTCTTCCTCCTTCAAATTCTTTTTAATGAATTATATCATTTTCTTAAAGAAATTACTACAATAATTAGCTTTTTCTTAAAGTTGCATATCAGAGTAATTTAGAAAATTATATCTTCTATAGTAAAATCAATTAAAAACTGAACAAATTTATTGGGAAATTCAAATCACTTTCTTAAAATATTTTAGGAATCATAATGTACTATTCCAGATTCAATTCATTATAAAACTAGCCTTTCTCCTACAAAAGAAAAAGGAAAGACTTCCTTTTGTGCCTTTCCTCTTACTCGCTGCTTGTGTGATTATTTTTGGTAAGCTACTGCTTGTTTGATAAAGTCCTGAATCGGCTCTCCTTCATGGAGGGCTTTTACGATTTTTGAACCAACGATAACGCCATCTGATACCGCATTGAAGCGTTCCACATCGGCTTGACTTGACACACCAAATCCTGTCAAGACTGGAATGTCAGCTACTTGATGCAATTGCGCCAAGTGCTTATCCAAGTCTGCTCGGTAGTTTCCTGATTTTCCTGTCACCCCATTGATGGCAACGGCATAGACAAATCCTTCTGCTCCTTCAATCAACTCTTTTTGGCGCTCAATTCCTGTCGTCAAACTAACTAGAGGAATCAAGGCCATGTCTGTGTCTGCCAAAAATGGTTCTACAAAGTTGGCATGCTCATGAGGCAGGTCTGGAATAATCAAGCCCTTAACCGCTGTATCTGCCAAATCTTTGACAAAGTTCTCAACACCGTACTGAAAGAGGGGGTTGAAGTAGGTCATGATGACCAGTGGAATCTCTGTTTCAATGGTTTTCAAGGTTTCAACCAAAGCCTGGGTAGAGGTCCCGTGGGCTAAACTGCGCAAGCCAGCTGCTTCGATAACAGGTCCATCTGCGACAGGATCTGAAAAAGGAATACCCACTTCAATTGCAGAGACACCCAAATCTTCTAAAAAGTGGATTGTTTCAGCGAGTCCATCCAAACCTTTCTCATGGTCTCCTGCCATGATATAAGGAACGAAAATTCCTTTTCCAGCTGCTTTAATAGCGTTCAATTTTTCTGTTAGTGTCTTAGGCATGAGCTTCTCCCTTCTTTGCTGTATCTGCTTCCAAGCGGTCCTTGACTTGAACCACATCCTTGTCCCCACGACCTGATAGACAGACAATCATGGATTTGTCTGGACCGAGTTCTTTGGCCAATTTCACCGCAAAGGCGATAGCATGGCTAGATTCCAAGGCTGGTATAATCCCTTCCACACGAGACAAGAGTTGGAATCCTTCCAAGGCTTCCTCGTCAGTCACAGGAACATAGCTGGCACGTTTGATATCATGATAGTGAGAGTGTTCTGGACCGATACCAGGATAGTCCAAACCTGCTGAGATAGAGAAGGCTTCAAGAATTTGACCATGCGCATCTTGGAGCACATCCATGAGGGAACCGTGAAGAATGCCTGGGCGACCCTTAGTCAAGGTAGCGGCGTGGTGCTCTGTATCCACACCAAGTCCAGCCGCTTCAGCTCCATACATGGCTACAGACTCATCTTCCACAAATGGATGGAAGAGACCGATGGCATTTGAACCACCACCAACACAGGCTACTAGGGCATCTGGCAGATCTTGTCCTGTCAAGTCGCGGTACTGTTGTTTAGCCTCTCGACCGATAACACTCTGGAAGTCACGAACGATTTCTGGGAATGGATGAGGCCCCAAGGCAGAACCAAGGATATAGTGGGTGTCGTCGATATTTGCCACCCATGAACGAAGGGCTGCATTGACCGCATCCTTGAGCACGCGCGAACCGTCTGTCACTGCCTCAACCTTGGCTCCCAAAAGCTCCATACGGAACACATTGAGGGCTTGGCGTTTGACATCTTCCTCACCCATGTAGATAGTACATTCCATGTTAAAGAGGGCTGCAGCAGTTGCAGTTGCTACACCGTGCTGACCAGCACCTGTTTCAGCGATAATTTTCTTTTTACCCATGCGTTTGGCAAGCAAAACTTGTCCCAAGGCATTGTTAATCTTGTGAGCCCCTGTATGGTTGAGATCTTCACGTTTGAGATAAATCTTGGCTCCGCCAATATGCTGAGTCAAATTTTTTGCGTAGTAAAGAGGAGTTTCACGCCCCACATACTGGCGTAAGAGCTGGTTTAATTCCTCTTGGAAACTTGGGTCTGCCTGACTTTCACGGTAGGCTTTCTCCAACTCTAAAACTGCTGTCATCAATGTTTCTGGGACGAAACGTCCGCCGAATTTTCCGTAAAATCCATCTTTATTTGGTTCTTGATATGCCATTCTTTACCCTCTCTATAAATCTTCTAATCTTTTCATGATCTTTTTGTCCATCTGTCTCCACTCCGCTTGATACATCAACTGCATAGGGAGTAAAGTGTTGAATTGCTTTTACTACATTGTCTTCATTAAGCCCACCTGCGATAAAGAAAGGCTGAGTTAGTCCAATCGTATCCAGTTGAGCCCAGTCAAAGGTCTGGCCACTCCCAGCCACAGGGGCATCAAAGAGTAGATAGTCTGCCTGAGAATTGGGCACATGACCCTCTCCATCCACCTGCACAGCCTGAATACTGGCACAAGGCAAATCCTCAAACAAATCATCTGCTACCTGACCGTGAACTTGAACCAAGTCCAAGCCAACTTTGTCAATCGCTTCTAGCAATTCTGCCCGACTTGGTGAAACAAATACGCCAACCTTCTTAACATTAGCAGAAATGGGCTTTGCCAACTCAGCAGCCTGATCCAAGGTCACCTGTCTTTTACTAGGTGCGAAGACAAAACCGATGTAGTCGGCTCCTGCTGAAACGGCTGTTTCCACCGCTTCTTTGGTCGATAATCCGCAAATCTTAATCTTTGTCAATCTGCAACTCCTTGATTCTCTGGGCTACATCTTCTGCCTGCATAAGAGCTGTCCCTACCAAAATTCCGTTAAAATATGGCGCTACTCGTTCCGCATCCTGCCCTGTGAAAATAGCAGATTCAGAAATGTACAAGCAATCATCTTTGAAATGTTTAGCCAAATCTACACTGGTCTGCAAGTCAACTTCAAAGGTGGTCAAATTGCGGTTATTAACCCCAATAATCTGAGCACCAAGTCTGTGAGCCACTTCTAGTTCAGTTAGATTGTGAGTCTCCACCAAGACTTCCAGACCAAGCTCTGTCGCATAGTCATAAAGTTCCTTGAGGCGTTCTTCGGACAAGGCTGCCACGATGAGCAAGATAACTGTTGCACCTGCATTGCGAGCGCGGATAATTTGCTTTTCATCGATAATAAAGTCCTTGTTAAGCGTCGGAATCTGTACCTGACTGGAAATCTCCCGTAGATAATCCAAATGTCCTTTAAAGAAAACTTCATCTGTCAGAACAGAAATCATCACTGCTCCGTTCTCTTCATAAGTCTGGGCCTGTTGCACAATATCCACATCTAGATTGATATCTCCCAGACTAGGGCTAGCTTTCTTGACCTCAGCGATTACCTGTAAACGGTCTTGGTGTTGTTTTAGATAGTCAGCCAAGCGATAGGTCTGGCGCAGGGGCTGGATTTCCTCCAGCTCCATCTGCTCAACCTCACGCGCCTTCTGCTCCAAAATTCGTGCTAAAAATTCCTGACTCATTTTTGGTACTCCTGTAACAGTCTGAGTTTTTCAAGGGCCTTGCCACTAGCAATGACTTTACGAGCTAAGGCAACTCCATCCTTGATATTATCTACCTTACCATTAGCATAGAAACCAAGACCAGCATTTAAAACTGTCGTTTCCAAGAATGGACTTGGTTCGTTTTTAAGAACGCTGAGCAAAATTTCTGCATTTTCCTGAGCATTCCCTCCACGAATATCGTCGATAGCGTAGCCTTCCATCCCCAGATCTTCTGGAGTGAAGCTTGACAAGCTGATTTCGCCATTTTCAAGAAGTGCAATCTTGGTTGTTCCATTCAAACCAGCTTCATCCAATCCTTCTGGTCCAGCAACAACGATGGCACGTTTGCGACCCATATTTTTCAAAACCTGAGCTGTACTTTCTAGAAGTTCTGGACGACTAATTCCAAGAAGCTGTGTTTCCAAAGCCATTGGGTGAATCAGAGGACCAGTCAAGTTCATAATCGTTGGAATTCCCAATTCCAAACGAGCTGGCATGATATATTTCATAGCTGGGTGCATATTTTTGGCAAAGAGAAAGACGATGCCAGTTTTATCAAATACCTTACCTAGTTCAGCTGGTTTGAGGTCTAGGTTGATACCCAAGGCTTCGAGGACATCTGCAGAACCAGATTTAGAAGAAATCGAGCGGTTACCGTGTTTTGCCATGTGAACACCACCACCAGCCAAGACAAAGGCTGCAGTTGTGGAGATGTTAAAGCTGAAAGACTTGTCCCCACCTGTACCACAGTTGTCCATGGCATCATGAATTTCAGTTGGAATATGTTGAGCATGTCCTCTCATGACTTGGGCAATGGCTGTGCGTTCTTCAGGTGTTTCCCCCTTCATCTTAAGAGCTAAGAGGAGAGAAGCAATTTGCGCTTCAGTTACACGCCCAGTTACGATACGCTCAATGACATCCGTCATTTCCACACCTGATAAATTTTCAAATTTTGCTAGTTTTTCAATAATCTCTTTCATCCTAGTTTCCTCACTTTACAACCTTCTCGATAAAATTCCGAATAGAAGACAAGCCATCTGGCGTTCCAATGCTCTCTGGATGGTACTGGAAGCCATAAATCGGTAGGTTTTTATGTTGAATCCCCATGATGGCTTGGTCATCAGTCGAACGGGCTGTCACTTCAAAGTTTTCTGGCATTTCTTCAATCAAAATACTGTGGTAACGCATGACCGCACGGCCATCTTCGATACCTTGATACAAAACAGATGGCGCTTCAAAGCTGATATTGCTCTGTTTCCCATGCATGACTTTTGGAGCCAAACCTAACTTACCACCAAAGACTTCTGCAATGGCTTGGTGGCCCAAACAAATTCCAAGAATCGGCTTCTTGCCAGCAAAGTCACGAATCATGTCTTCCATCTTTCCAGCATCAACTGGCCAACCAGGACCGGGCGAAAAGACCAGACCATCTGCTTTTCCAGCTTCTTCATACAGCTTGGGATCATCATTTCTCAAGACCTGAACTTCTGCAAAATTCCCAATGTACTGCGCCAAGTTATAGGTAAAAGAATCATAGTTGTCAATCAATAAAATCATGGTCTTAGTTCTCCAATTCTAGTCATAGATTTTGCTTTGTTAATGGTTTCTTGGTATTCGTTTTGGGCGATGGAATCGTAGACAATCCCTGCCCCAGCCTGCACATAGGCTGTTTGATTTTTGAGAATCATAGTTCGGATGGCAATAGCAAAATCCATATCACCCGTCGCAGACAAGTAGCCGATTGCTCCTGCGTATACGCCACGTTTTTCCGTTTCCAGTTCATAAATGCGTCTCATAGCTCGAATCTTTGGTGCTCCAGAAACGGTTCCAGCAGGAAGTGTTGCTTTCAAGGCATCCATAGCAGTGAGTTCTGGAAGCAAACGCCCCTTGACCACACTGGTCAAATGCATAACATAACGGAAGAGCTCCACTTCCATATACTTAGTGACTTGGACACTGGCCGTTTCAGAAATGCGGCCAATATCGTTACGTCCCAAGTCT
This sequence comes from Streptococcus parapneumoniae, assembly GCF_037076355.1. Classification (NCBI taxonomy): domain Bacteria; kingdom Bacillati; phylum Bacillota; class Bacilli; order Lactobacillales; family Streptococcaceae; genus Streptococcus; species Streptococcus parapneumoniae. Next base: position 447,841 of record NZ_AP026968.1, on the reverse strand, counting down.
ACTAACATTCGATGCTCTGCTGTTTCCTTCTCATCCGAAAGCAGGTCTGTCGCCAAATCCTTGTCTTCTTCATCCGTAGCTCCTCTTGGTCGCGTCCCTGCAATCGGATTGGTTGTTACGATGCCATTTTTGACGGAAACCAAACTTTCTGGGCTAGCTCCGATGATTTGATAATCCCCAAAGTCATAGAAATAGAGGTAATTCGATGGATTGGTCACGCGAAGATTTCTGTAGAAGTCAAATGGATTTCCAGTCACTTCTGCTGAGAAGCGTTGACTAAGTACACATTGGAACATATCGCCATTACGAATCAAGTCACGAGCGGTTTCCACCATTTCCTCAAACTTCTGAGGAGCAATATGCGGTTTGAAGTCCAGCGGAGATAGATCCAAGTCTTCAAATTCATTTGGAGCAGGAATGCGTAATTCCTCAAGCACTTGGTTCAAGGATTTTTCCAAGTCTTCTTGACTGCGCTCACTATAGAGAGAATCCTCGATGACATGGATTTTTTCCTTCTTGTGGTCAAAGACCATGTAGCTCTCATAAACAAAGAAATGCATGTCTGGCGTCCCAATTGTATCTTCAGGAATTTGACCAATTTCTTCATAAAGCGAAATCATATCGTAGCCAACAAAACCAATTGCCCCACCACCAAAAGGGAGGTCTGAATGGTGCTGTCTCTTATGAGTCACTTCATAAAGGAAATCCAAGGGATCCCGATCAATCACTTGACCATTTTGATAGAGAACTCCATTTTCAAACTTAATCTCAAAAACTGGATTATAGGCTAAGATAGAAAAACGAGCTGTTTCCTTGTCTCTCGGAATACTCTCTAAAATAACCTTGTGTTGCCCCTTTAGGCGCATATAAGCCAAGATTGGTGATAAGACATCTCCATGAATGATTCGTTCCATTGTAATTTCCCTTTCAGTTCCTTATTTTTAATTTTTTATCTTTTTTTATTTCCCTTAAATAGTGCGGACGGGAGGTAAAATTATCCAGTGGATGATTTTAGCAATCCAGGAAATGAAAGACCTAATTTTTGAGCTCCTCGCTCATTCATTTCTGGGCTCAGGCTAAAATAGTTCCCCGAACTATTTTACTCTCAAAAATTCCGTCCTAGAGAAGCATCTTTGCTTCTCTAGGATACCACTATGGCGGGAAACAGCTTTTAGAAACTCACTTCGTTCGTAAATATTCTATAACGACCTATTTATTGAAAATATTTAAAAAATTAATCGCAATATCTGCGGTAAATATATAAAAATCCCCACGCAAAACAACTTGCGTGAGGACGAAATTCGCGGTGCCACCTCAATTATAGGATTTCTCCTATCTCTCATTCCTGTCTCAGAAACCTCCTGTAACAGGTTGTGCGATAAAGGGCACTCCCTTGAGAATTATGTTTTCTTCTCTCGTTTCAGATGGACCCAACCTTACAGCTTTCTCTGCTTGTTTCCAGCAACCACAAGCTCTCTGTGAGAGAAAGGACTGTAATTTTTCCATCTATTATTTCTTAGCTTCTAGGTAGTCTGCAATTGCAGCTACGTCCTTGTCTCCACGACCAGAGACATTGATGATGATAATATCGTCTTTACTTAGTTTCGGTGCACGTTTAACTGCTTCTGCGATAGCGTGCGAACTTTCAATCGCTGGGATAATCCCTTCTGTCTTGCTGAGGAGGAGCAAGGCTTGAACCGCTTCTTCATCCGTTGCTGCAACATATTCCACGCGACCTGAATCTTTAAAGTAGGCGTGTTCTGGGCCAACCCCTGGATAGTCCAATCCAGCTGAGATAGAGTAAACTGGAGCTAACTCTCCATCTTCCTTAAAGACTGCATAAGTCTTCATGCCATCAACAATTCCGACACTACCTTTTGTCATAGTAGCTGCGTGTTTGTCTGTGTCAAGTCCATGACCAGCAGCTTCAACCCCAACCAATTTAACTTCTTCATCAGCTACATACTGAGAAAAAGCACCGATGGCATTGGAACCACCACCTACACAGGCAATAACGTAGTCTGGTAAACGACCTTCTTTTTCTAAGATTTGACGGCGAGATTCTTCACTGATGACCTTTTGGAACTCGTGGACAATTGTAGGATAAGGGTGAGGACCTACAGCAGATCCCAGAACATAGAAGGCTTCAAGGTCATTCATCCATGCTCCAAAGGCTGCATCAACAGCATCTTTGAGGGTACGAGTCCCTGTTTCAACTGCGTGAACAGTTGCTCCCATCATCTCCATACGGAAAACATTGAGACGTTGACGTTCCACATCCTCTGCTCCCATGTAGACATCACAGGCCATCCCAAACTTGGCTGCAGCCGCTGCTGTCGCAACACCGTGCTGACCAGCTCCTGTTTCTGCGATTACTCGTTTTTTGCCCATACGTTTGGCAAGAAGGATTTGTCCTAAAACATTGTTGAGCTTGTGAGAACCAAGGTGGTTAAGGTCTTCGCGCTTGAGATAAATCTTAGCGCCACCTAGGTGGTCTGTCAAACTTTCCGCAAAATAGAGTGGTGTTTCGCGACCGGAATAGTCCTTTAAGTAATGACGAAATTCTGCCAAAAACTCTGGATCATCTTTGTACTTGTCAAATGTCACTTCCAACTCATCCAACAAAGCCTGAATCGGCTCCGGTACAAAACTACCACCAAATTGTCCAAAATAACCTTTAGTTGTCATAAAATTTTTCCTCTTTTAGTATGAATCCGGCCTTTTTGTTTGCTTTTAGTAGTAGGCAAGGAGCTGTAGATAGAACTCAAGTTCATCAAAGCGACTTAACGCCCTAATAAAAGATAAACAAAACGACGGATAGAAAAAAGCCCACACACAGAATTAAATTCCGTGTGAGGGCGTTGGTAACGCGGTGCCACCTCAATTATAAAGGGTCTATCCCTTTACATCTCTGCCTTGTCTAACAACAAGTTGCACTGTAAGGTGTGCGCACCGAATTTTCATTGTTTCAAATTCATTTTTAAAATCAGCCCACTTTCACTACTTCCAACCACCTGTTCACAATCACCACAGGCTCCCTGAAGATCAAAAATAGTTACTTTTCTGATTTGTTGAACTTATTTTAATACTTTGTTTTTTCTTTGTCAAGACTTTTTTACAATTTTTTTGAAAGATGTGTGATTCGAATGTGATAATGTCTTTAGTAAATCGAACGTGAAAATGTCCCACTTGTTAGAAATTGGATCCAACTCAATAGAAACTGAATAGATGCTAAACAGAACTTACTTTAGAACACTCCATCTTTTCCATTAGGATTTTCAAGAATTAAACAATACTAGAAACTCTGTCTCCTAACAAGTTTAGTAGAAACTTCAACAGATGTGACACTTTCCCCCTTTATAATTGCTAATACCCCTTCAATCATTTCTTGAGCTAATTTAACATAATTAGGAGAAATTGTAGATAAAGCAGGAGTGTAATACTGTGAAATTGGAATATTATCAAATCCAACAACGGATATATTATCCGGAATCGCTATTCCTTTTTCGTAACACGCACGAATTAGTCCTTGAACTTTTTCATCGCCTGAAACAAATATAATATCTGGATAATTTCCAAAAGACAAATCATTCACAGCAAAGGAATAAACTGACTCTATTGTAGTTAAACCATAAACTACCTTCAAATCCATAGAATAATTATTATCCTTTAAAAAAGTTCTCACTCCTCTCTCTCGATCCTTATTTACATAAGACTCACCTCCCATAAGTAACCACATATCTTTAAAATTCTTTTCCAAAACTACTTTCATCATATCATAAGTAGCTTGAAAGTTATTGTTAGATACGTAAACTACTCCAGGTGTTTGAGACTCTCCAAAGACAATGAAAGGCATATTATTTTTCTTTAAATATTGGATTCGAATATCATTCTCCCCCTCATAAAAGACAATCACTCCATCTACAAGGCTACCAATACTTGAAATAATTGAATTACTAATCGAATCTTCCTCTCCAAAATATTCAACAATAGCATTTACTCCAAATTGTCTACAAGTTTGTAAAACTTTATCTAAAAGTGTTTGAAACCAGATTAAAGGAAAAGAATCAATCTTCTTCACAGATATTAAAATATTCGTGGTTTCTTTCTTCGTTAAATTCTGAGCATAGGCATTTGGAATATAGGATAACTCATCGATGACTTTTTTTATGGCATTATAAGTCTCAGGTTTTACTCTATTCCCTCCATTTATTACACGTGAAACTGTCTTTGGAGAAAAACCAGACAAACGTGCAATATCATATATCGTTACCTTTTTCCCTTTTTCCATTAAAATACTCCTGTCATAAACCTTCACTATAACTATACAATATTTAAATTATTTTAACAAGAAAATTACATTCTAATCTTTTAATCTAGTTTACATCTGGAGGAAATACTTCACTAAATCTACATTAACTTTCAGTACTAGTAACATAAATTTTACAATTCAATTCACTGTTTTGTACTATTTTGTAAACTGCATTACAAATCACCGGATAAGAAAATACACTACCTGAAAATTCCAAGGAATCATTTTCAGTAAATCCTTCTGTATTTAGAAATGTATTCATTATCTGTTCAATATAACACTCTAATATGGGAACAGCTTTCTCCTTAACAATAACATTTCTAAGCATTTCTTCAAATGGTAAATGACAAGCGAACACCATCTCACAAACATCATAAAATGAATGGAAGTGGTATACCTGTATGAGATTATAGTCATCAAAATAAGTTATTTTCCCTGCATCAAAATCCACTTTATATACTCTCAAATTAGTTAGATCCTTTTCTTCAAAAATTATTATGGACACCTCTAAAAACTACCGATTTTCTATTTTTATTGCTCAGAAAACGTTGATACATCAATGTTTAAAAGTATTGAAATTGAGTTTTTAGATGTGCCCTTATATTTCTTATTATTTAAAGAAAACAAAAGGACTAGAATAATCCGTCCCTTTGTTTATCCCTAGATTAGCTGATTTCCTCAACATAAATCACACCAACAATATTAGCAATTTCTTCCATTAGTTTAAGGTGCTCAAATCTACCTGATAATTCCAGAGTAATAAATGACGCGATTTTTTTGTCTGGAACATCAAAATATTCAATTCTTTCTGAATTAACATCTCCAAATGCAGTTCTAGAATCAGTCATTCTAATGCCATTCTCAGCACAGTATACTAGTACCCGATTATATGCCTCTGTAGATCTAACAACGATATACAATTCGATTATCTTTGAACGACTTTGAAGATATTTTTTTAAAGGTTGGAACATAGTTATAACACTCCAAACAGACATTGCTCCTAGTATGGCTCCTTCATAAAAACCAACACCAATAGCTAGACCGATTCCAGCTGAAGCCCATATTCCGGCTGCAGTTGTTAAACCAGTTATTTTCTTTTTATCTGTAATAAGTATTGTTCCAGCCCCAAGAAAACCAACACCTGATATAACCTGCGCACCTAAGCGTGTAGGATCTCCTGTACCAAATTTATAAGATACATACTCATTAGTCATCATAATTAAACATGCAGCCAGACAAACAATACTATGTGTACGAATACCTGCTGGTTGAGATTTACTTCCTCTCTCTAAACCAATTACACCACCAATAACTAATGAAAGTACAATTCTTAATACAATTTCGATATATGATAGTCCTAAGCTTGTTGCCTGCATTATTATTTCCTTTTTCTACTAGCTGGTCTCTGAGTAAAGTATAATACAGAACCAGAAATTATCATTAATACAATAGTATAAACGAATACAAGTGCTTGAGCATTTGAAGTTGCTGTTTCATCACCTGCTGAACGAATAGTTATACCCAGCGGTTGAGCTAATGGATGGTAAAGAAATACAGATAAGTCGAAGTCAGTTAATAAAGAGTTAAAGTTTAAAGCAATAACAGAGAGAACAACCGGTAAAATAAATGGAATGATAACCTTCATCATAGTATAAAAAGGTGAAGCACCCATACTTCTTGCTGCATCTTCCATCTCATCATCAACACTAAATAAAATAGCACGTACCATTCTATAAGAAAATGGGATTTTTACAACTATATATGCAATAAGTAGAATTACCAAACTACCTACCAAAATCTGATTAAAGACAAGAAATTGTGGCTGATTAAAAGTAAATAATAAACTTACTGCTAAAAGTGTACTTGGTAGTAACCAAGGGAGTAGAGCACCATATTCAAATAAGAAATCAAAGCGAGATTTATGTTTTCTGACAACACGAGCAAATACAACTGCTAGAATTGTTGCTGTTGTCGCAGCGATAATAGAATAAATAAAGCTGACCAAGAATGGAGAGAATGCCGCACTATTACTAAAGAATAAGCGATAATTTTCTAAAGTAAAGTTTGATAATGTTAAGTTTCCTGTTTGAATTGCAACTGGATCTGTAAATGAGTATAATACTATAAAAATTAGTGGAAGCATGAAAACTGTGAACAATCCATATGCTACAATGTGAGCAATGATATTCCAAGGCTTAGACGCAATTTTTTGTTTTTTAAGAGGCGCTTTAGTCTTAGAGATAGAAATATAATTTCCACCTTTTTCTATCTTATTCATGATAGTAAGCAAAATTGTAGTTGCAATACCTAAAATAATTGCAAGTAGGGCAGCTAAATCACGAGAATTCCCCATCCCTGCAAATGTAATAATCATTGGATTTATAGTTTGAAATTCTTTACCACCAACAATCATGGGTGCTGCTACTGCAGATAAACCACTAAGAAAAACCATGATAGTAAGTGCAAATAGAGTTGGAATTAAGGTTGGTAACACTACTTTTCGGAAAACAGTAAATGGTTTTGCTCCCATATTTCGAGCAGCCTCAATAGTGTGATAGTCAACGCTTCGAATTGTATTTGTTAAAAACAATGTATGATTAGCAGTTCCTGAAAATGTCATAATGAATAAGACTGCACCATACCCAATAAACCAGTTAGGGTCTAAAGAAGGGATAATATTTTGTAAAAATTTTGTAATCAATCCATACGGACCATAGACAAATTTATATCCAGTCGCTAAAACCACTCCTCCATAAATTAAAGAGGTCATATAACCTAATTTTAAAATTTTAGCACCTTTAATATCAAAGTATTCTGTAAATAGAACACAAAGAATACCTACGATATTAACTGTAATAATGAGTGAAAATGCCAACTTAAAACTGTTCATAATACTCTGAAGTGCCCTTTGAGATTTTAGAACACGATGTACAGCATCAAGGGAAAATTCTCCTCCTTTTACAAATACATTCACTACTAGATCAAAGTTTGGATAAATAATAAATGTTACTAAGAACCAGATTAACCCTAAACGAATAAGCCAATCTTTTAAATTTAATTTATGACGCATACTGCACCTCCTTAAAATTGCAGAACGTCTGATGGTGTGATAAATAATTCCACACTTTCTCCGACAGATCTAATAGCAGCCTGACTATCAATACTTGTTACATTAAGAATCTGACTTTCAGAAACTTTTATTGTATAGTGAATTGTAACTCCAGAAAACTCAACATCAATAATTGTCCCTTTTAGAATGAAATCTTGTTCAGTTTCACGATTGAATCGAACTTTCTCTAATCGAATGTATCCTTTTTTATCTTCTAAGAAAACGCTTGCATTTTTCAGTAATACTTCGTGGACTGTTTCATCGGTCAAAACATTAATATCGCCAATAAAATCACATACAAATTCAGTTTGAGAATTATGATAAATCTCTACAGGTGTACCGACCTGTTCGATGTATCCATTGTTAAAGACTGCAATTCTATCAGATAAAGTTAAGGCTTCCTCTTGGTCGTGAGTAACATATAAAGTAGTAATACCTAACTCTTTTTGAAGTCTTTTCAACTCTTTTCTCAAATCTACACGTAATTTTGCGTCAAGGTTTGACAATGGTTCATCTAGACAAAGAATTTTAGGTTCAAGAACCAGAGCACGAGCCAATGCTACCCTTTGTTGTTGACCCCCAGATAATTCTGATACATTACGCTGTAACTGTTGATCAGAGATCTTAATTTTTGCTGCTACTGCTGATACTTTAGCTTTAATAACATCTGGAGCTACCTTCTTAACTTTTAAACCAAATGCAATATTATCAAAAACAGTCATAGTTGGAAATAGCGCATAAGATTGAAATACAATACCAATTCCACGCTTTTCAGGTTCCAAATGAGTGACATTTGTTCCATTAACTTCAATACTTCCTGATGATGGATCTAGAAAACCTACCAATGCTCTCAAAGTAGTTGATTTACCACACCCTGAAGGCCCAAGAAATGTAAAGAATTCCCCTTCATGTATATCTAAATTTAGATTATCAATTGCAACAAAATCACCATATTTAATTTGAATATTATCAAATTTAATCATCTCACTAACTCCCTCTATTACTAAACCAAAAGCCTCTCTTTATTTCTTCCTTAAATTTAGAAATAATAGAGAGACTTGGACATAAAAATTAACTCTTATTTCTTATTGTACGTATTCTAATTCAGCTTTTTCTACCCATTCATCCAAATGTTTTCCAACAGCTTCCCAGTCAATATTTTGTGGTTTCACTTGATCAACAAATTTTTTCGTATCTTCAGGTAACTCTGTTAGGGCATCTTTATTTGCAGGAATAGATCCAAAGTTCTTACTATATTCTACTTGAATTTCTGATTGACCAAACCAATCAATAAATTCTTTAGCTAACGCTTGTTTTTTACTAGTGCTTAAAACCATAGTTTGTTCAGTTACAAATGGTACACCAATCTCAGGAGTCATAACTTTGAAAACAACATTTTGTTCTTTTTGTCCAACTAATGCACCAGAACCCCACATCATTCCATATTGTATTGGATCTTCTTTGTCTAACATCTTAACAATTGAACTTTCTCCCTTTTGAAGAGTGTATGCATTTTTCAAATATTCTTTTGCTGCTTCCCAACCTTTTTCGGAAACACCTAATTCACCTTTATCATCAAGGTATCGAACTAAGATACTTGCTAGAATTGCCCGTCCTGTACCACCTTGAAGACCAGAAATTGAATATTTACCTTTATACTTACTACCTAATTCAGTCCAATCTTTAGGCATTTCTTTTACATCAGGCGCCCCAATTAAAACTAATGGTTGAACAATCACAGGATTATAATAATTATCTTTATCTGATAAAGATTGATCAATTTTATCTAACCATTTAGGCTTGTACTGGACTAGTAATTTTTGATCTCTAATTTTATTTGAATCAACAGCACCAATTCCAAATACCATATCTGCAACTGCATTATTCTTCTCGGCAATAACACGGTCTGCTAATTGAGCGCCAGGAATATCAACCATTTTTATATTAAAACCAGCTTCTTTTGCTTTAGCAGTTAACCAATCACCACGACCATTTGAAACTGAGTTCGAATAGATTACTAATTCTTGACTTTTATCAGCTTTTTCTTCAGATGAAGAAGCAGTCGTAGAATTTGAACCTCCAGAGCAAGCAGCAAGTGTAGTAAGAGCAACTCCCGTTGCAAGTACAGTAGACCAAATTTTCATTTTTTTCATGATAAGTTCTCCTTTTTTATTATTTTATTTAAATTTTTCGTGATATGGAACAAATTGTCTCATATCTTCAAATACAGTATAGTCAATACGGTTTACAGTAATAGTTGGAATCTTCTCTAATAAGATTTCAGTTAATTCTGCTCTGACTTTAGTAAACTCTTCTTCCTCCTCTTCGGTTAGAGGAATCCGAAGATATCCAATTGAAATATGGAATTGATATCTATCATGATTAGGGAAACGAACACCTGCTTTTTCTGAAACATAAGTACGAATTTCTTCTAATCTCTTTGCAGAAGCTTCATCTGCAGGTTCAACTAGTATGTTTTGTTTTCCCATTTCAGTCACACGCATATGAATTTCTTCATTTAACAATGGAAAAATTTCAAGTTGTTTAGCAAAGTAATCATGTATTTTCTGTAAAGGTGTATCTAAAGGAAGATTACTGCTCCAAAACTCCGTTTCACGATTTTCATGGCACAACAATTCAATTACAGTCATGTGAATAGAATTCCTTGGAGTTAAAGTGAACTTATCAATAAATGGTAATTCTCTATAACGTGATTGAATAATATCAACAACTTCCATCAAATCTTGTTTAGTATAAAGATTTGCTACAACAGTATTTCCTGGAAAATGATTAAATTCTCCATTTTCTTTGAACTTAATTTTTGTTAGGTTTTTCATATAAAGACCCTCTTTTTTATATTTGACACCGGTGTCATCTATGCTTATATTATATAACGAAACCGTTTACTTTGTCAAGCGCTTTCAAAAATTTTTTAAAAAAAATTTATCTTTCATTAAATATGCATTTCATTAAAAGGTTAAGTAATTTTTCCAAAATACAGCACTCATATAGACAGTATCATCAATTATAGCCATTGGGATTTTTTGATTGCCAATTCCATGTATCTCTACACATGTCTTCAATCGATTTTGTTGTCCTCCAATTTAATTCCTTATATGCTTTGTCTGCATTTGCATAACAAGTTGCAACGTCTCCTGAACGTCTTGGAACTATTTTATAAGGAATAGGGATCTTATTAACACTTTCAAATGTATTTACTAGTTGTAATACACTAGTTCCTTCTCCCGAGCCTAGGTTATAGATATAAACATCTGTTTTTTCAGATACTTTTTCTAAAGCTTTTATATGTCCTATTGCTAAATCTACTACATGGATATAATCGCGCACACCAGTACCGTCAAGCGTATCATAATCATTTCCGAACACACTTAGTTCTGACAGCTTACCTACCGCTACTTGTGCAATATAGGGCATCAAGTTGTTAGGAATTCCTGAGGGATCTTCCCCAATCAAACCAGACTCATGAGCACCAATTGGATTGAAATAACGAAGCAACGCAATACTCCATTCTGAGTCTGCCACATGAACATCTTTTAAAATTTGCTCAAGCATCACTTTCGTATACCCATAAGGATTTGTAGCACTTGTTTGCATTGTCTCAATTAGTGGTGACTGATTGTTAATTCCATATACAGTCGCACTTGAAGAAAAGACAATCTTTTTAACATTAAATTCTGACATCACTTCAACAAGTGCCAATGTACTCATAATATTATTTTTGTAGTACATCACAGGCTTTTGCACGGATTCTCCGACAGCTTTATAACCTGCAAAATGAATTGCAGCATCAATCGATTCTTGTTCAAATACCTTTCTCAATGCTTGTTTATCACAAACATCTAATTCGTAAAACACGGGACGTATTCCTGTAATTGCTTCAATACGGTCTAGCACCAAGATGCTAGAGTTCGAAAGGTTGTCGACAATGATAACTTCCTTTCCTAAATTTAGTAATTCTACTACGGTATGGCTACCAATATAACCAGCTCCGCCTGTTACCAATATTGCCATTTGGGTTTCCTCCTAATTAATTCCAACCGACTTAACAAATCTCATAAACGCTTCATGCCCAGACGGTGTATTCTTATAAACTCCTGCATCTTCCAGAACTCTCGCAAACACTTGTCCTACTTCGTGTTGAACTACGCTATTAACCTCTTCTTTATTAATGCGAGGATATTTTTCTTTCAATTGGTCGGCCCATTCTAAATGATAATCCGCAATTGCGTTATCCTCTCCTAAAAGATATTTTCCAACTTCTTCTAACTCTGGTTTCAAACGAGGTGGTAATATCGCAAGTCCCATCACTTCGATTAACCCGATATTTTCCTTTTTAATATGTTGTACATCTTGATGAGGATGGAAAACACCATCTGGGTATTGTTCAGTAGTATGATTATCTCTTAGAACAATATCTAATTCATATCTCCCGTCCACTTTACGAGCAATAGGAGTCACCGTATGGTGTGGGACATCTTCAGTCATAGCAATGATGTCTACTTCTAAATCTGAATATTCTCTCCACTTATTTAGAATTTTAGTAGCTAAATCTAACAAGCGATTTTTATTTTCACTTTGTAACCTAATTACTGACATTGGCCATTTTACAATACCAGCATTAACATCCTCAAAGTCTTTAAAACGAAATTCACTCTCAAATTTTGCTTTTTCCATTGGGAAAATATGTTTCCCTCCCTGGTAGTGGTTATGACTAAGAATGGAGCCTCCTGAGATAGGAAGATCAGAATTTGAACCAGCAAAATATCCTGGCAAAATATCAACAATCTCCAATAATTGTTCAAATGTTTTAGAGGTAATAGCCATTGGTACATGTTGACTATTTAAAAATATCGCATGCTCATTAAAGTATGAGTAGGGAGAATACTGGAATCCCCATACTTCGTCACCAAGTTTCAACCGAATAATTCTATGATTCGAACGTGCTGGATAATTTATTCGCCCCTGATATCCTTCATTTTCCATACATAGTAAACATTTGGGATAATTAGTTGCTTTTACTAATTTTTCAGCAGCAATTGTTTTTGGATCTTTTTCGGGTTTTGACAAATTTATCGTAATCTCTAGCTCTCCGTATTTAGTTGATGCTCTAAATTCAATATTCTTAGCAATAGCAGAAGTTTTAATATAATCACTATCTTTACTTAACTTATAAAACTCTTCAACTGCTTCTTGAGGTGATATATCATATGAACTCCAAAAAATATCATTTAATCGACTAGGTAAAGGAACTATGAAATTCATTAACTCTGCTCCTAAACATTCCTTTTCCTCGATTAAATCTTTAATTTTACCGTTTTTTAAGGCGATTTCCACTAAGTAATCTTTTATTTGTTTCAGGTCATTTTCATCGGAAATGCGATCAGTTCCCTCCTCACCTATTAACGCTAGTACTCTATTTTTCACATATATTTTGTCAATTTCATTATACATTCCGTATTCAATTACTCTATCAACAAAATTATCAATAATTGTTTTCATATATTTTTCTTTCTAATTTATGTTCCCATATTTTCTATACATTATCCATTTATAAATTGATTGCGTAGTATGAGCAATTTTATCAAGGTGATGAATAATATCCAAAGCACCAATTACTTCAGAAACGTTCCCATCATCTTCAAATATATAATTCATTATTTTCTTTTCAATATTTATACTAAGCTCTTCTATCTCATTCTGTTTTTGTATAACAACCATATCTAAACATCCAGATTGTTCCTCTCTATAACAAGATATAGCCCTATTCATATGCAGTCCGATAACTTCATGAAGTATTTTTATTTCTGAAATAATTTTCTTCAAAATTTCATTATTTTGAATAATCTGTAGATTTTTTAAAATTTCAACAATTCTATCCCCAATACGTTCAATGTCAGTTGATATTTTTATTACACTAATAATTCTTCTTAAGTCATATGAAACAGGATGTTGTAAACAAATTAACTCATATCCTTTTTTATCAATATTTAGAACTGACTCATTTATGATTAAATCTTCTTTAATCAATTCTACTCGTTCTTCATTTGATAAATATTCAAATAACTTCTCATATTTATCAAGCACAGATACCCAAATGGTCTCTAAATTATTTGATAATTCTATAATTTCATTTTCTAAATATAACCTTAACATTTAGGTACCTCTTCTTAACAAAGTTCAATAGTAACAATTAATATTTTAAACAATATATCAAACATCAATAACTAGAATACTTGCATCATCCTTCTTTCCATAGATTGGATCAATAGCAGAAGAATTAAATCTCATCTTAATTAACTCTTCAAAAGTTTTATTTTGATTATTTTGATAGAATTCATAAAAGCCATCGCTCATTAAAACAATTTGTTCACTAGTAACATCTATTTGATTAATAATAGCATAGTCTAAAAATCTCTCATCCAACGAACCTATCCAGTACCCACTCGGTTGATTAGATAATTTTCTGATTTTTTGTAAAATAATTTTTTTATTTAAAACACTATTTGTACCAATTGAGTCTTTTATCTCATTTTTCCCTTTTTCAAATAAGTTATCTACTCTATGATCAGTTATTTCCATTTCGTTTACTAACATGACGCAGTCACCTAGCATCATATACTCCAACTTTTTTTCTGAAAGTTTAGCAAATATAAAAGCAAATGTTGGTAAGCGATAATACTCTGTTAATTCATATGAGTTTAAACCGATTTCATCTTTAACCTCGAGTAAAGCAGTTTCAAATATTTGTTTAAGAGTTTTTGATTCTTTACAATTAACCGACAAACTTTCTGATAAAATATGTACAACTTCTGAGACTGAATAACCTATCTCCTCTTTAGAATTATATAAATCTGTAGCTCCATCGATAATCCAAAAATACTGATTTTGTGAACCTACAGCATCCTCATTTTCTACGGAACTTCCTTGTATCGAACAAATTTTATTTATCTTTGCCATAATACTTCAACCCTTTTAGTGTCAAAAGTAAACCAATTCCTGTCACTGTTAAGAATAGTTCCATAATCTTGTTCGAACCAGTCTTTGGTAATTTTTGTTTTACCTCTACTATTTCTTTAGATTTATTAATATGATTTTCAGTTTCTCTGCCATCTCCAACTATTTTATGGTTCACTTCTTCTATCTTATTATCTTGTTTATTGTCGATCTTGTCATTAATTTGTCTATTATCTTTACTTGAGTTAAACTCTCCTTTCTTCTGGTTACTATCAATTACATTATTTGAATTAGATTGTTTTTCATGCACATATGAACTTGTTTTAAATTTTTCCTCTTTGTTTTTTTCTTTTTCGTTTTTATCACTTAAGTTATTTGTTACAATTTTGTAAAGCCCATTCTCCGTTACAATATTGAAATTACCATCGCTATCACGTATAACTGGTTCTTTCCCATTTGCATTAGATTTGATGAATGATATATACTTACCGGATAAATTATAAAATTGGTTATTTAAAACGGTTATTTTACCCTTTGAATCCTCAATAACAATTCCTTCTTTACCACCGAATATACTATTCTCTGAGACTACTAAATTATCACTAACTCGTAATAATTCAATATTTGGTTGTTCTGTTTCCTTAGAATTATTATTAATTACATTTTTTGTTACAGTAATATCTGATACTTTTCCTAAATATTCTGCACTATCTTTTGCTACTCTAATAGCCTTTGTTTTAGGATCAGAAATATAAAATGTATTTTCAGTAATAACGACTTTCTTATTTAAATCAAGTTCATCTTTTACATTTTTATAACTAAAAGCATTTATTAAGGCTGCACCATTTTCTCTATAATGTACACTTTCTCCTTTTACTTTCTTATCAAATCTATTTCCTTTAATTAAAATATCAGTAAATCCAGTAAAACGTACACCAGAATACATCATGTTATCAAAATGATTATTTAAAATTTTAATATTAGAGGGGTTCTGTGTCGACAATGTTTGATAGTGTGTACCAATTGCTGTTACTAATTCTCCAGATTTATCACTTTTACCAAAATAGGAATTTTGAATAGTCACATTTTCAGATTTTTTCCCATCATCATTCAAGGCATAAGGAAAACCTTTTCTAGTTAATGGTTCAATCTGAATGCTCTCCTTACTTATGATTTGCCCATCCTTCATCGTTTTGGGTAAGGCTTGCCCAAGAAAACGAGAATTATCAACTAATACATTTTTCGAACCTGCAATTTGAATAGCATGCCCTTGATAACTATCCTTGAATGTTACATTTTTTATAGTTACGTTATTTGAATTCCCAATAGCAAATGCACCTGAAGAATTTATAAGTGGTAGATTTTTTGCTTTAGTTCCTTCTTCATTCAAAGCACCGTTCATATCAATAGTACCACCAGAATAACTAATATCTTCTGTTGGGCCCCATTCTACTTGCGCACCATCATCCGTAAATAAACCTGTCATAAAAACAATAGAAGGGTGATTCTTAATATTTATACCATTTAGAATGGTAGCTTTCTCATTCAATTCTAAGTGTGTATGACTTTTTAAAAAAACAATTTCTTTTACTAAATAAGTTCCTTCCGGAAAATATACATTTCCTCCACCTAGCCCTTGAGCTGCAGCATCTATTGCATCTTGAATTGCTTGTCGATCATCATTAACCCCGTCACCTATTGCTCCATAATCTTTAACATTCAAAGCTACGTGTTCGTTCAGATTAGTACTTAAAATAGTATTCACTTCCATCCCAGAGATGTTACCCATCATAGTATCATTTGTTATATCAGGTTTATTTTGATTAATACTCACTCCTCCATTATTATCAGTACTTAAACTTGAATTGTTATCAAGACTGAGAGTATCAGGATGGGGTTCCGCAGATAATGATGTAGATGTGCTACTCAACAAAGAGTTCATTTGCATATTATCTTTAGACGAAGAAGTTTCACCAACTACTTCATTAGCTAAAACACTTTGTGTTCCAATAAATAAAACCGCTAAGAGAACTGAGCAAACTCCCACCTTAGACTTACGAATAGAGAAAACCTCATTTTGTTGAAAAGATTTCATATTAGCCTCCAATTAAAAACATTATGTCCTAATTTAATATTCATATAAATTCCATGCCAGAAAATGACACCGCTGTCATTTTCTTTATAATATATTTTTAAATCAAAATTGTCAAGGAATAACACAATAAAATATCAAAATTGTGAAAGCGTGACCATTTATATATCTAACCATACTTCTAATAATTCTTTAACCTTCCATTCAAAAGTGATTACTATCTTTCTTAGCTTGAACATAAAAATATCCTATTCACTGTATTTAAAGCATGTTGACATCTCGTAAAATACTAATTTATAAATACAAGAACAAATATCTTGTCATGCAAGCATTCGCCAGGTATATTTACATGAATATCGTTCATATAGCGGATTGAAATCAAAACAATACAATATATTTCTTAAATAGATTTTCTATAAAAGCTAGATTCAAGCTCTATAAAAATAGACGCAGTTCTTCTAAAATACTGGAATAGGACATATAAATCATTGTAGACACGTGTTTTATAGATTATTTCAAAAGAATGACTAGAACATGAAAAATAGTCTCAAAACTTTGAACAATATTCTGAAAACAAAAAAGAAAGACGCGAGTTTCCACAACCTCATCGTGGAAACTCGCGTCTTTCAAAAAATAGGGTGAATTGAAAACTAGAACAAGACACTACATTTTCTAAATGATGCCTAATAAAAATTCTAAATGCTACACCAAATTGCTCACATCTCATTTCAAACCATACAGTATATTGAAACTATAAGAGTACACCTTTGCTTCTAAAATATTGCTAGAAAATAATTTGACTATCCTGATTGATTTGTCCTGTTTTTATTTCATTTTACTATAGGACTTTCAATTGAAAACAACAGTTTTACACTCAATTAGACTTTTTAGAAACAGAATCACTATTACTTGACTGTAGTTTGTCATTTTTTTGATGAAGCTAGTACTTTTTCAGAAACTGTTTTGAAAGTCTCAATGATATAGTCCACTTCTTCATCGCTTAATTTAGTGTGAAGAGGGAGCGTAATTTCATTTTCAAAGAAGGCATAGGCCTTAGGATAATTCGCCATATCAAAGCCAAGATTCTTATAGGCTGTCAAGAGCGGAAGCGGTTTGTAGTGAACGTTACTTGCAATTCCTGCTTTGGCCAATTCTTGGATGATAAGATTGCGTTCTTCTAAACTCGCTCCTTCTACATGGGTGATGTAGAGGTGGCGTGAAGATTCGACAGTTTCAGTCTTGTGTGCCAAAGGATGGATGCGAGAACCTGCAAAACCACGATCATAGCGGTCCACAATGTCCTTACGACGTTGCAACAAACTTGGGTAACGATCCAATTGTACTAGACCAAGGGAAGCCATAATATCTGTCATGTTGCACTTGTAGGCAGGGGTTACGATGTCGTATTCCCATGAACCCAATTGCATCTTGGCAAGAGCATCCTTTGTTTGACCATGAAGGGAAAGAATTTGAAATTCCTTGTACATCTCTTCGTCGTCAATCGCTGGATTGGCTTTCCAAGTCGCACTTCCACCTTCGGCAGTTGTAAAGTTCTTAACAGCATGGAATGAGAAGGAAGTAAAGTCAGAGATAGAACCAGCAGGTTGTCCTTTATAAGTAGATCCCAAAGCATGGGCGCTATCAGAAACAATCACAATACGGTTAAAGACTTTTTGCCACTTGCTTGAAGCGGTAAAGAGGTCACGTTTTTTCTCCACAACTTGGAACAAACGGTCATAGTCGCAAACAATCCCTGCAAGCTCTACTGGAATGATTACCTTGGTCTTTTCTGTAATAGCTTGCTCAAGCTGGTCATAGTCCATCTCAAACGTATCTGCTTGGATATCTACCATGACAGGTGTTGCTCCTACGTGAGTGATAACACTACATGAGGCTGTATAGGTCATGGCTGGAACGATGACTTCATCACCAGGCCCCACTTCCAAGACGCGCAAAATTAACTCCAGAGCGGCAGTCGCAGAGTTGAGGCAGACAGTCTTGGGCGTCTGTGTGTATTGAGACAAGCGACGCTCCAGTTCTTTTGTCTTAGGACCTGTTGTGATCCAACCAGAACGCAGGGTATCCGCTACTTCAGCAATTTCTGCTTCCGTAATATCGGGTGGTGAAAATGGAATATTGTAATTTGGCATTGATTTGCTCCTTTTATCTGTACTCATTTTCTCATGACTACTCTATTTTAGCACTTCAAACACGGTTTGAAACATGATTTTGATGTCTCCAAGGAAACTAAATTCTCGGAGATAAGAAAGGTTATAGCGCATCTTTTCAGGAAGGACATGTTCGACATAGGCCTGGTCAACCGACAGGCCTTTTTCGGTCATTTGACTGATAATCGTATCCTCATCCTTGTAGTTGATGCTGGCTGGAGAGGTAATCCCTGCTGGCAAAAGCAAGGTTGCCATCATTTCAGGGCTATACTGCTCTGTGTAACGTGGCACTTCAGGTCGTGTACCGACAAAGGACATTTCGCCTTTAAGGACATTGACCAGCTGAGGCAGTTCGTCCAAACGCACACGGCGGATGAAATTGCCAACCTTGGTAATGCGGCTATCGTTAGCAGAAGTCACCAAACTTCCTTTTTTGTCTGCATCCGTCACCATGGTACGGAACTTCCAAATCTTGAAAGGTCGATTGTACTGGGTCACGCGCTCTTGCTTGTAAATCACTGGCCCCTTGCTATCCAACTTGATCCAAATGCTCAAGATGAGAAAGATGGGAGAGGTCAGAACCAGTACGACCAAGGCTAGAACCCAGTCCAAGCAACGCTTGAAAATCAGCGACCCCTTCCTTTTAGAGACAAGCTGGTAGTAAGACTCAACCTCGCTTGATTTCATTTCCACGGGCAAGTCTTCCCATTTCAGCATGCTGTTTCTCCTTTGTTTTTATTATACTATTTGTCAACATTTTTCATTATACCACAAAATGGAAAAGGCGGTGAAAGAAATCTGTAATTTGAAGGATTTCCTTCTTTTACTCAATTAAAATCAAAGTACAGCTTTGAGGTTGTGTATAGAGTTGACCTGCTTTGAATAGATTTTCAAAGGTTATTAGGACATGGCCCCTGCCTGCAAGCTATACATCTTGTGATAGGTTCCTCCCAAGGCCAAGAGTTCCTCATGGATTCCGCTCTCAATGATGCGCCCCTTGTCCAATACGTAGATACAGTTGGCGTCTTGGATGGTCGAAAGGCGGTGGGCAATGGCAATGGTTGTCCGTCCCTGTCTCATCTTAGCCAGAGAAGCTTGAACCAAACTTTCTGTTTCAGAGTCAATATTGGCTGTCGCTTCATCCAAAATCAGAATTTTAGGCTGACTGGCGACTGTTCTGGCAAAGGCAAGAAGCTGACGCTGACCTGTTGAAAAACTGGAGCCACGCTCAGAAACAGGGGCGTCATATCCCTGAGGAAGTTCTTGAATAAAGGAATCTGCATCCACGAAGCTAGCTGCGTCCTTTACCTGCTCATCACTGATTTCTTGGTACATGGCGATATTGGACTTAATGGTCCCATGATAGAGGAAGGGATCCTGCAATACTAAACCGATGTTTTTTCTCAACTCTTCCTGACTGTAGTTCCTAATATCCACATCATCCAAGAGAACTCTCCCTGATTGAAATTCATAAAAGCGCATGAGGACATTGATAATAGACGATTTCCCAGAACCTGTATGCCCTACAAAGGCAATGGTCTCACCCTTATTAACCGAAAAGGAAATATCATCCAGAATCGGATGTTTTCCATCATAAGAGAAACATACATGTTCAAAACGGATATTGCCTTCTTTGATCACGGCCTGTCCATTTTCTTGAAGAGGCTCATAGGTTCTCTCGTCAATCAAGGCAAATACACGACCTGCAGACACCATGGAAGTTTGAAGGGTCGAAAAATTTTGCGTCACTTCAATCAGGGGATCAAAGAGACGATTGATATACTGGATAAAGGCATACATAGTTCCTGCCGTTATTCCCAGATAAAGTCCACGATAGCCAAAATAGGCCATCAAGACAGCATAACCTAAAAGTTTCAGCAAACTCATGGCAGGTCTCAAAAAGAGGGCATCCAAGGCTACAGAACGGTTGGCATAGACCAAGTGTTCTCGGTTGATCTCATCAAATTCCGCCTGCAGGCGCTTCTCTTGATTAAAGGCCTGGATAATCCTGATTCCCTCGATGTTTTCAGCCAGCTTGCTATTGATATCTGACAAGAGACTTCTGGTTTTCTCAATGATTTTCACTGATTTTTTCCGATAGAGATTGACCAAAAGGAAAATCAAGGGGAGAAAGAGCAAGACTAATGCTGTCAAACGAAAATCCAATACCAACATGGTATAAAGAGTTGTCAGAAAGATGAAAACTGCTGAGATAAAGCTAGATAAAATCCCTGAAAACATATCGCTGATAGTCTCGGTGTCATTTGTCAAACGAGAGACGATAGAGCCTGCTGGCGTCTTGTCAAAGTAAGACATGCCTAGTTTCTCCATATTGGCAAAGGCATCCCGACGAATATCCCTAACAATACTGTAGGACACGCGCGCAAAGAGAAGATTACCGACATACTGGACTAGAGTTTGTAGGATATAAAGACCATAGTAGACCAGCAAAACGGTTACAGCGAGTTGGTTGAGATTGCTGAGATACTGGTCGATAAAGTGGGAAGCCACAAGGGGAATGACACTTTTAATGACCGTCGTCGCTAGGAGAAAACTGAGTGCCAAAAAGGTAAGGAGTCCATAAGGTTTGAGATAGGACATCAAGCGCTTCAATACAGCCCATTGTTCTTTCTTATTCTGCATCTTCTTCTCCTTTCATTTCCAACTGCTGAGACTGGTAGGTTTGGGCATACCAGCCATCCAAAGCTAGCAAGTCTTCGTGCCTGCCCCGTTCGATAATTTGGCCGTTTTGCAGGACTAAGATCAGATCTGCATGGACAACTGCACTGAGGCGATGAGCCGTGATAATGGTTGTCTTGTCCTTACGCGTTTCCTTGAGGTTGTCGATGATCGCATACTCTGTCTTGGCATCTACGGCGGACAAGGAATCATCTAAAATCAAGATATCAGGGTCTAAAATCATCGCCCGACTCATGGCCAGACGCTGCTTTTGACCTCCAGAAAGACTGACTCCCTTTTCACCAATCAACGTATCAAATCCCTGAGGCATGTCTACAATGTCTTGGTAAACTTGAGCTAGCTTAGTCGCTTCCTCGACCGCTGAAAGAGGCAATTTAGGATTTCCAAAGCGAATATTGTCTAATATTGAAGTCGCAAAGAGAAACTGGTCCTGAGGGACGTAGCCCATGAGACTGCGAAGGTCTGTCAGACGATAGTCACGAATATCGTGGCCATTCAGATAAATGGCTCCCTTATCCACATCGTATTCACGCAAGAGGAGCTTGATCAAGGATGTTTTCCCAGAGCCTGTCTGCCCAACCAAGCCCAGGGTTTGCCCTTTTTCTAAACTAAAGTGAATATCCATCAGTGTTTCCTCATTTTCAAAGGCAAAGCTGTCAATATCGTACTGCAAGCGCCCGTTTTCAATGCCATCTAAAGGAAACTCAGGGTCTTGTACAGGTGATTCCTGAGACAAAAGATCCTCAATCCGTTGGTAAGAAACCTTCCCTCGCTGAGTGGTATTAAAGAGGAAGCCGATGGCCATAAGAGGCCAAACTAGCATATCCAAGTAGCTGATAAAGGTAACTAGATTCCCAACCGTTATTTGCCCTTTCTGAACCATCAAGGAGCCGACCAAAAGCGTTAAAACATAGGAGGAACCAACAAACAAGAGAACCATAGGGTCAAAGAGACTATCGTATTTCATGGTTTGGAGGTTCTTTTGGAAGGTCAATTCATTGACTGCCTGAAAGGACTTCAACTCGTCCGCCTGATACCCGAAAGATTTGGTCACTTTGATACCTGATACGGACTCTTGTACCTTGTTATTGAGTTCGGAAAAGGCTGCCTGTGATTCACCAAAGGCCTTGTGGGTCTTTCTCCCTAAACGGCTAGTCGCATAGGCCATAAAAGGCAGGGGCAGAATGGCAACTAGCGTCATTTGCCATGAAATGCTAAAAAGCATGGTTAGCAAGGTCACCAGCGCCGTGATAGAGGCATCCACCGCAGACATGACACCGCCACCTGCGAGACGGGTTAAGGCATTGATATCGTTGGTTGCGTGTGCCATCAGGTCCCCCGTCCGATAGGTTTGATAAAAGGCTGGAGACATTTTTGTGAAATGCTCAAACAAGCGAGACCGCATAATCTGCCCCAGACGGTAGGAAGTCCCAAGGATATACATCCTCCAAACATAGCGCAGATAGTACATCCCAAAGGCCGCAAGTAGCAAGTAAAATAGGTCAAGAAGGAGGTCCTGCTGGGTTAATTGCTCCGAAGTAATGGCATCAATAACCCGCCCCATAACCATAGGTGGAATGAGATTGAGGACGGAAACCAAGACCAGGGCCACAATCCCAACTAGATAACGGCGTTTTTCTAACTTGAAAAACCACCAAAGTTTTTGAATAATGGACATAAAATCCCTTTCTGATTGCAAATGGAAACCTGAGGCCAATACTCAATGAAAATCAAAGAACAAACTAGGAAACTAGCCTCAGGCTGCTCAAAGCACTGCTTTGAGGTTGTAGATAGAACTGACGAAGTCAGTAACCTACATACGGCAAGGCGACGTTGACGCGGTTTGAATTTAATTTTCGAAGAGTACAAGACCCCAGGTTTTTCTTATTCATAGGTTACGACTGTGACCGCACCCTTGTCATACTCAGCGATAAAGATATTGGCCACATTGTCATGCCCTTGCTTGCTGAGATTATCAAGCAGCCACTCTTCGCTACGACCAATCGATTCCAAGACATCGACTTGGATCACACCGTCAGTCACAACTGGATACTTGGGATTTTCATCTCCCATTTGGACCACGATGAGTTGGCCATTTTGTTCTTGCACAGCTCGTTTAACTTGCTTCATCTGGAAAATCCCTTGGCTACGAAGTTTGAGGGCTACATCCGCTGCAGACAAGCCAACTGAACGGCAGGCTTCTGGGTCAATCTTCCCATTTTTGATGAGGAGAGTTGGTTTCCCATCAATCAAGCGTTTGACAAAACGAACATTGTTATTAAGCCACTTGAGGGTCAAGACCAAAATCGTCCACATCATCAGAATCACTGCGTACTGGAGAATGCTAATAGAACTATTGTAAATCACCCCACCGATGATACCACCAAGAACATAGTTCTGAATTTGGTCTGTCGCAGAGTTAGGCGCTAGATTCCCCTTTCCTGTCACATTGATAACAAAAACCAGCGAGAAGAGACCCAAGGCCAGTTTGATTAAAATTTCTATATAGTTGAGTGTCATTTGTTTACCTCCACCAATTCAATAGCGTCTGTTTGATGCAATTCTAATTTCTCTAAAAGATACTTGTCTGGTTGGCTCCCATTCATAGCGCGGTAGAAATTTGAACCTACCTTGACAAGCGCTCCATCAGTGGTTGCAGAAGTATTGACATAAACTTCTGATTTATCCACTCCCAAATCTTTAGAAACGACCTCTATAAAATGAAGGGAGGTTTGAAATTGATTGTTAGAGGCTTGATTGGTCTGGTATTTGAAATTGTCACCAAAAGCATGGCCACTAAAGTCAGGGCCAAAATCATGACCAATTCCCGAAACTTAGTCCCCTTTTTATCTCGATAAGCCTTAAAAGCAAAAAACCCTGTGATAGCTAGGAGAAGAATCCCCAAGCCAATCATGATGCCATTTTGCTGACTGATTTGGCTAAGCACATAGTCATATGAGTAAAATTTCATTTATTTTCACTCCCTTTCATAAAATCATTCTTCATTATAAACGAAAGAGAGTGATTTTTCAAACCATACGTTGGGGAAATAGACATATCAGACCAACTTCTCAAACTAATGACTCAAATACCTGTTTCAAGATTCTAATTTTGATAATTGATAAGAATAGACACTAGGAATTATCACTACAAAGAAAAGTGTCAAGAAGAATACCCAGTAAACATATAGTTGCACAAAGGAATTTAGAAACAATAACAATCCTCCTAATACCCAAATTTTTCCAGCTAGACGATGCGTTTTTCTCCAGTTTTCATCATTCTCCAAGGTCCACGGAAGTCGAATACCGATTATATAATTTCGGTGTGTTTTTGGTAGATAATTTCCAATTACGATCATAACGACTCCCATAAAAATCTGAGCTAGTAGCCCACTCATCATGGAATAACCCAAAGATTCTCCAAAGATAGAAATCATTAATAGACAAGATACAAAAGGAATAATCCAGTAAATCAAAGCTTGTATTTTTGAACTGATATTGCTAGATTTAGGATCCTTAATCATTAAAAATAGAAGCAACCAATGCATCAAAAGCATGAGAGTAGGTAATCCAAAGATAGCAAACATTTTATGATTGTAGCCATCTGCTTGACCCAGTAGATTAAAATGAGTGGGTATCTCCTCTGGTAATTGATTCCAGAAAACACAACCTACAAGGGAAGGTAGTAGGATGAGAATGCTCGTAAATAATACCAATTTCTTATTGATTTTTATCTTCATCAAAATGATCTCCTTTCAGATCTGCTAACCAAACCATTATATCCTCTAAAACCGATGTATTTAACTCATAATAAATAAAGTTTTTTTCTTTCATTTCATGAATCAAATCCGCTGCTTTCAAAATCGTGAGATGATGTGAAATCGTTGCACTTGTCAACTCGAATTGACTGGCAATTTCTCCTGCAGATAATCTACCTGCTTTGAGTAAATTTAAAATCTCTCTCCTAACTGGATGAGATAAGGCTTTAAAACTATTTGCAAAACTCATAATGACTCCTTTCCCTTTGTAATATTAGTAGGGCTAGGACTAAGCAAGGTAGAACTGATAGCATTCCAGTCGGTGATGGCCCTAAAATCAAGAGGCTTGAAACTTTTTCTCCTGGTAATTGAAAGAGTAACCCAATACCTGCAGTTGCATTGATTGCCCCATGAAATAGGGCAGAAGCCCAGATAGAACCTGTCTTTTCCAACAACCAGCTCAACAATATTCCTAGGCTAAAACAAGATAGAAACATAGCAACAACTCCCAAAACAGGATAAGCAAAATAAGATAGTCCATAATTATAGCCTTGCAAATTGATTGGTAGATGCCAAAGACTCCAAATGAGACCAAGCAAGACATGAGTCTGAACTATTGAAAAGCGTCCTCTTAGAGCTGGGTAAAGATAGCCACGCCAACCAATTTCCTCTCCCAATGCAAAGAAACTATTAAGAAAAGGAGCGTAGGTCAAACTAGCTAGGATTTGAATCAAGAGCAAGGAAGATAAGGGAATGGCTGATTGAGAGACACCTTTTTCTTGTAAGATGGCTTGAATAGATTCAAAACCAAGGCTGAAATTACTAGGGAATACAAGAAAATAAAGTCCTGCTCCTAAAAAACTGATAACTGCTGGTAACCAGATAGCTAGTAAGTAAAAGCGCCAGTTCCTCTTGATATTCACGGCTAATTTAGATTTGATTCCACTAGGTTGATTCGTGATTTTCCCTAAAATAAAGACTGCAAGTGCAGGCATCCACATGGCTACAATACTAGTAAGTTGACTCCATGGAGAATTTAGACCAACACCACTTATCCATAGTGCCAACCATATTATCCAAGCAAGGCCATAAGCAAAGACCACAAAAAGAAGGATTGTTCTCTTATTTGACATATATGTAACTTCACTTTCTATTTAGATGTTTTTCTAAATAACATTATACACCTTTCTATTCTAAACACAAGAACTATTTAGATTTTTTTCTAAATAGTTTAGGGGATTTTTATTTTCTCAGGATAAAGTCTAAAGAGTGATTTTTCAAACCATACGTTGGGGAAATAGATCTTTTTTTGGTATAATAAAATCTATAATCTGAATGAAAAAGGTAACTTTATGAAACTTATCTCATGGAATATTGATTCCCTCAATGCTGCCCTAACTAGTGACTCAGCTCGTGCCAAATTGTCCCAAGAAGTACTAGAAACTTTGGTCGCTGAAAATGCTGATATCATCGCTATCCAAGAAACCAAGCTTTCTGCCAAAGGGCCTACAAAGAAACACTTGGAAATTTTAGAAGAACTCTTCCCAGGCTACGAAAACACGTGGCGCTCTTCTCAAGAGCCCGCCCGCAAAGGCTACGCTGGTACCATGTTCCTCTATAAGAAAGAACTCACACCCACTGTCACTTTCCCAGAAATCGGTGCCCCTTCTACCATGGACTTGGAAGGTCGTATCATCACTCTAGAATTTGATAAATTTTTCGTGACCCAAGTTTACACTCCAAACGCTGGCGATGGCCTCAAACGCTTGGAAGAACGCCAAGTCTGGGATGTCAAATATGCTGAGTACTTGGCTGAACTAGACAAAGAAAAACCAGTCCTTGCGACCGGTGACTATAACGTAGCCCACAATGAAATCGATCTTGCAAATCCTGCTAGCAACCGCCGTTCACCTGGATTTACCGACGAGGAACGTGCTGGATTTACCAACCTCTTGGCAACTGGATTTACCGACACCTTCCGCCATATTCACGGCGATGTTCCAGAACGCTACACTTGGTGGGCACAACGCAGTAAGACTTCTAAAATCAACAATACAGGCTGGAGAATCGACTACTGGCTGACAAGCAACCGCGTGGCTGACAAGGTGACCAAGTCTGATATGATTGACTCAGGAGCTCGCCAAGACCACACACCCATTGTCATGGAGATTGAACTCTAAGGAGAAAACGAATGGACTATCAAGCTGTCATTCCTGAATTTGTAGTATCTGACATCGAAAAATCACGCCACTTCTACTGCGACCTGCTAGGATTCTCTGTCGAATACGAGCGTCCAGAGGAGAAATTTCTCTTCCTCTCGCTTGAAGACTGCCAACTTATGCTAGAAGAAGGCAGCGCAGAAGAATTAGCTCAGCTGACCTATCCTTTCGGGCGCGGTGTCAATATTTCCTTTGGCATTGCAGATGTTCCTCAGCTCCACCAAAAACTGCTGGAAGCTGACTATCCTATCCATCGTCCCCTGACAAAAAGAGAATTTCGAGTAGGAGATAGCTTTATATATCCCCATGAATTTGCGATTTTGGATCCAGATGGTTATTTTTTAAGATTTAGCGAGTAGAATAATAAAGACTGGGAAAAAGTCTTTAAAGTTAGAAAAAGGCATATTGTCAAGTTTTGAAAAATCTTGATAATATGTCTTTTATGATGAAAAAATCTTCTAATACTCTTCGAAAATCAAATTCAAACCACGTCAGCGTCGCCTTACCGTACTCAAGTACAGCCTGCGGCTAGCTTCCTACTTTGCTCTTTTATTTTCATTGTTCGTTTTTATTTCAAAACACTAACAAAATATTTGATTTCTAAAGTTATTTAGTGTAAAATAAAAACATTGGCTCAAGCCTATTTGAAATTGAATATCGTTTTACTTGTTTATGTCGTGAATTGGCACGACGTTTCTACAAGGTGCCGGAACACCTAACAATAAGTAAGTCAGCTTGAGGTATGGTCTTTTTTG
Organism: Streptococcus parapneumoniae; assembly: GCF_037076355.1. Lineage (NCBI taxonomy): Bacteria > Bacillati > Bacillota > Bacilli > Lactobacillales > Streptococcaceae > Streptococcus > Streptococcus parapneumoniae. Next base: position 419,754 of record NZ_AP026968.1, on the reverse strand, counting down.
CCATGCCTATTTTGGGGACTTGCTTAGAGATTAAGTAGGTCCTTTTTTCTATCCATTTTACTGGATAGAAATCTGAAACAAGCAAATGGATTGGCTTTTAGACTTTAGGAGGTCTTATGAAATTATTAGAAGAGTGCATCCTCAAGGATGGGCATATCTTGGGTGATAACATCCTCAAGGTGGATTCCTTTTTAACCCACCAAGTTGACTTTAGCTTGATGCGAGAGATTGGTAAGGTTTTTGCGGAAAAATTCGCTGCTGCTGGCATTACCAAGGTCGTGACCATTGAAGCGTCAGGCATTGCCCCAGCCGTTTTTACAGCTGAAGCTTTAAATGTGCCGATGATTTTCGCCAAAAAAGCTAAGAACATCACTATGAACGAAGGCATCTTAACTGCTGAAGTTTACTCCTTTACCAAGCAGGTTACCAGCACCGTTTCTATCGCTGGAAAATTCCTCTCACCAGAGGACAAGGTCTTGATTATCGACGATTTCCTTGCTAACGGCCAAGCTGCTAAAGGCTTGATTCAAATCATCGAACAGGCCGGTGCCACAGTCGAAGCCATCGGTATCGTGATTGAAAAATCCTTCCAAGACGGTCGTGATTTGCTTGAAAAAGCAGGTTACCCCGTCCTATCACTTGCTCGTTTGGATCGTTTTGAAAATGGTCGGGTCGTATTTAAGGAGGCAGATCTCTAATGCAAACTCAAGAAAAACACTCGCAAGCAGCCGTTCTTGGCTTACAGCACTTATTAGCCATGTACTCAGGATCCATCCTGGTTCCTATCATGATTGCGACAGCCCTTGGCTATTCAGCTGAGCAGTTGACCTACCTGATTTCTACAGATATCTTCATGTGTGGGGTGGCAACCTTCCTCCAACTCCAACTCAACAAATACTTTGGGATTGGACTCCCAGTCGTTCTTGGAGTTGCCTTCCAGTCGGTCGCTCCCTTGATTATGATTGGGCAAAGCCATGGTAGTGGCGCTATGTTTGGTGCCCTTATCGCATCAGGGATTTACGTGGTTCTTGTTTCAGGCGTTTTCTCAAAAGTAGCCAATCTCTTCCCTTCTATCGTAACAGGATCTGTTATCACAACAATTGGATTAACCTTGATTCCTGTCGCTATTGGAAATATGGGAAATAACGTTCCAGAGCCAACTGGTCAAAGTCTCTTGCTTGCAGCTATCACTGTTCTGATTATCCTCTTGATTAACATCTTTACCAAAGGATTTATCAAGTCTATCTCTATTTTGATTGGTCTGGTTGTTGGAACTGCCATTGCTGCTAGCATGGGCTTGGTTGACTTCTCTCCTGTTGCAGCAGCACCTCTTGTCCATGTCCCAACTCCACTCTACTTTGGGATGCCAACCTTTGAAATCTCATCTATTGTCATGATGTGTATCATCGCAACAGTGTCTATGGTTGAGTCTACTGGTGTTTATCTAGCCTTGTCTGATATCACGAAAGACCCAATCGACAGCACGCGCCTTCGCAACGGTTACCGCGCAGAAGGTTTGGCCGTACTTCTCGGAGGAATCTTTAACACCTTCCCTTACACAGGATTTTCACAAAACGTTGGTTTGGTTAAATTGTCAGGTATCAAGACTCGCCTGCCAATCTACTACGCAGCTGGTTTCCTGGTTCTCCTTGGACTCCTTCCTAAGTTTGGCGCCCTTGCCCAAATCATTCCAAGCCCTGTCCTCGGTGGTGCCATGCTGGTAATGTTTGGTTTTGTGTCTATTCAAGGGATGCAAATCCTCGCCCGTGTTGACTTTGCTAACAATGAACATAACTTTCTTATCGCAGCAGTTTCAATCGCTGCAGGTGTCGGACTCAATAACAGTAATCTCTTTATCAGCATGCCGACAGCCTTCCAAATGTTCTTCTCAAACGGAATCGTCGTAGCCAGCCTACTCGCCATTGTCCTCAATGCCGTATTAAATCATAAAAAGAAATAAGAAAAAGAGGTGCGAGCCTCTTTTTTGTTTTTCTATATCCTTACCTGTCTGTCTTCTGACCGTTGGCCTGTGACAAACATGGTAAAGGTTGCTTTGCAGACATTTCTGCCTTCTTGATTGGTAATATCGACATCCACTACGCAGGTTGTGCGACCTTGATGGACACATTCTCCTTTAATGGTCAATACATCGTCGAGTTTTCCTGCTTTGAGGTAGTTGATAGAGGACTGAAGTGTCACTACGTCTAGTCCTAGCGAGATGAGCACCAAACCACTAATCTGGTCGCAAAGGGTAAAGAGATAGCCACCATGGGCATAGCCATAGTAGTTGAGCGACGAGTCCACTACTTTGGTCATCACCACAACGTGACCATCTTTCATCTCTTTAATTTCATAATTTTCAAAAGCTGATATAGCATCAAAGTGAAAATCTTTCATCATTTCCTCCTGATATTTCAAACGACACTATGATACTACTTTTTATAGGACTGTGCAAGGATAAAGCTCCTAGTCTGGCAAAATTCCGACCTGCTCCACAAAGCGCATAAAGGCTGCCTGTCCTTGTTCTGTCTGCTTGTAGACTCCTGCATCCTCAAGTACACGCGCAAAGATAGCACCCACAGAGTCTTTGACGATTTCAAGGGCTCTTTCTTTATCCGCTAGATCTGGATGTTGGACTTTGAGTTGGTCTACCCATTCCTGATGATAATCGGCAACTGTATCAGCTTCTCCTACAAGATAGCTAGCAACTTGCTCCACTTCTTCTTTCAAACGTGGTGGCAAGATTGCCAAGCCCATGACCTCAATCAAGCCGATATTTTCCTTCTTGATATGTTGGACATCCTTGTGAGGATGATAGATGCCATCAGTATGTTCTGCAGAAGTCTGATTGTCCCTCAAGACCAAGTCCAACTCAAACTGGCCATCGCGTTTACGGGCAATGGGTGTGATGGTGTGATGCGGTGTTCCGTCCGTCTCTGCTAAAATCTGCACTGCAGGATCTGAATACTGACGCCATTCCTGCAAAATCTTGTCAGCTAAATTGATCAAATTTTCTTTGGAATCCGAAGTCAAACGCAACACTGACATAGGCCACTTGACAATTCCAGCCTTGACCTGCTCAAAACCTGCAAATTGAAAAGTCTTTTGCAAGGGAGCCAATTCCATCGGAAAGACGTGACGGCCTCCCTGATAGTGATCATGAGTGAGAATAGAGCCCCCCACAATCGGCAAGTCGGCATTAGAGCCCGCAAAATAGCCTGGAAACTGCTCTACGATAGCCAACAGACGTTCAAAACTCTGACGACTAATGGCCATGGGACGATGCTGGCCATCTAAGAAAATACAGTGCTCATTAAAATAAGCATAGGGCGAATACTGGAAGCCCCACTCCTGACCAGCCATTTCAAAGCGGATAATACGGTGGTTGCTGCGAGCTGGGTGGTTAACTCGACCATGGTAGCCCTCATTCTCTAGACAAAGCTGACACTGAGGATAATTACTAGCTTGCACCAACTTGGCTGCCGCAATCTCTTTGGGATCCTTTTCAGGCTTAGAGAGGTTGATGGTAATTTCAAGTTCACCGTAATCAGATGGAACACGATAAGCGATATTTTTAGCAATGGCCTTGAGTTTGATGTAGTCATTTTTCTGACTGAGTTGGTAAAAATCCTCTATCGCTTGCTCAGGAGATTGGGCATAGGTTGCCCAAAAGTCACGATTGACCTGACTCGGACAAGGAGTCACCAAGTCCATCAGTTCAGCGCCAAGGATTTCACGCGCAGTCTGACTATCCTCAATCGTCTCTAATCGAACGGCTTCCTCAACCAGCTTGTCCTTGAGGTCAATCACTTTATCCAGATCCGTCTCAACTTCCAAAACACCGTCTCCCACTCGTGCCAAGACACGATTGGTCAGGTAGATTCGATCCATTTCCTCAAATGAACTTTCAGAAATGACATGTGTTACAAATTTATCTACTAAGGTCACTATAGAGCCTCCTTCTGACTAATCAAGGACGCGAGTGCCACCTGCAACTTCAGCGATATAGAAACTTGGAGCATACCCAACTACTTCCTCGTAGTGTTTGCCTACAACTTCCTTAAAGGCCTCAACAGTATCTTTTTGCACCAAGGCAATGGCACATCCGCCAAAACCTGCTCCTGTCATACGAGCACCGAGAACTCCTTCTTGTGCCCAAGCTGTATGAACAAGGGTATCCAATTCCAAACCAGTTACTTCATAGTCATGCTCTAGGGAAACGTGTGACGCATTCATCAAACGACCAAATGTTTCCAAATCTCCTGCTTGAAGGGCTGCTTGAGCTTTGAGGGTACGTTGGTTTTCAAGCACAGCATGGCGAGCACGTTTCAAACGATTTTCATCTTTGATTAGGTAGCTATATTGGTCAAAGACCCACTCGTCCAATTCACCCAAAGTCTGAATATCCAAGGCAACTTGCAATTCTTCCACTGCTTTTTCACACTCAGCACGACGTTCATTGTATTTAGAGTCCGCCAATTCACGACGTTTATTGGTGTTCATGATAACAACGACATTGTCCTTCAAATCAAGTGGCACCAAGTCGTATTCTAAAGTATTGGTATCTAAGTAAATAGCACGTTGGTCAGCCCCCATACCGATAGCAAACTGGTCCATAATGCCAGAATTTACTCCGATAAAGTTATTTTCTGTTTGTTTTCCGATTTTAACCAAATCGAGACGCTCTAGTTTTAAATCAAAGAGATGCTCTGCCACGACCCCTGTCAAAAGTTCCAAGGATGCTGAAGAAGACAGGCCAGCACCATTTGGGATATTCCCATAAACATAAAAATCAAAACCTTTATCAATCACGTGCCCAGCTTCTTGCAAGAAATGAAGAACCCCTTTTGGATAGTTGGTCCAGTTGTGCTCTTTTTCAAATTTGAGGTCAGCGAGAGGCACTTCGATAATGCCCTTGTCCTCAAAGTTAGCTGAGTAGAAACGTAAAACTTGGTCGTCACGCTTACGAGCAGCCCCATAAGTTCCTAAGGAAATAGCTGCTGGAAATACATGTCCACCATTATAGTCTGTGTGCTCACCAATCAAGTTGATACGACCTGGTGAAAAGAATGTTTGGTCTGCTTCTTGACCAAAAACAGCAAGAAAGTCTTTACGAAGAGCTTCTGCAGTAAGATGTTGTGTCATATGATTTCTCCTTTGACTGTCCGTTAAGTCACCTTAACGTGTAATCGTTTTCTTCTATTGTATCCAAGGGATTTCCTAAGGTCAATCCTTTTTACTAAAATTTTACTAAACTATCAGTAAAAAGCAGAAAAATATGATATACTAACCTTAAAGAAGGAGGATTTATGGCTACCTTAAAAGACATTGCACAGCTAGCCTCTGTCTCTATCGCGACCGTATCCCGCGTCCTCAATCGCGACCAGAGCCTATCTGTTACAGAAGAAACCAGACACCGTATTTTAACTGTTGCTGAAGAGCTAGGCTACACCAAGCACCTCAAAACAGGCGAGTCCCATAAGCCCAAGCAAAAGATTGCCATTATTCAATGGGTCAGCGAACAAGGGGAGCTAGACGACCTCTACTACTACCAGATTCGCCTAGGCATCGAAAAAAGAGCCCAAGAGTTGGACTATGATATCTTGCGCTATTTTAATGACCATCCTTTTACCCTGAGCGAGGAAGTGATTGGAATTCTCTGCATCGGAAAGTTTAGTCGAGCTCAGATTTCTGCCTTTGAAGAATACCAAAAGCCCCTTGTCTTTCTAGACAGTGATACTCTTTCACTAGGACACACCTGTATTATCACGGACTTTTATACTGCCATGAAACAGGTTGTCGATTATTTCCTCAGCCAAGGAATGGACCGTATCGGGATTCTAACAGGCCTTGAAGAAACAACTGACCAAGAAGAAATCATTCAGGATAAGCGGCTGGAAAATTTCAGAAACTACAGTCAAGCGAAGGAAATCTATCATGATGAACTGGTCTTTCAAGGAAGCTTTACTGCCCAGTCTGGCTATGACTTGATGAAGGAGGCCATTCAGTTCTTGGGAGACCAACTCCCGCCAGCATTTTTTGCAGCCAGCGATAGTTTAGCTATCGGTGCTCTCCGTGCCCTCCAAGAAGCTGGAATCAGCCTGCCAGACCGCGTCAGCCTCATTTCCTTTAACGATACTAGCCTGACCAAGCAAGTCTATCCTCCCCTCTCCAGCATCACCGTCTATACCGAAGAAATGGGCAGAGCAGGCATGGATATTCTTAATAAGGAAGTACTCCACGGTCGCAAAATCCCTAGCCTTACTATGCTGGGAACCAGACTGACATTGAGAGAGAGTACAAGGAATGATTAGGATTACAAAACGACCTCTAGCAAGGCTGTTTCTCTAATAATCTCTATGATTCTGCTCCAACTCACACCTTTCGCTTATGTGCTTGGTGACTTTCTAGGTCTGCATCAACTTCAATGGTAATATTTTGAAAGCCACAATTTTTGAGGAAAATTCGAATAGATTCTTTACAAGTTTCCATATGCTCCATCTCTTTTAAACAAACATGGACAATGGCATTTTTTTCCAAACCATCCATAGTCCAGAGATTAAGCTGATTGATACTAGCGACATGGTCCAATTCTGCTAAATCCGTCTTGATCTTCTGGATATCTACTCCTTCTGGCACTGCATCGAGGAATATCTTGAGCGTGCTCCAAAAACGTGGAAGGGCTTTTGACAGAATAAAGAAGGAAATAACAAGAGACAAGAGCGGATCCAAGATATACCAATCGGTAAATCGAAGAACAATGGCCATCAGGATGACAGTCACCCAACCCAAGGTATCTTCCAGAAAGTGCAGGCTGAGAATGGATTCGTTCTTGGTTTGTCCTTTGCGAATGACGAGACTCGCTAGCACATTGATAGTAATCGCAATAATTCCTAACCAGAGAATCCCCTCATCATTGACCGGTTGTGGATGAAAGATTTTCGCTATATTTTCCAAAATGACCAAAACGGACCCTGTCATAAGAATCACAGCCGTTACCATGGCCCCTAAAAGGCTAAAACGCTTGTAGCCCAAGGTATAGTGGCTGTCTTCTTCACGATTGGAGATACTTTCCAAAAAGGCTGAGATCCCAATAGCAATCGCATCTCCCAAGTCATGCACCGAGTCAGCAAGAACTGCACTGGACCCAAACACTCCACCAGCGATAAACTCGACAATGGCATAAGTCAAATTTAAGAAAAAAGCTAGCCAAACAGTATATTTTGCCTTCATATTTCTCATTCCTTTGTTATAATAGATTTATGAACATCTTGTTCATTATCATTATCCACTAAAACTCAAAGAAAGGATAGAAGCAAAAGGTCAGCTTTATTCAGTTCTGAACAATTTGCCCCAAGTGTCCATATGACTAAGATTGACCGCCGTATCAGTAAAACAAAAAAAGCCATCTATCAAGCTTTTCTACAACTTTTGAATGCTAAGGGCTACGAGACCACTACTGTTCAGGATATCATTGATCTTGCAGATGTGGGACGCTCCACCTTTTACTGTCACTATGAGAGTAAGGAGCTGCTTCTGGACGAGCTCTGCCGCTACCTCTTCCATCACCTCTTTGAAAGAGAAAAATCCATTTCAACTAAGGTTTATCTCGCCCATCTCTTTCTTCATTTTCAGAAAAACCAAGACCATATCACCAGTCTGCTATTCTCCAAAAATGACTACTTCCTTCGCCAACTTCATAAAGAACTGGAGCACCATGTCTATCCCATGTTGGCTGATGAGTTGAAAGAATCTCACCCAAGTCTGCCTGTTTCTTATCTCCAACACTTGGTCGTGACCAACTTTATCGAAACCTTGACCTGGTGGCTCAAAAAAGGGCAAGACTTCACAAATCAGGAAGTTGTCCAGTTTTATCTAGACCTTCTCATTTCTAAAGACTAAATACAGACTAGAGCTCAGTTGCCTTATGCCCAGGCTACTGAGTTTTTATCTTTTCGACAATAAAAGAGGAACTACTGCTCCTCTTTTTCATCATATCCAATCCTTGATTATCAACTCTATCTGTTTTATCCCAAAACTTAAAACATCTTTTCCTAGTTAGGTAAATCAGTATTCTGCTTGGCTGCCTTACTCCACTGGTACCATCCAACTAGACTGTTAATGAGATAAATTAGATATTTCCCTTGAATTTGCAGGCTTTCTCCCCACCAGAGATAGATAGAAAAGACATTGGTAGCTGCCCAGAATATCCATTGTTCACGGTAAACAGCTGTCATGAGTATTTGCCCTACCCCATTGGTCGCATCTGTGATTGAATCACGATAGGGACGATTGGCACCAATAGACTGATAAATAAAACCAAAGGCCAACCACCAAAGAACACTAATGGAAAGATACTTGGTCCAACCCTTGCCATCCAGCTTACGTGCAACAAACTCCTGCTTTTCTTTCTTAAACTGGGCTTGATAAATCCAAACCAAGAGACCAATTGGCTGCATAATTGTAAAATAGAGAGTTGTTAAAACCTCACCATAGAAGCCTTTCTGTAGTGCCAAAATAAGGTAAATAACAGAGTTAATCAAGCCAAAAAGATAATTACTTGCTCGACCTTCCGATACAGAGATAACGCAAATAATCCCTGTCAAGCTACAAATCATCCCAATCCAGTCAACAATACGGTGTTCATAAATCAATTCCAGCCAGAGAGGAAAACTTCCTAAAACCAGCAAATACAGCCACTGGGCAAAGCTACGATTGGCAAAGAGGTCATTCCAAATAGCCTTCATAGTTCCTGAAAATCCTAAATCAGTCATAGCCGCAACCATACGACGGTAACCACCTGACATTTCACCTAGAGTTGTTTTGATATTTTCAATTTTCTTTTGCAAATAAGTATGCATCATTTCTCCTTTTGTTTTTAAAGAGCCGTGTCTGGATAGACTTTCGGACGCAACGCTCTATTAGATAATGAACTGTCTATACACAAGATTTCTAACCTTAGTCGACATGAGTTGAAAATCCTTATTTGTTAAGTAGTTCACAACACATTATACACCTATTTTATGAATAGCCAAGTGTATTTACAGATAAATTTTAGAAATTCCTGAAAATTTTCTCTTTCTTTCCATTTTAAGTGACATTCAATAACCCTAAAATCAAAAAAGCCCAGACGACATTGTCTGAGCTTTCTTCTATATAATCGTTTAACCAAGTTGAGTTTAGCTTTTCAAGCTATTTCTTCAACAAGCCTTGTTCTTGGAGAAACTCCTTGGCTACTTGTCCTGCTGACTTGCCTTCAACACTGACTTGGTAGTTAAGCTGGCTCATCTGGCTTTCAGTAATTTTACCAGCCAATTTATTGAGAACTGTTTCCAACTCTGGATGTTTCTTGAGAAGAGCTTCTTTCATGAGTGGAGCCCCTTGATAAGGTGGGAAGAGTTGCTTGTCATCTTCCAAGACCTGCAAATCATAACGCTCCAATTCCGCATCAGTCGAATAGGCATCCGTAATTTGAATATCGCCTGACTGAATAGCCTGATAGCGAAGAGCTGGTTCCATAGTCGCTACATTGAGATTGAGACCATACATTGATTGCAAGCCCTTATTTCCATCCTCACGGTCATTAAACTCAAGTGTAAAGCCTGCCTTCAGCTGTCCTTCCACTTTTTTCAAGTCCGAAATGGTCTTCAAGCCATATTCCTGAGCAATCTTTTTCGGAACAGCTACAGCATAAGTATTTTGATAAGACATGGGTTTGAGATAGGCTAGATGATCCTGCTTGGCAATGCCATCACGCGCTACATCATAAACCTGCTCTGGCTCATGACTCACTTTCGGTGATGGCTGAAGCAAACTTTCAGTCACCGTACCAGTAAATTCAGGATAGATGTCAATATCGCCTTTTTTCAGAGCTTCATAGAGGAAGCTTGTTTTCCCAAAATTTGGTTTAACAGTCGCAGTCATACTGGTATTTTCTTCAATCAGCAATTTATACATATTGGCCAAAATTTCTGGTTCTGGACCCAATTTTCCAGCAATAACCAAGTTTTCTTTCTCTTTTTGAGCTAAGAGGGCTGGACTATAAGACAGACCTAGCAATAAGGTCACCAAGGCAAAACCTGAGAAAATCGTCCGCAATTTTGCCTTTTCCATCACTTTTAGTAGGAAGTTAAAGGCAATGGCTAGCACTGCAGAAGAAAGGGCCCCAATCAAAATCAGACTGGCATTATTACGGTCAATTCCCAAAAGGATAAAGGAACCCAGTCCCCCTGCACCAATCAAAGCCGCCAAGGTTGCCGTACCGATAATCAAGACAGCTGCTGTCCGAATCCCAGACATGATAACAGGCATGGCAAGTGGAATTTCAAACTTCTTGAGTCGCTCCCATCTGGTCATCCCAAAGGCAATCCCAGCCTCTTGCAGACTCGGATCAATTCCCTTCAACCCAGTGATGGTATTTTGTAAAATCGGAAAGATCGCATAGATCACTAGAGCTGTCAAAGCTGGCAAGGTTCCAATTCCCATCAAGGGAATGAAAAGACCCAACAATGCCAGTGACGGGATGGTCTGGAAAATCCCTGCAATCTGCAAAACCCAATCCGCCAACTTCTCATGATAGCGAAGAGAAACAGCCAAAGGAATCGCGATAAAAATAGCTAGTAACAGGGTCAAAAGTGACAACTGCAAATGTTGAGATAGAGCTGTCAACCAATCACTAAAACGATCCTGAAAAGTTGCAATTAAATTAGTCATGAACACTACCTCCAAACAAGTCTGCTACAAAGTCTGTTGCAGGAGCTTTTAAAATGGTCTCGGGATTCGCCACCTGACGAATCTCTCCATCCTGCAAGACAGCAATACGGTCCGCCAATTTCAGAGCTTCATCCGTATCATGGGTTACAAAAATAGTTGTCATCCCAAATTCTTTATGCAATTCTTTCGTCAGAACCTGCAACTGTTTTCTCGAAATAGCATCCAAGGCTGAAAACGGCTCATCCATGAGGAGAATCTTAGGCTGACCAATCATGGCACGGACAATACCGACCCGTTGCTGTTCTCCACCAGATAATTCACTCGGAAGTCGATGCCCATACTCGGCTACTGGTAAACCAACCTTAGCCAAGAGCTCTTCTGTTTTCTGAGCAATTTCTTCCTTAGTCCAGCCCTTCATCTCAGGAATCAGGGCAATATTTTCCTCAACCGTTAGATTGGGAAAGAGAGCAATGGCCTGTAAAACATAACCAGTAGACAGACGAAGCTCCCGCTCGTCATAGTCTTTGATGCGCTTGCCATCCATATAAATATTTCCATCAGTCGGTTCCAAGAGACGGTTAATCATCTTAATCATGGTCGTCTTACCGGATCCAGAAGGCCCAACTAAAACCATAAATTCCCCATTATCAATCCGTAAATTGACATCTCTCAAGACATCTTTTTCTGTGTAGCGCAAGGCTACATTTTTGTATTCAATCATTCTTTGTCCTCATTTTAAAACTTTCCTCGATTGGTCATGTCTTCTACCTTAGGCATGACTTCCTTATTGTCCCAATGCTCTACAATTTTTCCATTTTCTAAACGGAAGATATCGTACTGGGCATAATCAACTCCATCAATCTGAGTCTGACCATAGCTAACCACATAGTTTCCTTGTCCTAAGAGTTGGAAAACAAAGTCAAAAGTGGCCTTTACTTACAAACAGCTAATTTGATCTATTTTAATCCTCTTTTGCCTTCTCTTTCAGATTCGCCAAAATTCTTTCTTGAAAGGCTTCAAATTGCCGAATTTCTTCCTCTGAAAAACCTTTGTAAAAAATCGTATCCAATTTCTGACTGACACGATGTCCCACTTCTTTCTGGGACTTGCCTAACTCCGTTAAAACTAAATACTTCTTACGCTTGTCTTCCCCACACGGACTAACAATTACAAGCTTTTGTTCCTCTAGCTTTTTTATCATAGTCGTCAGCGTATTATTCGCAAGCCCAGTTGCCAGAGCAATATCTGTCGCAGTTGCGCAGCCAGTTTTACTATTCCATAAAACCGCTAAAATCTTCCCCTGTTCACCCCTATAAAGAGCTTCAGGGTCTTGACTCAGTAACTTTTGAAAAATCCGCCCATTCAACAAACGAATATGATGGGCTAGCAAATGACTATCTTTCATAACACCTCCAATTTATTTCTATGCCGAAATAATTAAACTTATTGTAACACTTGTCCTTTCAACTGTCAACTATTTCGATTTAGAAATAATTTTTGATAATGATTTACACCACCATACTCCTGCTCAACTAACTTTTAACGAAAGTTTCTAAACTCCTTCGTCCTCCAGTCTACAAAAGCCTTCCATCCGTACTGTCCTATATTTTATGATGGGATACGTTTTTCCTATCAGACCATTTATTTTAAAGATAGAAGTAAATCTTAATTGCTTCCATCTGCTATTTTATAGTATATTGAAGTTGGACTAGGGCACTGTATCTTCTAAAACATTGATAGAAAGCGATTTGAATTTCCCAATCAATTTGTTCGTATTTAATTTCACCTTACCCTATCTTTCTCATAGCACCCTTCAAACAGCCTATCCCCTACCGTTTGACGATTCCTCACTTCTCTCCACTTCCATTACAGAAGTTTCTTCACTACTATGGTCTCGGCTAACTTCTCATGATTCCTTGTTACTACTATTTGAACGCTCACGAGATAGATCTTACAAAAAATGCTTTGATCCACAATGGAATCAAAGCATTTTAAAGAACTCCCCGTACATAAGGGCAGAAGCCGCAGTTCCTCTGTACTTAGCCTCTTCTCTTTTGATAAAGCGGGCCAAGTTGAGCAACTCAGGTGCCGGATGTTTGGGATTCTTGAGCAATTCACGATTGACCAGACCTGAGAGACGAACTGCCAGCAATTGCTCATTTGTAGTAGGCAGTTTTTTAGCAGTCTCTAGGAGAGCAGCAACTAAATCTTCACTCAAATCATGTCGAGCATGATTGTAAAGATCTTTTATAAGGCTTTCTAGGTTTGGTTCTACCATCCCTACCACCTCCTTAAGTTTAATAATTTTTAATCAAATCAACCGTTGAACGATCCAATTTTTTCACCAAGGCTTGCAAGAAAGCTTGAGCTTCTAGGAAGTCATCCATAGCGTAGAGGGTTTGGTGAGAATGGATATAACGAGCGCAAACACCGATTGTTGTAGATGGGACACCACCATTTTTCAAATGAGCTGCGCCAGCGTCTGTTCCGCCTTTACCACAGTAGTATTGGTACTTGATACCTGCTTCTTCAGCCGTTGTCAAAAGGAAATCTTTCATTCCTGGGAGAAGCAAGTGACCTGGATCGTAGAAACGAATCAAGGTTCCATCTCCAATCTTGCCTTGACCGCCATAAACATCACCAGCAGGTGAGCAGTCAACTGCTAGGAAAACTTCTGGGTCAAACTTAGTTGTAGATGTATGAGCACCACGAAGACCAACCTCTTCTTGGACATTAGAGCCAAGATAGAGTTCATTTCCCAGTTTTTGACCTGACAGAGCTTCCGCCAACTCGCTAACCATAAGAACACCGTAGCGGTTATCCCAAGCTTTTGAGATGATATTTTTTTCATTGGCTGTCAAGATTGCAGAGCTATCTGGTACGATGGTGTCGCCAGGACGGATGCCAAAGCTTTCTGCCTCAGCTTGATCCACAAAGCCACCATCAAAGACGATATCTGCAATGGCTGGCATGGTTGGTCCACCCTTTCCACGAGTCAAATGTGGAGGGACAGAACCCGAAATCACAGGAATTTCACGACCGTCACGAGTCAGGAGTTTGAAACGTTGGCTGCTGACTACCATAGGATTCCAACCACCAATTTCAACCACACGGAAGGTACCATCTGGCTTAATCTCGCTGACCATAAAACCAACTTCATCCATGTGAGAAGCGACCAAGACGCGAGGCGCATCCGTAGCTTCTGAATGCTTGATACCAAAAATACCACCCAAGCCATCTGTCACCACTTCATCCACGTGCGGTGTCAACTTTTCACGAAGATAAGCACGGACAGGTGCTTCATGACCTGAGATCGCAGCAAGTTCTGTTACTTCTTTAATTTTTGAAAATAATGTTGTCATTTCAGTTCCTTCTTTCTTTCATCCATTTTACCACTTTTTATAGGAGAAGGATAGCGGGAAGGTGGATAGTTTTTTACTCAGTTTTCCTATAAAAAAGAGAGACAGATGTTCTTTCAGGAATTTTTCTTTCTTTTTACATTAAATTGTCAGAAAATTTATTGACAGATTAGAAAAATCGTGTTACAGTAATATCCGCAGGTATCTTTCGGTACCAAATCTACATGAAAGGATGGGGTATGAAACTTTCTCATTATTTAATTGGCTTACTTCTACTCCTAGTCTTTCTCTCTATTAGCATTGGGACCAGTGATTTTTCATGGGGAAAACTCTTTGCACTGGATCATGAAACTTGGCTTCTCTTTCAAGAGTCCCGTCTCCCAAGAACCATCAGCATTCTCCTGACTGCCTCTAGTATGAGCATGGCAGGACTGCTCATGCAGACTATTACTCAAAATCAGTTTGCTGCTCCGAGTACAGTTGGAACCACTGAAGCTGCCAAACTGGGAATGGTGCTGAGCCTCTTTGTCTTTCCGTCAGCTAGTCTTACTCAAAAGATGCTCTTTGCTTTTGTTTCATCCATCGTATTTACCCTCTTCTTCCTAGCCTTTATGACCATTTTTACTATAAAGGAAAGGTGGATGTTGCCTCTGATTGGGATCATCTATAGTGGGATTATTGGTTCTGTGACAGAAGTTATCGCCTACCGTTTCAATCTGGTTCAGAGTATGACAGCTTGGACCCAGGGCTCCTTCTCCATGATTCAGACTCATCAGTATGAGTGGCTCTTCTTAGGCCTCATTATCCTGATAGCCGTTTGGAAATTATCCCAAACCTTTACCATCATGAATTTAGGAAAAGAAACCAGTGAAAGTTTGGGGATTTCCTACTCCCTACTTGAAAAACTAGGTCTCTTTCTGGTGGCGCTAACGACAAGTGTCACCATGATTACCGTGGGTGGCTTACCATTTCTCGGAGTTATCGTTCCCAATCTGGTTCGCAAGCACTATGGAGATAATTTGAGTCAAACCAAACTCATGGTCGTACTGGTTGGTGCCAATCTGGTTTTGGCCTGCGACATTCTCTCTCGAGTTCTAATTCGGCCCTATGAGCTGTCTGTCAGTCTTCTACTAGGAATCATTGGTAGCCTCGTCTTTATCCTACTTCTCTGGAGAGGGGGACGAAAAGATGCAGTTTAAAAGCAAACATACCAAGATCTTCTGCCTTCTCATTATTCTGGCCATCGGAGCTTGTCTCCTCTACTTTTGGCCCATCACCCACTTGTCAGCCTTTGCTTGGAAGTTGCGTTCCCAAAAGATTATCGTTTATCTCTTGGTAGCCATCGCAACTGGGATTTCGACCATTAGTTTTCAAACCCTGACGGAAAATCGCTTCCTGACACCTAGTATTTTAGGAATCCAATCCTTCTACGTCCTACTACAAACTCTACTACTGGTTTTTGAAAGCAAGCTTCTCCAACTTGGTAAGTCTCCTATTTTAGAATTCCTAATCTTACTTCTCGTCCAATCCCTCTTCTTTCTCGCCTTACAAGGCTACTTGAAGACACTGATGAAGCAAGATCTGGTCTTCATCCTGCTGATTTGTCTAGCACTCGGAAGTCTCTTTCGAAATATCAGTACCTTCCTCCAAGTCCTGATGGATCCAAATGAATACGATAAACTGCAAAACAGTCTTTTTGCCTCCTTTCAACATCTCAACACTTCCATCCTAGCCATCGGTTCTCTGATTATCCTTGCTTTGACAATCTTTTTCTTTCGGAAAGCAGTCATTCTGGATGTCTTGCATCTGCAAAGAGAAACGGCTCAGATATTGGGACTCGATGTTGAAAAAGAACAGAAAGAACTCCTCTGGGGCATCGTGCTTTTGACCTCAACGGCCACTGCCTTGGTAGGGCCTATGGCCTTCTTCGGCTTTATGCTGGCTAACCTCACCTACCTGATTGTCAAAGACTATCGGCACAAGTTACTCTTTATCGTAGCCATTCTGGTTGGATTTATTAGCTTAACCTTGGGGCAAGCCTTGATTGAACGAGTCTTTGCACTAGAAATTCGCATCAGTATGATCATCGAGAGTGTGGGTGGCTTCTTATTCTTTATCTTACTTTATAGGAGGGCACGTCGGTGAAACTGAAAAACATTGACAAATCCATTCAAAAACAGGATATTTTGCAAGGCATTTCGCTTGAAGTCAGTCCTCAGAAACTGACAGCCTTTATTGGTCCAAATGGTGCTGGAAAATCAACTCTCCTCTCCATCATGAGCAGACTGACCAAGAAAGATCAGGGAATTCTCAGTATCAAAGGCCGTGAAATCGAGAGTTGGAATTCGCAAGAACTGGCTCAAGAACTAACCATCCTAAAGCAGAAAATCAATTACCAAGCCAAATTGACGGTGGAAGAACTGGTCAGTTTTGGACGTTTTCCCTACAGCCGAGGTCGACTGAGACCAGAAGATTGGGAAAAAATCCGAGAAACTCTGGACTATCTGGAACTAACCAACTTAAAAGACCGCTACATCGACAGCCTGTCTGGGGGACAACTCCAGCGAGTCTTTATCGCTATGGTACTGGCCCAGGATACAGACTTTATCTTGCTGGACGAACCACTCAACAATCTCGACATCAAACAAAGCGTTAGCATGATGCAGATTCTTCGGAGACTGGTGGAAGAACTAGGGAAAACCATTATCATCGTCCTTCACGATATCAACATGGCCAGTCAGTATGCAGATGAAATTGTCGCCTTCAAAGACGGTCAAGTCTTTAGCAAGGGAAGAACAGATCAAATCATGCAGGCTGACCTGCTCAGTCAACTTTATGAGATTCCCATCACGCTGGCTGACATCAATGGCAAAAAGATCTGTATCTATAGCTAATAACATAGAAGTTCAAGTTAGAGAACCTTCAGTCTCTTAGTCAATAAAACCTAGAGACTCCCTAAATCGTTATCACATTTTAAAAAGGAGAAATTATGAAAACATCCCTTAAACTTTATCTCACTGCCCTAGCGGCCAGCTTCTTGCTCCTACTTGGTGCATGTAGTACAAACTCAAGCACTAGTAAGACGGAGTCAAGTAGCTCTGCTCCAACAGAGGTAACCATTAAAAGTTCACTAGGTGTAGTCACACTTTCAAAAGTCCCTGAAAAGATTGTGACCTTTGACCTCGGTGCTGCGGATACTATTCGCGCTTTAGGTTTTGAAAAGAATATCGTCGGAATGCCTACAAAAACTGTTCCGACTTATCTAAAAGATCTAGCTGGAAAAGTTAAAAATGTTGGTTCTATGGTTGAGCCAGACCTAGAAGCCCTTGCTGCTCTTGAACCAGACCTAATTATCGCTTCACCACGTACCCAAAAATTCGTAGATAAGTTCAACGAAATCGCTCCGACTGTTCTCTTCCAAGCAGGCAAAGATGACTACTGGACTTCTACCAAGACTAATATCGAATCCCTAGCAAGCGCCTTTGGTGAAACTGGTACACAGAAAGCCAAGGAAGAATTGGACAAGCTAGACAAGAGCATCCAAGAAGTCGCAACTAAAAACGAAAGTTCTGACAAAAAAGCCCTTGCTATCCTCCTCAATGAAGGAAAAATGGCTGCCTTTGGTGCCCAATCTCGTTTCTCTTTCTTGTATCAAACCTTGAAATTCAAGCCAACTGACACTAAATTCGAAGACTCACGCCACGGACAAGAAGTCAGCTTTGAAAGTGTCAAAGAAATCAACCCTGACATCCTCTTTGTCATCAACCGTACCCTTGCCATCGGTGGTGACAACTCAAGCAACGATGGCGTCCTAGAAAATGCCCTCATCGCTGAAACACCTGCCGCTAAAAATGGAAAGATCATCCAACTAACACCAGATCTCTGGTATCTAAGCGGAGGCGGACTTGAATCAACAAAACTCATGATTGAAGACGCACAAAAAGCCTTGAAATAAGCTGCTTTAAACTCAATCACATCTTTACATGATAAAACGCATCCTATCAAGCTCACTCAAACCTGATAGGATGCGTTTTTATCATTTTATTAAAACCTTTTGCCCAACCTCATTCCCCTTCTTGATTCCGTTTGAGTGAAAAGTGATCTGGGACGGGGTCCTTACCTGTTTTCGACCAGGGATGGCAACGTAAAATCCGAGACAAGCCCATCAAAACACCCTTGAAGCCATGTTTTTCAATAGCCTGAATCATATAGTTTGAACAGGTAGGCTCAAAGCGACAAGAGGGTGGAAAGGCTGGTGAGATAAAACGTTGGTAAAAGCGCACAGGCGCGATTAAAATTCGTTTCATTATTTCTTGGTTACAGCCATGGTGTGTAGTTGGCTGATTTCTTTTTTATTAAGACGGCGGGATTCTCCCGGACGAAGACCTGTCAAGTCTAGGTGTCCGAAACGAGTCCGTGACAACTTGTCCACTTGGAGACCGACAGCTTCAAACATCTTTTTAACCTGGTGGTTACGCCCTTCATGGATGGTCAACTGCACCACAGAGCGGTTTTTAACTGGGTCCACTTTGAGAATCTCATAGACAGCCGGCTTGGTTTTCTTGCCATCAATCTCAAGTCCACGGGTTAAGGGGCGGAGATTATCCTTATTGGCCACACCTTTAACACGCGCGACATAAACCTTGTCAATCTCATTACGAGGGTGAATCATCTCATCCGTAAAATCCCCATCATTAGTCAAAATCAAAACTCCTGATGTATCCCAATCCAAACGACCTACAGGGTAGATGCGCTCCTTCACGTTAGGCAAGAGGTCGACAACAGTCTTACGCCCCTTGTCATCTGTCACACTGGAAATGACACCGCGTGGTTTGTTAAGCAGATAGTAGACCTTTTCTTCGTTGTAGATAGGCTGGCCTTCAACTTCGACCTTGTCGCCTGACTTGATGGTCGTTGCTAGTTCACGTACCACTTGGCCGTTAACCGTCACCAAACCTTGCTTGATCAGCTCTTCTGCTTTTCTCCTACTGGCCACACCTGCGTGGGCAATATACTTATTGATTCTCATCTTCTTCTATCCTTTCACCAAATAATTGGCTTTCTTGGGCTTGAATCTCAAGCTCATCAATCACTGGTAATTCTTCTAAATGGTTTATCCCCATGTAATCTAGGAAATAATCTGTAGTCACATAGAGGTTGGGACGACCCAACACTTCTTTTTTCCCGTCTTCTCGTATCAAGTCAAAGGCCTGCAACTTTGCCAAAGCCCCACTCGAGTTGACCCCACGGATGGCATCAATCTCTATCCGTGTGATGGGCTGTTTGTAGGCAATAATGGACAAGGTCTCAAGGGCAGCCCGAGATAAACTCTGGTTGATAGGTGCCTTAGAGTATTCCTTCAAAATCTCTGCAAATTGAGGCTTGGTCACCAATCTATAAGCGCCCCCTGTCTCAATCAGAGCCAAACTGGAATCTGGGTCCTTTTCATACTTCTGGGCTAATTTTTCTAAACTCTGTTGGATGCCTGTCGGTGGCAGAGAGAGAAGTTCAGCTAACTGGCGGACTCTAATCCCATCTTCACCCGCTACAAACAAGAGCGCTTCTATTTTTGCTAAAGTACTCATCTTTCCTCTCTATCAAGTCTAGCTTTGGGCCACTTGACTTTCTTCCTTCTTTTCCATGAGATAAATATCTCCGAAACTTTCCTCTTGCACGAGGATCAGCTCCTGGGTTTTGATTAACTCTAGGGTTGCCAAAAAGAGGGTAATGACCTCTTGGAGATTCTGGGCTTCCTTAAACAAATCCTGCAAGCGCAACTGGTCTCGTCCAGTCAAGGACTCTTTCACGATAATCATCATGTCCTCAATCTTATACTCATCCCGCAAGATGGTCGTGTGGTTCTGAGTAAACTCCTCTTTTTTCTTGGCTAGGATATTTGAAAAAGCCAAAAAGAGGTCAATGGTCGTCTTGTCATGCACAAGCTCCGCATCTTCGTAAATCAACTCTGTCGGTGCTTTGGAATAGTACTGGGCCCGTTCTTGGTGCTTGGCTTCCAAGCGCTCCCCTAAGAGCTTGAATTTGCGGTATTCTTCGATTTGAGAGAGAAGATCCTGCTCTAGGTCATCCTCCAAGTCTGTCACTTCTGCTACCTTTGGAAGTAGTTTGCGACTCTTGATCAGCATGAGCTGACTGGCCATGACCATGTACTCCCCCGTCACTTCCAGACGCATGGCCTGCAGGGTTGAGACATAGGCTAGATACTGTTCGATGACTTCTGTGATAGGCACATCGTAGATATCCATCTGGTACTTAGAAACCAGGTGCAAGAGCAAGTCCAGAGGCCCTTCAAAATCTTTTAGTTTAATATCCATTATCTATATTTTTCTAAAGTCAGGACTGTTTTTAATCCTAATTTTTTTGCAATTTCGTACAAATCGACCTTGTTTTCTATTTGTCGTAGAATGAACTGTTCCCGCAAGGCTTGGGCTGATAAGGCCGGAAAACCTTTCTCCTTGACAAAGGATTCTAGCTGACGAAAGGCCCACTGACGAGAATAGGCTTTCCCTCCCCTTTCAAAGAGATAAGTCTGCCCCATCAAGGGTTCTAATTCTGAAAGCAAGGTCGTGGGAATGGTGACAATCCTCTGTTGGGAAGCCTTCTTGATTCGCAACACCTGAAAATCCAGATTGATATCTGCAACCTTGATGGCTAAAATCTCACTGGGCAAGAGCCCCATTTCCAAAATCAGGAGAGCCAGTAAGCGGCCCTCTGGATAGTCGCTTTCCTGCCAAAAAGAGTCTAAGTCTAACAGTTCTGGCTTTTCGGTCTTCTTTTCAGCTTGTTTAGCTAATTCCAAGCGGTAAAAGCTATCCACTTCTCCTTTTTGATAGAGAAAGTAGAGAAATTGGTTACAGGTCGAAGTCTTTCGCTTCTGAGCGCTGATTTTTAGATTGACTAGCTGGGCTTGGTAAATCTTGAGACTGGTCTCAGAAATCCGCTCGCCTACAATGTCTAAAAATTGCTCCAAATCATACCTATAGGACTGCTTGGAATTGGCAGACAGACCCTGCTTTTCCTCTAAAAAGTCTGAAATCCTGTCTTTTATTTGCATCGAATCTCATATTCCTTACTAAAGTCATGCAAGAGGGCATTGACTGCCTTGAGGATAGACTTGCGCGTGATAATTCCTTGGAAAATACCAGACGCATCCACAACCGGCAAGAAGGACTCATCTACCAGCTTGTGCAAGACCTCCGTAATGGTAAAATCAGGCGAGACGACCGCTACGTCCGTTCTCGTCATATGAACGATATCCGTATCTGCCATGATTTCTTGACTCAAATCATGCTCCATCTGATAAGCCATAATATCTCTGAGCCCAATCGTCCCAACAAACTGTTTTTCATCTGTCACAACGGGAACACGGGTATAGGTCATCTGACTGAGCAAGAGGGTTGCATGATCCGCATTGTGAGTATCAATCAACACGGCTAGATTTTCAGCAGGGGTCAAAAAAGTTTCCTCCTGCCCCAACAAGAAAGTCTCAAACTCCTTGGCAATCATCGGCTAAACTCCTTGGACAAGCCCGGATACACCTCATGGACTCGTGTCAAAAAGTCCACTTTGAAATAACTATCATCAATCTCCACACGAGCATAAAGACATTCTCTGATGGTCCCACGTGGTTGACTGATGGAACCTGGATTTAGAAAGAGGGTCTTGCCTTCCATCCAAGCGCTTGGCACATGCAAGTGACCATAAAGGCAGATATCGGCCTCTTCTTCCTGAGCCCAGTAGTCCAGCTTTTGAAAGTTGAAATTGATGTCAAACAAGTGACCATGGGTTTGGATAATCTTGATCGAACCAAGCTCAGTCACCAAACGTTCTGGGTAGCCGGCGTAGAAGTCCATGTTCCCTTTAACAACACGGATGCCCTCCCAAAGTGGAGAATCAGGACGCAGTTCAGAATCGCCATTATGAAAAACGGCATCGACTTTGCCCACATAGCGATCACGGATTTCTTCCACAATCAAGCTATCGCCATGAGAATCGCTCATTACAATGATGGTTTGCTTTGCCATGATGGAAATACCTCCAAAAGTTTCTTAACGGCTAAGGCACGGTGAGATTGACTATTTTTTTCTTCGAGGGTTAATTCAGCTGATGACTTGCCTGTCTCTCCTACAAGGAAGAGAGGATCATAGCCGAAGCCATTTTCACCCTTAGGTTCAAAGTTAATGTAGCCAGGCCAGTCTGCTTCAACAACCAAACTTTCCTTGTTTGGACTGGCTACGACTAGGGTTGTATGGAATTGAGCCGAGCGGTCCTTGAGTTCAAAGACCATGGCCAATTCGTGCAAGAGTTTGGCATTGTTTTCACGGTCAGTAGCTCCCACTCCTGCGAAACGAGCTGACCAGACACCTGGCAAGCCACCAAGGACATCGACTTTGAGACCTGAGTCATCTGCCAAAACCATCTTGCCCGTTAATTGAGAAATAGTTTCTGCCTTGAGACGGGCATTTTCTTCAAAGGTCATGCCTGTTTCAGCTACTTCAGGTAAGTCAGGATAGTCATTAAGATTTTCCACATCGTAGCCTAGCTTGTCAAAGATAGCTCGGAATTCCTTGGTCTTGCCCTCGTTTCGAGTCGCAATCAATAAGGTTTCTCTGACCTTGTTTGTCTCAAAGAAAGCTTCTACATCAACACCTTCTTTAGGCAATTCTACATGCAGGAGTTGCCCATTTTCAACTAAGAGAAAAGCCCCCTGACGTTGGATGACTTCCACATTTCGTCCCATTTCTTGGTTGAGGATATCTACCACAAAAGACAATAAACGGTAGAGAGAACCATAGCGTAAAACAGTAACAGAAACAGGAAAACCTCGATCCTCATCTCGAAATCTTTGGGCAAACTCCAATAGAGGAAAATCCAAGTCATCATCCGTCAACGTCCGGACGCCACCAAAAATACCATAGGACCCGACATACCAGTCCTGTTCATCCTTATATTCATAAATTTTATTTGTCATAATTCTACATGCTCCACATGAATCTCTTTTTCCAGCCATTCTTCACCAATTTGTGCAAAACTTTGGCTGCTGGCTGTTGTGTAAAAACGGTGATGGAGTGATCCGGCATCACGACCACGATTGATTTCAAAATAATTGAGTAGGACTGAGATGTCCCGTACACACTCTGCCCCACTATCGATGAGCTGAACCTTGGGCCCCATGACATTTTGAATAATAGGTCTGAGCAGTGGATAATGGGTACAACCCAAAATCAGGCTATCCACCTTGCCAACCAAGGGACGCAGGGTTTCATAGACCACTTTCTTGGTGACACTGGTTGACAGGGCACCAGACTCCACCAAGGGAGCAAACTTGGGACAGGCCAAACTCTCCACCTGTAAGTCCGGATCCAGATCATGGATTTTCTGACGGTAGATGTCTGATTGTACCGTCATGGGTGTTCCAATCACTCCGATTTTCCCACCTTGGCTGGACTTGATGGCTGCTGAAGCTCCTGGCAAAATCACACCTAGGACAGGAATATCTAGTTGAGCCTTAATTTCTTCCCAGACGACGGCAGTCGCAGTATTACAAGCAATGACAATCATTTTGACATCCTTGGTCAAGAGAAAGTTGACCAACTGCCAAGTATATTCACGAATTTGCTCAGCAGGACGGGGACCATAGGGCGCCCGCGCCGAATCTCCAATATAGACGATTTCTTCATGGGGAAGTTGGCGCATGAGCTCGCGCACAACGGTCAAGCCCCCGACACCCGAATCCAAAAAACCAATTGGTCGATTATCCATACAGTCTTCTTTCTAGTCTTTTTTCTGATTGATAGCTCATTATGATTACTTGTCTCTATGAATAAATGACAGCCTAAGCAACAACTATCTCTCTTAATCATAATCAAATATCAATAGAATGCAAGGAAAAAGTCTCATCCCTAAACCCTTAGCCAACATAGTGAGAAGTCTGGAATTTTCATCCCAGACTTTTCCTTATTTATTTTTTCTTTTTATTGTTAGCAAGGGCTGCCTTTTGTTGGCGGATGATTTGGTGGTAAACTTGTTGTACCTTAGCTTCGCTTGGTTTTTGACCATTTGCACTCAAAAGAGTACGAACTGCTTCAGCATTCAAACGTGGGTTGTCAGCGAATTCTTTTTCAATTTGCTTACGAACCAAGTACATTCCTCCAAGAGCTCCTCCTAGAAAAGCTAGCACAATCAATACAATTGCTAAAAGTAAATCCATCATTTTTCTCCTATTTCTTTTTGAGTCCCTTTCATTATACCACAAACTAGCCACCCTGACCAGTTTGTTCTACACTTTCAGGGATGGAATAAACAGCAAAAAGAACCCTGCTTTTCTGCGAAAGAGAGTTCCTTACTGAGTTTATACTCAATGAAAATCAAATAGCAAACTAGGAAGCTAGCCGCATGCTGCTCAAAACACTGTTTTGAGGTTGCAGATAGAGCTGACGTGGTTTGAAGAGATTTTGCAAAACGCAAGAAATAAAAGACTGAGACACTAGATCTCAGCCTTTTTCTTTATCCCAAAACCAATTCATCACTGACCAAACTTTGGCCACTATTTTTCTGGAAGAGATGCATGAGGTCTTCAACTGTCAGATGTTTTTTCTCTTCTCCTTTGACATCTACCACTATCTTGCCTTGATAGAGCATAATGAGACGATTACCATACTCAATCGCATGATTCATATCGTGGGTAATCATCAAAGTCGTCAACTGATGGTGCTCCACAATCTTTTGCGTCAAGTCCATCACCATTTGACTAGTTTTTGGGTCAAGGGCCGCAGTATGTTCATCCAAAAGCAAAAGTTTGGGTTTCACTAGAGCTGCCATGACTAGGGTCAAGGCCTGTCTTTGCCCTCCTGAAAGGTATTGAGTATCTACTTTTAAGCGGTTTTCAAGGCCAATATTCAACTCTTTCAAGGCCTCTTGGAACTGGATTCTGTCCTTCTCCTTCACGCCCCAACCAAGCCCTCTCTTCTGCCCGCGTCTCAAGGCAATAGCCATATTCTCCTCAATCGTCAAACGAGAAGCT
Source organism: Streptococcus parapneumoniae (assembly GCF_037076355.1). Classification (NCBI taxonomy): domain Bacteria; kingdom Bacillati; phylum Bacillota; class Bacilli; order Lactobacillales; family Streptococcaceae; genus Streptococcus; species Streptococcus parapneumoniae. The sequence continues at coordinate 394,641 of NZ_AP026968.1, read as the reverse complement.
GTTCCCATCTTAGGATCTTGAAAAACACGGGCGATATCCTTGGCTCTCTTCCTTACACTCAGATTTTTAATGGATTTGCCTGCCAGTAGAAGGTCCCCTTCGTCCACCGATAGATTGCCAGCCAAGATATTCATCAAAGTGGATTTCCCTGCTCCATTTCCACCAATCACAGAGATAAAATCTCCCTCTTCAACCTCTAAATCTAATCCTTTGAGGACATGGTTCTCATTGACCGTCCCTGCTTCAAATGTTTTGTGAATATTTTCAAGTGTTAACAAACTTGCCATAACTTTCTCCTCCTATTCATTTCTCAATTTCAAACCACGAATCTTTAATCTCTTTTGCAACTCTGGTGCAAATAGAACCAAGGCTAACAAGATTGCATTAAAGAGACGAACCAAATTTTGATCTAGATTTGGAATTTCATAGATATTTAAAATAATCAAACGGTAAACAATAGCACCGATTCCGATGGATAACAAGCGACCTCCAATGGTCAAGTCGTGTATCAATACTTCTGCAATAATGACTGCACTCAAGCCAACAACGATGGTTCCTGTCCCAGAAGTCACATCTGAAAATCCATCATTTTGGGCAAACAAGGAACCACATAGGGCAATCAAGCCGTTTGAAATCATGTAACCAACAATCTTCATGGTGTCTACATTGACCCCATTGGCCTCACTCATCGGAATATTGTCCCCAGTTGAGCGCAAGACCAAGCCAATCTCTGTTTTCATCAAAAGAGTCAAGACCAAACAAACAAGTAAGAGACAGGCTAAACTGAATGAGAAAACGGCTTCTTCAGTTGTCAGCCCTAAGCTCGCCAATTGTTTAAAGACAGTTGAAGAATCTCCCAAGGAAAGATTGGGCACACTTCCCATGATTTTAATATTGATCGAATAAAGCCCTGTCAAGGTCACAATCCCTGTCAAGAGAGCTGGAATTTTCATCTTGGTATGGAGCATTCCTGATACTAGACCTGCTACCATACCTGCAAACAAAGCAAGTAAAGTCGCAATCCAAGGATTTGTCCCTGCCTGTATCTGTGATACAACGACTGCTGCCCCCAGAGGAAAGGCTCCCTCAGCAGTCATATCCGCAATATCCAAAATACGGAAAGTCAAGTAGACCCCAATAGCCATAATCGACCATAGCAAACCTTCTGATAAACTAGATAATACAAAATTCATCTTAAACCTCCTTATTCCTTGCCTTCTAGCTTACTAATATCAATTCCCAATGCATCTGCCATTTCTTGATTGGTATGCAATTCCAGCTTTTCAGGCAACTCAACTGCTATATTTTCTGGCTTCTCACCTTTTAAGACACGAACTAGCATTCTTGCTGTCTGACGTCCCAATTCTTCATAATTGGTTCCGTAGTTATACAAACCACCAACCGCAACCATTTCTGTTGAACCACCAAATACTGGAACCTTGTGTTTAATAGAAACCTGCTTAACTGTTTCCATGGTTGATGAAATGATATTATCCGTTGGTACAAAAACCATATCCACCTCTGCCATCAAGCTTTCTGCAGCAGCCTTGACGTTGTTACTGTCCAAGATTGTTTTTTCAACAACGGTAAAGCCTTTTTCTTCCAGAAGGCGCTTAGCTTCATCCTTTTGGACAACTGAGTTTGGCTCGCTCTGAGTATAGAGAATTCCAATCGTTTTAGCCTTTGGTAGGACTTTCTTTATTAAGTTGATTTGGGTTGAAATAGCATCTGATGACTGGTCACTTGTCCCAGTTACATTGCCCCCAGGATGCTCTCTTGACTCAACCAACTTGGCACTGACAGGGTCTGTTACAGCTGAAAAGATAACCGGTGTCGTTTGTGTTGTATTAGCCAAGCTCTGAGCAGAAGGCGTTGCGATAGCTAGAACGACATCACTAGATTCTGCTAGTTGCTGGGAAATCGTTTTTAGATTTCGTTGTTCTCCCTGTGCATTTTGCAAATCAATCTCGATATTTTTCCCTTCAACATAGCCTTGCTTGGCCAGCTCATCCACAAAACCTTCTCTAGTAGCGTCCAAAGATTGATGAGTAATAAATTGCGAAATACCGATACGAAATACATCTTTCTTCTTATCTGCCTTCAACTGATGCAAACTAATCAGAGAGGTCAAGAGAATCCCCACTACCAAGAGAGGGGCTAGTAATTTTCGAACAACTTTCATAATGAAACTCCTTCTCAGAAAAGATAATACTCAATGAAAATCAAAGAGCAAACTAGGAAACTAGCCGCAGGCTGTACTTGAGTACGGCAAGGCGACGTTGACGTGGTTTGAAGAGATTTTCGAAGAGTATAAAACAAAAAACCGCCTAGATAATACCTAAACGGATGCTTGAAATAATCTAACAAGTTATAACTTAGCTAGTCCATTTAGATATTCATCTATATGGACCACAATCAAAAATCTTAGCCACATAGATACAAACAAATTGCTTGAACTGTTTGCATCCATGGTGACATGTCTACAAACACTATCTAAAGTAGCTAAAGTAAAAGTTTTGATTCATCGTTACAGCTTGTTTCTTATTCATTTCTTTTTCTGCTTTCTTTTTTGATGTTTCCTATCTTACCACCTTTTTCATCAGCTGTCAAGAATATTTCAGAATTTTTTAAAATTTTTCGAAAATTCTTTCAAGCCGCTTTCAAAGTTTTTTCAAATCAGTCCAACAAAAAAAGGTTTATAATTTCCATAAAAGTTGACATGGAAATTATAAAACCATTATTAGTTTAATCCTTGTTGATAACGTGCCAATTCGGCTTGGTTCGCCCAAACATAATGACCTGGACGGATTTCAACCATAGAAGGTTTGTCAGTCTCATAGTCGTGTTGACTTGGGTCGTAAACCTTCAAGACCTTCTTACGTTCCAAGATTGGATCTGGAATTGGTACCGCTGAAAGCAAGGCTTGAGTATATGGGTGAATTGGATTGTTAAACAATTCTTCTGTTTCTGCAACCTCTACAATAACACCCTTATAAATAACTGCGATACGATCTGAAATAAAGCGAACGACCGACAAATCATGGGCGATGAAGAGATAAGTCAAACCGAGTTCTTTTTGGAATTTTTTGAGCAGGTTCAAGACTTGGGCACGTACAGAAACGTCCAAGGCTGAAATTGGCTCATCCGCAATAACAAAGTCTGGTTGCATGACCAAGGCACGGGCAATACCGATACGTTGACGTTGACCACCTGAGAACTCATGAGGGTAACGAGTCAAGTGCTCAGCAAGAAGACCCACTTCACGGATAATATTTTTAACTTTCTCTTTACGTTCTTCTTCATCCTTAAACAGATGATGATTGTAAAGACCTTCAGAAATAATATAATCAACAGTCGCACGTTCATTCAAACTTGCTGCAGGGTCTTGGAAAATCATCTGGATACGACGAATCAATTCCGCAGCTTGTTCACGCGATTTCTTACCATTAATCTTTTGACCCTCAAAAATAATATCACCATTACTTGTATCATTGAGACCGATTATCGCACGACCAATAGTTGTTTTCCCACTACCTGACTCACCAACAAGCGAGAACGTTTCTCCCTTGTTGATAAAGAAGTTAGCATTTTTAACCGCGACAAACTTCTTACTTCCTTCACCGAAGGAAATTTCTAAATCTTTGATTTCTACTAATTTTTCAGACATTTCCTTCCTCCTAGTCTTCCAGATGGGCAAATCCCATTTTTTCACGGATCTTATCGTGGAGATTTGCAATCACAGCTGGTTTTTCTACTTTTGGAGCATCCTCATGAAGAAGCCAAGTTTTAGCCCAATGTGTCTCTGATACTGAGAATTGAGGAGCTTTTTGTTCGAAGTCAATCTGCATTGCATAGTCAGAACGCAAGGCAAAGGCATCCCCTTTCAGGTCAGTATAAAGTGACGGAGGTGTTCCTGGGATTGAGTAAAGATCCCCTTTATCATCAGCAAGCTGAGGCAAGCTAGACAAGAGACTCCATGTATATGGATGGCGAGGGTCATAGAAGACTTCCTCAACAGTTCCATACTCAACGATTTCTCCTGCATACATAACCGCTACCTTATCCGCAATACTTGCTACCACACCAAGGTCGTGGGTAATAAAGATTGTTGTGAAATGGTACTCGTTTTGTAATGATTTGAGCAAATCAATAATCTGTGCTTGGATAGTCACATCCAAGGCAGTCGTTGGCTCATCACAGATTAAGACATCAGGTCGGCAGGCAAGGGCAATAGCAATTACGATACGTTGACGCATCCCTCCAGAATATTGGAATGGGTATTCATCAAAACGTCTATCTGCGTCTGGAATCCCAACCTTATTCATGTAGTCAATGGCCAATTCTTTCGCTTCTTTAGCTGTTTTTCCTTGGTGTTTTACAATAACTTCTGTAATCTGACTACCAATTGTTTTAATTGGGTCCAAACTAGTCATTGGGTCCTGGAAGATAGTCGCAATCTTAGCACCACGAATTTGTTCCCAATCCTTGTGAGAAGATAAGGCTGTCAAATCCTGACCACGGTAGTCAATACTACCCTGAGCAATGCGACCATTTTCTTCAAGCATACCTGTGAAAGTCTTTGTCAAAACAGATTTCCCTGATCCTGACTCACCTACCAAGGCTAATACTTCTCCTTCAACTAGTTCAAGGGAAACGCCACGAATGGCTGTTAATACTTTGTCACGAACGTCAAATTCCACGACAATATCGCGAGCAGTCAAAATTACATTTTTTTCTTTTGTCATTTCTACTCCTATCTATGTGTACGTGGATCACTAGCATCCGCTAAGTTTTGACCAACTACGAAAAGAGATAAGGATACCAAGACAAGGGTTGTCAATGGAATCCAGAACAAGTAAGCATTGGTTGTTACGTTTTGTGAATAATCCGAAATCAAACGACCCAAACTTGGCACTGTAATCGGTAATCCAAGACCGAAGAAAGACAAGAAGGCTTCGTATGAGATAAAGCTTGGAAGCATTTGAGTCATGGTTGTCACAATAACAGATACCAATTGAGGCATGATATTTTTGGCAACAATCTTCAAGGTTGGTGTTCCCAAAGTACGTGACGCCAAGTTGTATTCCAAATCACGATAACGCAAGATTTGCACACGAATCATGAAGGCAATCCCGATCCATGTTGTTACACTCATAGCAAAAATCAGATTCCAGAATCCAGCTCCGATTGAGTAAGTCAAGACAATAACAATCAAAAGAGATGGGATGTTTGAGATGACGTTATAAACTTCCATCATCACACGGTCTACTGATTTTGAAATACCCCAAATACCACCGACAAAGACACCGATAACCAAGTTAATCACTGTCGCAATCACAGAAATGAGGATGGAGTTACGAGCTCCGAACCAGACACCGTCAAAAAGAGATTTACCGTTACTGTCTGTACCGAACCAATGCTCAGCATTTGGCTTGATATAACGAGCACTAAAGTCGTTTACCTTGCTGACATCATTGAAATCAAACTTAGAAAACATTGGGTAGATGAAACTCATCAAAATGATGGCTACCAAGATTCCCAACATGACTACAGTTGATTTTTTCTTCATAAATTGTCTAAACACTGATTTCCAGTAAGAATATGCTGGCGCATCAATAGTTTCAGAGGCAAAATCGTCACGTTTTACAAACTGAAATTTTTCTTTATCGATTGTAGACATTATTTGCCTCCTTTCTCAGTCAATTTAATACGTGGGTCAATAATGGTCATCCAAATATCTCCCAAAAGAAGTGAGAAGATAGAAATACATGTAAAGATGAAGACAAGACCAACGACCATAGAGTTATTAGATGCTTTTACAGAGTCAATCAACATTTTACCCATACCTGGGAAGGCAAAGACTGTTTCAGTAAGGGTTGCACCACCGATAACCCCAATAACAGCACCAGGAATTCCTGAAACCAGCGGAACCATGGCATTTTTAAAGATGTGTTTGTTTGAAATTTCTTTTTCAGACAAACCTTTTGCACGAGCGAAACGAACAAAGTCTTGTGATTGCAAGTCAATCATGTAACGACGAATCCAAATAGCTGTACCCGGAGCACCCAACAAACCAAGGATAACTGCTGGTAAAACATACGAACGCCAATCTCCAGCACCCAAGATAGGGAATGAATCTGGCAAACCGATTGAAGAACCAGCCAAACGAACGATATAAACCAAGGCAATTGTTGGAAGAGCCATCAAGAAGGTCAAAGCCCCTGTTGAAAAGCTATCAATCCAAGTATTCTTGAAGCGAGCCATAGCTGAACCAAGTGGCACGGCAATCGCATAAGAAATCACCAAACCGATCAATCCTACAACAGCAGAGCTGGCAATCATTGAAGGATATTGGTAGTTACTTTCAGTCGCTGTATAAGGATCATCTTTCCCATAGCTAGCTACTTCACGAGAGTCAGCCTGACTAGGTGACTTGTAGGTTCTTGAGTAAATATTTACAGAAGACGTTTTCTTACCTGTTGGGAACTGAACTTGGGCAGTTTTGGTTTGTCCTTGACCTTGAGTAATAACCTGAAGAACTGGTGTATTAGCATAGGTTGGATAGGAGTCACCTAAATTAATATTCACAAAATTTTGATGCACAAATGGGAACTGACTGTTGAAGTACAAGAGATATTTATGTTTAGTGCCTGAACCGACCAATGACCATCCGATAGCTGGATCATTTTCGAAACGAAGGTAGCGTTTCAAGTCTGGATTTTCAGGGTCTTGAATTTTATTTGTATGATCAATATCAATCAAGTTAGCATAGAAGTGAAAAACACGTTCAAAAATTGGAATTTCACGAGTAGCATAGAATTGACCACTTTCAGTAAATTCTCCCAAAGTCCAACCATGACCTAATTGATTGATGTACTTTTCATAAATAGCTTTATTGGTCGCATTTGCCTCTACTGTTACAGAAGAATCCATGCTACTTGCCTTTTCTTGCAACTCTTTAGTATCGTAATACTCAATGTAGCCCATACGCTCAAACACAGTGTTTTCATAGTTATCACGTTTATCAGCCGTTGTCGCAATTTTATTATAGTTAGGATCCTGCTTGAAAATCAATTTTCGAGGAACCAAGGTATAGATAATCGTGTAGGTCAAAGTCGTCACTAAGAAAATCGAAACCAATGACCGCAAAACACGCATAAAAATATATTTTTTCATATTATTTCCTTTAAAAATCCCAAAAGAACCTTCTCCTCATGGAGAGAAAGTTCTATTAGAAATTATTTACTTCACATGACTTGCCAATTCTTTTTGAGCTTTCTCATTTGATTCAGCTTTTTCTTTCAACCATTTTTCACGAGCTTTTTCATACTCTTTCTTAGTCACCGCTTTATCTTGTAATTTCAAATATTTGAAGTAAACATCTGACCCCTTAGAGCCTGTTTGCGCAGAAGCTCCAGTAAATGGAACAACTCGTGAAAGCACCGGTGCTGCACCAGCAGAAGCCATAGCAGGAATAAAGAGTGAACTATCTGTCAACCATGCTTGAGCCGCTGCATATTTTTCATAACGGACATTCAAGTCGCTTGTCTCTTTGGCAGCTTCATCAACTAATTTATCGTATTCTTTCAAACCAACTTGAACTACTGAAGGGCTATTTGGATTATCAAATCCTAAATATGTTTTTGTAGTTTCACTACTAGTTGTTTTTAAAATATCCAGGTAAGTAGATGGGTCTTGATAGTCTGGCCCCCATGAAACTCCTCCCGATACATCCCAATCCTCAGCTGACGCATTAGCAGCATAGTAAGTGATATTAAGAAATTCATCTCTTGTCATTTGTTGAATATCAACCACGACATTTTCAGCACCAAGAACTGTTTCTACAGATTGTTTAAAGGACTGAATACGGGATATGTAGCCTTTTGCTGCTTGGTCTACTGGAACATCCAAATGAATAGGGAACTGAACGCCGTCTGCTTCTAAAGTTTTCTTAGCTTTTGCAAATTCTGCCTTGGCCTTGTCAGCATTGAATAAACCATCCTGCCCATCAGCTAAATTCACACCTTTCCACTCATCTCCATAGGCAGGAAGTTGAGCAGCGACTAAATCACCAAAGGTCTTCTCACCAACTGAAACAAAGTCTGGTTTTACAAATAAATTACGAACTGCTAAAGCTGCTCCATCTTTACCATTGATTTGAGCAGAGTAAGCTGAGCGATCAAAAGCAAAATTCAAGGCTTGACGGAAATCTTTGTTAAGCAATGCCTTCTTAGTAGAGGCTTTCTCTGAATCGGTAGTTTTAGAAGTATAGTTGTAACTTTGGCGATCAATATTCACACCTATACCAGCAATCCCAGAGTCTGGTTGTGTGTAATAGATATTGTCCTTGTATTCTTCTGCAACCTTAGAGTAGTTGGAACTGGTAGGGAAAAGACGAGCAAAACTATAAGCTCCACTAGTGAAGTTACGCTCTAGCGACTCCTGATCTGAGCCATCATAGTAAGCCAGATTTATAGTATCTAGGTGGACGTTTTCTTTGTCCCAATATTGTTCATTTTTTACAAACTCTACAGAAGATTTTGCAGTCAACCCTTTCAACAAGAATGGACCATTATAAAGCAAGGATGTCGGATCTGTTGGTTTAGCAAAATCGCTTCCTTTTGATGTTTCGAATTCTTCATTCAGAGGCCAGAAAATAGAATAAGTCAACTTAGAGTTCCAGAACGGTTCAGGCTGGTTCAAAGTGTATTGTAACGTATAATCATCAACCGCCTTGACACCAACTGTTGAAAAATCTGTTGAAGTTCCTGATAGATAATCTGCCAAGCCTTTAACCGAATTTTCAGCTAAATACATAGCTTCTGATTTTTTATCTGCTGCGTGTTTTAAACCGTTCACGAAATCTTTAGCCGTCACCTCTGCATATTCTTCTCCATCAGAGGTAAACCATTTAACCCCTTTACGAATCTTATAAGTATAGGTCAAACCATCCTTAGAGACTTCCCAATCCTCTGCAACTGCAGGAGCAAGATTCCCGTAATTATCGTTAGTGAATAAACCATCAATCCCATTTGAAGTCACTACTTTTGTACTATTTTTACTTGAAATCAGGTAGTCCAAGGTTTCTGGGTCTGCTGTATAAATATAGCCATAAGCTTTAGGGGCTGATGAATCAGATGATTTTGAAGAACTGCATGCTGCAAGTACACCTGCTGCTAATAAAACAAGACCTGCTGTAGCAAATACACGACTTTTTTTCATTTTCTACTCCTCTGTTTATGTGAATTATAGATTGACAACCATTATATCATATTATCCATTAAAAATCAAACAAATTTTCAGAATATTTAGGCTTATTAACACAAATTTTTCATTTTTTTTTGAATATATGATTCAAATTGTCGTTCGAAGTGTCAAAGACTACAGTGAAAATAGGAAATTTGGCTCAGAAACTTTGGAGCTTAGGAAGACCTATAGTAAAATGAAATACGGACGGAACAATGTGATTTTGGAATTCAAATTAAATTATAACAATATTGTAGAAGTATCATTCTAGTATTCAAGATTCAGTTTACTATGTCTTTTTCACACCAACCTTATTCCGAATTCAATTACTTTCGTGATTTACACATATAGATTAAGACTATCTTTTATACTTTAAAATTTTTCGCTACCTTATCCACTATATACGCCTTACTATCACGTTCCTGTTCATAGCGTACGATTTCACTATTGCTTTCTCTGACAATTCTTATTTCCTGCGTCAGACTTAAAACGATCTATCCCCAGACCATTTTAATCCACTACCTCACGATAGTCAGGCTTGGGGAGAGCTATTGTATTCACCGATAGTGGATCCCTACAGAGGACTTACACCTCAGATGCACGACATGTCCAGTGTATATAAAAATCTCCCACCCAAGGTAGAAGATTGTAATCTTATAAACTTAATCCGTCATGTCCGATACCAAGGTTCGATGCTCCAATGGAATACTGCACATAACTAACAAGAAAATAAAGCCTGACTGAATCCAGAAGAGGGCCAAGTCAAAGATTCCGTGCACAGCAACCACTGTAAGGAAAGATAGATAAAGGCCGATAATCGGGCGTTTCCCCGACTCCTGACTCATATCCATCATCAAGCGAACAGGAGCAACAGAAGACAAAACTAGTAAAATAGTTCCCACAATTCCGTAACTCAGAATCGTATCAATGTAAAGGCTGTGAGCATGTTCATGATAAGGAGCATTTATCCGAGGATACGAGTGCATGTAGGTCAATGGCCCCTCACCCCAGAAAGGATTTTGCTTAAATAAGGCCATCCCAGCATCCCAGATAGAAATGCGTTCTTCCATAGAAGAGTCTAAAGTCCCCATCCGAACTCCCAAATCACTAGAAAAGAGGAAGCTCAAGCCAATCGCAAAGACCCCAATACTAAGCCAAAAGGCCTTCCAATTTTTAATGGTCGTAAAGAGATAGATAATGGCTCCAGCGATAATAGCAGGAAAGGCAGTTCGATTTTGAGTAAAGTTCAAACCAAAGAGATTCACAAAGCCTGCAATCACACAGAATACTTTCAACCAATTCAACTTGGTCGTTGTAAACAAATAGAAGGCAATCATGATACAGAAACAACAAATAATTCCATAATAATTAGGATTAAAGAAGGTCACTTCTGCACGATTCTGATGCCACACCTGCATGTTAGGTGAAAGAAAAGCATAGTTGAATTTCTTCACAATTTGGAAATGCTCTAAACTCGCAAAAACAGCTGACAAGACGCTACCAAATAAGACGAGCTGCAAAATCAAGCGAAAGAATTTATGGGATAAAATCGACTGATAATACAAAAAGAAAATAGTAAATAGAAACATTCCTACTGAAGCCACAAGCCCCATCCAATTTTGTGCAAGAATGGATATAACAGTACTATAGCCAAGAAAAAGAAGCAGCATCGGATGCTCCCCCATTTTCTGAAGAATACTTTTCATGTCTCCTGTAAAAATCAAACTGATAATATATAAACAGAATACAACTACAAAAAGATAAAAGGGCAAAAAGATACTCAGGATAATTCCCAATAAAATCAGCTCTTTACTAGACAACCCTTTCAGCTTTTCAATAAAGCCTATTGATTTCAAAATGAATCCTTTCTCTCCAAATCAGTTGATTCAGATAATAGTAAGCTATCCTATATTGTACCACTTTTTTAGCAATTTGAAAACAAGGGAAACGTTTACTAAAATAAAAAAACTATTTTATCAACCATATCAAGGCTTCAAAATGTTACTTCAACTCCATTCTCAATTACCCGATAAGTCTGATTTTGCAAATCAATTTCTGCTACTGCTGTTACGGACTTATCTTTATTTTGACGTTTGATTACAATGCTTTGAGCTGTTGGTGTTTCAACGTCAATAGTCCCTCCTAGATCAAAGGCTTCTAAACGGTTACGGAAAGAAAATAGATTGAGAAGGGCCTTCACTACAGGACGTTGGACCTCTTCTGATATTTCCTCATTGCTATAGTAATGACGATTAATATTTCGACCTTCTTTAGTTTCTTCTAACAATTTCAAGTCATTCTTGCCTGCTAATAGACCTACATAGTAAATCTGAGGAATACCTGGGGCAAAAGCTTGAATTAGACGAGCGAGAAAATACTTGACATCATCGTCTCCAAGCGCAGAATAGTAGGTTGAATTGATTTGGTAGATATCTAAATTGTTATACTCGGCACTAGAGTACTTACGTTTGACATTCGCTCCAACCTTATAGAGTTCATTTGAAGCATAGTCAATTTCCTCATCAGTCAGGATATCCTTGACATCTACTACTCCAATCCCATCATGGGTGTCTAGCGTCGTAAATTGCTTCATTGGGCTCATCTTTAACCACTTAGCCAAACGCTCTGTTCTGGAACTGTAAAGAGTATAAAGTGTCACCATTGGAAGAGCAAAATCATAAACATAGTAATCGTGATCCGCTATTTTAAACTGAATCGAATAATGTTCATGAATCTCAGGTAAGAGCTCTGTTCCATACTCAGCAGCGATGTCTCGAACTTTGTCCAATAAATCCCAAATATCTGGTTCCACAAAGAAATCATTGGTATCCAATTTCTTCACTGCATAAGCAAAGGCATCTAAGCGAATCAAATCACACCCATTACTTGCCAAGTGCTGAATGGTCTTACGGATAAATTCCATCGTTACTTCTTTGGTCACATCAAGATCAATCTGCTCCTCACCAAAGGTATTCCACAAATGTTCCACTGACCCATCTGCAAAGACAATCTCTTGCTTTGGTGCACGATCCTTACGCTTGTAAATTAAGTCTACATCAGCTTGTGTCGGACGATTTTCCGGCCAAAACTTATCCCAGTTTAAAAAGAGATCTTTAAATTCACTGGCTTCATGTTTTTCTTGATAGTCCTTATAATACTTAGATTGACGAGAAATATGGTTAATCATAAAGTCAAACATAAGATAATATTTCTCACCTAAACGCTTAACATCCTCCCAATCACCAAAAGCTGAGTCCACTTCGTCGTAGTCAACTGGCGCAAATCCACGATCACCTGTTGATGGGAAAAATGGTAGAAGGTGAACTCCCCCAATAGCATCTCCAAAATGCTCTTCCAAATTATCATATAAGTCTTTAAGATTATTTCCCAGACTATCTGAATAGGTAATCAACATGGTTTTATTTTGAATTGGCATCATTACTCTCCTTTTTCTAATTGAAGCCAAGTCTCATATGACTTGGCTTCGTAAATCAAATTCATGTTATACTCTTCGAAAATCTCTTCAAACCACGTCAGCTTTATCTGCAACCTCAAAGCTGTGCTTTGAGCAACCTGCGGCTAGCTTCCTAGTTTGCTCTTTGATTTTCATTGAGTATTAAATCTCTGTTTATCATCAAACTCGTACTAAATATAGACTTCAATAAACTAAGTACTACTTTCTTGTTTTCACATAAAATTGTCAACTAGCTGAACTATTCCTCTGTATCAGGAATCATAGCTTCTCTAGTCTCTTCTTACTTCACTGCTCCGTTGCTCATTCCTGAAATAATATGTTTTTGGAAGATGAGGTAGACGACAGTAATTGTTACAATTCCAACAATATAGGATGCAAAACTTGGCCCATAGTCATTAAAATACTGACCTTGGTAGTTATACTGGAAGAGAGGCAAAGTCCACAGCTTGGAATCCTTATTCAAAATCAACAATGGCAACATAAAGTCATTCCAGAACCATAATGCATTGATAATCAAGGTTGTAGCATGCATAGGCTTCAGCATTGGAAAGATAATTCGACGGTAAGTTGTAAATCGATCAGCCCCATCAATTTCCGCAGCTTCATCTAAACTATCTGGTACACTGATTTTAATATAACCGACATACAAGAAGAGGGTCTGTGGAATTGCATAAGTTAGATAGAGTAGTACCAACCCCCACATATTTGCCAGGCCGAGTTTACTCATCATAACTGTAATAGGAATCATAATCACCTGAAATGGAACAAATATCCCTAAGATCAAGAGCGAATACATAATTGCAAAGGCTTTTTTCTTGGACATATTTCGAGCAATGGAATAGGCTGCAGCTGGTATAAAGAAGGCTACTACAATCAATGATAATACCGTAATAACAGCTGAATTCCAGAAATAACCTCCAATCCCATCCGAAACCAATCGTTCATAATTGCTTAATGTAAAAGGATTGGGCAAACTAAAGAAATGATTCATGATATCCTTGGTTGTCTTGAAGGAACTAAAAACCGTTACCAACAAAGGAACAAGTATAAGAATACCACCTACTATCAAGAGGACATACTTCCAAAACTGATTCAATTTTTCTTCTTTTTTCATGTGTAAGACTCCCCTATTAGATTTCAAATTTCTTTGATAGTTTGATTTGGATCAGAGAAACAATTCCAATAATTAAGAATAAAATCAAGGCAATTGCATTCGCATATCCATATTGATTACTCTTGAAGGCATAGTTATAGACTAAAAGACCAAGAGACGTTGTAGCATTATTAGGACCACCACTCGTCAAGGCAAAAATTTGATCAAAGGCAGTCAAACCGGACTTAAGAGCTAGGATAAAAACCATAGAAATCGTTGGCAACAAATATGGTAATTCAATTTTCCAAAAAGTTTGTTTGCTTGTTGCACCATCAATTGATGCCGCCTCCAAAATATCAGATGGAATACTCTGAAGACCAGCAAGAAAGAGAATAATTGGCATTGCTACTCCTTGCCATAGAAGAACAAAAATAGTTGCCACTACCGCTCCGATTGGTGTTCCTAATAGACTTTCTTGTAAAAAACTAATCCCTAAAATTTTTCCAATCGTTGGAAGACCATAGTTGAAGAATTGTTTAAAAATCAAGGAAACTGTCAAACCAGACAAAACCGCCGGGAAAAAGAACCATGCTCTAAAGAAGGTCTGCCCTTTCATCTTAGAATTCAAGGCTCGAGCCACAACCATCCCAATTGTAATCTCTCCAATAATCAATGCCAGGGTTAAAATCAAAGTAAAAGCAATGGCTGTGAAGAATTTCCCATCAATCATCAGCAATTTGTAGTTATTCAGACCAACAAATTTATAATTGTAGGTCAATCCAGTCCAGTTAGTCAAACTATAGAAAGCACCTTGCACCATCGGAAAGTAAAAGAAGATAGCTTGTAATGCCAGCGGGATGAGCAAAAAAGTCCAACCCCAGTATTTATTTAAAATTTTTCGAATAGCCATATCATCTTAACTCCTATTCTAGTCCAAATCTGCCTTCATTGGATTAAAGAAAGCATTGAGATTGTTTGCCATATTTTTCAGATTTTTATCTATCAAGTAACCTGCACTTAGATTAAAAAAATCTTCTTCAGAATTCCAGTGTTGGCCCAACCAAACATAATGTTTATCCGTAAATGCTAGTTTAGAAATCTCTGCAAGTGCTGAATCTTCTTTTTCCTGTACACCTTTTACAGCAACTGGTGATCCATCCACATCATAATATGCTTGCATAGCTTTTGAACTAGTCATATAGCTGATAAATTCTTCGGTTTCTTTAGGATGTTTGGTAGTAGCTGAAGTTGATAGTGCCATGTCCCCTGCACCAACAGTGACTTCTTTTCCTACTTCTTCTCCTGGGAAGGCAAACATCCCCACATCAAATTTTGGATCCTGTTGATTAATTGCTGCTAATGCCCATGATCCTTGTGGCATCATCAAGGCTTTTTCATTCGAGAATGCTACCACCGCATCATTATAAGAAGCACCACGCCATCCATCTTGAGCATTGTCTGCCAACAAATCTAGTCGTTCTGCATCTGCTTTTAAAATAGCATCATCTACAGAGATAGCGTTTGGTTTTGAAAAGCGAAGATAGTTATTAGCTGCGTCTCCACTGCCTGTAATGGTAATGAGAGAAAGTTGGTGATAACCGTTTAATGTCCATCCTTCATTGCCTGCAACTGCAAACGGAGAATTCCCACTATCTTTTATCTTTTTAACAATCTCTTGAAACTTTTTAAAAGTCTTCGGTTCCTCAAGTCCTAATTCTTTAAACTTTGTTTTATTGTAATAGATTCCATAAAGGTTAGCAGTTAAAGGAACACTATAAATCTTATTATTGATTGCATACTTTTCTGCATAGTCATTCTTAATGTTCTCAAGATAAGATTTCCCTGTCATATCTGTAAAGTAACCTGCTTTTGCCCACTCCTGAAAATCTATATTTTGAGGATAGATATTAACAATATCTGGAACATCTCCTGATAAAATCCGAGTCTTCAGAACAATTCCAGCTGCCGGAACAGTCGTCAGTTTTACATCAATAGTAGGATGATCCTTTTCAAAATGATCTACAATTTTTTGCAAAGTATCCGCCATTTCGGTCTTCTGGTTAAAAAATTCAATCATTACCTTTCCATCAGTCGATTGATTATTCTGACCACAAGCTGCTAGGCCTAGTACACTAGCACCAGCTGCTAAAAGAAAACCTGCTTTCTTATACCATTTCATTGGAAAGCCTCCTTTATAAATTTATACACCTTTATTATAGTCTTCTAAAAATATACTGTCTACTCAAAAAATCTCCTTGGGATAAGATAACAGTTAAGCCTGCATACATGAGTTCTGCACCTGAGTAAACTTCGCCATTTTCCTGTAATTCATACAGTCCCTCTTCATCCAAATCTTTTAACTTTAAAGTTGTTTCCATTGTCTCTACAACTGACAAAACGCGAACGTAGGTTACAATCGTTTGATTTTTGTAATTAAATTGTACAGCTGCTTCATTGGATTCAGTATCAGGGTTAATGAGTCTATACTGTTGTCCTAACTGAACTACTGGTCGTAATTCTTTATACAAGTTCACCTGATTAGCAATCGTAGCTTTCTCTTCATCGGATAAACTTGTCAAATCAAGCTCATATCCCAAATTTCCCATCATTGCTACATGACCACGAGTTTCCAATAGTGTCATCCGTCCCATCTGATGATTCGGTACTGCTGACACATGAGCCCCCATAGAAATGGTTGGATAGAGATAGGATGAGCCATATTGAATTGGTAAACGTGCAATAGCATCTGTATTATCACTAGCCCAGACTTGTGGAAAATAGCGCATCATACCAAGATCATTTCGTCCACCACCACCAGAGCAGGACTCAAAGAGAATATGGCTGTGCTTCTCTGTCAGATAAGCGACAAGTTCATAAAGCCCCAGCATGTACTGATGAGATTGCATCTGTGTTTCTAGATAAGTAAAGCCATTTCCTAGCTTAGTCATATTACGATTCATATCCCATTTAATGTAATCAATCTCATGATAAGATAGGAGTTCATCTAAGACATTTTTCAAGTATTCTACTACCTGAGGATTGGCAAGATTAAGTACTAATTGATTCCGAGAATAAGTATGCTCATAGCCAGGAACCTGAATAGCCCAGTCAGGATGTTTACGATACAAATCACTATCTACAGAAATCATCTCAGGTTCTAACCAAATCCCAAACTGCAAACCTCTTTCGTGGATTGCTGAAATCAGACTTTCTAGACTTCCACCCAGCTTTTTCTCATTAACACTCCAGTCACCTAAAGCACGATTATCATCAAAACGATTGCCAAACCAACCATCATCTAATACAAAAAGTTCAATTCCAACTTTCTTAGCTTCATCAGCTAGTTCTAACAGTTTTTCTCTCTGAAAGTCAAAGTAAGTAGCTTCCCAGTTATTGATTAGAATTGGGCGTTCTTTTGTAGAAAATTTACTTGGCAGAATGTGCTTCAGTACAAAATTATGACTTTCATGACTAACACCAGTTAATCCCTTATCTGAATAAGTCACTAAAGCTACCGGTGTTTCAAAGTATTCCTCAGGGTCTAACTTCCAAGAAAAATTTTCCGGATTTATGCCAATAGCCACCCGAACTTCATTCAATTGATTTTTTTGAACAAAAGCTTCAAAGTTTCCACTATACATTAGTTGAATAGCAAACACATTCCCTGCATCCTCTGTGACTCCTTGATCACATAGTAGAAGAGCTGGTGTTTGAGCATGCCCAGAAGCTCCACGGTTCGAACTAATCGAAAAGATTCCTTGTTCTACCTGTTGACGTCGAACAGTCTTTTCACGAGCATAAGCACCCTGCAGAGTTACTATTTCGTAAGATGCCGCTGGAACATCAGCCATAAAAGAAAAATCTTTATGGATAACAACTTCCTGGTTACTATTATTCTCCAATTTACTGTAGCTAGCAATTGTCGCAGCATTATTAAAAGCAGTATAATACAAATTCAGACTAAGTTGAGCCTTAGAATCTTCTAACATCAAGACAAGAGTCTCTGTATCGTCCATGCTATGTGGAGAAGGTAAGCCCTGTGGACCATTCTGACCTTTTAAAATCTTTGCTTCTACAAATCGAAAGTCTGTTACTTCAGTTGCATCATGCTGAACCTGTAAAGTTGGTTTTCTAAAGTCACCCAAACCATGTTGTCCAAAAATTTGACGTTGCGTATCTAAGCTAAAGGTTCGATTAGTAGCTGTTGGATTTCCTGAAAAGGCATGGTCTCGTTCATAAACACTATTGGAACCTTTATAGTTCTTAATAGGCTTTCCTAAATGTTTCAAAAGTAAGTACCCACCACGATTTTCAATAATCAAGCTTAGATTTTTACTCTCAACATAAAATAGATTATTCTCTATCCTAACTCCCATTTACTTCACCTCATCACTTTATTGACTCTATTTTATCATCTGAAATCGCTTTCTAAAATAGAAAAATGTCTCAAGAATATGGTAAAATGTTAGGTAGGAGGTAGCACATGCTAGTTTTTTCAGAATACCAGACTGGAACAATTGACCTTTCCCTAAGCTTTTATGGATATGAGGAATGCACACCTAATTACTCTTTTGGTCCAGCAATTCGAGATACATACGTTCTACATTACATTACTAAAGGACAAGGAAAATTTCATTACAAGGGTAAAATTGTTGATTTAAAAGAAGGAGATTTCTTTCTATTAAAACCAGATGAACTAACCTTTTATCAAGCAGATAGTAAAGAACCTTGGGCCTACTACTGGTTAGGAATCACTGGAGGGAAAGCTCCTGACTATTTTGCTCTTTCTCAAATTTCTGACCAATCCTATCTCGTCCAATCTGAAACTTGTCATACTCAGTCTACTGCAAAACTCATCTCAGACATTGTCCGCTTCGCTCAGATTACAAAATCAAATGAATTAGCTCAACTCCATATCATGGGACAACTCCATGAACTGATGTTTCATCTGGGAACTATTGCTCCCAATCAGAAAAAAAAGAATATTTCATCAACCTACCAACTCTATCTTGAATGCAAACGATTAATTGATAGCCACTATCCTCAATCACTTACAATTCAAGATTTAGCAAAAGAGCTATCCGTTCACAGAAGCTACTTATCAAGCGTATTCAAAGAATTTAATACCTTATCACCCAAAGAATACCTACTCTACGTTCGAATGCACCGAGCTAAACAACTTCTCGAAAATACCCAAGAGTCCATCAAGGTAATTGCATACTCAGTAGGTTTTTCAGATCCACTCCATTTTTCAAAAGCTTATAAACAATACTTTAATCAGACTCCAAGTCATACAAGAAAAGATACTCTCAGTACCAACTAGTGAGAAAGGAAACACTATGAAATCCTACCAAGCTGTCTACCAGATTCTAGCTAAAGAAACCGATTATATCAGCGGAGAAAAAATCGCAGAAGAACTATCCCTCAGCAGAACATCAATTTGGAAAGCCATCAGGCGGCTAGAACAAGAAGGCATTGAAATTGATAGTATCAAAAACAAAGGCTATAAACTGGTGAATGGTGACCTTATTCTTCCAGAGATTCTAGAAGAAAATCTTCCAATTAAAGTCAGCTTTAAAACCGAAACAAAATCAACACAACTAGATGCAAAAGAAGCAATTGATTTAGGCCATGAAGCAAATACCCTCTATCTAGCTTCCTATCAAACAGCAGGCCGAGGCCGTTTTCAACGTTCCTTCTACTCACCACAAGGTGGTATTTATATGACACTCCATCTCAAACCAAATCTTCCTTACGACAAATTACCGTCCTACACACTACTTGTAGCAGGAGCTATCTACAAAGCTATTAAGAACCTAACTTTAATAGATGTCGACATAAAATGGGTCAATGATATCTATCTAAACAATCATAAAATTGGAGGAATTCTCACTGAAGCAATGACCTCTGTAGAAACAAGCTTAGTCACAGATATCATTATTGGAGTAGGTATCAATTTCACCATTAAAGACTTCCCTCAGGAATTAAAAGAAAAAGCTGCTAGCTTATTTAAAACTACAGCTCCTATAACAAGGAATGAATTGATCATAGAAATCTGGCGTGCTTTCTTCGAAACACCAGCAGAGGAGCTATTATACCTATATAAAAAACAGTCATTCGTTCTAGGAAAAGAAGTTACTTTCACACTAGATCAAAAAGACCACAAGGGACTTGCTAAAGACATCTCAGAAAATGGAAAACTTTTAATTCAATGTGATAATGGAAAAGAAATCTGGCTCAATAGCGGAGAAATTTCTCTCAATAGTTGGAAGTAAAATAACACAATTATAATATAAACGATATAAAAATAACTTCAGATTAGTAATTCAATTAAGTTTTACAGATCTGAAGTTTTATTGTTTCTAAAAGTAAAAAAGAGAGTTACAAACTCTCATTAAAACGGAGAATAAGGGATTCGAACCCTTGCGCCAGTTACCCGACCTAACGATTTAGCAAACCGTCCTCTTCAGCCTCTTGAGTAATTCTCCAATTAATGGGCACGAGTGGACTCGAACCACCGACCTCACGCTTATCAGGCGTGCGCTCTAACCACCTGAGCTACGCGCCCAAGTTAAAAAACTTGGTAATTTGAACAAAGTTCAAAGCGGGTGACGAGAATCGAACTCGCGACAACAGCTTGGAAGGCTGTAGTTTTACCACTAAACTACACCCGCATACATACTATAAGTAAAAATGGCGCGAGACGGAATCGAACCGCCGACACATGGAGCTTCAATCCATTGCTCTACCAACTGAGCTACCGAGCCTTATTGCGGGAGCAGGATTTGAACCTACGACCTTCGGGTTATGAGCCCGACGAGCTACCGAGCTGCTCCATCCCGCGTTAATAAAAAGGAGGATGTGGGATTCGAACCCACGCACGCTTTTACACGCCTGACGGTTTTCAAGACCGTTCCCTTCAGCCGGACTTGGGTAATCCTCCAATATTCAAATGGACCTTGTAGGACTTGAACCTACGACCACTCGGTTATGAGCCGAGAGCTCTAACCAGCTGAGCTAAAGGTCCAACAAGATCTTTATAGCGGCGAAGGGGATCGAACCCCCGACCTCCCGGGTATGAACCGGACGCTCTAGCCAGCTGAGCTACACCGCCATGAATCGGGAAGACAGGATTCGAACCTGCGACACCTTGGTCCCAAACCAAGTACTCTACCAAGCTGAGCTACTTCCCGAGTTAAAAAGAAAAATGCACCCTAGAGGAGTCGAACCTCTAACCGCCTGATTCGTAGTCAGGTACTCTATCCAGTTGAGCTAAGGGTGCTCATTATATTATGCCGAGGACCGGAATCGAACCGGTACGATCGTTACCAATCGCAGGATTTTAAGTCCTGTGCGTCTGCCAGTTCCGCCACCCCGGCCTCTCTAAGCGAACGACGGGATTCGAACCCGCGACCCCCACCTTGGCAAGGTGGTGTTCTACCACTGAACTACGTTCGCACTGTTTTCTTCTATCTAAAAATGCCGGCTACATGACTTGAACACGCGACCCTCTGATTACAAATCAGATGCTCTACCAACTGAGCTAAGCCGGCTCATTTATTATATCTTAATGCGGGTTAAGGGACTTGAACCCCCACGCCGTTAAGCGCCAGATCCTAAATCTGGTGCGTCTGCCAATTCCGCCAAACCCGCAGATATGACCCGTACTGGGCTCGAACCAGTGACCCATTGATTAAAAGTCAATTGCTCTACCAACTGAGCTAACGAGTCTAAAATAACTTCCGTTATTCTAACGGTCCCGACGGGAATCGAACCCGCGATCTTCGCCGTGACAGGGCGACGTGATAACCGCTACACTACGGGACCTTTGGGAGTTAACGGGATCGAACCGCTGACCCTCTGCTTGTAAGGCAGATGCTCTCCCAGCTGAGCTAAACTCCCTAGAGCTAAGCGACTTCCATATCTCACAGGGGGCAACCCCCAACTACTTCCGGCGTTCTAGGGCTTAACTTCTGTGTTCGGCATGGGTACAGGTGTATCTCCTAGGCTATCGTCACTTAACTCTGAGTAATACCTACTCAAAATTGAATATCTATTCAAACCAAGAAAACCTCTCGCTTTCGTATTCTCAGTTACTTTGGATAAGTCCTCGAGCTATTAGTATTAGTCCGCTACATGTGTCGCCACACTTCCACTTCTAACCTATCTACCTGATCATCTCTCAGGGCTCTTACTGATATATAATCATGGGAAATCTCATCTTGAGGTGGGTTTCACACTTAGATGCTTTCAGCGTTTATCCCTTCCCTACATAGCTACCCAGCGATGCCTTTGGCAAGACAACTGGTACACCAGCGGTAAGTCCACTCTGGTCCTCTCGTACTAGGAGCAGATCCTCTCAAATTTCCTACGCCCGCGACGGATAGGGACCGAACTGTCTCACGACGTTCTGAACCCAGCTCGCGTGCCGCTTTAATGGGCGAACAGCCCAACCCTTGGGACCGACTACAGCCCCAGGATGCGACGAGCCGACATCGAGGTGCCAAACCTCCCCGTCGATGTGAACTCTTGGGGGAGATAAGCCTGTTATCCCCAGGGTAGCTTTTATCCGTTGAGCGATGGCCCTTCCATACGGAACCACCGGATCACTAAGCCCGACTTTCGTCCCTGCTCGAGTTGTAGCTCTCGCAGTCAAGCTCCCTTATACCTTTACACTCTGCGAATGATTTCCAACCATTCTGAGGGAACCTTTGGGCGCCTCCGTTACCTTTTAGGAGGCGACCGCCCCAGTCAAACTGCCCGTCAGACACTGTCTCCGATAGGGATCACCTATCTGGGTTAGAGTGGCCATAACACAAGGGTAGTATCCCAACAACGTCTCCTTCGAAACTGGCGTCCCGATCTCATAGACTCCTACCTATCCTGTACATGTGGTACAGACACTCAATATCAAACTGCAGTAAAGCTCCATGGGGTCTTTCCGTCCTGTCGCGGGTAACCTGCATCTTCACAGGTACTAAAATTTCACCGAGTCTCTCGTTGAGACAGTGCCCAAATCATTACGCCTTTCGTGCGGGTCGGAACTTACCCGACAAGGAATTTCGCTACCTTAGGACCGTTATAGTTACGGCCGCCGTTTACTGGGGCTTCAATTCATACCTTCGCTTACGCTAAGCACTCCTCTTAACCTTCCAGCACCGGGCAGGCGTCACCCCCTATACATCATCTTACGATTTAGCAGAGAGCTGTGTTTTTGATAAACAGTTGCTTGGGCCTATTCACTGCGGCTGACTTAAAGTCAGCACCCCTTCTCCCGAAGTTACGGGGTCATTTTGCCGAGTTCCTTAACGAGAGTTCTCTCGCTCACCTGAGGCTACTCGCCTCGACTACCTGTGTCGGTTTGCGGTACGGGTAGAGTATGTTTAAACGCTAGAAGCTTTTCTTGGCAGTGTGACGTCACTAACTTCGCTACTAAACTTCGCTCCCCATCACAGCTCAATGTTATAGAACTAAGCATTTAACTCAATTCACACCTCACTGCTTAGACAGACACTTCCAATCGTCTGCTTTAGTTAGCCTACTGCGTCCCTCCATCACTACATACTCTAGTACAGGAATATCAACCTGTTGTCCATCGGATACACCTTTCGGTCTCTCCTTAGGTCCCGACTAACCCAGGGCGGACGAGCCTTCCCCTGGAAACCTTAGTCTTACGGTGGACAGGATTCTCACCTGTCTTTCGCTACTCATACCGGCATTCTCACTTCTATGCGTTCCAGCACTCCTCACGGTACACCTTCTTCACACATAGAACGCTCTCCTACCATACCTATAAAGGTATCCACAGCTTCGGTAAATTGTTTTAGCCCCGGTACATTTTCGGCGCAGGGTCACTCGACTAGTGAGCTATTACGCACTCTTTGAATGAATAGCTGCTTCTAAGCTAACATCCTAGTTGTCTGTGCAACCCCACATCCTTTTCCACTTAACAATTATTTTGGGACCTTAGCTGGTGGTCTGGGCTGTTTCCCTTTCGACTACGGATCTTAGCACTCGCAGTCTGACTGCCGACCATAATTCATTGGCATTCGGAGTTTATCTGAGATTGGTAATCCGGGATGGACCCCTCACCCAAACAGTGCTCTACCTCCAAGAATCTTTATGTCGACGCTAGCCCTAAAGCTATTTCGGAGAGAACCAGCTATCTCCAAGTTCGTTTGGAATTTCTCCGCTACCCACAAGTCATCCAAGCACTTTTCAACGTGCCCTGGTTCGGTCCTCCAGTGCGTCTTACCGCACCTTCAACCTGCTCATGGGTAGGTCACATGGTTTCGGGTCTACGTCATGATACTAATTCGCCCTATTCAGACTCGGTTTCCCTACGGCTCCGTCTCTTCAACTTAACCTCGCATCATAACGTAACTCGCCGGTTCATTCTACAAAAGGCACGCTCTCACCCATTAACGGGCTCGAACTTGTTGTAGGCACACGGTTTCAGGTTCTATTTCACTCCCCTCCCGGGGTGCTTTTCACCTTTCCCTCACGGTACTGGTTCACTATCGGTCACTAGGGAGTATTTAGGGTTGGGAGATGGTCCTCCCAGATTCCGACGGGATTTCACGTGTCCCGCCGTACTCAGGATACTGCTAGGTACAAAGACTATTTTAAATACGAGGCTATTACTCTCTTTGGCTGATCTTCCCAAATCATTCTTCTATAATCTTTGAGTCCACATTGCAGTCCTACAACCCCGAAGAGTAAACTCTTCGGTTTGCCCTCCTGCCGTTTCGCTCGCCGCTACTAAGGCAATCGCTTTTGCTTTCTCTTCCTGCAGCTACTTAGATGTTTCAGTTCACTGCGTCTTCCTCCTCACATCCTTAACAGATGCGGGTAACAGGTAGTACCTGTTGGGTTCCCCCATTCGGAAATCCCTGGATCATCGCTTACTTACAGCTACCCAAGGCATATCGTCGTTTGTCACGTCCTTCTTCGGCTCCTAGTGCCAAGGCATCCACCGTGCGCCCTTATTAACTTAACCTTATTTTCTGACCTTTCAGTCATAAACTCTTATTAATACTACAGCGTTTTCGGTTTATTTTCTTGTTACTATTTGATATAGATATTCAATTTTCAATGTGCATTACTTGGTGATCTCTCACCAATGGAGCCTAGCGGGATCGAACCGCTGACCTCCTGCGTGCAAAGCAGGCGCTCTCCCAGCTGAGCTAAGGCCCCACAAGACCTCTCAAGACTAAACAAGACCAATGCGCAGTTCCTTATCCTTAGAAAGGAGGTGATCCAGCCGCACCTTCCGATACGGCTACCTTGTTACGACTTCACCCCAATCATCTATCCCACCTTAGGCGGCTGGCTCCTTACGGTTACCTCACCGACTTCGGGTGTTACAAACTCTCGTGGTGTGACGGGCGGTGTGTACAAGGCCCGGGAACGTATTCACCGCGGCGTGCTGATCCGCGATTACTAGCGATTCCGACTTCATGTAGGCGAGTTGCAGCCTACAATCCGAACTGAGACTGGCTTTAAGAGATTAGCTTGCCGTCACCGGCTTGCGACTCGTTGTACCAGCCATTGTAGCACGTGTGTAGCCCAGGTCATAAGGGGCATGATGATTTGACGTCATCCCCACCTTCCTCCGGTTTATTACCGGCAGTCTCGCTAGAGTGCCCAACTGAATGATGGCAACTAACAATAGGGGTTGCGCTCGTTGCGGGACTTAACCCAACATCTCACGACACGAGCTGACGACAACCATGCACCACCTGTCACCTCTGTCCCGAAGGAAAGCTCTATCTCTAGAGCGGTCAGAGGGATGTCAAGACCTGGTAAGGTTCTTCGCGTTGCTTCGAATTAAACCACATGCTCCACCGCTTGTGCGGGCCCCCGTCAATTCCTTTGAGTTTCAACCTTGCGGTCGTACTCCCCAGGCGGAGTGCTTAATGCGTTAGCTACGGCACTAAACCCCGGAAAGGGTCTAACACCTAGCACTCATCGTTTACGGCGTGGACTACCAGGGTATCTAATCCTGTTTGCTCCCCACGCTTTCGAGCCTCAGCGTCAGTTACAAGCCAGAGAGCCGCTTTCGCCACCGGTGTTCCTCCATATATCTACGCATTTCACCGCTACACATGGAATTCCACTCTCCCCTCTTGCACTCAAGTTAAACAGTTTCCAAAGCGTACTATGGTTAAGCCACAGCCTTTAACTTCAGACTTATCTAACCGCCTGCGCTCGCTTTACGCCCAATAAATCCGGACAACGCTCGGGACCTACGTATTACCGCGGCTGCTGGCACGTAGTTAGCCGTCCCTTTCTGGTAAGATACCGTCACAGTGTGAACTTTCCACTCTCACACTCGTTCTTCTCTTACAACAGAGCTTTACGATCCGAAAACCTTCTTCACTCACGCGGCGTTGCTCGGTCAGACTTCCGTCCATTGCCGAAGATTCCCTACTGCTGCCTCCCGTAGGAGTCTGGGCCGTGTCTCAGTCCCAGTGTGGCCGATCACCCTCTCAGGTCGGCTATGTATCGTCGCCTTGGTGAGCCGTTACCCCACCAACTAGCTAATACAACGCAGGTCCATCTGGTAGTGATGCATTTGCACCTTTTAAGCAAATGTCATGCAACATCTACTCTTATGCGGTATTAGCTATCGTTTCCAATAGTTATCCCCCGCTACCAGGCAGGTTACCTACGCGTTACTCACCCGTTCGCAACTCATCCAGAGAAGCAAGCTCCTCCTTCAGCGTTCTACTTGCATGTATTAGGCACGCCGCCAGCGTTCGTCCTGAGCCAGGATCAAACTCTCATTAAAAAGTTTGAGTTCTCACTCATTTCTGTCACTGACAGATTTATTGTTTTTTTCATTGTTCAGTACTACAACCTTAGTTGTAGTGCCCTGCACATTGGTTCGTCTTGTTCAGTTTTCAAAGGTCTTTGTCACTCGCTTCTCTCAAGCGACAACTATATTAGTATATCACAGTCGCTTTCGCTTGTCAACACTTTTTTGAAACTTTTTTAAAACTTTTTTCATCAAGTGTTCCTACCGCAACATACCATAGTCCGTACGGGATTCGAACCCGTGTTACCGCCGTGAAAAGGCGGTGTCTTAACCCCTTGACCAACGGACCAGAGGTGTTATTTTCAACTCTTACTATTATACAGGCTTTTTAAACTTTGTCAACACCTTTTTTAAAATTTTTTAATTAATTTTACAACAGCCTCAGTTCGAGCGGTATGTGGGAACATATCGACCGACTGAATATAATGGATATCGTAGACTTCTACTAACCTTACCAAATCCCTTGCCAAAGTTGAAACATTGCAAGAAATATAGACCATTTTTTCTGGTACATAGGTAAGAATTGTATCTAATAACTTGTCATCCAGACCTGTACGTGGTGGATCCACAATCAAAGCATCTGCTCGGTATCCTTCCTTGTACCAACGAGGAATAATCTCTTCTGCCGTTCCAGCTTCATAATGAGTATTGTCAAATCCCATTCTTTTAGCATTTCGCTTAGCATCTTCAATAGCTTCTGGAATAATATCCATACCTCTAAGTGTTTTAACTTTCTTTGCAAAGGCAAAACCAATCGTTCCAACTCCACAATAAGCGTCAATCAAATGGTCTTCTTTATTTACATCCAAGGCTTTTACTGCCTCGTTATAAAGAACTTCTGTTTGTTCAGGATTTAGTTGATAGAAAGCTCGAGGAGATAGTAAAAATTCATAATCGAGTACACCTTCTTGAATACTCTCTTGTCCCCAGATAATCTCTGTCTTTTCACCATAAATCTCACTGGTTTTAGCTGTATTTGTATTCACAGCTACTGTCACAACTTCTGGAAAATCTTTAACTAAGTCTTTCACTAGTTGGGTAAAATTAAGCTGACGATTTGTAACAATAATAATCTGAACCTGTCCAGTCTTTCTTGCTCGTCGAACCATTATAGTTCTAACACCTAGAACTTTTCTCTCATCCGTGATTGGAATTTGGTGAAAAGTAAGTAATTCCGCTAGACGATTAGCAATCACTTGGGTTTCCTTGTCTTGTACCAGGCAGTCTTTCAACTCTACTAAATAGTGAGAATTTTGTGCATATAAGCCCGCCTTGACCTGATTCTTAAATTTTCGAGTCTGAAATTGTAACTTAGCACGGTAATATTTTGGTTCCTGCATACCAATTGTCGGACGAATTTCATAGTTTTCATATCCTGTAGGAGCAAATTTTTTCAGCGCTTGATAAAGCAAGTCCGTCTTGAACTCCAGTTGCTTATCATAATGCAGGTGCATGATTTGGCAGCCTCCGCACTCATTGTAAATAGTACAAGCTGGCACAACTCGAAATTTAGACTTCTTGTTGACCTTCAGTAATTTTGCCTCAACAAAATTGCGTTTAATAGAAGTAATCTGACAATAGATATCTTCACCTTTGAGAGCTCCAGGTACAAAGACTAAAGTTTTTTGATAAAAGCCAATTCCTTCACCATTAATTCCCATGCGCTTGATTTTTAATGGTATTTTTTGTTTTATTTTTAGATTCATAGGTCTATTATACCATGGAGTTTCTAAGATATTTAAGAATATGTTACAATAAAAGCATGAATTCAAAAACACCTCGCTTTAGTATACTAGATTTCCCTGAACAATTACGAAGCTATATCAAGGGAGCTAATCTCTCTGATAGTTCTTCTCATTCAAGTGCAACTGTCCTATATATAGATTCAGGTTACTATTTAAAATTAGATCAAAAAGGCAGATTAGATCAAGAAGCTAAGATTGCAAGTTGGTTCGAAACTGAAGGATTGGGAACTCCAGTGATTACCTATTTATCAGCAAAAAAGGATTTCCTTCTGACCAAAGAAGCCATTGGCAGAAACGCTCTCGATTTTTTAAATCAACCCGAAAAACTCTGTCAAACCCTGGCTCAAGCATTAAACGAACTTCACAGTCTTAAACCACAATCTTTTCCGTCGGAAAATCATCTGAAGCGTTATAAAGAAAAAGCCTTAAAAAACTATCAGAAGGGGGCTTTTTATAACAAGACTCTTCTACCTCAATTTCATATTCACAGTCGTGAAGAAGCTTACCAACTGATACAAGAGAAAGATTACATTCTCAAAGCTGATGCTTTAATTCATGGAGATGCCTGCCTGCCAAATTTCATCTTGAAGGATGCCTCGCATTTTTCTTGCTTTATTGACTTGGGATTGGCTGGTTTTAGTGACCGACATATCGACCTCTTTTGGGCAATTTGGTCCCTTCATTACAACCTACAAGATGCTACGTATACTGAATTATTTCTCGACTATTACGGTAGAGAATATGTAGATATGGATAAACTCCGACTTGTTGCAGCTTTCGAAGCATTTAGATGAAAGGGAACTATGAAAATCACAAAACTTGAAAAGAAAAAAAGACTCTATCTGATGGAGCTTGATAATGGCGACAAATGCTATATCACCGAAGATACAATTGTTCGTTTTATGTTATCGAGAGATAAGGTGATAAGCGAAGAGGAATTGAAAGAGATTCAGGACTTTGCTCAATTTTCTTATGGTAAGAATCTGGCTCTCTACCATTTATCATTTAAAGCACGTACTGAAAAAGAGGTCAGAGAATATCTAAAAAAATACGATATTGATGCAAAAATAGTTTCTCAAATCATTGCTGCTCTTAAAGAAGAGAAGTGGACTAATGATGGCCAGTACGCTTATGCTATCATCAATGCCAATCAACTTTCAGGAGACAAGGGGCCTTATGTACTGACTCAGAAACTAGCTCAAAAAGGGATTTCAAAATCTACTATAGAAGAGAACTTGAAAGAATTTGATTTTTCGGAAGTTGCTCAACGTGTAGCTAATAAACTGTTGAAAAAATATGAAGGAAAACTTCCAGCTCGTGCCTTGCAAGATAAGATTATACAGAACTTGACCAACAAGGGGTTTTCCTACTCTGATGCTAAAATTGCCTTTGACCAGTTGGATAGTCAAGTCGACGAAGAAACGACTCAGGAACTCATCTTCAAGGAACTTGATAAGCAATATGCCAAGTATGCCCGAAAATATGAAGGATACGAACTTAAACAGCGTTTAACCCAAGTTTTAGCACGAAAAGGCTACGATTTTTCGGATATAGCAAGCGCTCTCAGAGAATATCTTTAATATTTTCATGTAAAATTCACAGATTTTAGGTAATTTTATGGTACAATAGTAAATGATAAACTTATAAATTGTAGAAAGTTGGTTAGTTATGAAGCTTCCAAAAGAAGGCGACTTTATTACAATTCAAAGTTATAAGCATGATGGGAGTCTCCACCGAACTTGGCGGGACACCATGGTACTAAAAACAACAGAAAACGCCATTATTGGTGTCAACGATCATACACTTGTTACCGAAAGTGATGGTCGTCGTTGGGTCACTCGAGAACCGGCTATTGTTTACTTTCATAAGAAATATTGGTTTAATATCATTGCCATGATTCGTGATAATGGAACTTCCTACTATTGCAATATGGCCAGCCCCTACTATCTGGATGAAGAAGCACTGAAGTATATTGATTACGATTTGGATGTTAAAATTTTTACAGATGGGGAAAAACGTCTCTTGGACGTTGAGGAGTATGAGCGTCACAAACGCAAAATGAATTATTCTGATGATTTGGACTATATTTTAAAAGAACATGTCAAAATTCTTGTTGATTGGATTAACAATGGACGTGGTCCTTTCTCAGAAGCCTATGTAAACATTTGGTACAAGCGCTATGTAGAACTAAAGAATCGGTAAAGTTGTCAAACTAGGGTGAAATCCCTGGTTTTTTATTTTAATACTCAATGAAAATCAAAGAGCAAACTAGAAAACTAGCCGCAGGTTGCTCAAAACACTGTTTTGAGGTTGTAGATAAGACTGACGAAGTCAGTCACATATATATACGGCAAGGCGACGTTGATGCGGTTTGCATTTGATTTTCGAAGAGTATAGAAACCCAGCTTTGCAGCTGGGCTTATCCTTATATATCTAATTTCGTAACAGTAAATTTGATGTGGGAATAGTCTTTTTCAACATCCTTATCCAGCAAGAAAGCTGTAGCATCTTTCTTAACCTGAACAAGGTCAATATTCTGAGCCTGTGCTGCATAGACACATCCACAATAACATTGACGATAAATGTCATACTCTTCACACATCTCTACTGAACGTTTGTAGCCTTGATTTTTCTTGAAATCGCTGGGAAGATAGTGGGTGGTGTAAATCTTTTGCACATCAATTCCGATGCTGTTGATGGTTTGAGAATTCTTATGAGGACTGATGGTCAAGGCTGAGCCAAAGTAGTCAAAGCCCAAATCCATAGCCACTTGCGCTGTCTTATCCAGTCGGTAGTCAAAGCAAACCTTACAACGATCGCCACCTTCAGGCTCTTCTTCCAAACCTCGAACCAGTTTACGATATTCGTTAGGTTCATAAGGAGCTTCTAGGTATTGAACGTTATTGCCAGTTCGCTCATTGAAATCACTGACAAATTTTTGGGTGACGTAAGCCCGCTTATGGTATTCTGCCTTGGGATGGATATTGGAATTAACAAAATAGATAGTCACATCTGCATACTTAGTCAAATATTCGAGGGTATAGGTACTGCAAGGGGCACAGCAAACATGCATGAGAATAGTTGGACGTTGCTCATTTTTCTCCCATACTTGTACCATTTTCTGCATGACACGGTCATAATTAATCTTCTGATTGGAGTTCATCTTGCTCAGAATTTCTTCTACATCGATCATGTTCTTCTCCTTTTTCTAATCTTATTTTATCATATAAGTTAGGAGAGCTCAAATCTATTTAGAAGTGAATAGCATAAAAAGGAGGAATAGGCATTCCCTCCTTTTATGTTTTTTATAAGTTGTTTTCTATAGAAAGCTTACATCATGCCACCCATCATGCTTGGATCCATTGCTGGAGCTGGGGCTGCTGGTTCTGGTTTATTGGCTACGACTGCTTCTGTTGTCAAAATCAAGCTGGCTACAGATGCTGCATTCTGTAGAGCTGAACGACTCACTTTAACTGGATCAATGATACCTTGATCAATCATGTTAACCCACTCGCCAGTTGCTGCGTTGAAGCCTGTACCAAGCTCAGCATTTTTCAAACGATCGATAACGATTGAACCTTCAAATCCTGCATTGTGGGCGATTTGACGAACAGGTTCTTCCAAAGCACGGAGAACAATATTGCGGCCCGTTGCTTCGTCTCCTGTCAATTCCAAGGCAGCAACAGCTGGAATGACATTGACAAGAGCTGTCCCACCACCAGCAACAATTCCTTCTTCCACGGCTGCACGAGTAGCGTTGAGGGCATCTTCAATGCGGAGTTTCATTTCTTTCAACTCAGTTTCAGTTGCAGCTCCGACCTTGATGACTGCTACACCACCTGACAATTTCGCCAAGCGTTCTTGCAATTTTTCACGGTCAAATTCAGAAGTTGTGGTTTCGATTTGAGACTTGATAACTGCAACACGGTGAGAAATCGCTTCAGGATTTCCAGCACCTTCTACGATAACAGTGCTATCTTTATCAACAGTTACTCTCACTGCTTGACCAAGTGCTTCAATTGTCGCATCTTTCAACTCAAGACCAAGGTCTTCTGTGATAACTGTTCCGCCTGTTAAGATGGCAATGTCTTCAAGCATGGCTTTGCGACGGTCACCAAAACCAGGTGCCTTAACTGCTACTACGTTGAAGGTTCCACGAATCTTGTTCAAAACAAGAGTTGGAAGAGCCTCACCATCTACATCATCCGCAATAATCAAGAGTGGACGATTGCTTTGGAGAATACTTTCTAGGAGTGGCAAGATTTCTTGGATATTTGAAATCTTCTTATCGGTAATCAAAATGTATGGATTTTCAAGGTCAGCTACCATTTTTTCGCTATCTGTCACCATGTACTGTGAAAGATAACCACGGTCGAACTGCATTCCTTCCACAACTTCAAGCTCTGTTTCCATACCACGTGACTCTTCGATTGTGATAACACCATCTTTACCAACTTTTTCCATGGCTTCAGAGATGTACTCACCAACTTTTTCAGAACGAGAAGATACGGCTGCAACCTGAGCGATAGCTTCTTTGTTGGCAACAGGGATGGCGTTGTTTTTCAAAGCTTCTACTGCTGCTGTAACTGCTGTTTCAATCCCACGACGAATTCCGATTGGATTGGCACCTGCTGTGACGTTTTTGATTCCTTCGCGGACAATTGCTTGGGTCAAGACTGTTGCAGTTGTCGTTCCGTCACCTGCGATATCGTTGGTTTTTGAAGCTACTTCTGAGACCAATTTGGCACCCATATTTTCAAAATGGTCTTCCAATTCGATTTCTTTGGCAATAGTTACACCGTCATTGGTGATGAGTGGTGAACCGAATGATTTTTCAAGAACGACATTACGACCTTTTGGTCCCAAGGTTACTTTAACAGTGTCTGCAAGGATATCGACACCACGGACCATAGCTGAACGGGCATCTGATGAAAATTTAATTTCTTTTGACATACTTACTTTCTCCTTCTATTCTTCAGTGATTGCCAAGATGTTCGCTTCGCCTACGATGATGTACTTTTCATCGCCATCTTTGACATCAAGACCTGCGTGAGCTTCAACTAAGACACGGTCTCCAACCTTGACACTTGGAGCCACCAAGTCACCGTTCAAGGTACGAACACCTTGTCCAGTAGCTACAACTTGGGCTGTTTTTGTTTTTTCTTGGGCTGAACCTGCAAGGACAAAGCCTCCAACAGTTTGTTCTTTTTCTTCTACTTTTAAGACAACACGGTCTCCTAATGGTTTCAACATCTGATTTCCTCCATAATGAGATAGATAGTATTAGCACTCTTTAGACCTGAGTGCTAAATCATAGTTCTATTGTATCACTTGGTCAGAAATAGTCAAGAAAAAAGTCTGACTTTCTGAGGATGAATATATAAATTTCTTTATCCTAATTTTGCACTTTAATAATGTAGAATTTTAACGAACATGATTTATGAAATTAGTATTTTCGTTAATTCTTTTATAAAAAATACCGAAACTCTAAATCCTTATATTACGTATATATAAAAAACAACGATTATAAACCGTTGCTTTTTTACATACTATTAATATTTCAATCCTGGATTGAAAAATCCTAAGGCTACTCCTACAAGTGCAATAACTACCAATAATAGCATCACCCAATTTGGAGAAACTTTCTTTTTAGCCATCAGCCACCAACATAGAACAATAAAACCTGCTGTTAAAAGACCTGGATAAACACCATCAATCTTTTCTTGTAAGTTTAAAAACGTTTCTCCATCTCCATTTTTCAGCTCTAGCGCCGTAGTGACAGATACCCAAGTTGCTGCAACAGCTCCTATGACCATACCACCAACAACACTAATTGCTTTTCTTAGCGCCTGACCTTTAGGACCTACTAAAAATTCTACTGCTTTATCTCCAAGTTCATATCCTTTAAAATAAGCAAAACGCATTCCAAGATAGACTAATAGATTCCATGCAATAATATAGAATATTGCACCAGAAATATTTCCTCCTTTAGAAAGACCTAGAGCTATCCCCAAAAGAACAGGAATTAATGTTCCTACAATAAGTGAATCTCCAATACCTGCAATAGGCCCCATTAGACCGGCTCGCATTCCATTGATGGTCTCACTATCTACGGCATCTCCATTTGCACGCGCTTCTTCCAAACCAGCTGTTATCCCAACTACTAGAGAACCCAGCTGCGGCTCAGTATTAAAGAATGCTGTGTATGTTTGCATAGCTTCTTTTTGTTCTTCCTTAGTATCATACATTTCTTCCACTATTGGAAGCATAGAAGTTAAATATCCAAAAGTTTGCATATGTTCTTGAGAAAAACATGTCAGATGTCCATAGAACCAGTGGTGAAATGATTTTGTCAATGTTTTTCTTGATATTTTTTTCGACTCATTCTAAATATCCTCCTCTTCATCAAATCCCATATCACTGACAACTGCTGTCGTACGGGCAGATTTAACAACTTCTAATTCATAATAAATTACTGCAAAAATTAATGACACAACACCACTTGCTACTAAGTTCAAGCCTAAAGATTTTGCTAACGTGAACCCGACAAAGAAAGGAATAAAGTCTGTTGTTTTTGTAACAATTTGTTTCAAAAGTATTGCAATACCCACACATGGAAGGAGTGCTCCTACAGTAAATAGAGACTTCATTACAAAACCATCCATCGGAAGATATACTTTCATAAGATCAACCATATCTGGTCCAAATTTTGTAATAATCATTGTTGGTAAGAAAGAAAAGATAAAATGTGAAATCCAAGGATATACCCAATCAACAGCATATAACTTCTTAAAATCACCTTTCTCTACAGCTTTCCATCCAATGTGTTGCCAAAGCAAGTTCATAGTAGCTGTACCATAGAATAAAACAGTTCCAATTGTTCCAACCGCGGCTCCAATTGGCGCTGCTGCTGCTGCAATCGCCACTTCACCTGAAATATTATTTGCATGAACAAATAGGATAGATAACGGAATTCCGATATAAGAAATTGCCCGTACATCGGCCGATACAGTTCCACCAGGTGTCACTAAGGCAATATATAATACCTGTAAAGCCACACCAACGATTACCCCTGTTGTTATATCTCCTAATATTAAACCTACAATTAAACCACCAACTAATGGACGCCCCAAAGTATAGTTACCAATACTGGATCCCCCCATACCTGGCATCGATGCTAAACTTGCAAACAATCCTAAAAGAGCTGCTTGAATCCAAGAAATTTCCATCATTTTGTCTCCTTATTTCATTATTAAAATCCAAATTTTGATTTAAAATCACTCCAATAGCCAATAGATACATCTGATAATAATTGGAATCTAACTTTATATCCTGCTTTTTCAATTGCTTCTAATGCAACTGCTTCCTCTTGAGTAATTGATTGATTATTTCCCAACTTGATAGCACCTGGTCTATCGTTAGCAGGTCCTACAATAATCTCTTTAACATCTCCTGGAATAAAGCCCTGGTCTACTAAAATTTCTTTCATATCAATTGGATTCTTAGTAATCAAAAAATATCTACTATCCGATTCTGTTACTTTAGATGATTTTTCTTCAAACGCTTCCTTTGTCCAAACAAATGTTTTTTTATCTGACGCACCTTTATATGCCTGAATTAAAACCTTATTAGATGCAGCAGCATCATTTACTGCAATTAATCCATCACATGGATGTTCTTTTGCCCATCTAGTGACTGTTTGTCCATGAATCATTCTATCGTCAATTCGTACAAATGTTACTACCATAATTTTTTATCCCTTTCCTTATATAACTAAATATCGTCTTCTTCATTAAGATTATCATCCGATCCGACTTCAAATTCCTGTAGAGCTGAGGATGATTCGTTTAATATCGTAGAAACAAGTTCACTTCCGGTCAGAATGTCTTTCATCACCACTGCTGTAAGTGCCATTGTTAAGTTCATACCTCCCAAAATAGTTGCATTCTCTAATTTTCCAAATTCTTCTAATACTGTTGCAACAGTTGTTAAAGGACTTCCCCCAACAATATCTGCTAAAACAAGAACCGAATCATTTTCATCCAGAGACGCAATAACATTCTTGACCTCTACAGAAAAACCTGCAAGACTTTCTCCATCTTTTAAGCCAATCGCTATGACATCATCTACCTTATCCGAAGCAAACATAGAAAGAGATGATTTCAATCCCTCTGCGAGCCCTCCATGACTGACTAATATCAAATACTTCATATTTCCCTCCTTTTATTGATTTTATTCTATCATCCTTATCTTCACTTTATAATTGTTAAATGTCACAAAAGTTTATTGATAAATGTCAATAAAAAAATGACAAATGTCAATAAAGACATCTGCCATGTTCGTATTATTTAAGAGTAATAATCTTGATATCTATTTAAGGGTTCCTATATCTAGTTCTTTTTGTAACTTAATAAGACTACCTTCAATATCCGTGTTATTTTCATCCATAGATAATGCTTCTAATCTTTCTTCTGTTCCAACTAATGATTTTGAATCTATCCCTTTTGAAATAGTTGTAATTGAATTTTTCATTATATAATCCAGTGAAGTAGTCGTTAAGGCATTTTGACCAATCATTCCTTTCTTCATCAACTCTTCACTTTTCAAACTAGTTACTACCTCTGGTAATACTGAGCTTCCTTGACCCTTATTAAATAAATTTTGTTGAATTTCACGATTAATTGTTAAAAATTCTATAAACGATACGGCAAGGTTTGAATTGCGAGCACGCGAAGAAACCACGTATAAGGAAGTATCTGTTACAGTCGAACGAATGTCTTCCTTAGTCGTTGGCAACGAAATACATGTCCAGTTAAAATTTGTATATTTGGCCACATGATAAGGAAAAGGTTTATATGTACGATATTGTGCCAAACTCATTGGATAAAAGGCCACATGTCCTTCATCAAAATCTTTATAGGTTACTTTGTAGCGTCCGTTTAATTGATTCAATCCCCTTATATAGGATAAAGCATCCTTCATTTCTGACGAATCTATACGAGGAATCCCACTCTCAGAAATAGTAACTCCAAAGGCTGCTAGAGATTCTTTCCAACTATATCCTGTTATCCCAAATTGATCAACGATTCCATCTCCATCGGTATCTTTTGTAACTTTTTTACTAATCTCATAGAGATCTTTCTGTGTCCACCCTACTTTAGGAATTTCAATCCCCTCTTTTAAAAGTAAATCTTGATTTACACACATCAACATGGGATTGCTTTCATATGGAAGACCGTATAAATCATCTCCGTATTTTGCTGCCTGCAAAGATACATCATAGAAATTAGAGGCATCTTCTTGAGACAGATAGGAATTTAGGTTTTTTAAAATACCTTTTGATGCAAATAAAGATAATTGGTCGCTTGATAATAGAAAGACATCTGGTTCAGAACCTTTTAAAATTTGACTTGAAATCCAATTAGAATACTCCTCCTTGGGAATACCTGAATCATATACAATCCTAACTCCTGGATGAAGCTCTTCAAATTTCTTAATAGCCTCATCTAGTACATAGCTGTTATTCCCTGTAGGAATTCCCCAACTAGAATCAGAATAAAAACCCAGTCTAATAATCTTTATCTGCTTGTTTTCCCAAATAAGGAATAAACTCAAACAACTTAGCACAAACAGTATCGCTAGAAACAATTGCTTTACTTTCATTTATCAATTTCCTTCGAAAAATTCTTTTGTGTCACACCTGTTTGTACAGCCCATATGGCTAACTGTGTCCTATCTCTCAAATTTAGTTTTGAAAGAATGATAGAAAGGTAATTGCGCACTGTTCCCTCGGATAAAAAAAGATTACTGGCAATTTCCTTATTTGATTCTCCAAATGCCACTTGCTGAATAATTTTCCATTCTGTCAGTGATATATTTTCAATATTCTCTTCCTTCACAGTAATAGAAAAATTGGTCTGTGCCATCTGCGAGAACAATTGAAATACCTTACTGGCTATATTAGGATTAATCATAGCTCCACCTTTATACACTGTCTGAATGGCTTGATATAACTCGTCTGTTGAAACTCCTTTTAATAAATAGCCAGATGCACCATATTTTAAAGCACTAAAAATGAATTCGTCGTCATCAAATGTTGTTAAGATTATAATTTTTATATTTGGAAAACGTTTTTTGATTTCTTTTGTAGCCAATACTCCGTCCATTCTGGGCATTCTAATATCCATTAAAATTATATCCGGTTTTACAGCCATAATGTTATCCATAGCTTCGATACCATCACCAACAACAGATACAACATCAATATCAGCATATACTGATAAAATAATCTGCAAGGACTCTCTAATTAACGCCTGATCATCTGCAATCATTACCTTTATCATATACTTCACCTCCTATTTTTGGAAAAATTATTTTAGTGTAAAATCCTTCCCTATTTTCAAAATGAATAGAACCACCTAAAATAGAAACTCGCTCTCTCATTTGTTTCAAGCCATACCCAATTTGTAAGTCGTCAAAACCTATTCCATTATCTTGCAAAACTATTATGTTGTTATCCTCACTCATAAAGTGAATGCTCATTTTACTAGCATGTCCGTGACGAACAGAATTTGTCATAGATTCTTGTATAATCCTAAAAATAGTATCTTCCTGCATAACATCTAAATCAATATTCCCCCATTCATATTTTAGATCGACAGAGAGTTTTGATAGAGACTCATACTCACTAATCATTAATATTAGAGCATCTTTTAAACCATTATTTTGCAAAGCTCCTGGTCTCAGTCTCTGTAATGATCCCCTAACATCTTTTATCCCCTCTCTAACTGCATTTGAAACATTTTTCAACTGTTCTTTAGCACGGATAGGATGAACATCAATTAATACAGAAACAGCATCAATCCCTGCTGAAATTCCTGTCAACGCATGACCTAAAGTATCATGAATTTCCCGAGCAATTCTTTTCCTTTCTCGATCTTCAGCGATTTTCTCTGATAACGATATGTAATGATTCAATTCAGTGTTGACTCTAGATAACATTTTAAGCTCTTCCTCAATATTATGATGTTCTTTAATCACGTATAGGATATAAGACAATAAAGAGATGATGAAAATAATAACATTTAATGATGTCAATGCATTTTCTAAAAATAACACTATACCTCGTATGGAAGATGGATAAAATTGGATATAGGTAGCTAGAGATGGAACTTTTATAAATAGAGACAATATTTCATAGTCGGTTAAAAGTAATATTAAAAAACTCAAGAAAATAAAAATAATCCAAGAACGTTTACTATCAGAGTCTTGAAACTCTCTTGAACTATAGAATATATCAGCAAAAACTAATAATATTATTCCATTGTATGACAGATTTTGTGACCATATAACACCGATCATTAATACTATTTCAAACAAATTCCATTTTGAAAAAATTGGCCACTTTTTCTCAGTTGAATACATTTTATAGGTAGATATAAAAATAATACCGACAAAAAAAATAATTGAATACCAAAAAATCTGGTCAGGTGATTTTGAAATATTGTTTAATTCTCCCAATAAGAGTATCATCTGTCCCTTTGAAATTACATAGTTTGTAATCTGTATATACAAAGCTCCATTGTATATAATGGTTAGAAAATTAATTAACAAAAGCAAAATTATAGAGTACTGGACACCTTTTACCTGTTTCATTACTGCCACCCATTAATATCAAACTGAATTATATTATTTTTATCAACAAATTGTACAGGTATAGTATATAATTCTTCAACTTCTTCTTTTTTTACTAATAAATCTATTGTTTCCGATACTTTTCTACCCATATGAGATGGAAATTGAGCAACCGTTCCCGTACCTTCATCTGTTGTAGCTAATAAATGCTTCATATCTGGTGAACCATCTATTCCGTAAATAAGTTTTTTTGAAGTTACTTTCAATTCTTTAATTGCTGCTAAAGCTCCTATAGCTGCTCTATCATTTAAAGCCACTATAGCATCAAATTGTAAACCTCCAGATAACGCATCACCTACAGTAGTCATAGCATACTCTGTTTGACCAACCGTTTCTCTTTCTGAGATAATTTGATAATGTTCTTCTGATTTTATTGTATCCAAAAAACCAGTTATTCTCTGATTAGCTGATAAAGCATCTTTGTGCGTTAACAAAAGAATATGAGCATTTGAGGTACGTTTCATCAAATCCTTGGCAATTAATATCCCAGCATGGTAATTATCAGAAACTATGCTCGTATCAACTTTTATATTATTCAACTGACTATCTACTGCTATAACTCTAATTCCAAAATTCTTTGCCCTACTTAACGCTTCTACAATTTGCTCGCTATCACTCTTAACCGGATTAATAACAATAACATTCACTCGCTTCTCTATAAACTCATCAATTTGTTTACTCTGTTTTTCTTCACTCATCTCTGCATCCCGAGTATACAATATCTGACCTTCTGAATCAGAATAGCGTTGAATCTCATTATGTAAATGTCTATAAAATTCACTATTCATCGTCATATAAGTCGCTCCAACTTTTATTTGTCCCGGAATAGGATCTGTCTGACTCACATGAGTATAAATCGCAAAAACAAATACGACTACTGTACAAAATATAATTTTGACGATTGTTCTTGTATATTCTCTACTCATTCCAACCTCCAAAAAGTTTCAACTAGTTCATTGTAACACATTTAGACAGTATAAAAAAGCCTGAGAGCAACTCAGACTTTTCAATGTTTAAAATGGCAATTCTTCCTCTTCCAAAACCAAATCTGCCAAATCCTGCCCAGCGTTATTTTCTCGCATAGCACGTTGGGCACGACTTTCCAAGAGTTGGAATCCTGTGACGAGGACTTCGGTCACATAATTCATTTGACCATTTTTCTCAAAACGACGGGTACGCAATTCCCCATCAACGGAAATAAGACTACCTTTGGTTGCGTAGCTTGCCAAAGTTTCTGCTAGTCTGCCCCATAGGACCATATTGACAAAATCAGCTTCACGTTCGCCATTTTGGTCTTTGTATCGACGATTCACAGCGATAGTTGCACGCGCTACTGACTTGTCATTGTTGGTTTTATGCAATTCTGGTGTAGACGTTAAACGTCCAATCAAGATAACTTTATTATACATATTTTCTTCCTCCTACTTATCTATTCGTAGGAAATCAAAAAAAGTTACAGAAATTTGTAACTTTTCGAGAAAATTTTTTATTTTTTATGAACCATGAAACCTGTCGCCTGTTGATTGGCCATAATGGTCATATCTGTAATCTGCACACGGCGAGGTTGACTGGTCACATAGATCACTGTGCCTGCGATGTCTGGTGCCTGCAAGGCTTCGATTCCTTGATAAACCGTCGCAGCCCGCTCTTTATCACCATGAAAACGTACTGTAGAAAAATCTGTTTCGACAATTCCAGGCTGAATGGTTGTAACCTTGATATCCGTTGCGATGGTATCAATTCGCAGTCCATCCGAAAAGGTCTTAACTGCTGCCTTGGTGGCCGAATAAACTGCTGCACCTGCATAGGCATAAATTCCTGCGGTTGAGCCCATATTGATGATATGTCCTTGATTGGCTTTTACCATTACTGGCAAGAAACAGCGAGTGACTGCCATCAAACCTTTGACATTGGTATCCAACATAGTTAACATATCCAGCTCTTCATAATCCTGATAGGGTGCTAAACCTAGAGCCAGACCGGCATTGTTGACCAGAATATCAATCTTCCCTATCGTTTCTAGAATACTGGAGCAAACAGTCTTCACCATAGTCATATCCGTGACATCTAGTGGAAAGGTCCAGACGGTTTGATTTGGAAAGACTTCTGCAAACTCCGACTTAAGAGCTTCTAGTCTATCTATCCGTCGTCCTGTTAGAACGACATTCTCACCCTGCTCCAGATAAGCACGCGCAATCGCTTCACCAATTCCTGATGTCGCTCCTGTAATCACAACATTTTTTGCCATCTTATTTCCTTCTAGCTGGTCTATCAGATACTGACAAGTTCCTAAGCAGTCCAGTGTTTAGCTGGATCAAATGGAGTTCCAACAACTTGGTCTTCTGATAATTCAATAATACCACGTTTTTGCGGAGCATTTGGCAAATGCAATTCACGAGGGCTACACATCATGCCAAAACTCTTTTCACCACGAAGCTCGCCTGGGAAAATGAGATTGCCTTTTGGCATCATAGCTCCAGGAAGAGCTACAATGGTTTTCAATCCAAGACGCGCATTGGGAGCCCCTGCAACGATTTGCACTGTCTTGTCACTCGCGACTGCAACTTGGCAGATGTTAAGGTGGTCACTATCAGGATGGGCTACCATCTCGACAATTTCACCAACAACAAACTTAGGTTCCTTGTCATTGACAATTTCTTCTTTAAAACCTTCCGCCTGCAATTCTTGGTTCAAACGAGCTACTTGTTCATCAGACAAAAAGACTTGACCGCTCTCTGCAATTTCAAACAAACTTGAAACTTCAAAAATATTCCAGGCCACTGTTTCTTCATTATCTTTAAGGAAAACACGAGCCACCTTGCCTTTGCGTTCCACATCTAGTTTGGCATCTCCGCTGTTTTTCACGATGACCATAAGGACATCACCGACATGTTCTTTGTTATATGTAAAAATCATTGTTTCTATTTTCTCCTATTTCAGTCCTGCTAAAAAGTCGTTAATTTGTTGCTTACTTTTACGGTCGCGATTAACAAAACGACCGATTTCCTTGTCCTTTTCTAGAACAACAAGGCTAGGGATTCCATATACATCCCAGAGTTTGGCCAAATCCATATACTGGTCTCGGTCCACTCGAATAAAGGTGAACTCTGGATTGGTCTCCTCAATCTCTGGCAAGGAAGGATAGATATAACGACAATCGCCACACCAGTCTGCTACAAAAAGAAAGACCTTCTTGCCATCTTTTTCCACTAAAGATGCTAATTCTTCTAAACTTGTTGGTTGTATCATAAGACTTCCTCCTCATAGACTAGGTCTTCATTTTCATAGACAAAGGTATAATGACGGCCATCCTCAAAAACGACACCACCAACCAAGCTCTCTAGACTGCTTTCATAAACTTGAACATAGAGGGTCGCAATTTCCCCCATGTCGGAAAAATGGTCTCGCACAATCGCTGTCAACTCTTCCTGAGTCTTCATGAGCTTATGGTCATCTGCAACTTTTTTCGTAGCAAGGGCAAGGCTCCCAATACCAAGCAGAGCCAGACCTGCCATCCACATTTTTTTAGCTTTCATACCATTCATTTTAACACAAAAAAGGCTTTAGGACAAATGAGGAAGCAGCAGAAAAGCAAGTAAAAAGCCTCTTCCTTTAAGGAAAAGGACTTCTTATACTAGAGCAAACTAGGAAGCTAGCCGCAGGTTGCTCAAAGCACTGCTTTGAGGTTGTAGATGACGCTGACGTGGTTTGAAGAGATTTTCGAAGAGTATTATTCTTATTGCCAGGCGCCTGAGTTACCAACGTAGTAACCATCTGGTGTGTAGGTATTACGAAGCATCTTACCTGATGAAGCCAGATAATACCACTTGCCATTGTCTTTGACCCAATCATTCGCTAGCATGGAACCAGAAGAACTTACATAATACCATTCTCCCTTGTCATAAACCCAAGCGCTTGCTTTCATAGCTCCTGAGCAATTAGAGGCCAAAAAAACTGTCCAATATCATTCATTTTTTTAAAACATTTGACACTACATCATCCACGCTGTAGGACATAGATACATCACTTGATGACAATTTCAGTTTCCTCTAAATTGCTGTCAATTTCGATTCGTAACTTCATTCCATCTCCTTTCTGACTCTACTATATCAAAGCTAAAATAAGAAAACAAGAGCAAAGAAGCAAGTGGTTACTTTAGACCAGTAAGTGGTTGTAGGACCCCCTTAACTTACAGGTCAAAATAGAAAGAAAATCACACCCCACACAAGACCACAAATATAACCAACTACTACATCCTTGGGATAATGCACGCCACCTGAGACTCGCACAAGGCCGAGGAGGGCTGACAAGACCAACAAGATAATCCCTACAGATAAACTAGCATGCAAGCAAGCCATAGAGATAACGGTTGCTGAAAAGACATGACGACTGGGCAGAGACTGACCAGGACTATCTCTGTCAAGCAAGGGTTTAATATCCCATTCCTCATAAGGCCTAGGGGCATTGATTTTCTTACGAAGAAAGGACAAAATCACAAAACCTGATGCAGGAATAAACAAATAGATTCCGACCTGTTTCCCAAGTCCTTCTTGGAGATAGGTAGTAGTTAACAAGATTAAATAAACTATAGGCATAACTACTGTCATGAAGCGATTGAAAGCTCTCAGCAATCTCAGAAAGATAGGCTTATTTTCAATATTAGCAGCAATATGGTCACACCATTCTTGATAATTTTTCATATATTTTCTCATTACTTACTCAAATTTTGCTTGCAGGGAAACACTTATCTTCTAGTATAGTGCAGAAAAAGAAGGCCGTCAAGCCTTCTTTGGATTTATTCTTCTGCTTCGTCTTCTGTAAACTGACTGTTATAGAGGTCAGCGTAGAAACCAGCTTGCGCCATCAGCTCATCATGATTTCCTTGCTCGATGATATTGCCATCTTTCATGACGAGAATA
Organism: Streptococcus parapneumoniae; assembly: GCF_037076355.1. Classification (NCBI taxonomy): domain Bacteria; kingdom Bacillati; phylum Bacillota; class Bacilli; order Lactobacillales; family Streptococcaceae; genus Streptococcus; species Streptococcus parapneumoniae. The sequence continues at coordinate 349,649 of NZ_AP026968.1, read as the reverse complement.
AGATCAGCATTTCGGATAGTTGACAAGCGGTGGGCGATGACAAAGGAAGTTCTTCCCTCCATCAAACGGTCCATGGCTTTCTGAATCAATTCCTCCGTCCGTGTATCAACAGAAGAGGTCGCCTCATCTAAAATCAAGAGCGGTGCATCTTTCAACAAAGCACGAGCGATAGTCAAGAGTTGTTTTTGCCCGACAGACAAGGTCACCGTGTCGTCCAAGACGGTATCGTAACCATCTGGTAGGGTCATGATAAAGTGGTGAATCCCTACAGCCTTGCTGGCTTCAATCACGCGCTCATCACTAATCCCCTCTTGGTTATAGATGAGATTATCTCGGATAGTACCTTCAAAGAGCCAAGTATCCTGCAGGACCATTGAAAAGGCATCATGTACTTCCGAACGCTTCATCTCCTTGGTATCCACGCCATCGATGCGGATACTTCCCTTATCAATCTCATAGAACTTCATCAAAAGATTAACAATAGTTGTCTTACCAGCCCCGGTCGGTCCAACAATGGCAACCTTTTGACCTGCATGAGCTATCGCAGAAAAGTCATGGATAATGGTTCGCTCTGGTGTGTAGCCAAAGGAAACTCGATCAAAGACCACTTGACCTTTCATATCGCTCAATTGTCTTTCTTTATGGGATTCATCTTCCATTTCCTCTTCAGCTAGAAATTCGAAGACACGCCCCATGGCTGCGCTAGCCTGCTGCAAACTAGTAATCCCTTGAGCAATTTGAGAAAGGGGCTGAGAAAAGATACGAACGTAGGCCATAAAGGCAACGATAATCCCGATACTGATGTGCCCATTCAGAGCCAAGGCTGCACCAACAATAATCACTAAGGCATAACTAAAGTTCCCAATAAACATCATAATCGGCATCATAATCCCTGAAATAAATTGAGATTTCCAGATACTATCATACAGACGATTGTTTAATTTCGCAAACTCTTCTTTCGTGCTCTCGATAGCATTGTAACTGGTCACCACATTATGGCCAGAGTACATTTCCTCCACATAGCCATTGACAGCTGCCAAATCTTGCTGCTGACTCTTAAAGAAGCCCTGTGATTTGCCCATAAAGACGGACACGAAAACAAAACCGATAAGAGTTGACACAACCGTCACCAAGGCTAAAATCCAGTTCATCCCAAACATGGTTACCAAGACTGCTAAGACCAATAAACTAGATGAAAGAACTGTTCCCAGACTTTGATTAAGGGACTGGGCTGCAGTGTCAACGTCATTGGTTACACGAGACAAGGTATCTCCTTGAGAATGGCCATCAAAATATCCCAATGGTAGGCGATTGATTTTCTCTGCAATGGCTGTTCTTAAACGCTCTGAAAAACGTTGAATAGCTGTTGTAAACAGAAAGGCCTGTAAATAATTTGATAGAAGTCCAATCACATAAATCACGGCCAAAAAACCACCAATAGCTGCAACCGCCGCGACATCTACACTGGTTCCCAGACCACTGGCAATGATATTGGTCATTTCCTTGATACGGGTTGGACCATATACAGTAATGATATTGGATACGATTGTTGCTAGAAAGGCAATTAGAAGGGCAAACTGGAGACCTGCAAGATAGGGTTTACTCTGTTTCCAAAGAGTCATTTTCTTATTTTCCATGTTCCAATTCCTCCTTCGATAGTTGTGAATAGGCAATTTCTTGGTAAACTTCGTTATTAGCTAGAAGTTCCTTGTGGGTGCCTTGTCCCACGACTTTTCCTTGATCCAAGACCAAAATCAAATCAGCATCCATAATCGTTGAAATACGCTGTGCGACGATAAGCTTGGTCATAGACTTGGTTTTCTCTGCTAGCTCTTGGCGTAGGACACGGTCTGTCTTGTAGTCCAAGGCTGAGAAGGAGTCATCAAAGATGAGGATTTCTGGCTTCCGAGCCAAGGCACGCGCAATGGCCAGACGTTGTCTTTGACCACCTGAGAAGTTGGTTCCTCCTTGGGCCACTTCTGACACTAAGCCCGCTTCCTTGTCTTCGATAAAGTTCTTAGACTGGGCCAATTCCAAGGCTTGCCACATAGCTTGCTCACTAAGCGGTGTTTCTTGACTCTGTCCAAAATCTAAATTGTCCTTGACATCACCTGAAAAGAGAACCGCTTTCTGAGGAATATAACCAACCTTGTTGCGCAAATCCTCTAAGGCATAGCCTTGAACATTGACACCGTCCACCAGAATTTCTCCTGCTGACACATCGTAGAAACGTGGAATCAGATTGACCAGAGTTGATTTACCAGAACCTGTTGACCCAATAAAGGCAACTGTTTGACCAGCGTCTGCTCTAAAGCTAACATTCTCAATAACCGCCTCCGAATTTGCCGCATAGCGGAAGGTCACATCCTTAAATTCAACCTGACCTTTGAGGTTTTCATCAGCCAGCTGCACTTGAGCAGGATTTTGGATAGAAGAATGCAAATCTAAAACCTGATTGATCCGCTTAGCAGAGACCATAGTTCGGGGAAGAACGATGAAGAGTGCTCCCATGAGAAGGAAGCCCATGACAACCTGCATGGCATAAGACATGAAAACAATCATGTCACTAAAGAGAGGCAGACGCGCTATCGGAGCAGCGTCGTTAATCACATAGGCCCCAATCCAGTAAATCGCCACACTCAAACCACTTGAAATCCCCATCATGATAGGGTTCAAAATAGCCATAAGACGGTTGACAAACAAATTCAAGCGTGTCAATTCATCATTTGCTGCTGCAAATTTTTCATTTTGGTATTCTTCAGCATTGTAGGCACGAACGACACGAATACCTGTTAAACTTTCACGAGTGATACTGTTCAGTTTATCTGTCAGCCCCTGAATCAAGGACTGTTTTGGAAAGGCTAGCGTCATCAAAACAGTCGTCATCAGGACGTTGACAATCACTGCCACAAGTACCGCCCAGAGCCAGTATTCTGAATGACCTAAAATCTTCCCAATAGCCCAGATAGCCATAATTGGACCACGCGTTACCACTTGCAAGCCCATGGTAATCAACATTTGAACTTGAGTAATATCATTGGTGGTACGAGTTAAAAGACTGGGAATAGAGAATTTCTTAATCTCTGTCTGCGAGTAGTCTAAAACTCGGTTAAAAATATCACTTCTCAGCCTACTAGTATAAGAAGCCGCCACTCGGGATGCAAAAAATCCAACTGCAACTACGGACAAGAAGGCAAGAAAGGACATTCCCACCATCATGCTTGCCGGCTGCCACAACTCATCTAAATTAGTTCCTTGACTTCCCAGCAAATCCGTAATTTTCGAGATATAGGTCGGCACTTCCAACTCTAGATAGACCGAAAAGCAGGTAAAGAGAATGGCTAATAAAATCATCCCCCATTCTTTCCTACTAATTCGTTTGGCTAATTTCTTCATTCTCTCCTCCTATTCCCTCGATATTTGCCTGTAGTTGACCGAGAACTTTCTCAAAAATCAGTAATTCATCTTCATCAATGTCTTCCATCAACTGCTTGTCTATTCGTTCAAAAAAAGCCTTAACCTGTTGCATCTGAGAACGTGCTTTGTCCGTCAAACGAACAAATTTTGCCCGCTTATCGCTAGGACTCGCCTCCAATTCCACCAAACCATTTTGCACCATACGCTTGACCAAATTACTAGCAACAGACTTGGTAATATTGAGTTCCTGCTCGATATTTTTAATCAAAACCAAGTCTTGGTTTTTCTCACGATTATCCAAAAAACGCACAACCTGACCTTGAGGTCCACCCATAAATTCAATACCACAACGTTTGGCTTCCTTTTGCACCATGAGATGAATCTGATGACCAAAACGCTTAAAGACTAACATCGGCTTATCCATACTAACTCCTTTCTAACCATCACATTTAGTTCTCCTAGGAACTAAATAAGTTTCCGTGAGAACTATTTTACCACTTTGAAAAAAGATGTCAAGAAAAAGTTTCCTAGAGAACTATTTTTTTGATTTAAAAAATCCCAAGTGATTTTTTCACTTAGGATCATGTTTGCTAGGTTAATTTAGAACCCGTCTACGTTTGTGTAGATTTTTTGTACGTCTTCGTCGTCTTCAAGAACGCTGTAAAGTTTTTCAAAGGTTTCAAGGTCATCGCCTGACAATTCCACTTCTGACTGAGGAATCATTTCCAATTCAGTCACTTGGAATTCTTGGATACCTGACTCACGAAGGGCAACGATAGCCTTGTGAAGGTCAGTTGGCGCTGTGTAAACTGTGATTGCACCTTCTTCTGCTTCTACATCATCCACATCCACATCTGCTTCTAGCAATTGCTCAAAGACCGCATCCGCATCTTCACCTGCAAATACGATAACTCCCTTGTTGTCAAAGAGGTATGAAACCGAACCTGAAGCACCCATGTTTCCGCCGTTTTTACCAAAGGCTGCACGGACATTGGCCGCTGTACGGTTGACATTTGAAGTCAAGGTATCAACAATTAGCATTGAACCGTTTGGTCCAAAACCTTCGTAACGTCCTTCTGTAAAGGTTTCGTCTGTGTTTCCTTTTGCTTTATCAATCGCTTTATCGATAACGTGTTTTGGCACTTGGGCTTGTTTGGCACGGTCGATAACGAATTTCAAAGCAGTGTTTGATTCTGGGTCTGGATCACCTTTCTTAGCTGCTACATAGATTTCTACACCAAATTTTGCATATACTTTAGAGTTAGCTCCATCTTTAGCCGTTTTCTTGGCTACGATATTGGCCCATTTACGTCCCATTAGGAATCTCCTTTTTTCACATTTTAATCTTTCTTATTATAACACAAGTTTTTTCGATTTTCACTAGAGGAAAGAGATTTTATTCAGCAAATTGAGCTATGATGACACTTTTGTCACCAAGATTTCCTTGCCTTGCCTTTCCATCCTTATCAACATTCAAAAAACAAACTAGACCATTATCTGCAAATAGAAAGTTTCAGCCAAGTTTGACAAAGTCCGCTCAAGCTACTGTTTTGAGGTTGTAGATATAACCGATAAAAACCATTATACTGCACCTTTTGTTGACAGTCTACTCCAGACATATTATAGTTCAAGTAAATACTTTGAAATTCAACAGTTCTTATAGGCACTATTGTATTCTAAGAAATCAATAGAAGAGTTTCTAAACAAAACCATAATTTATATGTTCCCGAAACAGAAATTTATGTTCTTTTTGATTTCACATGATACTGAAATTAGACTAGTACACTGGCACTTCTAAAACAAGCAAAAGGTAGCTAATCCCCTGTATAGCAAGGAGTTTCACTACCCTTTTTACTTTTTTACACATCCTGTTTGATAGACTTATTTTAACATCACGAGCATACTCCAATGGAAATCGCTAGGCAAGAGATAAACTTTCAGATATTCGCAGAGAGATCATCGCCTCTTTTTGTCGCAAACATTCTTCTCTCCTAATCATTTTCTACCTTATCCTCTACCTGAGGATAAAGAGTCGTTCCCCAAATAGAAATCGTCCGCTTACGCACTAGTGGCAAATCGGTTTTTTCATAAACCGTACGCCACCATTCCCAGGCAAGTCCGGTACACTCTCTAATTTTGACAGAGAGATTGCGAACATTCCCTTTTAAAGGAATACTAGTGGTAAAGTGAGCCGTCAAATCCTGCCCATTTCTGTCCCAAGCCTTAGGAGTCAAGACTTCCTTACCTTGATTATCATAGGATAATTCATCCCAAGTAATGTAATATTGGGCAACATAGGCACCACTATGATCCAGCAGTAAATCTCCGTTTCTGTAAGCTGTCACCTTAGTCTCAACATAGTCTGTACTGTTTTGAAAGGTCGCAACTACATTGTCCCGTAAAAAAGAAGTTGTATAGGAAATCGGCAAGCCTGGATGATCTGCTGTAAAGCGACTGCCTTCTTGAATCAAGTCCTCTACCATATCCACCTTGCCTGTTACAACTCGGGCACCCGAACTCGGGTCGCCCCCTAAAATAACTGCCTTCACTTCTGTATTGTCCAAAATCTGCTTCCACTCTGTCTGAGGAGCCACCTTGACTCCTTTTATCAAAGCTTCAAAAGCAGCCTCTACTTCATCACTCTTACTCGTAGTTTCCAACTTGAGATAAACCTGACGCCCGTAAGCAACACTCGAAATATAGACCAAAGGACGATCGGCAGAAATTCCTCTCTGCCTCAAATCCTCTACCGTTACAGTATCTTGAAACACATCTCCTGGATTTTTAACAGCATCTACGCTAACTGTATAATAAATCTGCTTAAAATTAACAATCTGAATCTGCTTTTCGCCCGAATGGACAGAATTAAAATCAATATCAAGAGAATTCCCTGTCTTTTCAAAGTCAGAACCAAACTTGACCTTGAGTTGTTCCATGCTGTGAGCCGTGATTTTTTCATACTGCATTCTAGCTGGGACATTATTGACCTGACCATAATCTTGATGCCACTTAGCCAACAAATCGTTTACCGCTCCGCGAACACTTGAATTGCTGGGATCTTCTACTTGGAGAAAGCTATCACTACTTGCCAAACCAGGCAAATCAATACTATAAGTCATCGGAGCACGATCGACCGCAAGAAGAGTGGGATTGTTCTCTAACAAGGTCTCATCCACTACGAGAAGCGCTCCAGGATAGAGGCGACTATCGTTGGTAGCCGTCACGGAAATATCACTTGTGTTTGTCGACAAGCTCCGCTTCTTTCTTTCGATAACAACAAACTCATCGGGTAGCTGATTCCCCTCTTTGATGAAACGATTTTCAATACTCTCTCCCTGATGGGTCAAGAGTTTCTTTTTATCATAATCCATAGCTAGTATAAAGTCATTCACTGCTTTATTTGTCATCTTCTACCTCCTAATAAGTTCCTGGATTGAGTTGCATAAACTCAGACTTGTTCAGCGAAATCAGCCGTGGTTGGACTAAGTGATCCAAAACTTCCTCGTATAATTCTTCTGAGACATTGCGTCGCCGTCTGGCTAGATAAGAAGTTGGAATGACCGTATTATCCAACATAAATACCTTATCTAAGTCAATCAAGGTTGGTCTTGTAAAAGGATTACGAGCTAAATCCGGCTCTTCTATCATAAAGTTCTTGACCAAACGTCTGGTCAAGAGAGCTGGTTTGAAGGTCTGATTTTTAACTAACTCTTTGTTTTTAGTCATGCTGTTGTCAATACAAATATACATATGATTCTTCACAGCCAAATCGCTACTAATAGTCGGAAAAGGCAAATAAAGAGCTACAACATCTCCTCTCTTAATCAAGCAAGAGCACCCCCTTTTCTCCTAATGTAACATAGACAGGATTGACCAAGTCTTCTGATTGACTCAGAATTTCCAAAGTTTGAGTTTGGCGCCCTGTCAATTTAGTAGCATCTTGTCTCTTCAATACAAAATGCTTGTCGCCAATTACCTTGACACTATAATCCTTCTCCAAAGCTGACTGGTAAATCCACATCAGATATTGTCTGTCCTGAGAACTCAAGAGCAAGGGATTTTCAAGTCTCCCGATAGTCTGATAAAAATCAAAAACAGGAGCCAAAGCCTGCCAATCTGACTGGCTAGTTGTCAAGGCTAGAAAAAGGGCTTTGCGAGCTGATACTTCTTGATTAGCCTTGAGAGTCCCTTTTCCCTCCAAGTTTTTTAGAAAGTGGGAAACTCCAGAAAGCAAATCTTTCTCTAACTGCGAGAAATAAAAACCTTGCCTTCCCAGACATAAGTCTCTCAAGTCGCTTTCTCTAGCAAATAAGAGTTCAAACAGTTGATAATAAAAGAAAAATATCTGGCACTGAGTTGCGCTCATCTTTTCCTTGTCGGCTTCTTTTTTCAACCAGAGCAAGGGCAATAGGTAGCTGGATTGATACATTTCCTCCACCTCCTATTCTTTTTTCTCTGGAGCATCTGCACTAGCTGCTACTTCTTTTGACTGGATACTTTCCCACTGGTTAATTTCCTCTGAGATAAGACCTTCGCATGTCTTGACAAATAGGGCAAAAGCCTTGGTTTTTCCTGCATATTTCTCTGTTTGACATTGATAGAGGAATTTTTCTCTCTCCAGGAGTTGCGCAGTCTTTTGGTAAGAAATCCAGTGTTCCTTGGCATTATACAAATTGAGAATCCCCTCACACAGCAAGCCTAAACTGGACAAGGCAACCGAAATCAAACGGTAGCGATCACCTGGCATAGGAATAGCACAAAAAACAGCTATGAGGAAACCTGCCACGATTTCTGTTGTTTTTAATACCTTATAGCGTCTACGATGTTGAACGCTTTTCTTTAAAAAATGAGCTATCTGTACGTCTAATCGCTCTGTCAAGTACATTTCTTCTGACGTCATGTTCGTAACCCCTTTCATTTACTTTGATAATCATAGTATAACATATTTGAATATCAAAGTATAGTAAAAACTGGAAAGCTATATCTTATTATAAAATCTAAATATGAAATGTTTATGAAATAAGGGAAAAATATCACAAATAAGATAGAACAAAAAGTTTCAAAATGATAAAAGCGCATAATACCTTGCCTTAAAAAGCTTGATATTATGCGTTTTATCAGAGAAAGATTTTCTGAATGTTCACCTCAAATTGAGTTTTTCCAACATTCTATCAATCACTATTCTAGCTAGTTTCCAACTCGTCTAAACTTTACTTATCTTAACTGAGCAAGAACAGCTTTGAGTTTCTCAATCAACTCCTCTTCTGTGTGGTCAGACTCTTTCTCATTAGCTAGGAAAGCAACTGCTTGAGCGAGAGCTTCTCGTGCTTGGTCGAGGACTTTCGCATCTACATTTGTAAGGTCGCTTTCTTGCAGAACCTTAGTCAATTCCTTGGTCAATTTCTTGAGTTCTGACTCTTTCTTGCGACGAGCGATGAGGAAGAGAAGGAGACCAAGAAGGGCGAGCAGGCTGCCAATCATGGTACCGTATGGAAGATGACCTTGCTCTTTGCTTGTTTCTTTCGTTTCTTCATCCTTAGTCGTTTGCTTGCCTTTCAAGGATTCGAGAGCTTCTTTGACCTTGGCAGTCATCTCTTTCAAGCCTGCCTCTGTCAAGTCAGCATTTCTAAGGGCTTCTTGACCCTCTCCGAGAATGACTTTCGCAGCGTCGATGACAGATTGATCAATACCATCCAAGTCTTTCAAACGAGTTTCCAAGTCTTGAATCAAATCTCTTAAGACTGATTTATTAACCTGTTTCTCTTGACTCGATTGAGTGCCTCCAGCGAAGGCTACACTTCTACGGCTACGAGCTGGTGGTGTCACAGAACTTTCAGATAGCCCTTGTGGAGACTCTGGTGCTGTCGCATTTCCTGCTCCCCTCTGTTGAGCAGATGGACCAGTAGCTTGATTCATCGAATCTCCTGAATGAGCTGGAGCGCTTGGAGTAGTAGGCTGAGCTTGGTTATTTGCATCGCCTTGATTGCCATCATCAGATGGAGCTGGTCTATCTCCTTGGTTACCCGTATCCCCCCTACTATCTGAACCTGCTTGGTTGCCACCATTACCTGGTGTGGATGAGTTTCTTTGGTTAATACGATCAGAAAGATTTTCAAGGATTTTATCTAGGGCATTTAAACCGTTTGTCTTGGCTTGGTTAACACCTTCTTGGTTTTGAGCGGTCTGAACAGCTTGTTTCGCATTGCGGACTGCTTCTGCTACTTGTTCTTTCGCTGTTCTCTTCTCATCTGCTGACAAGTTATCGTTGCCATCAATCGTTTGGTCTTGCCTTGTCTTCGCTTTGTCTAGCTCATCGTTGGCTTTGTCGCGTCCGATTGGTGACACCTTACTGATAGCTGTCAAACCGTTTGTCTTGGCTTGGTTAACACCTTCTTGGTTTTGAGCGGTCTGAACAGCTTGTTTCGCATTGCGGACTGCTTCTGCTACTTGTTCTTTCGCTGTTCTCTTCTCATCTGCTGACAAGTTATCGTTGCCATCAATCGTTTGGTCTTGCCTTGTCTTCGCTTTGTCTAGCTCATCGTTGGCTTTGTCGCGTCCGATTGGTGACACCTTACTGATAGCTGTCAAACCGTTTGTCTTGGCTTGGTTAACACCTTCTTGGTTTTGAGCGGTCTGAACAGCTTGTTTCGCATTGCGGACTGCTTCTGCTACTTGTTCTTTCGCTGTTCTCTTCTCATCTGCTGACAAGTTATCGTTGCCATCAATCGTTTGGTCTTGCCTTGTCTTCGCTTTGTCTAGCTCATCGTTGGCTTTGTCGCGTCCGATTGGTGACACCTTACTGATAGCTGTCAAACCGTTTGTCTTGGCTTGGTTAACACCTTCTTGGTTTTGAGCGGTCTGAACAGCTTGTTTCGCATTGCGGACTGCTTCTGCTACTTGTTCTTTCGCTGTTCTCTTCTCATCTGCTGACAAGTTATCGTTGCCATCAATCGTTTGGTCTTGCCTTGTCTTCGCTTTGTCTAGCTCATCGTTGGCTTTGTCGCGTCCGATTGGTGACACCTTACTGATAGCTGTCAAACCGTTTGTCTTGGCTTGGTTAACACCTTCTTGGTTTTGAGCGGTCTGAATTCCCAATAGTGTCAAATGAAAACGTATATTTTTTATCATTATTCGCCAATTCAAAGTAATACAACTCTCCCGAACTCGAGTTAATTTGGTTGAACTTCTCATCTGAATTTTTTTGATTTTCCTGACTTTCAGCCCTTCTTTCATAAGGGTCAGTCCCTCTAGGACCTCTCCTTGCCAAATCGTTTAGACTTCCAGATGGCATTGGATCAAATCCAAACCTATTATTAACACCACTAGACTGAGGGGTTCCTTTAGTAACCTTACCAAATTGTGTTCTGGGTTGCTGTAGTAGATGTAAAATACTACTACTATTTGGAGACGTAGATGTACTTCCTCCACTTTTTTCTGTTATGGTCAAGCCATCTGAATTGGTTTTGAAGGTTTGACCCGAAGGTATAGTAAACCAGACCTGAGTATTCCCAGGCATCATCCTATGACCTCCATTAACCTCAAATAGCCAATGGAAGCCAGTAGCCGTTCGAGTTACTGTAGCTTTAATATATTTTTCAGCATCTGATACATTTGCCGTAGCTTCATTTCTCGGACGTCTGTCTGAGAAGAATACATAGGTGTACTTATCATAAGGAGAGTTTCCCTTGTTACCTGACCTTTCAAAGTAACTTTCTCTAGCGCGTTTAAAGTCCTCAGAGTAGTTTTCGGCAGCTCTTGTAACTCTCGAACTACGAAAATCAGAGTAGCCACCATCACGCGGTTGAGGGGTTACTCCTCCAGCTGTAGTTTCCTCACCATATTTTTCTTCCAGCACTCCTTCGATAAGGTCTCGGGATTTTTTCAGGTCGACTAGGGCAGCGGCAAAATCTTCTTGGCTGATGGTATTACCCTTAGAAAAGGCTTCATTGAACTTATCAGCTGCTGCTTTTGCTGCTTGGATTTTATCTTCCGACGCTTGATTTTCTTTAAGTCGTTTGACAATAGACTCTAATTCATCTTTTAGTCCATAGACGCCGTTTTCACCTTCTGTCGTATTAGTGTAGGTTGGGAGTTCTCGTGGAGTAGATTGAGAGTTGGCTTCAGGTGCTGCTTCCTTTCCTCCATCAGTTGGACTAACTTGGTTCGCAACTGCTCCAGGCTCGATTGTTCCCCCTCTTTTACGACGCTTTCCACCAGTTGCTTGCTCAGTCACAGCCCCATCTGGAGCGCTAAGCTTATTATTTGTCGAACTTGCTTCACCCAAGTCTATCAATTTTGGTAGCGATGGCTCCAAGGCTTGATTGACACGGCTCGTCAGTTCTTCCATAGCTCTTACTTGCTCATCAACTTGCGCTTGCGTCGCTTTTGGATTTTCTAAGACAGCCTTAGCTGCTGCTAGACGCGATTCCACTTCATCGTGGAGCGCTTTCATGGAGCTAAGAGTTAGTTTTTCCAACAAAGCTTGCAGATTGCCTTGGAGTGATTTAGCTTCTGTCGTTTTAGTGGCAGATGTGGGCTGGTCTTGCTCTTTTACTGCTCCTCCTTGAGAAGTTTCTTGAGCTGCTGGTTTCGTCTCTGGTTTGGTAGGAGCAAGGTCAGCTGTTTCCTGCCCCTTACTAGCATCCTCGGCTTTAGTCTCTGGAGAGTTTGACTCCCCTGTAGACTGGAGCTCAGCCGACGGTTCAGTCTGAGAGACCTTCTCTGGCTCTTCCCCATCTGAATTTCCAGCAGATCCAGCAACTACATCACTGGCTGTTGCCGAAGATACTGCAGGTGCCTGCGCTTGCACCCCATTTGCAAAGAACATCAGAGCCGCAACCGCAACGCTAGCAGCCCCAAAATGGTATTTACGAATGGAATAACGGAAAATTTTCTCTCCATTACCATCATTCTTTTTCTTGAACATAAGTGAATCCTTTCCTCGCCTGAGAGCTTCCCCGAGCTTAGAAAGCGCGCAAAAAGCCGACAGACGATAATATATCAACTCTATACTAACACTTCTGACATACAAATCAACCCCATCGCTGATAGTATAGAGTCGGGAAATGCAAGAAAAAAGCGATATATATATATATATATATATATGCACGGACATATAAAGCCTTTTGATACAGCCTATTTTTAACAAATATACAAGAGTTATACTACATTTATATATGTTCGACATCTTCTACACCAATATTACAATATTGTTACATTTTGATTACACATATATTTCGAAATATATGATAGAATCCTGAGTATTTTATAGTAATTTCCTTCCTATCAATTAGGTCAACAGTTGAGTGTTACACCCTATCCTCAGCAAAGGACTATGATCAGCATTTCCTAGCCGCTAGGACGCTCCAAATCACCTATTCTAAGTCCATCATAGCTTGGTCAGTAAGATACAGACTGCAAGGCGACGCTGACGTGGTTTGAAGAGATTTTCATTGAGTATAATTTTAACTTCTTATTTTTCATTCCTATTCCTTAAATAAAAAGCTCACTAAAAAAGTGAGCAACATTTCCAATGAGATACTTCTGTTGACGAGCGCGTCTCTCCGCCCCCTCATTGCCTTGCGAAGAGGCTTGGCGAATCGAAAGGAGGTGTTTTTTCCTGTTTTCAATTCTACTTATTTTTGCACATTTTTTTAATTTTATCAAACAAAAAAACGCAAGCCGAAGCCTGCGAAAAGTTTTTTTATAACCATTTAATTTCTTTCACATCTGTTTTACGAACTTTAGCATATTTCTTAGCGCTTGTAAAATGTAGAGTAACTGGTTTAAATACTCCACTTTTGTCTCTTCGTAAACCTAAAACTGCGGATCTTTTATTTCTATCCTCAAAAAATATGACGTCCAACTTCATAGTGTTTTTAGATAAATCTTTGGCTAGGATACAACAACTTGTTATCTTAGAATAGAAGATATCACCGATAAAACTATACAAAGATATCCTTTCTATAACATCGTTGTACATGGGATTATTTTTATATTCTTCCAAAATAAAAACACCAGCTTGAATAGCAGGTATTGTTTGACTAGCATAATCTCGTGTGATTTTGTGCAAGCCAAATAAGTGATGTAAATCAGTCAAGCAAAAATCTACTTCGAAAGTCTCTAAATGCTTATAATTCGTTGATACTTGACATGTTTTTCCATCGAATTTCTCTTGATAATCTAAAATACAATCAAGTAATTTCAACGACAAACTCCATATTTTCTCAAAATAAAAAAAGCACGGGGCAGTTCTCACTACTGCCCAAAGTGGATGATTAGAGTCGGCTTCTCTAACTCCCTATGTTGTGCTTATTAGGCTTATCGCAAGGGAACAGTTTTTAGCTCTGCCAAGCCACATAGCGTGCTTACTACTATGTGTCCATGTCTCCATGGATTGCCGAGCGGTTTAACGACGTTTTGGGAGTCGGGATAACGAGAAAAGTAATACTTTTACGTTTTTTCCAACTTAATTATGACATCTTTCTTTAAAAAAGTCAATATTTATCGCTTTCTTTAACGAAAAAAATCCCACAAGAACGAATCCTGTGGGGAGATACACATTTTAGAAAAGCTTTCCTTTATTCTACTATTTTTCTTGTATTTTATCATTTAGTATGATAAAATACAAGTTTTTTGACAAAATAACCAAAAACTACTCGCTATCCCCTCTCACATCACCCTACATATCCATTTAATATGCGACTGATAGTTCAGGGAAACTTTAAGGACAGCTTTTTCTCATCCACTATGCAGGACTTACGATTACATTTATACTCCTATAGGCTCAATTTGACACTTTTCTTCTTCGAAGTGCTCATATGCCTCCTGAATAGTGAGTTCGATTTATCCAAATTTATTTTTGTCTATTTTGATGAACACTTCCACGAAGATAGTCTGAAAAAGAATCCGCCCCAATTTTCCTTCTCTTTTTAAGCATATTATTCCAGATATGATTGCCCTCTTGTTCAGTAATAAATTGCGCTTTAAACGCTTCAACCAGTATATCTCCTGTTGTCATATGTTCTAAAGAAAATTCTTCTACATATGGTTGAACATCTCTTAGATTATTACTTCCTAATATCCCATTATGCTTTTTCGCTAAGGAAATAGAAGCCGCTTCTCCCTTACCAATAACCTTGTTACTATCATGATTTCTTGTTAAATTTCTATATAATTCGTATTCTTCACTTCCAATGTCTATGCTCACAATCTCAGCCGAACCCTTAGCTACCAACTGGTCTATCCTAGATTTTAAATGGGGGATTGTAGGTATATTGATTTCATCATACACCTCTTGTGGAATAACAATTTTACCCGAATAGAGCTTTTCTAAAAGATATTCAGTGCCAACCCATAAAAATGCTGAAATACAATCTGTATCAATAAATACACGACTAGTCAAACGACAACTCCCCCTCTTCATCTAGCCCATATACAATATCATATCTGAAAGCATCTAGTAGCAGTTCCTCATACTTCCCTTGCGAAATTCTGTTATTTTCTAAAAGTTGTTCAGTCGATTTAATATAGTGTCCTAATACCATTTCCTTTTTACTTTCTGACAAAGGACGATATAAACTTGTATCATAGCCTAATCTTGAAGCTGTCTCTATAACACTAATATCCATATTTTTAATTTCTTCTGCAGCAAGGTATCCATCATTCCTCAATCTATATAACATAGCTTTATGACTGATACCATAAAACTGACCCAATTTTATAATATCTTCTACTTCAAGATGAGTTCTATTGGCATTTTCTCTGATTTCCTCAACCATCCTATACAGTGAAGATGGGGAAATTAAAAAATAAGAAGCAAACTGATCCGCTTTTCTTTCAGTTTCATCTCCTTCACCAATCAAGATAAGACTGACTGAACTCTTCTTCACCTCATCATAATAAAGATGATACAGTTCATGTGCTAAAGAAAATCTTTGCCTTCCTAATGACATGTCTGAATTGATTACAATGAGACTTGACTGAGTTCCTTTATAACAGACTCCGCTAATATTCTTTCCGAGTCCATAAAATACCAGCGTCAAATTTTCTATCTTTTGTACCAATTTAAAAATATCTATCGGCGCTTCACCATCAGCTCCCAACTTTTTTCTAAGATTTGAAGCTTTATTACTTAAATCCATTTTATCAATCATTTATTTTCTCTCCAATAGCTGATCTATCTCAAATTGATTCAATACAATTTTATTGATTTTCGCTAAAACTTTAAGATCTTGGTCTACTATTTTATTTTTTCTAAACGATATGACACACTGTTGTTCAGCTTGTTCGCCAAACAAAAGATATTCAACCGTACAGCAAAACAGGGCAGATAGTTTCTCAATAACATCCGACGTGATATTCCTTTCACCTTTTTCCATTTTGGCAATCATGCTTTGATTCAAAGACAAATATTCAGCAATCTTATCTTGAGTAAGATTTGAAGATATTCTAAGTTCTTTTATTCTTTTTCCAACATCACATACATTTATCATATTCATACACCTCTCATAAAAAGAATAGCACACTCTTGTCATAAAGTCAATTTTTTAAATAAAAAAAATATGACAAAACAAGGAAGCAATTTATTGATACTGCTTAAAAATCCAAAATTGATGATAGTAAACCTATTTGATGAGTTCCTATCAAAAATCATATCTTCAACCTCAAAACAGTACTTAAAGCTATCCGACTCGGTTTACATTGTCAAATTTAGATTTTATTTGAGCATAGCTTTCTAGTTTGCTTTTTGATTTTTATTTAATATAGTAGCAAAAATTGAAGGAAATATCTCCACAAGAAAACGCATACTATTAAGCTTTTTCAAGACCTAATAATATGCGCTGTTCTGATTTGAAAGACACTCCATTATTATTTTACTGTTATCAAGCCTTCAGGCTCGACTGTAAATTCTGGTTTTTCTGCTATCGTGCCATCTTCTTTAAGGTAATACCAGCCATCATTTGATTTGACAAAGGCATTAGAAACCATGTCCCCATTTTGACTATCAAGATAGTACCAAGTCTCCCTATATTTGACCCAGCCTGTTTTCATAGCACCTTCTCCATCGAAATAGTACCACTTCTCAGCGATTTTCTTCCAGCCTGTAGCCATTTCGCCTGACTGGTCAAACCAGTACCAGTTGCCGTCTATGTGCTTCTTCCAGCGGTCTGCAAGCATATAGCCTGAACCGTCAAAGTAATACCAGGTACCATTGACTTTCTCAAACTTATCTTTTGGATAAGAGCCGTCTGAGTGTACATACCAGGTACCAGTATCGTTCTGTTGCCATCCTGCTTCAATCGTCAAGCCGTTTTCAATATCCTGCTTGAATTGCTCACGGCTAATACCCCATTTGGCAAGATAAGGATAGGGGTCAATGTGATCTGAGTTGTTGTCAGGTTGGTTATTGGTGCAATATTCGTGTGTCTTGATACCTGCTAAATCAGCAGTATCAAGTGTTTTCGGTATCCCAGCCTCGTCTGCTAGATTACGTAAGAGTTCGATATAGAGACGATAGTCAATCAGAAACTCTTCTTTTGATTCATGGCTTTCAATCAGTTCAACTTGTGCATAACCTTCTGCATTCCAACCGCCCCCAACGTCCCAGGCACCATTATCAACAGGTCCTACCTGCATAACACGACCATTACCGACTACGTGAGAAAAGAAGCCCAATTCAGGATCTTTTCTGTAATGGTAGTCAGCCTCATTTTGAACCGTTGAGTTGGGGTTGCCTGTGGAATGGGCATGGACTTGCCTATATGGTTGCACGCCGACTTGAGGCAAATCTGTTCTTAATTTACTCACATCAATTTCCATATTCTACTCCTTATCAATTAAAACAACTTATTTTTTACAATCCAGAGCTAGAAACTCCTTTATTTCTACCTTACAAAGAAGACAATCCTAGTCACGATTAGGCTTGTAGATAGAACTTCAAAACGCACTATTTTGATACTGTAAATAGGACTGACAGGGTCTGTATCCTATCTACAATAACACCCCAGACTAAAAAGCTTTTCAAAAGTATATTTTTACAGTCTCTATATGTCCTTTTCATAAATACTATACTTTATTATATCATATAAAAGAAGTCAAAAGTATATTAAACTATTTTCAAGACCAAACTAAAGATGACAGCACAAGTTTTTTCGATTTTCACTAGAGGAAATAGATTTTATTCAGTAAATCAAGCTAGGATGACACTTTTGTTGCCAAGATGGCCTTCCCTTCTTTTATCAAGGGGTGACGGAAAAGCGAAAAGTACAGTTGAACTGTCATGGCAACCCAGATAAGGGGTTCACAAAGAATAACTCCTCTATAGCCTGCCCAAGGGATAATCATGACCACAAAAGCGATTTTCCCGATTAGTTCAATAAAGCTGGAAACCAGAGGAAGGATCTTTTGCCCCAAGCCCTGCAAACAATTACGATAAATCAACAAGAGACTCAAAATAGGATAGAAGGCTGAACTAATTTGCAGGTAGAGACTTCCATTTTCTACCAAATAGCTATCCATCGAACTGGCCAAGAAGGAAACCAAGGTAGGACTGGCAAAAAAGAGGAAGATACAAACAAAAACTGCCCAGGATATACTTAAACGACTGCCGATTCGAAGGCCTTGAACAATACGGTCTGGGCGCTTAGCTCCTAAATTCTGAGAAGCAAAGGTCGTCATCGAGGCAGAAATAGCGGTCATAGGAAGGAGGGCGAAGGCCATAATGCGGCGAGCCGCCGTTTGAGCACTAATAATCACTGCGCCAAAGGTATTGACAGAAGATTGTAAAATCACACTGCCGATGGACACAATCGAACTCATCAAGCCCATAGCCAAACCTTGCTCCAAGAGATCGGCGTACAAGGCCTTATCCCATTTGAAATGCTTGCGCTGAGGCAAAAGTTCTGGCACACTCTTACGGATATAATAAAAGCAAAGAACCGCTGATAAGCCCTGCGAAATAATGGTAGCAAGTCCTGCGGACTGAACCCCCAGTTGCAGTTGCGTAATAAAATAGAGATCCAAAACCACATTAACCAGAGCAGAGAAAATCAGAAAACCAAGCGCAGCTAGACTGTCCCCAATGGACCGCAACAAGCCTGCAAAGAGATTATAGGCAAAGCTGACACCGACACAGGTCACAATCATAGAAATATATTGATAAGACTGAGGAAGGATTTCTACAGGAGTATCTAAGTATTGCAAGAGAGGATACAAGCCAAGAAAGCCCAGCAACATAACCACAATACTCAACAGAGCACCTAAAATCCAAGTGGCTGCTACTGCTTCCTTGATTTTAGTGAAATTTCGAGCCCCATAATAACGGGCAATGACAATCCCCATGCCATTGCCAACACCAAGAGTAAAACCTACAATCAAGTCAAAAATCGCTGTCGTCGCTCCTACTGCCGCCAAGGAGTCTTGGCCAAGGAAACGCCCAACAATCATGACATCAGCCGTGTTATAGAGCTGTTGAAAAATATTGGATAGCAAGATTGGGAAGGCGAAGCTTAAGAGCGAGGAAAGAATCGGGCCATGAATCAGGTCCACTGTTCGTTTTTTATTCATAAGGCTATTATATCAGCTTTCTAGTGGAGCGACAAGAAACAGCAAACTATGCGTGAACTAAAAACCAGAACAAGGCAACAAAAAAGTAGCAGATTTCTCCACTACTTTAACAGCTTATTCTTCAATTTCGATTTCAAGTTCATCACCTAGGTCAAGTGTGACTTCTTCATTCACAGAATCTGCTTGAACTGCTTCATCTTTTTTGTTTTCAGTATCTTGTTCTGAAGCTTCTTCTCCGTCAATCAAGCCAAATTTAGAACGGACTTGCTTATCAATTTCATCAAAGATTTCTGGGTGCTCTGCCAAGTATTTCTTAGCATTCTCAGAACCTTGCCCAATTTTTTCATCCTTGTAAGAATACCAAGCCCCTGCTTTTTTGATAATATCCAAGTCGCTTGCAATCTTCAAGAGTTCACCAGTCTTAGAAATTCCTTCTCCGTACATAATTTCAACTACGGCTTCCTTAAACGGTGGAGCTACCTTGTTTTTTACAACCTTAATCTTAGTTTCTTTACCGACATTGGTTTCTTTTTGGTCACCAGTTCCCTTAATTTGTGTATTACCACGAACATCCAAACGGACTGAAGCATAGAATTTCAAAGCACGTCCACCAGGAGTTGTTTCTGGATTTCCAAACATGACCCCAACTTTTTCACGCAATTGGTTGATAAAGATGGCAATTGTTTTGGTTTTATTGATAGAGGCACCCAATTTACGCATGGCCTGACTCATCATACGAGCCTGCAAACCAACGTGGCTATCTCCGATATCTCCATCAATTTCCGCACGAGGGACAAGGGCTGCAACTGAGTCAACCACGACAAGATCTACAGCACCTGAGTCAATCAATTTTCCTGCAATCTCAAGACCTTGTTCTCCTGAGTCTGGTTGAGACAAGAGTAATTCGTCAATATTAACACCAAGAGCCGCAGCATAAGCTGGATCGAGGGCATGCTCCGCATCGATAAAGGCTGCAATCCCACCTTCTTTTTGCGCTTGCGCAACTGCATGAAGGGCAACCGTTGTCTTACCAGATGACTCTGGCCCATAGATTTCAATGATACGTCCCTTAGGATAACCACCTGAACCAAGGGCAATGTCAAGAGCCAAAGAACCTGAACTCATCACTTGCACCTTTTGCTCGGCACGTTCACCCAAACGCATGATTGATCCTTTACCAAAGTCTTTCTCAATCAATTTAAGAGCGTCATTCAAGGCTTTTTCACGTTCTGCCCCAAATTTTTTTGAAATTTCATCTAATTTTTTTGGTTTTTTCGCCATTCTATTCTCCTACATTCTAATGGTCCTTAGACCTATCTACTATTATATCAAAAGTTAGTCACTTAATAAAGCCTTGCGAACTAGGTTAAAGGCATGCATAACCGCAATATGTCGTACATCTGCTCGACTTCTGCCTCCAATATTCACCTTGATAACCTCAGTTCCTTGCTCTTGAGCCAAGCCTATGAAGACTGTCCCAGCTGGCTGCCCTTCTAGGCTATCTGGTCCTGCCACTCCAGTCAAACTAAGGCCAAAATCAGACTGGGTCTTGCTTCGCGCCTGCTCAGCCATCTTCTGAGCTGTAAATTCAGACACCACACCGTGCTCTTCCAAATCCTTGACAGGAATATCCAACATCTTTGATTTTTCCTCCAGGCTATAGGTCACAAAACCACCCTTAAATATACTGGAAGCGCCCGAAAAATCAGCCACGGTCGCTTGGAAAAGACCTGCCGTCAAACTCTCGGCAGCCGTGATGGTTTTCTCTTGTTTTTTCAGTTCTTCTACCACAATGCTGGCTAAACTAGTTTCTTCCCCATAACCATAACAAAGTTCTCGTAAAGAAAGGCCTTCAAAAGTTTGGCGATTCAAGATTTGATGTTCCAAAATATCCAGCACTTGATTCGCCTCTTCTTGATTGCTAGCTTTTGTTGACAGACGTAGAGTTACTTCTCCTGTCTTGGCATAAGGTGCCAAGGTCGGATCTGTTTGATTATCAATCAAATCAGCCAAAATGGTCACCAGCTGGCTTTCGCCAATTCCAAAGAAACGAAGAACTCGGGAATATAGCTTGCTCCCTGTCATCAACTTGGGTAGAAGTTGGTTTAAAACCATGGGTTTCAATTCACTTGGTGGACCTGGAAGGACGACGTATGTCACTCCATCGACTTCCAATATTCCTCCCACAGCCAGTCCTGTTTCGTTTGGCAGTGGAGTCGCTCCTTCTACAATTTGAGCTTGTCTTTCGTTATTCGGTGTTCGGGCATAGTCTGGTCTCTGGGCAAAAAAGACATCCAACTTCTCCTGGGCCTGAGGATCGAAGACTAATTCTTTCCCTAAAAATTTAGCCAGAGTTTGTTTGGTCAAATCGTCCTCAGTTGGCCCTAAACCACCTGTCAAAATCACCAGACTGCTACGTTGACTGGCAATCTCAAGCAAGGATAAGAGACGGGCTTCGTTGTCTCCTACAGCCGTCTGAAAATATACGTCCACTCCAATCTCTGCTAGTTTTTCTGATAAAAACTGGGCATTGGTGTTGACAATTTGTCCTGTCAAAATCTCTGTTCCAACAGCAATGATTTCTGCTTTCATGTTTCCTCCTACCTATCTATTCGTATTTTTTTGAAAAAATCGCAGGAAATTTCCTACGATTGATTTTTTATTTGTATCAAAAGTTAATTATCTTCATCACCAACAGGTGCTCTTCCAAATAAATCTTCAAATAAAACCGCATTGGTTTCAAGCTGAGTAACTTCTTCTTGTCCCAAAGAACGTCGGAGTAGATTTTGCATTTCCAACATATGGGCTCTCGAAACAATCTGGTAAGAAACACCTTGAAGCATCTCTCCTTCACCCTGCAACTGCTGAGTTTCAATGGTTTTAAATGAATCTTTATAGCCTAGCAAGTTAGGGATACTTTTCGCAGACAAATCAATATTGGTCTGCATATTGTCACTCAAAGCTTTTAGAATCTCTTGATAATGACCAACGCTATTTAAACTGAGAGCTTTTTCCATGACTTTTTGAATAACTTCACGTTGACGTTTTTGACGACCATAATCCCCCTCAGGATCTTGGTAACGCATTCGTGCATAGACTAGGGTTTCTTCTCCCCCAATATGTTGCTCCCCAACACCGATAGAAATGGTATTAAATTCTTCTTGGTCACTGATAGAAATTGGGATACCTAGGGTATTATTGACTGTAATACCACCTACTGCATCCACTAGTTTTTGCAACCCTTTCATATTGACCATCACATAGCGATCAATATGGATATTCATCATTTTTTGAATGGTTTCTATAGCAAGCTCTGCTCCACCATCTGCATATGCTGAATTCAATTTCGCTTCATGAGCCTGACCATTCCCTGATTCAATGCGGGTCAGAATATCCCGCTCTAAACTCATCATCGTTGTTTTTTTCGTTTTAGGATTCACTGTCATCAAGATCATGCTATCACTTCTACCGACCCAAGTTTCAGTTCGTTCAGCATTTCCGGTGTCCACTCCCATTAACAGAATGGTCAAAGGTTCAGTTGCTTCTATAACCTTGGTTTCTTCGCCGATTTTTTTATAGGTTTTAGCTAAGGTTTCTGTCCCTTGTTGATAAATAGTATAAGCAAAAATACCTGCTCCTACTACAGTTACAGAAAGTAAAGCTAGCACCATTCCAATAATTTTTTTAACCATATTTCTACTAATCGATCAGTTTACCCATCAAGTAAACATCGATAAATTTCCCTTCTTCTATATATGCTCCACGCTCTTGGCGACCTTCAATTACAAAGCCATGCTTTTGATACAGATGAACTGCAGCTTGATTACGAGTTTGGACAGTCAGTTGGAGACGACGCAGAATGCCACTTGCTTGTGCCCACTCTATCGCTTCTTCTAGCAACAAACTTCCCAATCCATTATTCCAATATCTTTTTCCAATCACAATAAAGAGATCTCCAATATGACGAACTCTCTTACGCTGGTCAGCTGTGATATTTACAATACCAGCAATTTTATCATTTAAGAATGCAAGTAAGGTTATCTGATTGTCCGAACTAGCTTGCTTGTTGAGGAATACTTCCATCTCCTCACTGGTCAAGAGAATACCATCTCCGTCTAAGCTGGTAAAATCTGTCTCCAAACTCACACGATTTAAAAAGGCCACTAATTCAGCTGCATCTTTAGGCTCTGCCTCCCTAATGAGCAATTCATACTCCATGTTGAAGCTCCTCTAAAAGCTTTTCTGCACGCAAACCCTTTGCCTGAAAATTTAAACGGCGACCGTCTTCTTCTTTTAGAATTTCCAACTCTAAATAAGTATCTGGCAAGGCATCTCCTAAGAGATTTCCCCACTCAATAACAGTCACGCCTCCACCAAAGAGAAATTCATCCAAATCAATAGAATCCGCATCTCCTCCAATACGATAAACATCTAAATGGTAAAGCGGAAGACACCCCTCATACTCTCTTACGATAGTATAGGTGGGACTTTTAATCATTTGAGAAATCTGTAAACCTTTAGCAAGTCCTTTAGTAAAGGTTGTTTTACCTGCGCCCAGTTCTCCAGTTAAGATTAAAACATCATTCTTTTCTAATAAATGGCCCAATCGTTCCCCTAAGGCTTGCAACTCTTCTTCATTTTTTGTGTACATACTCTTATTATACCAAAAAGTTTTCTTCTGTGTCTATTTTCCTGCTAAACTTATACTCAATGAAAATCAAAGAGCAAACTAGGAAGCGAGCCGCAGGCTGTACTTGAGTACGGCAAGGCGACGCTGACGTAGTTTGAAGAGATTTTCGAAGAGTATTACCATCATAACATCCATAAAAACAAGCCTTCTCTAAAAGAAAATGAGTGTAGCAATGACCAATACAAGATCTCGGAAAATATGACCATAAAAGGAAACTTCCTTTTTAACCGAATTTGGGACAAGATAGGCTGCAAAAAACAAACCCAGTCCAATATAAATCAGAAGAGAGACAATGGTCATTGGATTTCTTAAGAAGAGAAGTGTTGCTAAAATAGTCACCAACACCGTCTTTTTTCTATCTAGCATAGCAAGCAAATCGCGCATGTATTTTTTTAAGGGTAAAAAAATCAACAAATCTAGCCCAAATAGAAAGAAAAAGGATGGCAATAAAAAGTCAACTAATTCTTGCTGCAGCGTATTTTTGATGAACAAGTTATCTGACAAGACAAGAACAGCTCCTAACAAATTAATTAAGAGTAACATACTGTAAAAAAGCTTCACCGACTTCTTACTGGCTAGGACACTATGGACTTCTTGCTTACGGGTATAAAGATAATTTACTCCAGCACAGATTCCTGAAACGAAGACCATACTTCCGATAAAAAAAGCTGTACTTTGTTTAAAGGACAAGATGCATTCCTTCCATAGGAAACAGCTACTCAAACTAATTTGAATTAAGACTAACAAAAATAAGATTCTCATTGATTTCATCTTTTCTCTCCCTTCCTACCAATCATTATACTAGGAGAAAAGAGAGAACTGTTTCTAATCTTCTCAAATGTCTTTTTAAGACGCTAAACAAACATGAGAGACTACTACTCAATGAAAATCAAAGAGCAAACTAGGAAGCTAGCCACAGATTGCTCAAAACACTGTTTTGAGGTTGCAGATAGAGCTGACGTGGTTTGAAAAGATTTTCGAAGAATATAAACTTGAAATAAGGCTGATAGTATTCATTTCACTATCAGCCTTACAGGTTATTTAACGTTTCAGAAAAACTATAATGTCAAGATTAACTAAACAGTATCTAATTCCTTCAAATAATTTTCTATCTTCATCAACATTAAAGGATTGTTATAAATCTTGCATAACTCTCTTGCTTCCATATAATAATTTTTGACTTGTTCCTTGTCTAGAAATTTAGCTCCAGCATTTCCTACAAGAATAAGTAGAGGAGCCAGTTGGTAGCTTGTCTGTCTTTGTTTACAGAGTTCAATCGTCTCAAGAGCTTCTTGGATGGCTTCATTATATTTTTCCTTTGATACTAGGTAGTGAGCGTAGTTGTAACGAACTCTGATGTAGCCAAATAAAAACTCTTGATGCTCAAAATTTTTTGTCTGATATAACTCCATCAAATGAGAGTAGTTTGCCTCATATTCTTGTTCACGACCCACTAAGGAATAGAAATTAGATAGAGTATTCAATGCCTTTAAATAAATCAGAGTATTTGAGGAGACTTTTAATAATATATTTTCCAATGAAGAAATAGCCTCACGCTTACTGTCATATTGATAGAAGTCAATAATAGCTTTAATCCATTCAAGGTAAGTTCGGTCTTCTAGTGTTAGAAAAGTGCTTCGCTCAACCTCTATTTTATAAAGATATTCTAAATCGTCATAATTTCTATCATCCAATAGGCGAGCAGATAATTGCTTGAAATTAGAGAGGTTAGATTTAATTTCAATTTGTTCATTAAAAAAATAATCTAATGGTACTTCAAGTCGTTGTGAGAGTTTGAACAAAAGGTCTGCGGAGGGAATGAAATGCCCTCTCTCAATTTTACTAATCTGGCTTTGTTCACAAATTCCTTCTGCAAGAGTTTGTTGGGAGAGTCTCAACTCTTTTCTTTTCAATCTGAATTTCTCTGCGAGTGTATTCATTAAAGATAATAAACCTTCCTATTTGCTTAATTTCATTATAAAGTTTTTAGTTCAAAATAGCAAGTTAAAGAAATAAATAATTCTTTAAGGTAATAAACAAAAAAAAAAGTCAAAAATTACATAAAAATGCTTGGCTAAATAAAATATATCTGTTAAAATAAGGATAACGAAAAAGAAAAGGGTTTCACGAATGAAAAAATCGTGGAATTCAAAAATTAGCTATATTAGCATTACTAGGTGTTTTTACGTTTAGTAACACAATTCCTTACCAACAGTTATTCAGAAGGATAAACAATTGGAGATTCGAGTGCAATCACAAAAGAAGTCCAATGGTCTTGATGTTGGGAAGGCTGATTAGTTGATTAAATGATGAAAATACTATTAACTATATAGTATTTCTGTTTTATCTAATTTTTAATTAGAAAGAAGTGATTCGAATGTAGCAGGGTTTGATTTGTTGATACTTCTAAAGGCAGTCATTGTTATTGTTAGATTTTAAGTGAAAGAAATGAGGGCTTTACGATGAAGAAAAGCATAAAAAAAATAATTACAACATCTTTACTTACACTGACTTTAGCTGGTGCAGGTGGTTCGATTGTTTCAGCTGCAACAGTTTGGTATAAAGGTACTGCAGTTTATTGGAATTATGGTCGTACTGCTGGTCTTCGGAGCTATTCAAATGTTCAGTCTAGTGTTTACGAACACTCATCAACTGCTAACGGGGCATTCTCAGGCTGGCAATCACCTGGAGTAGAAGCACATGTTTCTAAATTCATTGGAACTGTACAGCTGAATGTTACTGGAATTGTAGGTAAGTACTTATGACATACAAAAACATATTATTAGGTAAAATGAGATACTTAATCCTGTTTTTGATTACCATCCAGAGTGTCTTACTTGCTCTGGTAGCAATTTTTTTAGCAGGTTTACAGTATCAGCAGTCATGGCAGAGTTATAATCATCATTCCGAAACTGTAACAGTTTATCTTCAGAAGTTAACAGAAGAGCAATCACAAGATGTATTTAATTATTTTTTAGAACAGAGTGACTTGTCCATATGGACAAAACGTTCTGAAAGTAGTGATACAGGAGAAGGTCTAAATAGGATTTATATAGACATCCTTGGTAGCTCTGCTGGTTTTTCAGATTTTGAAAGTACGGGTAAAATAGTAGTCTCACAACAACAATTTGCAGATTTATTATCTCATAGTGATAATAGTATGACTATTGGACTTGACAAAGGCTCAAATAATATGCTTTACGAGCTTCCAAATTTATTATTTAGCATACCTGTAGTCATTGAACGATTAGATTATACTTTCCAAAACACTAATACGGTTAATGGGATATACCATATCAATGGTCTCCACGATGCTGTCTCAAGAGATAACTTTCTGTTACGTCTTTCAAAGATGTCAGGTATTTCTGTTGAGGATTTGACAAAAGAAAGTTTTGGAAGTAGTACTGATCAGGGAATTTGGGGAATAACACTTGCTATCAGCATCATAGTAAATGCCCTCATTTTACTGATCCTATTCTTAATCTGTGTTCTTCAATCCTTTAAACATTTCGGAACATTGATTCTTTTAGGATGGGGTAGAAAAGAATTATGGTCTGCTTTTTTCAAAAATTCTCTACTATTTTCAATCTACATTATTCCAATTATCTCTTTATGTAGTTGGTTGTTGTCAGGCTGGTCTAGTTTTGGTTTATCATCGTTTATTCTAGTTTTTGCTGGAGTCAGCCTCTCAGTCTTGTTGCTACTATTGATATTCATTATTCCAACGATTATTGTTTATTCGGTTTCTCCATTAGCCGCAATTCATAAACAATTACCAATGAAGCCTTTAATGGTAACCTGCTTGTTATTCTATACCTTGGTAGCTGGTTTGTTAATCGCAGTCAGTTACTCTTTAGATGCTCCAACGAATCAGTTTATTGAGAATATGAAAGTATCTAGGGAGTGGAAAAATGTTGAAGATATGTACGTTATCTCCAGCTTTGTTGAGGGAGATGATGTAGGTACATATGCAGGAACTACAAATTCCCTTGAGCGTAGTATGTATAACTTTTACCAGCGTATATCTGAGCTTCCAGGTGTCTATATTGCCCAAGGAAAATTTCTTAATCAGGAGTACCTTGATGCAGTCTATGGGACATACCAACATGTCCCTAAAAAACCATTTTGGTATTTGAAATTCTCCTATAATTACCTGCAAGAGTTAGGTATTCCCCTAAGTGATGAGGAGTTGCTAGAGATGAGGAATGGTACTAGACTTTATCTTCTACCTAACACGCTCAATACAGAAGAACTTGAGGCGATGAAGGCTTATTTACAGGAAAGTGTCACTGTAAAACCGGGAGATTTACAAACTAATTTCACAGAAAATCAGAAATTTATGTTCAAGGTTTACCAACCGTCTCGACCAATATTTACTTGGTCAGATTCCATTTCTTATGGTACAACTAGTGAGAATCCAGTTATTTTTGTCTCAACACCAGAGAATCTATATTTCATGGAGTCGGCAAACTTAGTTGTCAGCGGCTATAATGGTCTTTTGAAGATTCGTGATAGGGAAACAATGGAACAGGTAGTGTCCGTTTTAGAAACAGAATTTCCAGATTTAACGGATAATCGGTTGAGTTTTACAACTGTCAAGAACTTTATCAATGGTCTTCAAAAAGATCTGAGTTATACATTTTATCTTTTCGGCACGATTATAGCGATTATCATCATTACGATGATGGCTATTTTCTGGAGTTTTGTCTTAATGTACCGCTTGTTATTTGAAGAAAAATTGTATGTTCAATACTTTATGGGATTCTCACCATGGAAAAGATATATTGGTGTGGTTTCTCTCATTATTAGTTTTTCTGTGATGGAACTAATCGTTTCTATCTTGGTGGGTTCTAAGTTGGGAATAGTCATGACACTAGCTACATTTGCTTTTCAGATAATGCTTCTTTACTTCAGTTTGTTCCGTAAAGAAGGAGAGAGTATCATACAATCATTTAAGGAGTAATCTCATGTCTAGAATTTCAGTACAAAATGTATCAAAACAATTTGGTTCAAGAGAAATTTTCAAAGACTTAAGCTTTGATATTGAGGAAAATGAATTTGTAGCTTTAGTAGGACCTTCTGGTTCTGGAAAATCGACTATCCTCAATATGATTGGACTATTGGATACTGTTGACAGTGGTAAAATCCTAATCAACGGAAAAGTTTTGCCTAAGGTAAATTCGCAATCAGCAGTTCATTATCGAAGGAATGTCATCAACTATCTTTTTCAATCCAATGCACTCATTTCTACATCTAGTGTGAAAGATAACCTGATGCTTGCCATGACTTTTTCAAATTTCTCTAGACAGGAGAAAGAGCAGAGAATCAAGGAAACGCTAGAATTTGTTGGTCTACAAAATCGGTTAAATAGTAAAATCAATGAATTATCGGGAGGTGAACAGCAGAGAATTGCGATTGTGAGAGCTATTTTAAAGCCCGGAGATATTGTCCTAGCAGATGAACCAACCGGATCGTTAGATCCTGAAATGTCTCAAAAATCATTCGATTTGATTCGAACTTTGAGAGATCAATTTGGTAAAACAATTTTAGTTGTTACACATAACATGGAGCAAGCACGGCAATGTGATAGGATCATTTCACTGGAGTCGGTTCTTGTAAATTAACTCAACCATTATTAGCACTTGATACGGTTACTTCTGAACCCATTTCAAAAGAAAACTATCTTTATTCCATGTTATTTTGAGGGAGATATTGTGAAAGTCAAAGATGATGATGAAGTTGAGTGAGATTTATTAGAATTTCAAAAATTTAGAGCATTTTTGGCTTAGTAATATATGTTGAAGGCTCAAAATCTATGGTAAAAAAGTAGCTTTGAAAACGTATTGCCTCCAAAGATTTAGTTAAATAATGATTTAACACAAAAAGAAATTATTGAAGTTCTGGAAAGATGTTGTTTCAGTATTGAGAAAAGGTGGGAAAAACTTGCGATTTTCACAGAGAAAGGAAGAAAAAGTATAGAAATATAGTCAAATGGAGATGTTTGATAAAATGCTTTCATAGCTAACCAACTGTTGAAAATGATGAGTTACAAAATCTAAAGTATTTAAGATTGATTTATAAAATTAGGTCTCTGTCTGTAGAAAGGAACGTGCAGTTAGAACGGAGGAAAAAATAGGATACTATAATTCAGACTGAGATTTCTAATTAAAATATGTAGTTGCATTTCGCTCATTTTCATAATATTTCATTCAGAGGAGGAATAATATGTTAAAAATTTGATGCGGGATGGTAAAGAATAATTGAAGAAGATTCTTTTATCAATAGTTTAGTAAGCTTGTTAGTTTATAGAGGTCAGGGGTATTTCTGCCCTCTGTTTTAGAATAAGGAATGCACTATGAAAAAATTATTTATACTCATATCCAACCTGCTTGCTAGTTTGTTCTTTGTTTGGGTATTTACCATTTGGACTGATACATATGTCTCCCATTATTACCCCAACGTTGTTGTACATGATTCTTCCCCTGAAACAACTTTTCAGCATGTTGCTACACGCTTGGAAAAACTAGCAGAAGAAACAGATAGCTTTATTGCGATTCAACACCAAGATCCTAACTCAGAAGGTACTACAGTTTTTTCTTATACGACCTTTGGAGACGGAAAGTTGCCTGATGGGCTACAGGAAAAAAATCTAGAAGATGCTCAAAGTAGTAGTGTTGAAACAAACTATTTTGTATTCGATGGAAACCTAGATATTCACTTGCTAAGGGAGGAGCTAAGTCAACTTGGCTTGACTAACATGCACCTGACAATTCTATCTAAACTATCTACGTTAATGGCTATCTTTAGTAACGGATTTCAGTTAATCAGTCTATTGATTTTCATCTTAACCTTTGGAGCACTGACTTTAATTAGTCAAATTAGCCAATTACGGTCGTCGGGCATTCGTCTCATTTCAGGAGAGAAACGGTGGTCCATTTTCCTTAGACCAGTTGGTGAGGATTTGAAAGGGATAGCTGTTGGTTTCAGTTTAGCTGGCGTGCTCGCCATTCTTATGCAAAAAATTCTGTCGCTTCCAACGCAATCCCTAATGACCATAGGAGCAGGCTTGCTCAGTTATAATCTCATCTTGTTGTCGATCTCCCTGTTTTTCGCTCAACTCTTCGCAGTTGGGATAAAAAAGATACACCTGATGCAGATTATAAAAGGGCAAGTGCCTGTCAGAGGAATCATTAATTTGATTTTAATCGGTCAACTATTAGCGATTATTATTGTAACGCTGGGAATAGGGAGTAGCTTAAAGTATTCCCAAGCCTGGCAACAGCATCGGATTGGACAAGAGGCTTGGAGCCAGGAAAGGCAACTGATTACCCTATCAATCAGCCGTGAAGGAACGAGTCCTGGTTTTGATGAACAAGCTCAAAGGAAATTCAGAACTTGGTATCAATTGATGGATCTGGCTGTTTCAGAACAAAAGGCTTTCTTATCTAGACACCAGTTAATTGACCGTACTTTGCAAAATGGCATGGCTTCCTCCAAAAACTTGACAACCTCTACAGAATGGCACGATTACAGCCCGAATGGCAATGTCCTTATCGTCACACCGCAATACTTGGAGCGTCAAAACATTCCTGTAGATACAACTATTGAGCAAAAGATGAATCACCTTGATGTAGGGGAGTTTGTCTTATTGCTGCCTGAACACCTCCGTTCAGAGGAAGAACATTATAAATCTGTTTTTGAAGACGACTTAACCAGTCGCATGTCTAGTCAAGATGAACGACAGCAAATGACTGCTACGGTAGGTTATTTGGAATCAGGTCAGGATCGTTTTGTGTATAATACGACCCCTATTTCTTACCAGCAGTTTTTGAAAGATCCAGTCATCATTGTTATAACACCCCAATCAACTGGTCCACAGTCCGTTTTGTTTTGGGTAGACGCAGTACAGAACTACGTTCTCTTTAATCAATTGTCTGATGCCCAGGAGCTTATCCAGAGACAAGGCATTGAAAATTGGGTCTCAGAAATGCAAACAGGTTACCACAACTACATCACATTATTGGATAATATACAGAGGGAACGTTGGGTAATGCTAGCAGGAGCTGTGCTTGGGATTGCAACTTCAATTTTGTTGTTTAACACTATGAATAGGCTCTACTTTGAAGAATTTAGACGTGCCATTTTTATCAAACGCATTGCAGGTCTCAGGTTCTTAGAAATCCATCGCACTTATCTCTTTGCTCAACTGGGTGTGTTTTTACTGGGATTTGTTGCGAGTGTATTTCTTATGGTAGAGATAGTAGTTGCTTTCTTAGTCTCGTTACTCTTTACTGGTCTATCTCTTTTACAGTTACATGTCCAAATGCAGAAAGAAAACAAGATGTCCATGCTTGTTTTGAAGGGAGGTTAATATGATTGAACTTAAACAGGTGAGTAAATCTTTTGGAGAACGAGAGTTATTTTCGAATCTTTCAATGACATTTGAGGCTGGAAAAGTCTATGCCTTAATTGGTTCAAGTGGTAGCGGAAAAACAACCTTGATGAACATGATTGGGAAATTAGAATCTTATGATGGGACGATTTTTTACCGAGGTAAAGACTTGGCCAATTATAAATCGAGTGATTTTTTTCGTCACGAATTGGGCTACCTCTTCCAGAACTTTGGCTTAATTGAAAACCAAAGTATTGAAGAAAACCTTAAGCTAGGTCTCATTGGTCAAAAGTTGAGTCGGGCGGAACGGCGGTTGAGGCAGAAGCAGGCTTTAGAACAGGTCGGCCTGGATTATCTTGACCTAGATAAGCGCATCTTTGAGTTATCGGGCGGAGAATCGCAACGGGTTGCCTTGGCAAAAGTTATCTTAAAGAATCCACCCTTTATTCTGGCAGATGAGCCAACAGCTTCAATAGACCCAGCAACCTCTCAGTTGATTATGGAGATTTTGCTATCTCTTCGAGATGATAATAGGCTAATCATTATCGCAACACATAATCCGGCAATTTGGGAGATGGCTGATGAAGTGTTCACGATGGATCGTCTGAAATAAAAATCCTTGTTTTTAATTGCACCATGAGTTACTGAAATATTATCATGAATCAATAATAGTGTAGGAGAGATTTTCCTCCTACAACCGTTTCAAAAGAAAACTATCTTTATTCCATGTTATTTTGAGGGAGATATTGTGAAAGTCAAAGATGATGATGAAGTTGAGTGGGATTTATTAGAATTTCAAAAATTTAGAGCATTTTTGGCTTAGTAATCTGTGTTGAAGGCTCAAAATCTATGGTAAAAAGTAGATTTGAAAACGTATTGCCTCCAAAGATTTAGTTAAATAATGATTTAACACAAAAAGAAATTATTGAAGTTCTGGAAAGATGTTGTTTCAGTATTGAAATCATTGAGAAAAAGTGTGAAAAACTTGCGGTTTTCACAGAGAAAGGAAGAAAAAGTATAGAAATATAGTCAATTGAAACAAGAACAGGACAAAAGAACCTTTTGTGCCATATTTTTCTCCTTTCGCTTTACAATTGGCTTGAACACCTTTATTGTATCGCGTTTGGAGTTTTTTGGTATAACCTTCGACGCGCACCCGCATAGCGGGTGTTTTTTTGTCTCGCACCTAACGGAGCGAGACGAACTAATAGTCACTTAATCAAAAAACGCACCATATCAAAAACTAAAAAATTTGATATTATGCGTCATGTCTTAAACTAATTGACTATACTTTCTATTCAAATGAGCTTTTAACCAATTGATTGAGCCAATCCACTCTTAAAACCAAAGAGCAATTTCTCGCTTAGCTGACTCTTCTGAATCTGAACCATGTACAACATTTTGAATAGCTTGGTTTTCACTAGCAGCTTTTGCAAAATCACCTCGAATCGTTCCTGGTAAAGCTTCTTCTGGACGAGTTGCCCCCATCATAGTCCGCCAAGTTTCGATTACTTCGGGACCTGAAATGACACCCACAAGAACTGGGCCTGAAGTCATAAATTCACGAATCGGTGGATAAAAACTCTGACCAACCAAGTCCTGATAGTGCTGGTCAATCAACTCTTCTGAAAGCTGTGTACGCAACTCCAATTTTTCGATTGTAAATCCACGTTGTTCGATGCGTTTCAAGACTTCGCCTACTAATCCTCTTTTTACACCGTCTGGTTTAATGATAAAAAATGTTTGTTCCATACCTGTCTCCTTTGTCAGCTTCTTTCTTTTATACTCTTCGAAAATCTCTTTAAACCACGTCATCGTCGCCTTGCCGTAGGTATATGTTACTGACTTCGTCAGTCTTATCTACAACCTCAAAGCAGTGCTTTGAGCTGACTTCGTCAGTTCTATCCACAACCTCAAAGCAGTGCTTTGAGCTGACTTCGTCAGTTCTATCCACAACCTCAAAGCAGTGCTTTGAGCTGACTTCGTCAGTTCTATCTACAACCTCAAAGCAGTGCTTTGAGCAACCTGCGGCTAGTTTCCTAGTTTGCTCTTTGATTTTCATTGAGTATTATTTTACCACATTTCATGGAAAAATGGAGAAAGTTTTCAGAAAAGAGAAAGAGAACCCGAGGGCTCTCTCATTCTCTCTTATTCTACTGTTTCTTCCACAGTTTCAACGGCAGTATCCACAACTACTTCTGTTGTTTCTTCATTTCCTTCTTCCTCTACTGGAGGATTAAGGTATTCTTCTTCGTTGATAGCATGTGGTTCAAGGTTACGGTAGCGAGCCATACCAGTACCTGCTGGGATGATCTTACCGATGATAACATTTTCTTTAAGTCCAAGGAGATGGTCTTTCTTGCCGCGGATAGCTGCATCTGTAAGGACACGAGTTGTTTCCTGGAAGGAAGCCGCTGACAAGAAACTATTTGTTTCAAGTGAGGCTTTGGTAATTCCCATAAGGACTGGGCGACCTGTCGCTGGAACTCCACCTGCGATAAGGACATCTTTGTTAGCATCTGTAAAGTCATTGATATCCATAAGGGTACCCATGAGAAGGTCTGTATCTCCTGGATCCATGACACGGACTTTACGGATCATTTGACGAACCATTACCTCGATGTGTTTGTCACCGATTTCTACCCCTTGGCTACGGTAAACTTTTTGTACTTCACCGAGGAGGTAAGTTTCAACTGACAAGACATCACGGACTGCAAGGAGACGTTTTGGTTGGATAGAACCTTCTGTAAGAGCAGCACCACGCGCTACTTGGTCTCCAACTTCTACACGCATACGAGCTGTAAATGGAACGACGTACTCACCTTCGCCAGTTTCACCCTTAACAAAGACTTTCTTGGTACGAGTTGATGCATCTTCTTCGATAGCGGTAACTTGTCCTTTAACCTCTGTGATAACCGCTTCCCCTTTAGGATTGCGGGCTTCAAAGATTTCTTGGACACGAGGAAGACCCTGAGTGATATCGGTATTTGAGGCAACCCCACCCGTGTGGAAGGTACGCATTGTAAGCTGTGTACCAGGTTCCCCGATAGATTGGGCAGCGATTGTACCAACTGCTTCACCAACTTCAACTGCATCACCAGTCGCCAAGTTGATACCGTAACAGTGACGGCAGACACCATGACGAGTGTTACATGTAAATACAGAGCGGATAGTCACTTCTTCCACACCAGCATTGACAATTTCACGCGCCTTGTCTTCTGTAATCAATTCATTTGGACCAATGATAACTGCACCAGTTTCTGGATGTTTAACAGTTTTCTTAGTGTAACGACCATTGAGACGCTCTTCGAGAGACTCGATCATCTCTTTTCCTTCTGCGATAGAGCGGATCAAGAGACCACGGTCAGTTCCACAGTCGTCCTCACGGATGATAACATCTTGGGCAACGTCAACCAAACGACGAGTCAAGTAACCTGAGTCGGCTGTCTTAAGGGCCGTATCGGTCATACCTTTACGCGCACCGTGAGTTGAGAAGAACATTTCCAATACCGACAAACCTTCGCGGAAGTTTGAAAGGATTGGCAATTCCATGATACGTCCGTTCGGAGCAGCCATCAGACCACGCATACCGGCAAGCTGTGAGAAGTTTGAGATGTTACCACGGGCTCCAGAGTCCATCATCATAACGATTGGGTTCTTAGGATCTTGGTTGGCAATCAAGCGTTTCTCAAGTTTTTCACGGGCAGCACGCCATTCAGCTGTAACAGCATTGTAACGCTCGTCGTCTGTAATCATACCACGACGGAATTGTTTTGTGATTTGTTCTACACGTTTGTGTGATTCTTCAATGATTTCAGCCTTGTCATCAACGACTGGGATATCGGCAATACCCACTGTCAATCCTGCAAGAGTTGAGTGATGGTAACCGAGGTTCTTCATGCGGTCAAGTAGGGCAGAAGTTTCTGTCGTACGGAAACGTTTGAAGATTTCAGCGATGATATTTCCAAGGTTTTTCTTCTTGAATGGAGGGTTAAGTTCAAGATTGCTGATTGCTTCCTTGATATCTCCACCAAGTGGCAAGAAGTATTTAGCTGGAACGCCTTCTGTCAAGTTGGCATTGTTTGGTTCTTGCAAGTATGGTAGACCCTCTGGCATGATGTCGTTGAAGAGGATTTTACCAACTGTTGTAAGCAATACCTTGTGTTTTTGCTCTTCTGTCCAAGGCTTGTTGAGGCTGTCTGTTGCGATACCAACACGTGAGTGAAGGTGAACATAACCATTACGGTAAGCCATAACCGCTTCGTCACGGTCTTTGAAGACCATTCCTTCACCTTCACGACCAGCTTCTTCCATGGTCAAGTAGTAGTTACCCAAAACCATGTCCTGAGATGGAGTAACAACTGGTTTACCATCTTTCGGGTTCAAGATGTGCTCAGCAGCGAGCATCAAGATACGAGCTTCTGCTTGGGCTTCTTCTGAAAGCGGTACGTGGATGGCCATTTGGTCCCCGTCAAAGTCGGCATTGTAGGCTTCACAGACAAGCGGGTGCAAGCGAAGGGCCTTACCATCAATCAAGACTGGCTCGAAGGCTTGGATACCCAAACGGTGAAGGGTCGGTGCGCGGTTCAAAAGTACTGGGTGTTCTTTGATCACTTCTTCAAGAATATCCCAGATACGCTCATCTCCACGTTCGACCAAGCGTTTAGCTGCTTTCACGTTTTGCACGATGTCACGAGCGACAATTTCACGCATGACGAATGGTTTAAAGAGCTCGATCGCCATTTCACGTGGCACACCACATTGGTACATCTTAAGTGTTGGACCAACGGCGATAACGGAACGTCCTGAGAAGTCAACACGTTTACCGAGCAAGTTTTGACGGAAACGTCCTTGTTTACCTTTAAGCATGTGGCTCAATGATTTCAGCGGACGGCTACCTGGTCCTGTGATTGGACGACCACGACGACCATTGTCAATCAAAGCGTCAACCGCTTCTTGAAGCATACGCTTCTCATTTTGAACGATGATACCTGGTGCATTCAACTCAAGCAAACGAGCCAAACGGTTGTTACGGTTGATAACACGACGGTAAAGGTCATTCAAGTCAGATGAGGCAAAACGGCCACCATCCAACTGCAACATTGGACGAAGATCTGGTGGAATAACTGGAAGGATGTTGAGAATCATCCATTCAGGTTTGTTTCCAGACTTGTAAAAGGCATCCAAAACATCCAAACGACGGATAGCTTTGACACGTTTTTGTCCAGTAGCTGTTTTCAACTCTTCTTTGAGTTCAGCAATTTCTTTTTCAAGATCTACTTGTTTCAAAAGGTCTTGGATGGCTTCGGCACCCATCTTGGCAACGAATGATCCATAACCATATTCACGCAAGCGCTCACGGTATTCGCGCTCTGTCATGATAGACTTGTGCTCCAGTGGTGTATCCTTAGGATCAATCACCACATAAGCCGCAAAGTAGATAACTTCCTCGAGGGCACGAGGGCTCATATCAAGGGTCAAGCCCATACGACTTGGAATCCCCTTGAAGTACCAGATGTGAGATACAGGAGCTTTCAATTCGATATGCCCCATACGCTCACGACGAACTTTTGTACGCGTTACTTCAACCCCACAGCGGTCACAAACAATCCCTCTGTAACGAATGCGTTTGTACTTACCACAAGCACATTCCCAGTCTTTTGTAGGACCAAAGATGACTTCATCGAAGAGTCCTTCACGTTCTGGTTTCAAAGTACGGTAATTGATTGTTTCAGGTTTTTTGACTTCTCCATAAGACCATGAACGGACTTTACTTGGAGAAGCTAGGGTTATTTGCATACTTTTAAAACGATTTACATCAACCACTATTTCTTCCCTTTCTATTCTAAGTGAACTGCTTATTCTTGTTCAGCAGCTTCTTCTGTTGCTTCCGCTTTTGTTGCTTTTTCAGCTTCTTCAGCTTCAAAGGCTGCTTTAGCCTCTTGTGCTGCTTTTTCGCGGGCTTTTTCAAGGTCATCTACGTGGATGACATCTTCGTCCATTCCTTCATCCAAGTCACGAAGTTCCACTTCTTGGTCATCTTCGTCTAGGACACGCATGTCAAGACCAAGAGATTGCAATTCTTTGACAAGAACTCGGAAGGATTCTGGAACACCTGGTTTTGGAATTGGTTTTCCTTTTGTAATGGCTTCATAAGCTTTCAAACGTCCGTTGATATCGTCAGACTTGTAAGTCAAGATTTCTTGAAGGACATTTGAGGCACCGTAGGCTTCAAGAGCCCAAACCTCCATCTCACCGAAACGTTGTCCACCAAACTGAGCTTTACCTCCGAGTGGTTGTTGAGTAACGGTTGAGTAAGGTCCGACTGAACGAGCGTGCAATTTATCATCGACCATGTGGTGGAGTTTGATCATGTACATGACACCAACTGACACACGGTTATCAAACGGTTCACCAGTACGTCCATCGTAAAGGATTGTTTTAGCATCACTATCCATACCTGCTTCTTTAACAGTTGACCAAAGGTCTTCAGAACTTGCTCCGTCAAAGACTGGTGTTGCGATGTGAATACCAAGAGTACGAGCTGCCATACCAAGGTGAAGCTCCATAACCTGACCGATATTCATACGTGATGGCACCCCAAGTGGGTTCAACATGATGTCGACTGGAGTTCCATCTAGAAGATAAGGCATGTCTTCTACAGGAACGATACGAGAGACAACCCCTTTGTTTCCGTGACGTCCGGCCATCTTATCTCCGACCTTGATCTTACGTTTTTGAGCGATGTAGACACGAACCAGCATGTTAACACCTGATTGCAACTCATCTCCATTTGCACGTGTAAAGATCTTGACATCACGAACGACACCATCGGCACCGTGTGGTACACGAAGAGAAGTATCACGCACTTCACGAGACTTGTCTCCGA
The DNA here is from genome assembly GCF_037076355.1 of Streptococcus parapneumoniae. Classification (NCBI taxonomy): domain Bacteria; kingdom Bacillati; phylum Bacillota; class Bacilli; order Lactobacillales; family Streptococcaceae; genus Streptococcus; species Streptococcus parapneumoniae. Next base: position 310,694 of record NZ_AP026968.1, on the reverse strand, counting down.
AAATAGCGTGCAAGAGACGTTCTTCAGCTGAAAGGTCCTTCTCACCCTTAGGTGTTACTTTACCTACAAGGATATCACCTTCTTTAACCTCAGCACCGATACGGATAATACCCATTTCGTCAAGGTCTTTAAGGGCATCTTCACCAACGTTTGGAATTTCACGAGTAATTTCTTCAGGCCCAAGCTTTGTATCGCGTGTTTCTGATTCGTATTCTTCAAGGTGAACAGATGTGTAGACATCGTCTTTCACCAAGCGTTCGCTCATGATAACGGCATCCTCGAAGTTGTAACCTTCCCATGTCATGTAGGCAACGATTGGGTTTTGTCCAAGCGCCATTTCTCCATTTTCCATAGAAGGTCCGTCAGCGATGAAATCGCCTTTTTCAACGACATCGCCAACTTTAACAAGCGTACGTTGGTTGTAAGCGGTACCTGAGTTTGAACGACGGAATTTTTGGATGTGGTAAACGTCCAATGAACCATCTTCACGACGAACTTCTACCTTGTCAGCATCTGCGTAAGTAACTTTACCATCATACTGAGCAATCACAGCAGCTCCTGAATCGTGGGCTGCTTGGTATTCCATACCAGTACCAACGTAAGGTGCCTGAGGATTGATCAATGGCACAGCCTGACGTTGCATGTTGGCTCCCATGAGGGCACGGTTGGAGTCATCGTTTTCCAAGAAAGGAATACATGCTGTCGCAACGGCAACTACCTGTTTTGGTGATACGTCCATGTAGTCAACAACATTCGCTGGATACTCTTGGTTGACCCCTTGGTGACGTCCCATGACAATCTTCTCAGCAAAGGTTCCATCTTCATTCAGACGAGAGTTTGCCTGAGCTACAGTATATTCATCTTCTTCATCGGCTGTCAACCAAACGATTTCGTTTGTAACAACGCCGGTTTCACGGTCAACCTTACGGTATGGTGTTTGAACAAAACCATACTTGTTCAAATGTCCGTAAGATGACAAGTTATTGATCAAACCGATGTTAGGTCCTTCAGGTGTCTCGATAGGACACATACGACCATAGTGAGTGTAGTGCACGTCACGTACTTCATATCCGGCACGGTCACGAGTCAAACCACCAGGTCCTAAGGCTGACAAACGGCGTTTGTGAGACAACTCAGAAAGTGGGTTGTGTTGGTCCATGAACTGTGACAACTGTGATGAACCAAAGAATTCTTTCACCGCAGCTGTTACAGGACGGATATTGATAATTTGTTGTGGTGTCAAGACTTCGTTATCTTGAACAGACATACGTTCACGGACATTACGTTCCATACGAGAAAGTCCAAGACGTACTTGGTTGGCAAGCAATTCACCAACCGCACGAATACGACGGTTTCCAAGGTGGTCGATATCATCTACACGGCCAAGTCCCTCAGCCAAGTTGAGGAAGTAGCTCATCTCAGCAAGGATATCAGCAGGAGTGACGATACGAACCTTGTCATCTGGATTAGCATTACCAATGATGGTTACAACACGGTCTGGATCAGTTGGTGCAACAACCTTGAATTTTTGAAGAACAACTGGCTCAGTCACAACCGCTGCATCATTCGGAATGTAAACAATCTTGTTCAAGTCACCATCCAAATGGCTTTCAATACTTTCAATCACGCTACGAGTCATGATTGTACCAGCTTCTACCAAGATTTCTCCTGTTTCAGGGTCTACCAATGGCTCAGCAATGGTTTGGTTGAGCAAACGTGTTTTAACATTGAGTTTTTTATTGATCTTGTAACGACCAACTGCTGCTAAGTCATAGCGACGTGGGTCAAAGAAGCGAGCTACAAGCAAGCTACGTGAGCTTTCAGCAGTCTTAGGTTCACCTGGACGAAGGCGTTCGTAGATTTCTTTCAAAGCTTCGTCTGTACGAGAATCCATTGGGTTCTTGTGGATATCTTTTTCAACAGTGTTGCGAACCAATTCGCTATCACCAAAGATATCAAAGATTTCATCATCGCCTGAGAAACCAAGGGCACGAACCAAGGTTGTAAATGGAATCTTACGAGTACGGTCGATACGAGTATAGGCGATGTCTTTTGAGTCGCTTTCAAGTTCCAACCAAGCTCCACGGTTAGGGATAACCGTTGAACCGTAGCCCACTTTACCGTTTTTATCAACTTTATCGTTAAAGTAAACACCTGGTGAGCGCACCAACTGAGATACGATGATACGTTCACCACCATTGATGATGAAGGTACCCATTTCTGTCATGATTGGGAAATCACCAAAGAAAACTTCTTGGGTCTTGATTTCGCCTGTTTCTTTATTGATCAAGCGGAAGGTTACAAAAATTGGTGCTGAGTAGCTAGCATCGTGGATACGAGCTTCTTCTAGCGTGTATTTTGGTTCCTTGATTTCATATCCAACAAATTCCAACTCCATTGTGTCTGTGAAGTTTGAAATTGGCAATACATCTTCAAACACTTCCTTCAGACCATGGTCTAGGAAATCTTTGAATGAGTCAGTTTGAATTTCAATCAAATTTGGTAAGTCAAGAACTTCTTTGATTCTTGAAAAACTACGACGGGTACGATGTTTCCCGTATTGAACGTCATGTCCTGCCAAGATGATTCTCCTTTGTAAATAAGTTCCAAGCCTATCAATCAGGCTTTTCTAATCGTCATATGGTTGTAAAACCCCTATCACCGTGTCCTCTTGACGAATTTTCAGAATCTTTAAGTCTGTGTTACAAATACTCGAAATCCTGAAAAAAAGCACAAAAAGAGCAGCTAAATCTGACTTTTTCAGAAGATTTAACTGCTGTGAGCCTTGTCTGGACAATATTTCAGACAAAACCTACGACAAATGATTATTTACATTATACCCTATTTAGCTAGATTTTTCAAGGGGATTCAGTAGATTTTTGGTAATCTTTTTCCCATAGAAAACTTAGCATCACATTCGAATCACACTATAGTACAAAAAACTGAAAAAGCTATTGACTGAAAATCATTTTCAAGGTATAATAAGAAACGTTAAGGCGGTATAGCCAAGTGGTAAGGCACGGCTCTGCAAAAGCTTGATCGTCGGTTCAAATCCGTCTACCGCCTTCTATAACTTGATTTATCAGGTTTCAAATGAACAGAAAGCCCAATTTGAAGGGCTTTTTTTATTTTTTCTTCTGATAAATACGGATAGTTTTGGGGCAAGTTTGGGGCTGAGTTTTCCCAGAATACGACTTCCCTATGAATTAACCGAAATAGACTCCAGTCTCTCGTGCTCTTTGCTATAAAGTCATTAAAGAACCTTTGAAACTGAAAAAAGCTTCGTCACGCCTGGTGACAAAAGCCTCTAGTTTACTCTGTTTCTTCTTCTATTTCGACTTCGGTAATTTGGACCTTTACCTTGGTAACACGTCCATTCTTCACTTTATCATTGGTTAAGATAAGCTGTTTGTTTTGGCTGACCAATTCATGACTGAGTTTCTCAGTCGTTGGAATGGTTCCAATTCCTGTCAAATAATAACCAGCGATGGTATCAACGTCATCACTTTCCAGTTCAACATCAAAGTAATTATTGAAATCATTGAGGGTCATAGTTCCTTGAACAATATAGGTATCCTCGCCAATCTGATGAACATCTATTGCTGCTTTGTCCGTTTCATCATCGATTTCACCAACAATTTCCTCTAAAAGGTCTTCCAAGGTTAGCAAACCAGCCATCCCACCGTATTCATCCAGCAAGATTGCCATTTGTCTTTGAGTGTTTCGCAATTCTTTTAGCAAGTCATCCACAAAAATAGTTTCAGGTACAAAAAGTGGATCTTGTAAGATTTTCTTCCAAACAATATTATCAAAACCGTCCACAAAACCAGCCTTAAGGAGACTCTTGGTGTGAATGATTCCAATTACATTGTCCTTATCCCCATCATAAACCGGGATACGAGAATAATTTTGTTTTAAAATACTTTGGATAATGGCTTGACTATCATCCTGAATATCCACCATAAAGGCATCCGTTCGAGGAACCATAACCTCTCGTGCCATCAGTTCATCGAGCGAAAAGACACCTTGTAGCATCTCAATCTCATCAGCATCCAATGTTTCTTCACTATTTGTCAGCATATAGGCAATTTCATCACGGGTCATCTTTTCATCCGCATCATCGAATGACATAGGAGTCAAATGGCTCAAGAAATTGGTCGAAGCAGCTAAAAGCCAAACAAAAGGACTGACTAGTTTTCCGATCCCAATGATAACCGGCGCTGTACGAATTGCCAAGGCATCCTTTAGATTAAGAGCGATTCTCTTAGGATATAATTCCCCAAAAACGATGGAAATATAGGTCAAAAATGCCAAGGATAGAAAAGTTGCCACGGCTTGTGCTGTTTCGCCATTCCCAAGCCAAGAGGCAATCACACGTCCTAGAGTATCAGCTAAACTCGCCCCTGATAAGATTGTAATCAGGGTGATTCCTACCTGAATGGTTGATAAAAAGTGGTTAGGATTTTCTAGTACCTTCAGCAGGCGGATGTAGCGTCTGTCTCCTTCTTCCGCCTTTTGTTCAACCCGCGCACGATTAAGAGAAACCATGGCCATTTCTGTGGCTGAGAAAAAGGCATTTAATACCGTCAAGATAAACAATAAAACAAATTGTAGCAACAAATTCTGACTACTTGGGTCTTCCATAGTTCTTCTCCTAAAATAGTATCTTGTCACTTATTATATCACAAAAATTAGCTCAGTACATATTATTTTTTCTTAGTACCTATTCTATCCCTGCTTAAACTAGAAAAAAGAACTCCTACATCCATAAGTGACATAGGAGTTTATTTTGTATTTTACTGAGTAACAGTGACTTCTCCAGTTCGGTAATCCAGTTGAAGCCCTTTTTGAACATTGGGAACTAGGACATTAAATTCCAATTCTCCGTCTGAAGACTTGGCTTCAATCTGTGAAGCTGAGGGAACTAAATCCTCGTTTGAAGCATAATAAAGAGTTACACGGTAACGGACACGCTTGTTTTGGTCCAAGGCTTTACGCACCTTGCTTTCATAGTAGTTTTGACCAGTCGAATCCTCGGCCTGCGCCTGATTTGCCCAGGCTGTCTGAACAGCAATGTTTTTAGGATTGCTTGTTGAGGCATCAAAACCATCCAAACCACCGATTAAGGCATAGCCTAACAAATGACCTCTATCGACTGCATGGGTATAAGAGCCCTTTAGATTCTTGACCTGATGCCAACCTGGAGGAGTCCAAGAAGTTGAACCATTCCCAGTTTCTTCACGATTCTTGTACTGACGAGTAGCCTTAGACAAGAGGGCATTAGCTACGGTTGGAACAGTTTCCTTTCCTACTGTCTTTGTCTTATTATCAGCGTAGGGCTTACTTGAAACCTTGGCATTTAGGTTTGTTTTATTACCATTGACGATAAAAGCACCAGCCCCGTTCCACTCCAGACTCCCTTTTATTTGGCTTTTGACTGCGTCTGTTAAGACACTTTCTGCCAATTCTTGACTAGGCGCGTCTGGTGATTGACTTTTCTGACTTATTTTTGTCTTAGCAGCCTGATTGCCTAGTTCATTCTGCTTAATATAATAGCTCCCCGCAGATAAGAGCAATAACACTAGCAAGCCAATCAGTGTCTGTCTTGTTTTTTTGTTCATATTTCTCCTTATCTTTATAAAAAGGCTGGTCTCCCAGCCTAATTTCCTGTAAATTTATGAATCAATTCCTGCCATTTTGCTGGAGACAGGATGGCCCATGGATCTTGACCCTTGCCCAAAATTCCATAGCCGACCATTAGACCGATTCCTAGGGCTAGAAGCCCTAAAACCAGTACCAAAATGACTAAAAGTAAACGCTTGACTACGTAGCTTGATTTCTTATTCATCTTCATCATTTGCCTCAATCCGCTGAATCTTAGCACCTAGCTGTGCCAACTTCACATGGAAACGGTAGTAACCTCTATCCAAGTGAACCAATTTACCAACCACAGTTTCTCCCTGTGCTACCAAACCTGTCAAAATCAAGGCTGCACTGGCACGAAGGTCAGTTGAAAGAACTTCTGCTCCCTGCAAAGCTTGTCCACCAACAATACGAGCTGTATCACGGATAATCTCCGAGTGTAAGCCCATACGACGCATTTCTTCTAGGTGTTGGAAACGATTTTCGAAAACTGTCTCCACCATGGTTGATTCGCCTTTTGCAACTGTCATCAAGGCTGTAAATTGAGCCTGCATATCCGTTGGAAATCCTGGGTGGGGCAAAGTTTTTACATGGACAGCTTTTAGATTTTCTAGTTGAGAGCGAACGCGAATGCCTTCAGTCTCCTCCGTCACTCCCACTCCCATTTCAAGCAATTTAGCAATCAAGGGACGGTTGTGCTCCCAAACAGCGTCTTTAATCAAGACATCACCACCAGTCATGGCAGCAGCTACCATAAAGGTTCCTGCTTCGATACGGTCTTGGACTACATTGTGAGTCGTACCATGAAGTTTCTCAACACCAGTAATGGTAATAGTCTCTGTACCAGCACCTTTGACCTTGGCTCCCATTTCATTGAGGAGAATGGCTAGGTCCACAATCTCAGGCTCACGCGCAGCATTTTCAATCACTGTCACCCCATCAGCTAGGGTTGCAGCCATCATCAAGTTCTGCGTAGCACCAACACTTGGAAAATCCATATAGATATGGGCACCATGTAAGTGATCTGCCTTAGCTTCGATATAACCAGCAGTCTGGCTAATCTTAGCCCCCATAGCTTCCAGACCTTTCAAATGAAGATCGATAGGGCGACTACCAATCGTACAACCACCTGGCATGGATACCTTGGCATGACCCACACGGGCAAGGATTGGCCCTAAGACAACTATGGAGGCGCGCATCTTGCTGACATACTTATAAGGGGCTTCCTCAGTGATGTCGCCAGTAGCATCCACCTCAACAAGATGGGCTTCCTCATCAAAGTCAACCTTGGCATTCAAACCACCAACTACCTGATTCATAATAAAGACATCCGACAAGATCGGTACATTCTGTAAGACTGTCTTTCCTTCACTTGCTAGAATAGTCGCTGCCAACAAGGGCAAGACTGCATTCTTTGCTCCTTCGATGGTTACACTTCCTACCAGACGATTATCGCCACCTTGAACCACAATTTTGTCCATACTCGTTTCCTTTACTCTTGATTTTATAATAATCCTCTAAGCGCTTCTTGCCACAACTGATATAGGCTGATAAAGAAAGAACTCAGGATGTAGCCCATGACAATGCTGAAAAAGGCTACTAATAAACGAACTTTTCTTGTATTCTCATCTGTCACTTTTAAAACCTTTTCCCATCTAACAAGATCCTTTAAAAGGTAAAAACTCACATAAATAAAGAGCATGTGACTGCTTAGAGTGAATAATAATTGAACCATTTGACTATTATACCATCTTCTCTGTTTGCGCGCTAGTTTGGAAATCCCCCTCAAAATCTAGGGATTGTTTTTCAAGTAATCAATCGCATCTTGTAGGGTTTTAACGGGCACGATTTTCATATCCGTCTTGATTGTTTTAGCCGCTTCTAGGGCTGTTTGGTAGTTGTTTTTCGCGTCCGGATGCGCCTTTTGTTCTTCTTCGCTAACTGGGTTATCAGGAGCAAAGAAAATAGCGGCACCTGCTCTAGCCGAAGCTACAACTTTCTTGTCAATACCACCAATGTCCCCCACATTCCCATCACGGTCAATGGTACCTGTACCAGCAACAATACGACCATTACGAAGACCTGGGTGAGCTATTTGAGTATAGATAGCTAGACTAAACATGAGACCTGCACTTGGACCACCGATACCAGCTGTTGAAAAGCGAATTGGGACATCACTGGTCACTTCTGTACGGTCAATCAAACCGATTCCAATCCCATTTTTGCCATTTTCTAGAGTAATGATTTTTCCTTCTGCAGACTTGGTTTGCCCATCCTCTTCATAGGTGACCTTGACGGAGTCCCCTAGTTTTTGAGAATTGACGTAATCAATCAAATCTTTGGAACTATCAAAGGTCTGATCATTGACTGCTGTAACTGTATCAGAGATGTTGAGAATCCCTTTAAAGGTCGAATTATCCGTTACAGTCAAGACATAAACCCCAAGGTATTTGAGTTCGATATCTTTACCAGCTGTTTTTAACCCTTGATATTTGGCCATATTTTGCGATGTTTGCATGTAAAATTGATTGATTCGCATAAATTCAACATCGGAAGAGCCACCTGTAGTCTCTTGGGCACTACGAATATCTGTAAAAGGCGTCAACCATGCATAAATCATATGGGCTAAAGTAGCGTGCTGGACACCAACCGTAACGAATTGATAGGCCCCAGCTTCCTTATCTTCTGTGTCATTTACTTTAAGGACTTGGCGAATATCTTCCGAACCACCTGGAACTTCTATATAGTAGGGCAAGGGCACTACAAATGCCAAGAAAGTCACAATTAAGGCCGCAATGACATATAAGGGCCATCTAATCTTTTTTTTCATTTCTTATTTCCTCCAAAATACTCTCGGGAACATAGCAAGCAATATCCTGACCAAATTTCAAAAGCTCTCTAACGCCTGATGAACTGATATAGAGATGTTCAGGTCGACTATGTAAATAAATAGTCTCTATATCAGGAGACAGTTGATGGTTGTAGTAATCAAAACTGGCTTCGTATTGCAAATCCGACGCATTCCTCAAACCCCGCACTAGACAAGTAGCCCCCAGTCTTTTCGCAACATCAACCACCAATTCATCATGAGAAGACACGACTTCAACATTTTCTAAATGTTTCAAAGCCTCTTCTAGCCCCCGTTTACGATTTTCGATAGGGAGAAATCCTTGTTTGTGGGGATTAAAAAAAATACCGACATAAAGCTTATCAAAGAGTCTGCTCGCCCGTTCAATGATATCCAGATGCCCATTTGTCATCGGATCAAATGAGCCTGTGAATAAGCCAATCTTATCTGACATAGACCGTCACCTTACTAATTCCATAAATTTTTTCCTTCCAGATGCCCAGGCAGGCAATTTCTTCTGGAAGCTCAACGGCCTTATCCGTCTCACACACGACCATGACATCTTCAGAAAAAAGCTCTCTCTCAGCCATTTTTTCAATATCTGCTACGATTTGTTCCTTGGCATAAGGAGGGTCTAAGAAAATGAGGTCAAATTCCCCAGATACCTGTTCCAATGCCCTTTCTGCATCCATCTTGAGGAGTTGAAATTTTCCAACTTCCTTGGTCATCTGAATATTTTCAGCTACGATAGCCTGAGCCTTACGGTCTCGTTCCACCAAAACAGCGCTGGACATGCCACGCGATACTGCCTCGATAGATAAACCACCACTACCTGCATAAAGGTCCAAGACTCGTCCCCCTTCAAAGTAGGGACCAATCATGTTAAAAATGGCTCCCCTAACCTTATCCGAAGTAGGTCTTGTCGTCTTTCCTTCTAGTGTCTTGAGGGGACGTCCCCCATAGATTCCTGATACGATTTTCATACCGTTTATTATACCAAATTATGGGCGAAAAGAGAAAGAAAACCGAACCTTGCGGTTCGATTCTCTACAAAATATTTTCGTAAGTATCGCGGACTTCTTGAGGCCAAACACTTGTTTGCACTTCTCCGATGTGTTTCTTGCGAAGTAGGAACATGGCCATCCGAGATTGTCCAATTCCTCCACCGATTGTCAATGGGAATAGGCCGTTCAACAAAGACTTGTGCCATTCCAATTCTAAACGGTCTTCATCACCTGTGATGGCGACCTGACGGCGAAGCGTTTCTTCATCTACACGAATCCCCATAGAAGACAACTCAAAGGCTCCACCTAAAGACTCATTCCAAACAAGAATATCACCATTTAGACCCTTGTAGCCATTTTCAGACTCGCTTGTCCAGTCATCGTAGTCTGGTGCACGCCCATCATGCGGTTTACCATCTGGCAACTCGCCACCGATACCAATCAAAAAGACGGCTCCAAATTCTTTACAAATAGCATTTTCACGTTCTTTCGGTGTCAAGTCTGGGTAGCGTTCTACCAACTCTTCTGTGTGGATAAAGGTGATTTGTTTTGGCAAGATAGACTCAATGTCATAGCGGGCTTCAACAGCTAGTTCTGTCAAACGAATGGCCTTATAAATCTTCTCAACTGTTTCTTTTAGATAAGCGATGTTACGCTTACCATTTGGGATAACCTTCTCCCAGTCCCACTGGTCAACATAAACAGAGTGGGTCGCATCCAACGAGTCTTCGTCTGGACGAAGGGCCTTCATGTGGACGAAAAGACCTTCACCTTCACCAAAACCAAAGCGAGCCAAGGTATGGCGTTTCCATTTAGCAAGGGAGTGCACCACTTCATAAGTAGCATCAGGGATTTGGAGAACCTTGACCGATACGGCGTTCTCCACACCTGATAAGTTGTCCTGCATCCCGTCACCGACCCTGCTCAAAATAGGACCTTGAACTTCGACAACTTCTAACTTATCTTTCAAATACTGGGTAAAAGTGTTTTTGACAAAGGAAATCTCTTCTTGTTGATGGATAAAACTTTTCTTCATAAACTACTCCTCAAAAAATTAATTAAAAACATTATACACCTATTTTCAAGAAAAGGAAAGAGCAAATACGAAAAAAATCAGTGCTCCTTCGAACACTGATGTTAGGGACCTTCTAGTCATTACGACCGAAGATACGTAAAATACTTAGGAAGAGATTGATAAAATCAAGATAGATACTGAGAGCCATTGACACAACCCAACCTGTCGCTACACGACCTTGTGATTGCTCATAAGCAAGGCGAATCTTTTGGTTATCCCAAGCAATCAACCCTGAGAAAACCAAAACCATGGCTACGCTAATCATATAATCAAAGAAGCCACTAGCCAAGAAAATATTGACTACCATAGCAATCAGTAAACCAATGAGAGCCGCCATCATCGCTCGACCAAGGCCACTCAAATCTTTCTTGGTGAAGATACCAACTGCCGCCATGACAAAGAAGAGAAGGGCGCTCGATACAAAGGCAGATAAAACTGTACCCGGAGTATAGAAGGCCACCACAAAACTGAGTGTAAAACCGTTTAAAACAGAGTAAAGTAAAAATACTGGAAGAGCAGCTGGACTATTCCTTGAAGCCATGCTACTGGCAACGAAAACCAAGGCCAACTCCGCAAAAGTAGCAATGGTCAACCAGAGACGCCCCTGCATCAAAAAGTAAACCAACTGAGACTGAAAGACCGTCAACATAAGGCCTGATACCAAAGCAGATAGTCCGATTCCTAGACCAACAAAGGCATAAACCTTAGCGTAAAATTGATTGAGACCTGCACGGTCATGTATAATAGTGTGATTCATCCTTTTCTCCTTTTCTATGAACATCTTTCCTTGATTATAACAAAAAAAGTTAAAATTAGCTTAAATGGAAAATCAAAATACCAGCTGCAATGGCAACATTCAAACTCTCCGCCTGCCCCTTCATGCTAATATGGACCAACTGGTCTGCACTTTCAGCCATAAGGGGACTAATTCCTTGACCCTCATTTCCCATGACTAGTACAAAATTTTCTATAGGAGGCAGTTCTCTGTAATCAACAGAATCTTTAGATAGGGTTGTTGCTAGCACTGGGATAGCTGCCTTTTTAGCTTCCTCGAGAAGCGCTTGACTAGACATCCGGTAAATAGGCAGATGAAAATGACTGCCTTGCATGGAACGTAGAGTCTTGAGACTGTAGATGTCTGCCGACTTTTCTGAAACAATCACTCCTGTATAGCCTGCTGCATCCGCAGTCCGAATGATCGTTCCCACATTACCAGGATCTTGCACATCTTCCAAAAACAAGAACTTGCCCTGACTCAAATCAGCTTGTACTACTTCTTCTTTTTGAACCACCGCAACAATTCCCTGAGGAGTCTGAGAATCTGCCAAATCTAGCAAAATATCCTCTGAAACCCAGACAGTTTGCGGAAAAGCAACTAACTGATCTCGGTAATTTTCTAGGGCAAAGATTTTCTCAATCGTCACTCCAGCTTGAACAGCTTCTTCAAACAAGTGCCAGCCTTCAATCAAATAGGAAGACTTGCGGTATTTTTTTTGGTGTAATTTCTTGGCATTTTTTACCACAGAATTGGCTTTTGAGGTTATAATAGTCATAGAAATATTATAACACAATCAAAGGGGTTTGGTATGCAAAAGGTTAGAATGATTGCCCAAGGTAGGGTGCAAGGAGTCGGCTTTCGTTGGGGTGTTTACAGCCTGGCGCTTGAAATTGGTGGCATCACAGGTCGAGTGTGGAATAACGACAATGGCACAGTGGAAATCTTAGCCCAAGCAGACTCATCTGCTATCATGGCAAAATTTATCCAAGAAATCCGCAAAGGACCCACACCTTTTTCAAAAGTCAGCTACTTAGATGTCAAACTGAGCAACTTTCCTCCCTACTCTGACTTTAAAATCGCAAATTAGGTCTCTAGAACTATTGTATATTTTGTAAAAAAACAGTAGAATAGAAAGGTATAATTTTTAAAGAAGGAATAAAAACAGTGAAATCTATTAAACGTTTTGCACTCTCAGCTATGGGAGTGGCTATGTTGCTTGTCTTGACTGGCTGTGTCAATGTTGATAAATCCACAGGCCAGCCAACAGGAGTCATTTGGAATACTTTCGGAGCGCCTATGGCTGAAGCTATCAAGTACTTCGCCAATGATAAAGCTCTAGGCTTTGGTGTCGCTATCATTATCGTAACCATTATCGTGCGCTTGATTATCTTGCCACTTGGTATCTACCAATCATGGAAGGCAACGCTTCACTCTGAAAAGATGAACGCCCTCAAGCATGTCCTTGAGCCACACCAAACTCGTCTCAAGGAAGCGACTACTCAAGAAGAAAAACTCGAAGCCCAACAAGCTCTCTTTGCTGCTCAAAAAGAGCATGGCATCAGTATGTTTGGTGGTGTAGGATGTTTCCCTCTCCTCCTTCAAATGCCTTTCTTCTCTGCTATCTACTTTACTGCCCAACATACTGAAGGTGTTGCTCAAGCAAGCTACCTAGGCATTCCTCTAGGCTCTCCAAGTATGATTTTGGCTGCCTGCGCTGGTGTCCTTTACTATCTTCAATCACTCCTTTCACTTCACGGAGTAGAGGATGAAACGCAAAGAGATCAAATCAAGAAAATGGCTTACGTGAGCCCAGTCATGATTGCCGGCTTCTCCCTCATCTCACCAGCTAGTGTCACACTTTATTGGGTTGTTGGTGGCTTCATGATGATTCTCCAACAGTTTATCGTCAACTATATCGTTCGTCCAAAACTTCGCAAAAAAGTCCGTGAAGAACTGGCCAAGAATCCACCAAAAGCAAGTGCTTTCTCTAAACCAAGTGGACGAAAAGACGTTACCCCTGAACAACCAACTGCTATCACAAGCAAGAAAAAACACAAAAATCGCAACGCTGGAAAACAACGTTCGAGATAAGAAGAAAAAGGCTTAGCTGATTTGCTAAGTCTTTTTTGCAAGTCATACTCTTCGAAAATCTCTTCAAACCACGTCAGCTTCGCCTTGCCGTACGTATGGTTACTGACTTCGTCAGTTCTATTCACAACCTCAAAACAGTGTTTTGAGCTAACTTCGTCAGTTCTATCTACAACCTCAAAGCAGTGCTTTGAGCAACCTGCGGCTAGCTTCCTAGTTTGCTCTTTGATTTTCATTGAGTATCAAAAGCCCGATGTTTCCATCAGGCTTCTTTTTATCCATGTACACGTTTCATATAGTCTTGGTAACTTTCGGTATCCATGAGTTGTTTAGCGTTCTTGACGCGATCTGCTGTTGGTGGTTTAACCCCTTCGAGTGAATATGGAATTCCCAATTCACGCCATTTGAATTCTCCCATGGTGTGATAAGGCAGAATTTCAAACTTATCAACATTTTTAAGGGTCTTGACAAACTTCCCAAGTTCAATCAAGTCATCATCTCTGTCTGTCAAGCCTGGAACTAGCACGTGGCGAATCCAGACAGGTTTTCCAATATCTGATAGATACTGGGCACAGGCCAGGATGTTTTTATTGGTTTGGCTAGTAACAATCTTGTGCTGTTCTTCGTTGATTTCCTTGATATCCAAAAGAACCAAGTCAGTGACAGCCATGAGTTTGTCAAACTTCTCAAGGTAACGTGGTTTATTACGGAAAGGCAACGCACAGGTATCCAAGGTACAGTGGATTCCTTGTTCCTTAGCCTTAGTGAATAGGGCAATCAGGAAATCAATCTGCAAGAGGGCTTCTCCTCCACTGACTGTAATCCCACCCTTATTTCCCCAGAAACCGCGGTAGCGCAAGGCCTCTGTCAAGACATCATCTACCGTCCGTTCACGTGACTTATTGGACTCCATAGCCCAAGTGTCTGGGTTGTGGCAATACTGGCAACGCATGTGACAGCCCTGCAAAAAGACAATAAAGCGAATACCAGGCCCATCTACTGACCCAAAGCTTTCTGTCGAATGCACCATTCCTGTCACTTGTCCATAATCAATTGTTTCTTCAGACATATCGTTACCTTCCTTGAAAACGTTTTATAGTTTTATTATATCATGACTTGAAGGAAAAACAAGATTTTTGCCTATTTTTTAGAAAGCAATCTGTTTTTCAATTTCATTTTCAATTACTTCTCATTTTATTCTTCAAAATCAAAACCATACAAGGTTGCAAAATAGTCCTCAGGGCACTCTGCTCGGCGGATTTGACGGGCTTTACCTTCTTCGGTATAGAGGATTTCCGCAGAACGAAGTTTGGCGTTGTACTGGTAGCCCATTGAAAATCCGTGGGCACCTGTATCATGAATGACCAGCAAATCACCGATTTCTGTATGAGGCAGTTCGCGATTCACTGCAAATTTATCATTGTTTTCGCAGAGTGAGCCGACCACATCTACCACTTCAGCTGGTCCATCTGGATGGGTCACGTTAGTAATGTGATGATAAGCTCCATACATAGCTGGACGCATGAGGTTGACTGCTGATGCATCCACACCCAGATAAGTACGGTAGGTTTCTTTCTTATGAGTCACTCTTGTAACCAAAGCACCGTGAGGGGCTAGCATAAAACGACCCAATTCGGTGAAAATCTTAACCTGACCAAGACCTGCTGGCGTAAGAACTTCTTCATAAACCTTACGAACCCCCTCACCAATCAAGGCAATATCATTTGGCTCCTGATCAGGACGATAATTGACACCAATACCGCCAGAAAGATTGATAAAGTCTAGCGAAATGCCCAACTTTTCCTTGATTTCAACAGCCAATTCAAAAAGCTGACGCGCCAACTCTGGATAATAGAGATGGGTCACAGTATTAGACGCTAGGAAGGAGTGAATCCCAAAGGTCTTAGCTCCTTTTTCCTTCAAGATAGCAAAAGCTTCAAAGAGCTGGTCCTTGGTCATGCCAAACTTGGCTTCTCCAGGATTGTCCATAATGTCTGTCCCCAGTTCAAAAACGCCTCCAGGATTGTAACGACATGAGATGATTTTTGGAATGCCTGCTGCTCTCTCCAGATGTTCAATATCTTCAAAGGCATCCAAGTTAATGGTCGCACCCAATTCACGCGCATAGGCGTATTCCTTGTCTGGCGTGTTGTTGGAAGAGAACATAATCTCAGAACCAGGGAAATTCAGTTTATGGCTCATCAAAAGCTCTACGTAACTAGAGCAGTCCACACCACAGCCTTCCTCTTGGAGAATTTTCAAAATAGCTGGTGTTGGAGTAGCCTTAACCGCAAAATATTCCTTAAAGCCCTTATTCCACGAAAAGGCTTGGTTAACAGCTCTTGCCTTCTCACGAATTCCCTTCTCATCATACAAGTGAAAGGGAGTCGGGAACTCGGCAACAATCGCTTCTAACTCTTCTTTATTGATAAATGGTGTTTTCATAAGTTTCCTTCTATTCTATTTGCAAAGAAAGGCTGGGACAATCGTTCCAACCTTTAGTTCTATCTCTTATTTATCTTCGTCAAAGATATTGCCAACCTCAACATCAATGGCTTGGTTCTTGACATCAATATTGGTTACCTTCAAGAGTGACTTGTAATCAAACTGCTTTTCACGTTCTTCTTGGGCATTGTCCGCAAAGACCGCTACACCAGCCAATTCTGAATCAAACTCACGCAAGAGACTAATCATCCCGTTGACAGTTCCGCCACCTTTC
Source organism: Streptococcus parapneumoniae (assembly GCF_037076355.1). Lineage (NCBI taxonomy): Bacteria > Bacillati > Bacillota > Bacilli > Lactobacillales > Streptococcaceae > Streptococcus > Streptococcus parapneumoniae. The sequence goes on along the minus strand of NZ_AP026968.1, from coordinate 294,539 downwards.
AAGAAGTCATCCACAATCAAGACACGGCTTCCTGCCTTGAGACTGCGTTTTGAAAGGAACATTTTTTCAATACGGTCACCACTTGAACCTGAAACATAGTTGACGCTGACAGTTGAACCTTCGGTAATTTTCAAGTCACGGCGCACAATAACAAAAGGAACATTGAGGACATTGGCAACTGCATTTGCAAGTGGCACACCCTTGGTCGCTACTGTCATAACCGCGTCAATTTTTTGGTCCATAAAGCTCTTGGCAATAATGCGTCCAATATTTTTCAAGATAGCTGGTGTGCTAAGCAAATCTGACAAGTAGATATAGCCACCTGGCAAGATACGGTCACTTTCTGACAACTTGGCACGCAAGTCTTCAACCATTTCCTTGGCATCATGGCTTGAGATTGATGGTGTGAAAATGACACCTCCGCCAGCACCAGTTACTGTCTGGATGTGACCAATTTCAATTTCCTCAAAGGCGCGTTTGATAATCACGATATCTTCTGAGATGGATGATTTAGCAGATTCATACTTTTCAGCAAAAGTATTGAGACTAGTTAGTTTATAAGGATGATTAATCAAATAGTTGGAAATGACAACCATCCGATCACTTCTTCTTAATTTCATTTCTATTTCCTATTCCATTTTTATTCAAAAAATCAAAAAAGCAAACTAGAAAGCTGGTCGCTGGTGGTTCAAAACACTGTTTTGAGATTGTCGATAGAACTGACAATTCCTGTAATATACCTGCATATATACATACGACAAGGCGATGCTAGCCTAGTTTGAAGAGATTTTCGAAGAGTATTCATTTTTGTCTTTTACTTATTATACCATATTCACATAAAAAAACGAACATTCTTATCCTAAAAAATGCTCATTTTTCTTAAATTATTAATCTAAATCTGGTTTATAGAAGGAACGATTATCCATAGCGAAGATTTTATTGGTCATCTCTCCCTTATCCACCAAAGCCAGAGCTGTTGACATCATCATCATGCTGGCATCCAGATTGTCAATCATATGGATAATCTCTGCTTCCATAATGCGTGGACGGACTGGGCTTCCATACTCAAGTAAGCCGTGGTGACTGAGGATGACATGGCGGAGCAAAACGACTTCTTCCTTGGTATCATCAATGCCGAGTTCCATAACTGTCTTGGTAATTTCACTATCAATCAGAGCGATATGTCCAAGAAGATTACCTCGCACTGTATACTCGGTCTGGTCTGGTCCCGTCAACTCGATGACCTTAGCCAAGTCATGCAGCATAATCCCAGCATAGAGCAGACTCTTATTGAGCTGAGGATAGACTTCGCTAATAGCATCTGCCAAACGCACCATGGTTGCCGTATGATAAGCCAAACCCGTTTCAAAGGCATGGTGGTTGGTCTTGGCAGCTGGATAAGAATAGAATTCCTTATCATACTTGGTGTAAAGATTTCGGACAATCCGTTGCCAGATAGGATTTTCAATTTTAAAAATCATTTGCGACATGTAGTCACGGATTTCCTTGACATCAACTGGTGACTTGACCTTAAAATCAGCTGGATCATTGGGTTCGCCAGGTTGAGGCAAGCGGAGGGTAATTTGATTGACTTGAGGGGTGTTGTTATAAACTTCTCGGCGACCTTTCATGTGGACAACCTTACCTGCAGTAAAGGCCTCAACGTTATGAGGTTGAGCATCCCAGAGCTTTCCATCAATCTCGCCACTATCATCTTGGAAGGTAAAAGCTAGGTAATTTTTCCCAGCGCGAGTTTGTCTCAGGTCAGCTGATTTGATTAGGTAAAAGCCTTCAAATAGCTCATCTTTTTTCATGTGACTAATCTTCATATTCTTCCTCATTTTCTTGGAAATGGAGTAGATCAAGCGCAGGCTCACCTTCTGACAACTCAATGTGACGGAGCGTACGCTCGATAGCTGTGGTACGACGGTTTAATAATTCATCAATATTGCCCGAGGCATGTTGGAGATGCTTTTGTGCCTTGACCAGAATACCACCAAACTTGCCAAACTCGGTCTTGACACTGGCAAGAGTCTTACTGATATGGTCGGCACTCTTTTGGATATTGAGAGTTTTGAATCCAACTGATAGGGAATTGAGGAGAGCTGACAGGGTACTTGGCCCTGCGACAATAATCTGCTCCTCCCGTCTCAAGTCATCAAAGAAGACAGGATTGCGGACGATTTCTGAGTAAAGTCCCTCTGTCGGAACAAACAAGATTCCAAAATTGGTCGTCCGAGGCGGTGCTATGTACTTGCTCTTGATATCCTTGGCAAAGCGCTTGACGCTTGCTAAGAGTGACTTACGACAGCGTTCGATTTCGTCCTTGTCACCTGCTTCATAGGCTTCTTCCAAGCGGTAATAATCTTCCAATGGAAACTTGGAGTCAACTGGTAAGTAGACATATTCCTGGTCGCCTTGCCCAGGTAACTTGATAGCGTACTCCACTCGTTCACTGGAGTTTTCAACCGTTGCATATTCTCGTTCATACTGGGCAGGAGTCATGATGTCTTCGATGATTTGCCCCAGTTGCAATTCTCCCAGAATCCCTCGCGTCTTGGTTCCAGAGAGAACCTTGTTGAGGGCGCCGACATCGCGGGCAACTGTCTGCATTTCTCCAAGGCCACGATTGACTGACTCCAGTTGTTTGGAAACTGTCTCAAAGGAAGCCTGCAAGCGTGTCTGTAAGGTCTTTTCTAGTTTTTCCTCGACTGTCTGGCGCATTTGTTCCAAACGTTGCTCATTGGATTCCTGCAGGGCTTGAAGGCGTTGGTCAGTCTTATCTCTAGTTTGCAAGAGATTATCTGTCATTTCTTGACGGACCTGAGTCAGACCTTGGTGCAATTCCATTCGCACTTCTTGCAAACGGTCGCTAACAGCCACTTCCAAATCTTTTTGGTCCAACTGACTGGCTTGTCTGGCTTGTTCAAAACGGTAATCCAACTGGTCTGACAAGTGATCTGCCTGATCCTCCAAGCTCTTGGTCAGATGTTTTTCCTGCTTATCCTGCCTTTGCCAAATCAGAAAGAGACCAGCTAGGTTGGCAATCAATAATAGAACAAGTAAACTTTCCATCCTACCTCCTGTCCTTGCTATGCAGCACGACCACATAGCCATCTGGGCAAGTCACTGACACTTCCCTATCTATATATTCGTTAGAAGCGTACACTTTTTTAAAGAAAAAATTCTCCTCTGTCAACTCATACTTAGCTCCGAGAATAGTCAGCTGGCTATCCCGAACCGGCATAAAGGCTAGATAGTCATAGTCCGAGCGGGGTTCTAGCTGACTGGTCCCTTCTGGACAATAGGCAATCAAATTTTGCCCATCCTCAATTTCTATCTGCCGCATATAAGGCGCCAACTTGGGATTGCTAGGCAGAAAGACATTGGCCAACATATGGTCAATACGGCCACCCAAAGCACCGAAAATAGTGACCTGAGCCTGAGGATTTTGCTCAAAAATAGTCAAGAGAGCCAATTCCAGATCTGTATCATCCTTTTCTGGTCGGGCTTGGACAAAATGCTGAGCACGTTTTTGAATCAACTGACGCTCTTCTGCAGTAACAGAATCAAAATCCCCAACTGCTAGAGCAAGAGGCAGCTTTTCCTCCAAGACCCAAAGCGAACCTCGATCCACACCGACAAAGCAATCGAAGTCTGTCCGATAATGACCACGGTCTCCACCAGCAAAAACGGCAACCCTAGTCCAGTTGTTTTCTGAGAGTTTGTACTCGCTCATTGACATCTCCCTTAAAGACATAGGAACCTGCTACAAAAACGGTCGCACCAGCTTCTTTGGCTTGAGCAATCGTTTTATCATCAATCCCACCATCCACTTCAATCTCAAAGTTCAAACCTTTTTCCTGACGAAGGGCAACCAACTCACGGACCTTATCCATGGTTTCAGGCAGAAAAGCTTGTCCGCCAAACCCAGGGTTTACTGTCATGACTAAGACTTGGTCAACTAGGTGAAGGACGTGCTTAATCGCCTCGACAGGCGTACCAGGGTTGATGACAACCGAAGGCTTGACACCGAGTGAACGAATCTTTTGGAGGGCACCATGAATATGAGGCGTTGCTTCCACATGGATACTGATGATATCTGCACCTGCACGCGCAAAGTCCTCTAAATGATGCTCAGGATTTGACACCATCAAGTGGCAGTCGAAAACCATCTTACTATGAGGACGAAGAGATTCGACCACACCCGCACCAAAACTGATTTGCGGTACAAAATGACCATCCATAATATCGATATGGGCATACTCCGCCCCAGTTGCTTCTAGGCGTTTAATTTCACGTTCAAAGTTGGCATAATCTGCTGCCAGAATTGACGGAGCAATCTTGTATTGAGACATAGGTTTCTCCTTATTTTGGAATTTTTTTGCTGACTTTTTTATAAGTTTCTCTGCGATTTTCAATCTCACTGAGGAATTGCAGGTAATTATCAAAACGGAAGGTGGTAATGATACCCTCTTCAACAGCTGGCTTGACAGCACAAGACGGCTCATGTGTATGGGTACAAGTGCGGAATTTGCAGTCTCGACTGACACTAGCAATCTCTGGGAAAGCCTGATTGAGGTCTTCAGCCGTTGTTACTTCATAATCCAGTGATGAAAAGCCTGGTGTATCTGCGATTTTACCCCCATTAAGATTGTAAAAACTAACTGCTCGAGTAGTGTGGCGCCCGCGACCCAGACTGTCTGAAATTTCTCCTGTTTCAAGATTGAGATCTGGTGCGATTTTATTGAGAAGAGTTGATTTCCCAACACCTGTCTGCCCCATAAAGACTGTAACCTTGCCTGTTAACAAAGGAAGGAGTTCCTCTTTACTGGTCACAAAGTCATAGCCGATATCACCATAAGTCTGTTCATAAAAATCCAGTTCTCCCCCGTCTCCCAACAAATCCATTTTAGAAATATAGACGATGGGATGGATGCCCTTATGCTCTAAAAGAACCAAGAAACGATCCAGCAAATTGCTGTTAAAATCAGGTTCCTTGACAGACATGATCACCACAGCTTGGTCAATATTGACAATAGGCGGACGGACCAGACTGTTTTTCCGTTCATGAATCTTGAGGATATAGCCTTCTGAATTTTCCTCTGCAGAAAAATCGACCCAGTCTCCAACATAGGGTGTATGACCTTTTTTACGGAAATTTCCACGCGCTCGTGTTTGATAGACCTGGCCATCACTCTCTACATAGTAGAACCCAGCCAAGGCTTTAATGATTTGTCCCTGCATCTTAGAGTCCTTGCCCTTTAAGTGCGTCTGCTAGGCTAGCAAACTCTGCCAAGCTGAGAGCTTCCCCACGTACACTTGGTGACAATCCTGCCTGGTCCAAAGCCTTGGTCAATTTTTCCTTAACTTCTTCAGTCTTGCCAAAGTAGCCTGTCAAGTTATTCCATAAGGTCTTGCGGCGATGGGTGAAACTTGCCTTGGAAACCTTAAAGAAGAAGTTCTCATCTTCTACTACTACGGCTGGTTCTGGACGACGCACCATTTTCAAAATAGCAGAGTCCACGTTTGGTGCTGGCACAAAGACCGTACGAGGTACAATGAAGGCAACCTTGGCAGTCATGTAATACTGCACAGCGATTGACAAACTACCATATGCCTTGGTATTTGGTTGAGCGGAAATGCGGTCCGCTACCTCTTTTTGCATCATGACCACAAACTCACTAAAAGGAATCCCACTCTCGATTAGGTGCATGAGAATAGGCGTCGTGATGTAGTAGGGTAAGTTAGCCACTACCTTGATTGGCAGATCAGGATTTTTAAAATTCTGGATATGTTGCGCCAAGTCAACCTTGAGAATGTCCTCGTTGACCACGGTCACATTATCAAAATCACGCAAGGTATCTGCCAAAATTGGTACCAAACGGTGGTCAATCTCAAAAGCCATGACTTGAGCTGCACGCTCAGCCAGAAACTCCGTTAAGGCACCAATCCCTGGCCCGATTTCGATAACATTAACCTGGCCGTCAATCTCAGCTGTATCCACGATTTTTTGTAGGATATTGGTATCCGTCAAGAAATTTTGCCCAAAGGACTTTTTAAAAGTAAAACCGTGACGCTCCAGCACCGCCTTGGTCACGCTATAATCTGCAATTCTCATCTATTCTCTTTTCTATTATCTGTTACTACTATTGTAACACATTCCCCTTACATTTGGGGTCTGCTTAGCTGTTCTCATAAGATTTCATGGTTTCTTCCACTTCTGCCAAGGTGACCCCAAACAACTCTAGGCGTTTGAGGAGTTGCTTGCCGTTGGAATAGCCAATTCGGAGAGCCTCTCCTAGATATTCTCGTCGCTTACGGCTGTCTGCCCCTGCTAGAAAACCAAGGCGAATCAAGTCGCTACGACTGATGTCAAACTGACTCTCATGTTCAAATTGTTCTGTTACCTGAGCTAGAGCCGTTTTCAGGTCTTCATAGCTGGCATGCTCAATTCCCAGAGAACGTCCCTTGGTTTTGGACTTAGGAACAGCTTCATCTCGCTTGAGAAAGGCATGCTGAACTGTTGGAATGGCTGTCATAATCATGCGTCGAATCCGCTCCCCATTAAAATCTGGGTCTGTAAAGACAATAACTCCATGACGTTGGTGCAGGCGCTGAATCCGCTCTATATCCTGGTCATTGATGGCAGAACCTCGAGTCTCATAGGTCTCTACCTCGAAATAACGTTTGAGATTGGCCGTATCATCGCGACCTTCGACCACGATAACTTGAGAAATTTTCTCTTTCATAATTAACTTTCCAATCCAAAAATTCGTTCTGCATTTGCAGTCGTTGCTACCGCTAGCTCTTCTGTCGTCATACCACGCAAGTCGGCGATAAAGTCCACTACATAGCGAGTATAGGCTGTTTTGTTTTCGCGACCCCGTTTAGGAACAGGAGCTAGGTAAGGCGCATCTGTTTCCACCAAAATCTTGTCCAAAGGTAACTCTTTAGCTACTTCTTGGATGTCAGTTGCCTTCTTAAAAGTCACCACTCCTGAGAAGGAAATGGTCATGCCAAGCTCAACAAACTTCTCTGCCCATTCAAGAGTTCCTGAGAAAGAATGCATAATGCCACCTCGAGGGCCAACTCCCTCGCTCTTGATAATCTCATAGGTATCTTCCAGCGCATCACGGGTATGGACAACAAAAGGCAAATTCAAGTCCTTAGATAGCTGGATCTGACGGCGAAAAACCTGCTCCTGCACCTCTTTTGGTGCTGTCATCCAATGATAATCCAAACCAATCTCACCCAAGGCAACCACCTTTGGATGCTTGAGCTTGTCAAGCAAGTAGGCTTCAATCTCCTCTGTGTAAGTTCCAGCTTCTGTCGGATGCCAACCGATAGTCGCATAGAGCTGCTCATACTCATCTACCAACTCCAAAGCACGCTCAATCGTCGGTTCATCAAAACCAACAATATTCATCTGTGTCACACCCATCTCAGCAGCCAAGGCAATTTCTTCTGCCTCACGACCTGCAAATTCTTCTACATTTAAGTGTGTATGTGTATCAAAAATCATCTCTTCTAACCTCGTTTTCTATCTTCTATTATACCAAAAAAGAGGAGGGGCACCCAATTTTCGGTTTCCCTCCTCTCTTCCATAGAGAGCTATTCTGCTATCTTTTCTGGCTCGATATTGCCCATCTCCTGTCTCACAGTTAGAGACAGAAGAGATTGGCTAGATTGATAGAACATCCCTATTCATCTAATACTCTTCGAAAATCAAATTCAAACCGTGTCAACGTCGCCTTGCCGTACTCAAGTACAGCCTACGGCTAGTTTCCTAGTTTGCTCTTTGATTTTCATTGAGTATAAAGTGTGTGATTATCTTGGGTTCTCACTTCTCTCACCCATCCCTAGGATTGATGATTTCTCCAAATCCCCCTTATAACCTAACTTTAAGTAGAGAATAGAATTTTCTAGCTGTCCTATTTTCTACGTCTAGCCTTTCTTCCTAGCAAAGCAAAACCACTGGTTGCCGCCACTAGACCAAGACTAGCAAGTGCTGCACTTGATGCTGAACCTGTGTTAGGTAGTTGTTTGCCAGCAGGTGACTGGTAGGTAACATCTTGCATTGTTCCTGCAGTTGCTTGCGGTGCACTTGTTGCCTGAGGAGCAGCATTAGGAGCCACTGGTCTCTTAGGAACTGTAACCATGGCAATGGCTTGCACTCCAATCGTTTCTGCTTCCTTCACATCTTCCACAGTTTTCGCATTTTCAATCTCTTTGAGAGATGCTTGTTTTTCTGCTTCCACTCTTGCTAAAAGTTCTGCTTTTTCTTTATCAGAAAGCGGTGCGCCTTTGATTTCATCCTGCTTGTCCTTGGCAGCTTTTTCAATGACCTTTTTAGCTGATTCTTTTTCAGTAGCCAATTGCTTAGAAGCTTGTGATTGAGCTGATTTTTGTGAACCTGTGTGAGCTTGTCCGCCTGCCTGGCTACCACCGCCTGCATTCGCATTAGCATCTGAGCTTCCAGTATTGCCTCCATTATCTCCACCTGGTGTAGTTTCTGGCTTATACTCTGGTGTAGCTTCTTGAGTTACAGATTCACCTTTGGCAGATTGTTGAACTGTATCTTTCCCTAGAATCGTCACTACTGAACCATCTGGGAATGTGATTGTTGCTGTACCATCTCCAGCTACATTGATTGTCGCTCCGTCTAATGTTGAACCATTTGCTTGTAAAATAGCAACCTTAACTTTTTCTTTTTCTTCATCTGTTAAATGAGTTATATCTTTTACATCTACTCTTTGAGCAGGCGCTTTAACAGTTGATTTTTCAGCAGTCGGTTTAGTGCTATCTTGTGCTTTTGGATCTTGTGCTACCAATTGATTTCCTGGAATTGTAATAGCTGAACCATCTTTAAAGACGATTGTCGCTGTGCCATCTCCAGCTACTTCAACTTTAACATCGCTTCCGAATCCATTTGCATCTACTACAGCTTTTTTAACAGCTTCTTTTTCTGCATCTGTTAATCTTGTAGCTTCTGCTACTTTTGTAGGGTTAGCTGGAATGATTACTTTTGTCTTCTCTGCGATTGTTGGTTGCTCTTGTGTTGAAGTTTCCTCTTTTTGAACTACTAGACTGGTTCCTGGAATTGTATTGACTGAACCATCTGAGTATGTCAATGTCGCTGTTCCGTCTTTAGATACCTTAACATCTGTCGCCGCTGGGTTGACTGCTTGTACTTTAGCTGTTACTGCAGCTTGTTCCTCAGGTGTTAAGCTATGAGCATTTCCAACTTCTGTAGTTGCTGGCACCACAGCTGGGTTTTGCGCAGCTTGTGTTGCAACTTCATTGTCAGTATCTTTGGCTACTACTAGACTGGTTCCTGGAATTGTGTTTACTGAACCATCTCCATATGTTAGCGTTGCTGTTCCATCTTTAGATACCTTAACATCTGTCGCCACTGGATTTGCTTCTTTAACCTTAGCTGCTACAGTATCTTGCTCCATCTGTGTCAAGTTGTGAGTATTTTCAACAGGTACAAAGTTTCCTGGAACTTGCGCTGGGTTCTTCTCTGCATCTGTCTGAACTTTTGGAGTTCCTTGTTTACTTCCTTTTTCAACAAGTTTATCCCCTGTTATTGTATCTACAGATTTATCTGGATAGGTGATGACTACTGTTCCATCAGGTCTTACTTCTACCGTAGTTCCTACTGGGAAGTTGTTCGCTTCCTCAACCGCTTTTTTAACCGCAGCTTGTTCTTCTGGTGTTAACTTAGTAGTGTTTCCTACTTGTGTTTTTCCTGGGATAACTGGCTCGGTTCTTGACGCGATTGTTCCTGTCTCTTTGTTAGCTGGCGCTACTAATTTATCTTTAGAAATCGTATCGCTTGAACCATCTTTATATGTGATTACAGCTGTTCCATCTGGTTGAACTTCTACTGTTGTTCCATCTGGGAATGTGTTCGCACCTTCGATGTTTTGACGAACTTGTTCTCTTTCTTCATCTGAAAGTTTTGCTGGATTTCCCACTTCCACTTTATTTTCAGGAACTTTCGGCTCGAATTTAGATGCAATAGAGCCATCTGGTTGAACTTCATTTATCTTATGAATACCAGCTTCTTTCGCCGCGTTGATTTCATCTTTAGATTGACCTTTGTTGATGTCTTCAATCGCTTTATCTTTGGCCTTATTGATTTCTTCGATAGCTTTTTGTTTCGCTTCGTCTGATAAATCTTTATTGCTCTTGATTTCGTCAATGCGTTTTTGAGCTTCTTCCAGTATTTCAGCTTTTGCTTTCGCTTTTTCTTCATCAAGGTTTGTTACATCTGGTTTCTTAACTTCTGTATCAGCTTTTGGATCATATTTTTCAATATTTTCTTTTGCTTGATCTGCAATTTGTTTAGCTGTTCCTGCTGATGATGCTTCGTCAATAGCTTTGTTAGCTTCATCTTTAGCTTTATTGATTGCTTCTTCAGCTTTTTGTTTTTGCTCTTCAGTTAAGCTTGGATCCTTCTTGATTTCAGTGATTTTATCTTTAGCAGCTTCTTCTACTTGTTTTTTAGCATCTTCTTTCGCTTTTGCAAGATCATTATCTTTATCAGCTGTGCCTAAGGAATCAACTACTTCAACCGGTACTTTTACAGTTACTTTAGTACCATCAGCTAGGGTTACTTCCACCTCTGCTTCTTTAGTGCCTGTTTCTGTTGTAGATGGTTTAGAGATAACTTTCGGTATTAAGCCTTCTGCAAGTGCTAATTGTTTTAGGATTTCTTCGTCTGTTAAGTCTTTGCCTTTTTCAACAGTTGCTTTTCCGGATACTAAAGCAGTTTGTAGGTCTAACTCTGGTTTGAAGATACTTGTAGATTGCCCTTTAGCAGTTTGTACTACTACATCTTCTTTTGGTAGATTTCCGTTTGGAGTCTCAACATTTCCTTGATCATCAACCTTGACATCGTCCTTGTTTAAGCCTGGATTTGCTTCAACAATAGCTTTCTTAACATCTTCTTTTTCTTTGTCTGTTAAGTTATTCGAATCTTTAACTCCTACAGGTGTGACAGGTTTCTTCAAAGCTGGTGTTACTACATCTTTTGCTGGTAAATTACCTTGTGGTGTTTCAACATTGCCTTGACCATCAACCTTGACATCATCCTTGTTTAAGCCTGGATTTGCAGCTACAACAGCATCCTTAACAGCGTCTTTTTCTGCATCTGTTAAGTTTTTAGGATCTTTAACTTCTACAGGTGTCACAGGTTTCTTCAAGGCTGGAGTTACAACTTCTCCTGCTAGTAAATTACCTCTTGGCGTTTCAACATTGCCTTGATCATCAACCTTGACATCGTCCTTGTTTAAGCCTGGATTTGCAGCTACAACAGCATCCTTAACAGCGTCTTTTTCTGCATCTGATAAGTTATTGATATCTTTAACAGGGACAAGATTTGTCGGTTTCTTCAAGGCTGGTGTCACTACATCCTCTGCTGGTAAGTTGCCTTTTGGCGTTTCAACATTGCCTTGATCATCAACGTTAATTTTATCTTTTTTATCCGCTAAATCAGGGTTGTTTTTAATAATTTCTTCTACAACTTTAGCTTTTTCTGGGTCTGTCAGTTTAGATGGGTTGACAACTTCAACTGGGGTTGTTGGTTTCTTCAAGCTAGAAGTTACAACATCTTTTGCCGGTAAGTTGCCTTGTGGTGTTGTCACATTGCCTTGATCATCGACTTTGACTTTATCTTCAGTTAAACCTGGATTTGCCTCTACAACAGCTTTCTTAACCGCTTCTTTTTCTTTAACTGTTAAGCTGTTTGGATTTTCTACTTCAACAAGTTTATTTGGTTTATTTAAGACTGTCGTTACAACATCTTCTTTTGGTAGATTTCCTTTTGGAGTTGTGACACTGCCATCAGGATTTACCGTTACATCACCTTTGTTTAAGCCTGGATTTGCAGCTGCGACAGCATCCTTAATGTCCTCTTTTTCTTTTTCTGTTAAAGCATTAGGATTTCCAACTACAACTGGTGTTGTTGGTTTCTTCAAGGCTGGAGTTACTACATCTTTTGCAAGTAATTTATCGCCATTTTTAGTTGTTACATTACCTTTATCATCGACTGTAATATCATCTTTGCTTAGACCAGGATTTGCATTAGCTACAGCATCTTTCACTTTTTCCTTTTCTTCATTTGTTAAATGATTTGGATCAGCTACTACGACTGGTGTCGCTGGTTTGTTTAATGCTTGAACAACAACTTTTTCTGCTTCCAAGTAACCTTTAGGAGAAGCTACATCTCCCTTATCACTCACATAGACTTCAGATTCTTCTAATGAAGGGTTAGTCGCCACAATCGCTTTTTTAACAGCTTCTTTCTCTTCATCTGTTAAATGATTGCTATCTGTAACTTTAACCTTTTCTTTTGGTGGAGTTAACTTTCTCTTAGCTGTTTCTGTAATATCTTGTGGAGTATGAACAGCAGCAATTTCTTGTCTACCTTTTTCTGTTTCTGACGCTATAGCTTCTGGTGAAGTTGCATTATTGATGTTTTCTTCGTGTTTTGCTTTCAGTTCATCAACTTGTTTCTTCAATGCTTCTTTTTCTTTTTTAGATAATGCATTGTCTTCATCAATTTCGGCTTTTTCTGCGTTAGCTGCGTCTGTTAAGTCAGCTTTTGCTTTTTCCTTATCAGTCGCTTTTCTCACCGGTACTTCGATTTCGTCTTTTGATCCATCTGGATATGTAACTTCTACTACAACTACTTTCTTACCTGCATTCACTCCTGTTCCATCCACGATTGCTCCGTCATCTTTAACTTGTTTGTCTGTCGGTTGTGGTTGTCCTTTCGGTACTTCTACTGCGTCTGTAATTGCTTTTTTGTCTGCTTCTGCTACTTTTTTATCTTTAGATGGGTCTACGCTTACTGGCACTTCTCCTGATGCAATTTCATCTTTCACTTTCGGAGTTGCTTTGTCTGCGTCTTTTTCTTTTCTCACAGGTACTTCGATTTCATCTTTTGATCCATCTGGATATGTAACTTCTACTACAACTACTTTCTTACCTGCATTCGCTCCTGTTCCATCCACGATTGCTCCGTCATTTTTAACTTGTTTGTCTGTCGGTTGTGGTTGGTCTTTCGGTACTTCTACTGCGTCTGTAATTGCTTTTTTGTCTGTTTCTGCTACTTTTTTATCTTTAGATGGGTCTACGCTTACTGGTACTTCTCCTGATGTGATTGTTGGAGTTGATTTATCCGCATCTGTTTTGTGAACTGCATCGATTGCTTTCTTACCGTCTTCTATTGCTTTTGTTACTTCGTCAGTTGTTCCAGCTTTATCGATTTTGTCTTCCGCTGCTTTCTTAACTTCATCAACTTTAGCTTTGGCTTTGTCTTTTTCATCTTTGCTTAGCTTAGTATCTGCATCAATCTCTTCTTTTTCTTTATTAGCTGCAGCCGTTAAGTCTGATTTTGCTTGTTCTTTAGCTTTGTCTAACTCTGTTTGGTGCACTGCATCGATTGCTTTCTTGCCTTCTTCTGTTGCTTTTGTTACATCTTCTGGTGTTGTCGCTTTATCGATATTTGCTTCTGCAGCTTTCTTAGCGTTGTCAACTTCTGTTTTCTTATCAGCTTTTTGTTGATCTGTTAAGTTTTTGTCTGCATCAATCTCTGCTTTTTCTTTGTTAGCTGCAGCTATTAAGTCTGATTTCGCTTTTTCTTTGGCAGCATCTAATACTTTTTCCTCTTTTGTTTTCTCTACTACAGTCTTATCTGGTGTAAGTTCGTTATGTGATGTATCTGGATATGTTACCGTTACTTTTCCTTTTTCATCTACAGTTACTTTTATATTAGGATTTGTTTTTAAGCTTGGATTTGCTTCTTTAATCGCATTCTCTACTGCTGTTTTTTCTTCCTCAGATAGATTGTTCACATCATTTACTTTTACTTTTTCTGGTTCTGTTAATGGCGATTTCGCTGCTTCAGATTGAACAATTTCTATTTCTATTTCTTTTGAAATATTTTCGTGTGTAACTTTTACTGGTACATATTTTTTATCAGCTTTTGCTACTATTGGTTTATAGATTACTATTGCTCCAGTCGGTATTCCGTTTATCTTATCTTGAACTAACTTTTTATCTTCTGAAGATAAATTAGTCGCTCCTATAACTGGATCAACAGAAATAGGTACTGGTTTGTCATCTTTCTTCGTTAATTCAAATTCATCCGCCTTACCAGTTAGTGATGAACGAGCTGATTCTAAATCTTCTAACGCTTTATCTACTACATCTTGTGTAGCATCAGTATTATCTAATATTTTTTTAGCTTTTATTAATGCATTATCATAAGCTTGTTTTTTCGCTTCATCTTTTTCTTTAGTGTACGCTGGTGAGTTTTTAACCGAATCCTTTTTATCATACTCTGCTTGTAAGGCTGATTTATCGGCATTAACTTTTACTTTTTCACCATTAGGTTGTAAATTATTAATTGCTGTCTCTAATGCAGTAAATAAATTACCCACAGTTGTAATAGTTTCATCAGCACCATTTTCTTTATTTAGCACACTTTCTGCTTTTTCTAACGCATTATCAAAGGCTGTTTGTTTCTCTGTTGCAGCCGATGTATATTTAACCGTTGGTTTAATTGTTTTTGCTTTTTCAGCTAAATCATGAAGTCGTTTCATTTTACTATTTAATTGTCTAGCTTGTGAAACATAATTTTCTATATCTTCTTTATTAGCGCTGTTTTCTACTCGATCTTTAAATGATTGTTTTTGATTATTATTTAAGTATTGTAGTTTTTCTAATTCAGCTACAGCTTTTTTACGCTCACCTGATAATTTAGCAAAGTCAACGATAGCAGCCATTTCATCGGTACTAGTTGCTTTATCGATTGCATCATCGTATTGTTTTTTCTCGTCATCAGTTAAACCTGGAATATTAGCAATCATATCCTTATATTGCTGACGAACTTTATCGGCTTCTGCTTTTCTACGAGCAGCTTCTGCATCTGACGCTTTTTTTGTGCTTCTTTTACAAGATTTAAGATAGTTTCCTCGTTATCGGCTTTCTTTATGTCCTCTATATACTTATCTTTTTCAGCTTTTGGCAAGTTCTCATCTGAAATGTTCTTGATATTATTAATCGCTTCTTCTTTAGCTTTTTCAATATTTTTCTTCTCAAGTTCAGCTACAATTTTATTTAAACGAGCTCTTGTCGCGTCACGATTAGCGTCAGTATCTAGATTATTAGTCCCGACTGCTTTATCAACAGCCGCATCATTTTGTTTAATCGTTGCAGAATTAATCTTGTTAATTGCAGCATCTTTTTCAGCTGGTGTTAGATAACCTAGCGCATTGATTTTATCATTAGCAGCCTTTTTCATTTTAGCTAATGCTACAGCATTTTCATTAGCTTTTGATTGGGCATTATTTAGTACTTTTTCAATACCTTCACGGTTTGTTGCTTTATCTATTTTAGTTACAAAATCAGCTTTTTCGCTTGGATATAAATTATCCAACGAACCTATTACCTTTTTAGCTTCAGTACGTGCAGCGTTAACATCAAATGCAGGTTCTTGTTTTTTCTTATACAAGTGTTCTTTAGGTACAATAGCTAAAACGCGTTCACGTACTTTTCGTATAATCTTTAATTCACCTTTTTCATTGAACTCAAGTCTACCAGCATACCTATCCAAGTTAAAACTAACCCCAGATTTAAGATCCCCCCTACGTACTTCCTTATTACTATTGTAGTAATTCTGCCCAGCTTCCGTTAAATTGGCACTTAAAAAGTTGTCCAAGGCTCTGCTTTTATCGTCTTCACTAATTTTATCATAATTTTCCACTGTTACAGGTTTAATGTGGTATTTAACATTGTAGCTTCCATCTGTTTTTAAATCAGTTGAAGCCGTATCATTTTTTGATGCTTTTGGTTTTTCATAAGTCAACTTAGAGCCTTCAATCGTATCCGTACTGTCATCCTTATAAGTAATCGTTGCATTACCAGTAGCTTTGTCAATAGTAATTGAATCTTTACCGTTTTTTAAATTATCTTTAAACGATTTATTTGTAGATAAAAGCTCACTTTCATTATTGCCATTGACTGTCCAAATTTTTTCTTTAATATCATTTACTTCAGCATCTGTAAGTTTTGTTTTATCTACTACTCCTGTACGTTCTGGTACCTTCGGTTCAAAAACTTCATTTAATTTATACAATACCGGAAGCTTAACAGTTCCAACACGAGCATATTGTTGCCTATTTAATTCTTGATAGACCCCCATACCAATCGTTAACTCTTTAGTGTTTACAGGATCTTTCACCTTGGTAGTATAAGTAACCGTTACAGTTCCAGCTGCTCTTTTTTCCCAATCAGCGTAAATACTTCGGCTCTTAGCACGAAGGTCATGCATGATATCTTGAGTAGGCATATTACTATTGTCATACCAACGATTGTTATAATCCCCTAAAAACTTATTAAATTCACTATTTAAACTTGCAAAAGGTGTTTTTCTCAGCCATTCTCCAGTAGTTTCATTAAATCTTTCCCATGCATCTGGATTACCTTTATATTTACTATGAATAAAACGTGAATTACTTTCCCAACTACTCCAATTTGTATACTCATTAGTAACTCCACTACCGTTTGTTAGTGTAAGTCCATAGTCATTTCCTAATTCTTCTGTTCCTTCTGGCACAGTGAACCAATGAAATGGTCGACCACTCCAAAATATCGGAGCTTCTTCATGCGAGTTATCTTTAGCATTATACGTTAATGTAACAGTAACTACTGGATTTTCTTTTGTATACTTGGAAGTATCAACGTTCATACGAAAAGCATTATAAATACTTGTTGAAGTACCTCTAAGTTTATACACACTTTCTCCATGAGCATAAGCGGTCACTTTATTACCATTAGCTTCGTAGGATGTTATCCCGTCCGCTTTAGCTATTTGATATGATGAGCCAAGTACAGTAATAGCCCCAATCAAACACGATGCTGCTCCAAAGCTAAACTTTCTAATCGAAAATTTTTCCACACGCTGCCACATTTGCTTGGAGCGTTTCTGCGTTCTCTTATACTTCATTCTTTGATCTCCATTTTTTATTTTTATTGCTTCTTATTCAAAAAGCTGATGCACTACAATAAAACTTTATTATAATATATCTACTTTAGGTGATAAGAATATACGTACATTATAGCATAAAATCCCCCCCCCGTCCACTTTTAGCCTAATTTTTACTTTAATTAAAATATATAGAAATTTACCTTATTTGCTATCGTTTTGTCACTAATCCCTTATACAGATTTATAAATTTTAATCGATTCCCATTCAAAAACATAAAACAAGTCATTCTAGGTATCTATATCCCTATCCACTCCACTTACTTCATCACAAAATAAAGAAAAGGCCCTACCAGAACCAAAAGCGTCTGGTAAGGCCTTTTTCTGAAACCAGTCACTATGCTTATACTCAATGAAAATCAAAGAGCAAACTAGGAAGCTAGCCGCAGGCTGCTCAAAGCACTGCTTTGAGGTCGTAGATGAAACTGACGAAGTCAGTAACATACCTACGGCAAGGCGACGCTGACGTGGTTTGAAGAGATTTTCGAAGAGTATTAACTAAAAAGCATGACTAGCAATGTTATTGAATATGATTAGCTAAATCTTCCTGAGCTTTTTTATTTGACTCGGCTTTTTCTTTTAGCCATTTATCATAGAGTTCCTGGTACTGTTTCGCAGTTACCGGCTCTTTTTGCAGTTCAACATATTTGTAGTTATCAGCATCTCCCTTATGACCAACGAACGAGAAGGCTCCTGTGAACGGTACAGTCTTACGGAAGATTGGGTTGGCTCCGCCACTTTGAACTGGTAGGAAGAGGGCACTGTCAGTCAACCAAGCTTGTACTTCAGCAAATTTTTCATAACGAGCCTGAGTATTTTCAACTTCGCTATCTGCTTCATCTAGTAACTTCTTGTAAGCAGAAAGTCCAATTTTTTCTTTTACCTCATTATCTTTTCCAGCAGTTAACCCAATATTATTAAGCTGAGAACCTGATTCTGGATCCAAGAGATCAAGATAAGTTTTAGGATCTGAGTAATCTCCACTCCAACCTGAAATATCAATGTCATAGTCCTTTTGTTCAGCTGTATCTGCAAAGAATGTAGCTTGATCCTTCTCGTCTGGAGAAAGTTGGATCACGTCAATCACAACATTGTCCGACCCAAGGGTTTCTTCCACTGTCTGCTTAAAGGAACTTGCTTGTTGCACATCTAACTTGGCCGTCTGGTCAACCGGCATATCCAAATGAATTGGGAAGGTCACGCCTTCTGCTTGCAAGGTTTCTTTAGCTTTAGCAAATGCTGCCTTGGCTTTTTCAGCATTCAAAAAGGCAGGTTGCGCATCATTTAAATTGATATTCGACCACTCTGTACCATAGTTAATAATCTTTTCATTGACAACATCTCCAAAGTTTTTACCACCGATTTGGACAAAATCACTTGGGATAAGCGTGTTACGCAAGATACGGTCTGCTCCATCTTCACCATTTGTCTGCGCTGCATAAGCATGACGGTCAAAGGCAAAGTTGATAGCCTGACGGAAATCCTTATTTCGCATGGCTGCAAGTGAATCTGTCTTTTCCTTATCAGACTGTTTCATGGTCTGCTTGTAGCTTTGACGATTAACGTTAAAAAGGTAATAGAAGGTAATTGAGTTTTGTGGTGTGTAGGTGATTTTGTCCTCATTCCCTTTTTTCAGCTGATTAAACACTGAACTTGTCGGGAAGATACGACCGTCCGAGTAGTTCCCTTCCAAAAATCCTCTCGCTAAACTATCTTGATCAGAACCGTCAAAGAAAGAGAGCTTCACTTTCTCAATTTTCACATTATCCTTGTCCCAGTAATTAGGATTTTTATCAAATTCAATCAAAGATTTTGATGAGAAAGATTTAAACAAGTAAGGACCATTTGACAAGATACTGGATGGTGTTACACTTCCAAAGTCATCTCCTTTAGATTTCAAAAAAGCTTCATTTACAGGACTCAAAATACCCCCAGTAGTCTTAGAATTCCAGTAAGATTCCGGCTTATTCAAAGTATATTGAAGAGTATAGTCATCCACTGCCTTAACACCAACAGTTTCAAAGTCAGATGTTTCCCCCTCAACGTAGTCTGCGAGACCCTTGATAGAGTCTTGAACCAAGTACAAGTTTTCAGCCTTTTTATCAGCTGCATACTTGAGACCTGTCACAAAGTCATGAGCCGTTACATCCGCATACTCTTCGCCCTCTGAAGTGTACCATTTCGCCCCCTGACGGATTTTATAAGTGTAGGTCAAGCCATCTTTTGACACCGTCCATGACTCAGCCATAGATGGAATGAGATTACCATGCTGATCATTTTCTAACAAGCCATCAATCAGGTTGGTCGTAATACTTGAAGTAGAACCACGTGTTGACGTAATGTAGTCCAAGGTATCAGGATTACTAGTAAATACATAAGAGTAGGTTTTCTCAGCATTACTAGATTGGGAAGACCCACATGCCGCTAGAGCTAGACCTGCTGTAAAAGCTACAGCTCCAAAAAGCATAACTTTTGATTTCTTCATGATTATTCTCCATTTTTTACAGTATGTGAAATATTATACACCATTTAAGCAAAAATATAAAGCCTTTTTGAACTTTTTTACAAAAATAAAAATCAGTAGACTCGAGTTCCTACTGATTTTTGTTATGGTTCGTTTGGATTATGCAGCCAAAACTTTGCGTCCTTTACGACGACGAGCTGCCAATACGCGACGACCGTTTTTAGTTGACATACGGTTACGGAATCCGTGTTTGCGCGCACGACGAAGTTTACTTGGTTGATAAGTACGTTTCACGATGAATACCTCCTCATAGATTTGTATTCGTTTAGCCGGCTATAAAGTGATCAGTTACTAAACATACTTTACTATTCTATCTGATTCTTTCACTTTTGTCAATAGCTCAAGGCAAATGTTTCCAGCTTTTTGGCGCTTTTTCGAATGTAAGCCCTATCTACGATACTGTTTCAAGAAACGAGTCATCTTTTCTTGGATTTGGGCTAACTCATCAACACGAGGAAGGTAAACGATACGGAAGTGGTCTGGTTCCTTCCAGTTAAAACCACGACCATGAACCAAGAGAACCTTTTCCTGCTTCAAGAAATCAAGGACAAACTGCTCATCATCATCTATACGGTACATATTTCGGTCGATTTTAGGGAAGATATAGAGTCCGGCCTTGGGTTTAACAGCAGACAAACCTGGGATTTCTTGAATGGCATTGTAGATAAAGTTTCTTTGCTCATATATTCGTCCACCTGGAAGAAGCAATTCATCAACTGATTGGTGGCCACCCAAGGAAGTTTGTACGACTTGTTGGGCCAAAACGTTAGAGCAAAGGCGCATATTGGACAGCATATTGAGCCCTTCGATATAGCCTTTGACATGAGTCTTAGGTCCAGACAAGACCATCCAACCCACACGGAAACCAGCGATACGATGGGATTTTGATAGACCATTCATGCTGACACAGAAGACATCTGGTGCCAAGCTCGCAACAGGCGTATGCACATGACCATCCATTACCATGCGGTCGTAAATTTCATCCGCAAAGATAATCAAATCGTTTTGACGGGCAATCTCAATAATCTCCAACAAGAGTTCCTTAGGATAAAGGGCTCCAGTTGGATTATTTGGATTGATAAGGACGATTGCCTTGGTATTGGAAGTAATTTTTGACTTGATATCGTCAATATCTGGATACCATTCTGCAGCTTCATCACAGATATAGTGAACGGCATTTCCTCCAGCTAGGCTGACAGCCGCTGTCCATAAAGGATAGTCTGGCATTGGCACTAAGACCTCATCTCCATTGTCCAAAAGCCCCTGCATGGACATGACAATCAGCTCACTGACACCATTTCCAAGGTAGATATCATCAATATCTACGTTTGGGAATTTCTTCAATTGGCAATACTGCATGATGGCCTTACGGGCTGAAAAAATCCCTTTGGAGTCAGAATATCCTTCACTATCACGCGCATTCATAATCAAGTCATGAATGACCTCATCTGGCGCTGTAAAGCCAAATTCTGCTGGATTTCCTGTATTCAGACGTAAAATCTTTTCTCCATTTGCTCGCATCCGCATGGCTTCTTCCAAAACAGGGCCACGGATATCATAAGCAACATGCTCTAACTTACTAGACTTGTTATATTCTTTCATCTTGTTTCCTCAATTCATCGAGATAGTAACATTATACCACTAGAAAGACAATGCGACAAGTTTGCTGAAATGTGTTACTAAAATCCTACAGAAGAAAAGCCTCGCTAAAAGCGAGGTCAAGACAGGGGAGATAGCAGGTATTTTGCGAAAGACATATCACATACCAAAAGATAAACCTAGAAAAAGTAAGCCTAAAAAGGAGTCATAGAGAAGATTGAACATGAGGAAAAGCCCCCATATCATCAAGTAATCCCAACGCCCACTTCGTTTTGCAACCAGGAATAAGATTAGATGGTAGAGTACATGAAAGACTAAAAATCCGATAAACCCTGGATAAAGAAACGGTACCAGACTCTCTAATTGCCAGATCATGACAACTTCTACCAAGACTGAAACTAGAATGATTCCATAATAAAGGAAA
The DNA here is from genome assembly GCF_037076355.1 of Streptococcus parapneumoniae. Taxonomy (NCBI): domain Bacteria; kingdom Bacillati; phylum Bacillota; class Bacilli; order Lactobacillales; family Streptococcaceae; genus Streptococcus; species Streptococcus parapneumoniae. Next base: position 272,931 of record NZ_AP026968.1, on the reverse strand, counting down.
TTTGATGTTTGAAAAGAGTTTTTCATCATTCTCCCTCCCTTCACTTCTTTCCTGCTATCCTTTCTTTTATTTTATCATATATTTATATAGATTTTAAGCACTAACATTCTTTTGAAAAATACTTTTTTTGCTTTACTTCTATAGTGAAAAGGTTTACAATGATAGTAAGAAAATTTCAGGAGGTTTCATTATGGCACAACGTTACCAAAATATTATGGTCGCAATCGATGGTTCTAAGGAAGCGGACTTGGCTTTTATCAAAGGAGTTCATTCTGCTCTACGAAACGACGCTAAACTCACCATCGCCCATGTCATTGACACACGCGCTCTCCAAAGCGTATCCACCTTTGATGCTGAAGTTTACGAACAACTCCAAGTTGACGCTGAAAGTCTGATGAAAGAGTACGAAAAACGTGCTAAAGATGCTGGTGTGGCAGATGTTCATATCGTCATTGAAATGGGAAATCCAAAGACCCTACTAGCACGTACTATTCCAGATGCTGAGGAAGTGGACCTCATTCTAGTTGGCGCAACTGGTCTCAACGCCTTTGAACGCCTCTTGGTCGGCTCTTCATCTGAATACATTCTCCGCCATGCTAAGGTCGATTTGCTGGTTGTGAGAGAACAAGAAAAAACCTTATAATCACGAAGAAAAGGAGCTCAACGCTCCTTTTTGTTTACTATTTATACTATTCAAACCACGTCAACGTCGCCTTGCCGTAGGTATGTTACTGACTTCGTCAGTTTCATCTGCAACCTCAAAACAGTGTTTTGAGCTGACTTCGTCAGTTCTATCCACAACCTCAAAGCAGTGCTTTGAGCAGCCTGCGGCTAGTTTCCTAGTTTGCTCTTTGATTTTCATTGAGTATTATTTCTCTCTTTATGGCGTTCATAAGCCTTTAGCTGGCGCTGCAGTTCCTTTTTAATAGCAGGTTCTGGAGCATATTTTTCTTCCCAATCATCTGGTTTTAAGATTTTGTGGGTCACTGGATCAAAATGAGCCTTGCCATCTGGGAAAATTTTCCCCATATTGGCCTGATGAACAATATCAAAAATACGTTCTGGGTCCACTCCCATCAAGACAAAACTGCCATAGGTGAAGTAAAGTGTGTCAATCAAGGCATCCACCTGCCCTATCAAATCTTGCTGGGCAGGCGTCTTCTTGGCTACCTTATCTGCCGCCTTATCAAGAGCTTGATGAAGTTGCGATAGAGCTTGACCAAAGTCCTCTTCAGAAGGGCTGGCAGCTCGAACAAACTCCACCAATTCTTCTATTTTAAAACCAGCCCTGTGGGTTGCACCTTCTAAATCCCAAGCTCGAGGTTCTTCTTGGGTCCGTTCATCCATCATGTGGTGGAAGGTCTTGACCTTATTGAAATGATAGTCACGGCTGACAAAGACTTTTTCTGAAGACAAAACACCAAAATGTTCCAAGGCCTTGTGGATCCCATCTTGTTGATTGCTAGTGGTAATGTGCTTGGCAACTTCCTTGACACTGCTACTACCATTTCCCATAGCGACCGACATACCGACACCAGCCAGCATTTCAAGGTCATTATCTGAGTCACCAAAGGCCATGACTTGGTTGAGGTCAAAGCCATATTCTTTCCCGACTCGGCGAATGCCTTCTAATTTAGAATTTCCCTGATTGATGACATCTGCAGCAAAAGGATTGCTACGTGTCAATTTCAAGTCTTCAAAATCAGCTGCCGCCTTCTCAGATTCTTCTGGCGTCATCAGCATCAAAACTTGGTAGATAGGCTGATTCATCAGATGAAGCAGGTCTTCTTCCTTTTGGGGAACAACCTTGCTGACCATGCGATTAAAAGACTGACTCACTGTCCGAGTTAAAACAGAGGGAACGAAGCGACTGATTCGTTGGGAAAAAGAACCCAGACCAAAGGACATGATTTTGGAACCCAGCATGGCATCCTTGGTCCCTAGGGCAATCTCCTTGCCCTCTTTTTTAGCATACGTAATAAGATGGCGCAAATGTAACTTGGAAATTGGGCTCGTGAACAAGACTCTGTCTTTAGTAAAGATATACTGGCCATTGTAGGTTACCGCAAAGTCCAGGTCCAAATCGTCCATCAATTCCTTAACAAAAAAAGGTCCTCGTCCTGTCGCTACACCGACAAGCACCCCTTGTTCTTTGACGATTTTAATCGCGTCCTTAGTGGATTTCAAAACACTCTTGCGATCGTTGACCAAGGTTCCGTCGATATCAAAAAAAACCGCTTTGACTTCCATCCTATCCCAATCTCCCCTTTTGTGATACAATGATTATACCACATTTCAGAAAGAGTGAGTAAATCATGCCTAAGAAAATCCTTGTTTTACATACAGGTGGGACTATTTCCATGCAGGCCGATGCTTCTGGCGCTGTTGTGACGAGTTCAGATAATCCCATGAATCATGTGTCCAACCCACTTGAAGGAATCCAAGTCCACGCCTTAGACTTTTTTAACCTGCCAAGCCCCCATATCAAACCCAAGCATATGCTGGCTCTCTACCAGAAAATTAAAGAGGAAGCAGATAACTACGATGGAGTGGTGATCACACACGGAACCGATACTTTAGAGGAAACAGCCTATTTCCTTGATACCATGGAAGTTCCCCATATGCCTATCGTTCTAACAGGGGCAATGCGCAGCTCCAATGAACTCGGCAGTGATGGTGTTTATAATTATCTGAGTGCTTTAAGGGTGGCTAGCGATGACAGGGCTGCTGATAAAGGAGTTTTGGTCGTTATGAACGATGAAATCCACGCTGCCAAGTATGTTACCAAAACGCATACAACCAACGTCAACACCTTCCAGACTCCAACACACGGACCACTTGGTCTGATCATGAAACACGAAATCCTCTACTTTAAAACAGCTGAGCCTCGTGTCCGCTTTGACCTTGATCACATACAAGGCTTAGTCCCTATCATCTCTGCTTATGCTGGTATGACAGATGAGCTGATTGATATGCTGGATTTGAAACAATTGGACGGTTTGATTATCCAAGCCTTCGGAGCTGGTAATATTCCCAAAGAAACGGCTCAAAAATTAGAAAGCCTTCTGCAAAAAGGAATCCCAGTCGCCCTGGTTTCACGATGCTTTAACGGTATCGCTGAGCCTGTTTATGCCTACCAAGGTGGGGGCGTGCAGTTGCAAAAATCAGGCGTTTTCTTTGTTAAAGAACTTAACGCCCAAAAAGCCCGCTTGAAACTCCTCATTGCCCTCAATGCCGGACTAAAAGGACAGGCTTTGAAAGACTATATGGAAGGCTAAGTCTCTTCGAAAATCTCTTCAAACCACGTCAGCGTCGCCTTGCCGTATGTATGGCTACTGACTTCGTCAATTCTATCTGCAACCTCAAAAACATGTTTTGAGCTGACTTCGTCAGTTCTATCTACAACCTCAAAGCAGTGCCTTGAGCTGACTTCGTCAGTTCTATCTGCAACCTCAAAACGGTGTGTTGCGTAGCCTTCAACAAGCCTCCTAGTCCGCTCTGTGGTATTCATTGAGTCAACATCTCTTGTTTAAGAGCACAAAATCAGGAAATCTTCACGATTCCCTGATTTTTTCTATTTCCGTTTTCGTGTTGAACGACGTTCTGTCAAACCATGAGGTAAGAGAACTTCACGTTCTTCCAACTCTTCCTTGTGCATAATCTTGGTCAACATACGCATACTAATGGCACCAAGGTCATAAAGAGGTTGGGCAATCGTTGTCAAGTTTGGACGGGTAAAGCGTGAGATTTGTGAATCATCACTAGTAATAATTTCAAAATCTTCTGGCACAGAAACACCCTTATCAGCCAAACCGTTCAAGACTCCTGCTGCCAACTCATCACCTGTCACAACTGCTGCAGTTGCATTTGATGAAATCAAACGCTCTGCCAAGGCGTAACCATCATCATAGCTATACTTAGATTCAAATACCAAACCTTCACTATAAGCGATTCCTGCTTTCTTCAAGGCTTCCTTGTAGCCAACTAAACGAACCTTACCATTGATGTCATCCACTAGCGGACCGCTAACAAAAGCAATACGTTCATTTTCTTTAACAAGGTAACTCACTGCATCAATCGTTGCTTGCTTATAGTCAATGTTGACACTTGGCAACTGGTGCTCAACATCGACAGTTCCTGCGAGAACAATCGGAGTACGTGAACGCGAAAATTCTGAGCGAATTTTATCTGTCAAGTGATAACCCATAAAGATAATGCCATCTACCTGCTTTGAAAAGAGGGTATTGACAACAGAAACTTCTTTCTCGTTATCTTCATCGCTATTAGCTAGGACAATATTGTACTTGTACATTTCTGCAATATCATCAATCCCCTTGGCCAAACTCGAAAAATAACCATTGGTAATATTTGGAATCACGACACCAACAGTAGTTGTCTTTTTACTTGCAAGACCACGCGCAACTGCATTTGGACGATAATCCAAACGATCAATTACCTCTAGCACTTTTTTACGGGTATTCTCTTTTACATTTTTATTGCCATTGACCACACGGCTGACCGTCGCCATGGAAACACCTGCTTCACGAGCGACATCATAAATGGTTACTGTATCATCTGCATTCATTCCTTTTCCTGCCCTTTCTATCCCACACATTCTTTTACAAGTAGAGGCACCGATTGAAGCTCTACATCTACTTACAAAAGTGAAGATGTGAAAATTTCGTTTTCATGTTTCTACTTATTCCATTCTATCACTAATTGTAAACACTTTCAAGTGTTTTTTGAAGATTGATTGAAAAAATTTCATAGAAAGCCTAGGTTTAGCTCCTTGCTACACCTTAGAGTAAACAAAAAGGAGGAAACTAAGCCTCCTCAAGTTACAAATTATTTCATTGAATCCCATCAATTTTAGCACATAATGGTTTTCGAGATATGATAGTATCACAACCAACCAGATTCTTTTGCGATATTAGCTGCCTCTGTTCGATTACCAGCATCTAGTTTCGAAAGAATATTGGTGACATAGTTTCGGACGGTTCCGTTTGATAAATAAAGTTGATCTGCAATTTCTTGGTTAGACAAGCCCTGAGTGATTCCCTTTAAAACTGCGATTTCTTGCTCTGTTAATGGATTGGGATGTGTCATCACCACTTCCATCAATTCAGGTGAATACTCCTTGCGTCCCTCGAGGACGGTGTGCAAGGTTTGCATGAGGTCTGCAATGTTTCTTTCTTTTAATACATAAGCATCTACTCCAGCCTTGACCGCACGTTCAAAGTAACCAGGACGCTTGAAGGTCGTCACCACAACCACCTTTGTTTCTAGCTTTTCTGCTCGTATCCACTCCAAGACTTCAAGACCTGTCTTCACAGGCATCTCTACATCAAGAATGGCAATATCTACGAACTCTTTTTCTAAGAGTTGGATTGCTTCTTGCCCATTCTTGGCTTGTAAGACAGACTCTACATCTGCTTGAAAGGCAAGCAACTGGCACATAGCATCTCGCAACATACTTTGATCTTCTGCGACTAATACTTTCATCTACTTTCTCTCCTTATAAGGTAGTCGAACCTGAACTTCTGTCGGTTGTTTCTGACTAATCACCTTTACCTCTCCCGAAAATGGAATAACACGATCTCGAACCGTATGGGGCTCATTTTCTGTTACAGTTGCAAAACCTTTCCCGTCATCTCTGACCGTCAGGAGCAATTCCTTCTCTGTCCGTTCTAATTTCAAGTAGACTTTAGACGCTTTAGCATGTTTGATGATATTGGTCACTAATTCAAGCAAAATCATGGAAGCCGTTGACTCCAATTCCTGAGTTAAGCTAGCTGTATCTAGTTGATTAGCTATTTCCACCTCAATCCCAGCAATTTCCAGCATCTTTTTGACAGTTTCAAGTTCTAATGTTAAAGTCCGTGATTTCAGATTTTCCACAATGGTTCGCACTTCACGCATTGATTCTTTGCTAATTTGCTGTATTTCTCTTAATTCCTTTTCCACCTGTGGATAAGCCTCCATCTGAAATAACTGCAAGGCTAAATCTGTCTTGACACTCAGCATAGCAAAGGTATGTCCCAGACTATCATGCAAATCTTGACCGATACGATTGCGCTCATTTTCTGCTAGCAATAGATTTATCTGGATATTTTGCTTGACCTGAGCTTCTTTCAAATCCTCGACAAGTCGAATCCGAACCGAGCCCAAAGTCATCAAATCAACAAAAGCAAGAATTACAAGCAGATAGACTAGAAACTCAACTTCGATTCTCTGAAAAATCAAAAGTTGCCCCACAACAAGGACTTGAGCAAGGAGAAATGTCCATACATGTAAAGACTTTAAACTACGTACGCCAAAATGATAAATTAAGAGATTGGAAAGGAAAAAGAAAAACCAGATATAATTCACAGCAACAAAGGCGGTATTCCCAGCTACATAGACCAGCATGATCCCCCAGAAAAGCCATGATATGCGCTGGTTCTTAGTTATTAAAACACCCAAATATGCCACTACAAATAGAATATCAATCAATAAATGCCAGGCAGAAAGCCATCCAGTCACTACAGGTAGGATGGGGAAAATCATAAAAATTAAACTGGCCCAAAACATATAATGTATGCTTTTCAGTCTTTCAAGCATTAAGCATTCTCCTTATGACCTTGAAGGTAAATGGTCAAACCAAATAAAACTGCTGAAAAAACAAGTAAATAAACTGTGGCTGATAGATTGATACCACCCTCGTTTAAAAAGGTCTTGAGCAACTCCATCAACTGATAGGTCGGGAGACACTTACCGACTGCTTGCATCCAGTCTGGAAATAAAGAGATAGGCATCCAGAGCCCACCTAAAACAGCCGACCCTAGATAAAGAAGATTGCCCACAACAGACATCAGCTGACTAGTCGGTAAGAGCGTCAAGGTCAAGCCAAGCGCTACAAAAGCAATACTTCCCAAAATAAGCAAAATCGCAGCACCAACCCAACTTGCTAAAGGCATATCCACACCTCTTACAAAATGCCCAACTGTAAAAACAACCAAAATTGAAACCAAATAATCAACCAGCATACTTGTTATCTTTGATAGATAATATTCTACCATATTTACAGGGCTATGACGCAATGTTTTCTGCCAGTTGTTCATCTTATCGGTATGTAAGACAGCTGGGAATGAAAAGATAGCGGTCGACATCATGGAAAAGGCAGTCATGGAGATGAGGTAGTCGCGCATAAAATTAGCCGGTCCACCTGGTGTGTCCTGGTACATGCCTGAAAAGAATAGATAGAAGGCTGTCGGCATCCCTACGGATAATAGATAATAGACTAATTGTCGTTTGGTCAATAGAAATTCTATCTTGTTTAGTGCGATCCATTGTTTCATCTTAGTCATCTCCCTTTTGTGTTTCTTCAAAGATTGTATCCAGCAAGCTACGATTATTGACTTCAATTTCTTGAATCCTACATCCTGCTCGGACTAATAGTTCCCAGAAAGCATTTGCCTCTCGTGTGACAACTTGCAGAGCATCTTGTTTTTGTACCCACCTTTCAACCAAGACTGACTTCTCAACGACTTCCTTATAAGATATAGGAAGGATAAAGTGCTTTTCTATTTCCTCGCTACGCATGGCTAGTGGTGTCGTATCGCGAATCAACTCTCCCTTATTTAAGAGCAAAATGCGGTCTGCGGTGTGTTCCACTTCCTCAATATAATGGGACGAATAGAGAATGGTGACTCCCTGCGCTTTTAGCTCCTGAACAATTTCCCAAAAACGTTGACGAGTAGAGGTATCCATAGCAGCAGTTGGTTCATCTAAAAAGACAAGCTTTGGTCGCCCAATTAAGGTCAAGACAAAAGAGAAAAGACGCTTTTGTCCACCTGATAATTTTTCTGCGAATTGCTCTTTTTGTTGCTGGTCAAACTGTAATAGTTGATCGATTTCCTGGTTGTTTAAGGGATTTGGATAGATACGTTGAAAGAAAGCAATCAACTCTTTAACTTTTAATTTCTGAACGATTACATTTTCTTGAGGGAGGTAAGCCCTAGTATAGGCTAACTTAGAACTCGTCACTGGTAAACCTTGAATAGATACTTGACCGCTTGTGACTAGTTTATCTCCAAGCAAACAATCTAAGAGTGTTGTCTTCCCAGCTCCATTGGGCCCAATCAAGGCGACGCATTCACCTTCAGCTACCTCAAAAGAAATATCCTTCAAAATAGCCTTGCCCTTGATGTTTTTATTTAGACTTTCTACCTTAATCATGTTCATGATATTCTCCTTTCAGCCACTCCTTTCCCATAGGAAAGACGATAAAAATCATAAATCCTAGTCCCCAGGCACCACGGATGAATTGGTGAAGGAAGGCTTGATCAAACCAACCTGTAAACATTTCTACCAACCATACCACTAGTGATAGTCCAATAAAAAGATAGAGAAACGCTTTTTTCATTTTTCAAACTCCTTTTTCACATCTGAGACTAATTTCAAACCTTCTCGGATAAGCCAGGACATCATTCCAAATCCTGCAAATAGCTCCCAAGGAAAATGATAGAAATCTTCATCCAATCCTGAGAACATGAGATAAGTCATGACTCCTGCTGCTACTAAACTCATTGCGACAATTACTTTATGTTTCATTTTTTCTTCCTCCACTTGATACATCTAGTATAATTCTTTGAAGGTAGAATCACTAGAAGCTTCTGTCATGAGGAGATATGACAAATGTCATAAAAGATTCTGTTCAAAACAAGCAAGATACACTATACAATAAAACACAAGTAGAAAAATCTAAGGCAACTTCCTCAAAAGAGATATCAAACCCCATTCACACTATAATGTAAACTAATACTTATTTAAAATCAAAAGAGCGGAAATTTTTATCGTACAAACATATATATTATATGTAGGACAAAAAACTCTTCAATTACTTTCTTAAAAGTTTGTAAGAATTATACAATCTGTTAAATTTTAATTTATGTACCTAAACTACAGTATTCATTGAACAAATCAGGAAACAAAAAAATATACGCAATCAAAATGAATTGCTGAAAATCAAAAAAGAGAGAACCAAAATGATTCTCTCTTAATGTATATAATATCTAGTTTTAAAAATACACACTCACATATCTCTGTAATATATCGGGAAGACAGGATTCGAACCTGCGACACCTTGGTCCCAAACCAAGTACTCTACCAAGCTGAGCTACTTCCCGAGTTAAAAAGAAAAATGCACCCTAGAGGAGTCGAACCTCTAACCGCCTGATTCGTAGTCAGGTACTCTATCCAGTTGAGCTAAGGGTGCTCATTAGTTTATGCCGAGGACCGGAATCGAACCGGTACGATCGTTACCAATCGCAGGATTTTAAGTCCTGTGCGTCTGCCAGTTCCGCCACCCCGGCCTCTCCAAGCGAACGACGGGATTCGAACCCGCGACCCCCACCTTGGCAAGGTGGTGTTCTACCACTGAACTACGTTCGCACTGTTTTCTTCTATCTAAAAATGCCGGCTACATGACTTGAACACGCGACCCTCTGATTACAAATCAGATGCTCTACCAACTGAGCTAAGCCGGCTCATTTATTATATCTTAATGCGGGTTAAGGGACTTGAACCCCCACGCCGTTAAGCGCCAGATCCTAAATCTGGTGCGTCTGCCAATTCCGCCAAACCCGCAGATATGACCCGTACTGGGCTCGAACCAGTGACCCATTGATTAAAAGTCAATTGCTCTACCAACTGAGCTAACGAGTCTAAAATAACTTCCGTTATTCTAACGGTCCCGACGGGAATCGAACCCGCGATCTTCGCCGTGACAGGGCGACGTGATAACCGCTACACTACGGGACCTTTGGGAGTTAACGGGATCGAACCGCTGACCCTCTGCTTGTAAGGCAGATGCTCTCCCAGCTGAGCTAAACTCCCTAGAGCTAAGCGACTTCCATATCTCACAGGGGGCAACCCCCAACTACTTCCGGCGTTCTAGGGCTTAACTTCTGTGTTCGGCATGGGTACAGGTGTATCTCCTAGGCTATCGTCACTTAACTCTGAGTAATACCTACTCAAAATTGAATATCTATTCAAACCAAGAAAACCTCTCGCTTTCGTATTCTCAGTTACTTTGGATAAGTCCTCGAGCTATTAGTATTAGTCCGCTACATGTGTCGCCACACTTCCACTTCTAACCTATCTACCTGATCATCTCTCAGGGCTCTTACTGATATATAATCATGGGAAATCTCATCTTGAGGTGGGTTTCACACTTAGATGCTTTCAGCGTTTATCCCTTCCCTACATAGCTACCCAGCGATGCCTTTGGCAAGACAACTGGTACACCAGCGGTAAGTCCACTCTGGTCCTCTCGTACTAGGAGCAGATCCTCTCAAATTTCCTACGCCCGCGACGGATAGGGACCGAACTGTCTCACGACGTTCTGAACCCAGCTCGCGTGCCGCTTTAATGGGCGAACAGCCCAACCCTTGGGACCGACTACAGCCCCAGGATGCGACGAGCCGACATCGAGGTGCCAAACCTCCCCGTCGATGTGAACTCTTGGGGGAGATAAGCCTGTTATCCCCAGGGTAGCTTTTATCCGTTGAGCGATGGCCCTTCCATACGGAACCACCGGATCACTAAGCCCGACTTTCGTCCCTGCTCGAGTTGTAGCTCTCGCAGTCAAGCTCCCTTATACCTTTACACTCTGCGAATGATTTCCAACCATTCTGAGGGAACCTTTGGGCGCCTCCGTTACCTTTTAGGAGGCGACCGCCCCAGTCAAACTGCCCGTCAGACACTGTCTCCGATAGGGATCACCTATCTGGGTTAGAGTGGCCATAACACAAGGGTAGTATCCCAACAACGTCTCCTTCGAAACTGGCGTCCCGATCTCATAGACTCCTACCTATCCTGTACATGTGGTACAGACACTCAATATCAAACTGCAGTAAAGCTCCATGGGGTCTTTCCGTCCTGTCGCGGGTAACCTGCATCTTCACAGGTACTAAAATTTCACCGAGTCTCTCGTTGAGACAGTGCCCAAATCATTACGCCTTTCGTGCGGGTCGGAACTTACCCGACAAGGAATTTCGCTACCTTAGGACCGTTATAGTTACGGCCGCCGTTTACTGGGGCTTCAATTCATACCTTCGCTTACGCTAAGCACTCCTCTTAACCTTCCAGCACCGGGCAGGCGTCACCCCCTATACATCATCTTACGATTTAGCAGAGAGCTGTGTTTTTGATAAACAGTTGCTTGGGCCTATTCACTGCGGCTGACTTAAAGTCAGCACCCCTTCTCCCGAAGTTACGGGGTCATTTTGCCGAGTTCCTTAACGAGAGTTCTCTCGCTCACCTGAGGCTACTCGCCTCGACTACCTGTGTCGGTTTGCGGTACGGGTAGAGTATGTTTAAACGCTAGAAGCTTTTCTTGGCAGTGTGACGTCACTAACTTCGCTACTAAACTTCGCTCCCCATCACAGCTCAATGTTATAGAACTAAGCATTTAACTCAATTCACACCTCACTGCTTAGACAGACACTTCCAATCGTCTGCTTTAGTTAGCCTACTGCGTCCCTCCATCACTACATACTCTAGTACAGGAATATCAACCTGTTGTCCATCGGATACACCTTTCGGTCTCTCCTTAGGTCCCGACTAACCCAGGGCGGACGAGCCTTCCCCTGGAAACCTTAGTCTTACGGTGGACAGGATTCTCACCTGTCTTTCGCTACTCATACCGGCATTCTCACTTCTATGCGTTCCAGCACTCCTCACGGTACACCTTCTTCACACATAGAACGCTCTCCTACCATACCTATAAAGGTATCCACAGCTTCGGTAAATTGTTTTAGCCCCGGTACATTTTCGGCGCAGGGTCACTCGACTAGTGAGCTATTACGCACTCTTTGAATGAATAGCTGCTTCTAAGCTAACATCCTAGTTGTCTGTGCAACCCCACATCCTTTTCCACTTAACAATTATTTTGGGACCTTAGCTGGTGGTCTGGGCTGTTTCCCTTTCGACTACGGATCTTAGCACTCGCAGTCTGACTGCCGACCATAATTCATTGGCATTCGGAGTTTATCTGAGATTGGTAATCCGGGATGGACCCCTCACCCAAACAGTGCTCTACCTCCAAGAATCTTTATGTCGACGCTAGCCCTAAAGCTATTTCGGAGAGAACCAGCTATCTCCAAGTTCGTTTGGAATTTCTCCGCTACCCACAAGTCATCCAAGCACTTTTCAACGTGCCCTGGTTCGGTCCTCCAGTGCGTCTTACCGCACCTTCAACCTGCTCATGGGTAGGTCACATGGTTTCGGGTCTACGTCATGATACTAATTCGCCCTATTCAGACTCGGTTTCCCTACGGCTCCGTCTCTTCAACTTAACCTCGCATCATAACGTAACTCGCCGGTTCATTCTACAAAAGGCACGCTCTCACCCATTAACGGGCTCGAACTTGTTGTAGGCACACGGTTTCAGGTTCTATTTCACTCCCCTCCCGGGGTGCTTTTCACCTTTCCCTCACGGTACTGGTTCACTATCGGTCACTAGGGAGTATTTAGGGTTGGGAGATGGTCCTCCCAGATTCCGACGGGATTTCACGTGTCCCGCCGTACTCAGGATACTGCTAGGTACAAAGACTATTTTAAATACGAGGCTATTACTCTCTTTGGCTGATCTTCCCAAATCATTCTTCTATAATCTTTGAGTCCACATTGCAGTCCTACAACCCCGAAGAGTAAACTCTTCGGTTTGCCCTCCTGCCGTTTCGCTCGCCGCTACTAAGGCAATCGCTTTTGCTTTCTCTTCCTGCAGCTACTTAGATGTTTCAGTTCACTGCGTCTTCCTCCTCACATCCTTAACAGATGCGGGTAACAGGTAGTACCTGTTGGGTTCCCCCATTCGGAAATCCCTGGATCATCGCTTACTTACAGCTACCCAAGGCATATCGTCGTTTGTCACGTCCTTCTTCGGCTCCTAGTGCCAAGGCATCCACCGTGCGCCCTTATTAACTTAACCTTATTTTCTGACCTTTCAGTCATAAACTCTTATTAATACTACAGCGTTTTCGGTTTATTTTCTTGTTACTATTTGATATAGATATTCAATTTTCAATGTGCATTACTTGGTGATCTCTCACCAATGGAGCCTAGCGGGATCGAACCGCTGACCTCCTGCGTGCAAAGCAGGCGCTCTCCCAGCTGAGCTAAGGCCCCACAAGACCTCTCAAGACTAAACAAGACCAATGCGCAGTTCCTTATCCTTAGAAAGGAGGTGATCCAGCCGCACCTTCCGATACGGCTACCTTGTTACGACTTCACCCCAATCATCTATCCCACCTTAGGCGGCTGGCTCCTTACGGTTACCTCACCGACTTCGGGTGTTACAAACTCTCGTGGTGTGACGGGCGGTGTGTACAAGGCCCGGGAACGTATTCACCGCGGCGTGCTGATCCGCGATTACTAGCGATTCCGACTTCATGTAGGCGAGTTGCAGCCTACAATCCGAACTGAGACTGGCTTTAAGAGATTAGCTTGCCGTCACCGGCTTGCGACTCGTTGTACCAGCCATTGTAGCACGTGTGTAGCCCAGGTCATAAGGGGCATGATGATTTGACGTCATCCCCACCTTCCTCCGGTTTATTACCGGCAGTCTCGCTAGAGTGCCCAACTGAATGATGGCAACTAACAATAGGGGTTGCGCTCGTTGCGGGACTTAACCCAACATCTCACGACACGAGCTGACGACAACCATGCACCACCTGTCACCTCTGTCCCGAAGGAAAGCTCTATCTCTAGAGCGGTCAGAGGGATGTCAAGACCTGGTAAGGTTCTTCGCGTTGCTTCGAATTAAACCACATGCTCCACCGCTTGTGCGGGCCCCCGTCAATTCCTTTGAGTTTCAACCTTGCGGTCGTACTCCCCAGGCGGAGTGCTTAATGCGTTAGCTACGGCACTAAACCCCGGAAAGGGTCTAACACCTAGCACTCATCGTTTACGGCGTGGACTACCAGGGTATCTAATCCTGTTTGCTCCCCACGCTTTCGAGCCTCAGCGTCAGTTACAAGCCAGAGAGCCGCTTTCGCCACCGGTGTTCCTCCATATATCTACGCATTTCACCGCTACACATGGAATTCCACTCTCCCCTCTTGCACTCAAGTTAAACAGTTTCCAAAGCGTACTATGGTTAAGCCACAGCCTTTAACTTCAGACTTATCTAACCGCCTGCGCTCGCTTTACGCCCAATAAATCCGGACAACGCTCGGGACCTACGTATTACCGCGGCTGCTGGCACGTAGTTAGCCGTCCCTTTCTGGTAAGATACCGTCACAGTGTGAACTTTCCACTCTCACACTCGTTCTTCTCTTACAACAGAGCTTTACGATCCGAAAACCTTCTTCACTCACGCGGCGTTGCTCGGTCAGACTTCCGTCCATTGCCGAAGATTCCCTACTGCTGCCTCCCGTAGGAGTCTGGGCCGTGTCTCAGTCCCAGTGTGGCCGATCACCCTCTCAGGTCGGCTATGTATCGTCGCCTTGGTGAGCCGTTACCCCACCAACTAGCTAATACAACGCAGGTCCATCTGGTAGTGATGCATTTGCACCTTTTAAGCAAATGTCATGCAACATCTACTCTTATGCGGTATTAGCTATCGTTTCCAATAGTTATCCCCCGCTACCAGGCAGGTTACCTACGCGTTACTCACCCGTTCGCAACTCATCCAGAGAAGCAAGCTCCTCCTTCAGCGTTCTACTTGCATGTATTAGGCACGCCGCCAGCGTTCGTCCTGAGCCAGGATCAAACTCTCATTAAAAGTTTGAGTTCTCACTCATTTCTGTCACTGACAGATTTATTGTTTTTTCATTGTTCAGTACTACAACCTTAGTTGTAGTGCCCTGCACATTGGTTCGTCTTGTTCAGTTTTCAAAGGTCTTTGTCACTCGCTTCTCTCAAGCGACAACTATATTAGTATATCACAGTCACTTTCGCTTGTCAACACTTTTTTGAAACTTTTTTAAACTTTTTTTCATCAAGTGTTTCAACCGCAACATACCATAGTCCGTACGGGATTCGAACCCGTGTTACCGCCGTGAAAAGGCGGTGTCTTAACCCCTTGACCAACGGACCAGAGCTGTTATTTTCAACTCTTACTATTATACCCACTTTTCAAACTTTGTCAACACCTTTTTTAAACTTTTTTTATTTTTTTGCATGAATTCCTAATGAGTACGGATGTCAAACTCTTTAAACACAATGCGTAAGTCCTTTAGCACTCTTTGACGCCCTCGGAAGCGTTCATCTCTTAAGACGCGTTCTAGTTCTTCTTGTTTCTCTTTACTTTGTTTGTTTCTATAATCTCTTAGTGTTTCATGAAAGAGATAATAATCATCTAGCCACAGACCGCCCTCACTTATACGATGACTTATATCACCCACTTCTTCATAAAGTTCTTTATTATATCTTCGTTTGTGGCTTTCTTGCTTACGGATATAGTCTAAAATTCGATTTCGAAACTTGGTTTTGAAATATTTCCTTAAACGAGGGATATCTTCTACCAGTCCTTCTTCTCTACTGATCAATTCATGTAAGCAAATCATTCCCTCTTGGTCCCAATCCGATAACTCCCACAAATGAAGGTAATATTCATTTCTACACTTATATACACTCCCCTGGACTTCTTCATACAATTCTTTAATCATTCTTTTCCCCTTTCTAAATACAGTTTAACAAATCAAAAAGCTAATTTGGTTATTTCTCCCTATTCTGTTCCCTACACCGTCTAAACTGCACAAAAAAGAGAGGACAAGCCTCTCTCAGGGTTATAATTCTGCGATTTGGTTTAGGTTTACTTCTGCAACTGTGTCATTACCAAACATAGAGATAATCATTTTCACTTTGTTATTATCAATTTCTGTAATCTTACCAGTGTAATCTGCAAAAGCACCATCAATAATACGTACAGTTTGACCAACCTCAACATCGAAATCAAATTCTTGAACAGTTTGTCCCATAGATACCAAAATGTCACGAATTTCTTGTTCCAATAATGGAGTTGGTTTTGATCTGTTCCCGTGTGATCCGACGAATCCTGTAACGTTTGGTGTGTTTCGAACAACAAACCAAGCTTCATCTGTCATGACCATTTCTACAAGAACATAACCTGGAAATCGATTTTCTTCTACTTCTTTTCTCTTTCCATTTTTTTCAACTTGCACTGTTTGCGTTGGAATTTCAACGCGTAGAATATTATCCAACATATTGTAGGTTTGTGCACGTTGTAATAGATTTTCTTTTACCTTATTTTCATAACCAGAATAAGTTTGTAAAACAAACCACCCTTTATCAAAACTATCCATTATATTTCCTTTCATAAATAGAAGATTTCTAGTGTAATTAACTCCACTAACCTTCTAAAAAATGTTAATAAATCGAATCAAACCTGAAACAATCAACTGGTCAAAAATGTAAATAATTACTACAAAGAAAGCTGTGTATTCCATGATAGAACGAAAATCTCTCCAGCTTTCCTTGCGAGTTGGCCATGTTGTGTCTTTAAGAAGTCTAAAAATATCTCCAATAAAACGCATCGCTCTCTCCTATCTCGTTTCTCTGTGTGTAGTGTACTTACCACAATGCTTACAAAATTTATTTACTTCTAGTCGTGTAGGCTTGGGGTTTCCACTAATCTTGATTGAATAGTTTCTCGAACCACAAACCGCACAAGCTAGGCTTGCTTTTTTTAGTGCCATAACGCCTCCATCTTATCTATTATAACAAGAAAGATAGGCTTTGACAAGCATCTTAGCGAAATAGATTGACTACCGAATCCCATATTGTTTGAGCCTTTTCCTTAATCTTAGCATCCGAGATAGCCCTACTAGCCTCATCTACTAGACTTTGCGCACGTCCTCGAATATCAGACAAATTATCATCTGTCTGGCTATTATCATTGGTTTGCACTTGTCTTTTTGTGTTAGCTGGTGCAATTCCATTTTTCTTATATGCATTTTCAACTGTAAAGGTACTTCCTGGCGTATAAGGTAAAATGGTATTGGCAATGTTTCTAAAGACATGAGCTGCACCATTTGAAGTAGAGCCAGCTAGATAATGATTTTCATCAGTCGTCGGGAAACCAAGCCAGTGACTAATCACTACATCCGGTGTATAACCAATTACCCACTGGTCACTTGAATATTCTGGATTGAAAACTGCTTCAGTTGTTCCAGTTTTTCCTGCCATGACATAGTCTGCAGGCGATGAACTAATACCTGTTCCGTTTGTAAATGTTCCCAACATCATACTGGTCATCTTGTCAGCTACAGACTTATCAATCACCCGTTTTTGTGAATTTTTATGGCTCGCAATGACCTGACCACTAGCATTTTCAATTCTACTAATAAAATGAGCTTCCGGCATTAAACCTTCATTTGCAAAGGCAGCATATGCTTGAGCCATTTGCAGAGGATTGGTTTCAACACCGCTTCCCAAGGCGACACCAAGAACACGATCAACTTTTTCCATGTTGAGTCCGAATTTTTCGCCCGCCTCAAAAGCCTTATCAACGCCCAAATCATTAACAGTGGCAACAGCAGGCAGATTAAGCGACTCTGCCAAGGCTTGATACATAGGAACTTCTCGACTCGTTTTGATTCCTGCATAGTTATCAAGCTTATAGCTGTCATACTGCATGGTATGGTTATCCAAGAGCTTATTCAAAGCCCAGCCTGCTTCAACTGCTGGCGTATAAACAACTAAAGGCTTAATTGCAGAACCAGGACTACGTTTTGATTGAGTTGCATAGTTGAAATTCCGGAATCCAGTTTTATCATTATCAGCAACTTGACCGACAACTCCACGAACTCCACCTGTTTTCGGTTCGAGAGCTACACTTCCTGATTGAGCAAATGTTCCATCCTCTGCCCTCGGAAATAGCGATGTGTTTTCATAAACAACCTGCATATTTGCTTGGTAATTTTGGTCCAGCTCTGTGTAAATGCGGTAGCCATTATTTACGATTTCTTCCTCTGTTAGATTATACTTAGAAACGGCTTCATTAACCACCGCATCAAAGTAAGAAGGATAGCGATAATCTGAGATTTTCCCTTCATACTTATCGTGCAATTGCGAATTCATATCAACTTCCGCAGCTTCGGTTTCTTGGTTTTTATCAATGTAACCCGCTGCAACCATATTCTGCAAAACAGTATCGCGCCGATTGGTAGAATCCTCTACAGAATTCAAGGGATTATACAGTTCCGGTCCTTTGAGCATCCCTGCCAGAGTCGCAGCTTGATCCAGACTCACTTCTGATGCAGAAACTCCAAAGTATTTCTTACTCGCATCTTCTACACCCCACACACCATTTCCAAAATAAGCGTTGTTAAGGTACATGGTCAAAATTTGATCCTTACTATATTTTTTTGTTAATTCTAAGGCAAGGAAAAATTCTTTCGCTTTTCTCTCAACAGTTTGATCCTGCGACAGATAGGCATTTTTAGCTAGCTGTTGGGTAATAGTAGAACCACCACCTGAACGACCAGCAGTGACAATCGCCAAGAAGAAACGACCATAGTTAATCCCGTCATTTTTATAGAAAGAGCGGTCTTCTGTCGCAATAACGGCATTCTGCAAGTTTTTACTGATATCAGTCAATTCAACATAGGTTCCTTTTTGACCAGATAAGGCACCAGCCTCTTTTTCTTCACGGTCAAAAATGATAGTCCGAGTTTTCAAGGCGTTTTGCAAATCGTTAACATTGGTTGACTTAGCTACAGCAAACAAATAGGTTCCAACTAGCAAGCCTGCACTCAAACCTAGTATAAGGACAATCTTTGTTAGATGATAGCGACGCCAGAATTTTCGAATCGGACCCACTTGGGCTAATTTTTTTCGATCACTGCGAGAACGACGCAAGCTAGTAGACCCAGAATCCTCTGATCCACTTGTTTCTTTTTTAAAAAGAGAAAGAAATTTCTCAAATAATTTATCTAATTTCATGCGTTTATTTTATCATCTTCATCATAGGAAGACAAGAATTT
Organism: Streptococcus parapneumoniae; assembly: GCF_037076355.1. Classification (NCBI taxonomy): domain Bacteria; kingdom Bacillati; phylum Bacillota; class Bacilli; order Lactobacillales; family Streptococcaceae; genus Streptococcus; species Streptococcus parapneumoniae. The sequence continues at coordinate 253,939 of NZ_AP026968.1, read as the reverse complement.
AGCTATTTTCTATCCAAATAGGGCTTTTTTTGTTACAATATCTGTATGAAATTCACATTTACATTACCAGACTCTCTACCTCAAATGACGATAAAGCAATTACTTGAGGAACATCTCCTCATCCCTAGAAAAATCCGTCATTTTTTGAGAATCAAGAAACATATTTTGATAAACCAAGAAGAAGTCCACTGGAACGAAATCGTAAATCCTGGAGATGTTTGCCAATTGACTTTTGACGAGGAAGATTATCCCGAAAAAGAAATACCTTGGGGCAACCCAAACCTCATTCAAGAAGTTTATCAAGATCAACACTTGATTATTGTAAACAAATCTGAGGGGATGAAAACACACGCTAACCAGCCAAATGAAATCGCCCTTCTTAACCATGTCAGTGCCTATGTTGGCCAAACCTGCTATGTCGTTCATCGTCTGGACATGGAAACCAGTGGTTTGGTTCTCTTTGCCAAAAATCCTTTTATCCTACCTATTCTCAACCGCTTATTGGAGAAAAAAGAGATTTCTAGGGAATATTGGGCGCTTGTTGACGGAAATATCAACAGCAAAGAGCTTGTTTTCAGAGACAAAATCGGACGTGATCGCCATGATCGCAGAAAACGAGTAGTTGATACAAAAAATGGGCAATATGCCGAAACTCATGTAAGCAGATTAAAGCAATTCCCAAATCAGACTACCCTTGTCCGTTGCAAACTAAAGACAGGGCGAACCCATCAGATTCGTGTCCACCTTTCGCATCATAACTTCCCTATTTTAGGCGACCCTCTCTATAATAGTAAATCAAAAACAAGTCGGCTTATGCTCCACGCCTTTCGACTGTCCTTTACCCATCCGCTTACTCTAGAGAAATTAAGCTTCACTACCCTATCAGATACTTTTGAAAAAGAATTAAAAAAGAATGGATGATTGTGTCATCCATTTTTCCATATAAGAAAAGCAAGACCAAGAGGTCTTGCTTTTTATCGACTCATGAATTATTTAGCGATTTTTGCGAAGTATTCAAGAGTACGAACAAGTTGTGCAGTGTATGACATTTCGTTGTCGTACCATGATACAACTTTAACCAATTGTTTACCGTCAACGTCAAGAACTTTAGTTTGTGTTGCGTCAAACAATGAACCGTAAGACATACCTACGATATCTGAAGATACGATTGGATCTTCTGTGTAACCGTATGATTCGTTTGAAGCTGCTTTCATAGCTGCGTTCACTTCATCAACAGTAACGTTCTTTTCAAGAACAGCTACCAATTCAGTAACTGATCCAGTTGGAGTTGGAACGCGTTGTGCAGATCCGTCAAGTTTACCGTTCAATTCTGGGATTACAAGACCGATAGCTTTTGCAGCACCAGTTGAGTTAGGAACGATGTTTGCAGCACCAGCGCGAGCACGGCGAAGGTCACCACCACGGTGTGGTCCGTCAAGGATCATTTGGTCACCAGTGTAAGCGTGGATAGTAGTCATCAATCCTTCAACAACACCAAAGTTGTCTTGAAGAGCTTTAGCCATTGGAGCCAAGCAGTTTGTAGTACATGAAGCACCTGAGATAACTGTTTCAGTACCGTCAAGAACGTCGTGGTTAGTGTTGAATACAACTGTTTTAACGTCGTTTCCACCAGGAGCAGTGATAACAACTTTTTTAGCTCCACCAGCGTGCAAGTGTTTTTCAGCAGCTGCTTTCTTAGCAAAGAAACCAGTAGCTTCAAGAACGATTTCTACACCGTCGTTAGCCCAGTCGATTTGTTCTGGATCACGTTCAGCAGAAACTTTGATGAATTTACCGTTAACTTCAAATCCACCTTCTCTAACTTCAACAGTACCGTCGAAACGACCTTGAGTTGTGTCGTATTTCAACAAGTGTGCAAGCATAACTGGATCTGTAAGGTCGTTGATACGAGTAACTTCAACACCTTCTACGTTTTGGATACGACGGAAAGCAAGACGACCGATACGTCCGAAACCGTTAATACCAACTTTAACTACCATTAGTGATTTCCTCCTTATGAAAATCATGAAATTTTTATTGTGAAAAGAGTAACTTGAATCACTACAAATCACCTTTCAACAAACCTATTATATAACTATTTAAGTTTAATTGCAAGTACGGGCATTGTTTTTCTATGTTAGTTTCTTTTTAAGACTGTAAATCAAGGAAATCCCTTACTATTCATATCGTAGCGATTCTACAGGGTCCATTTTACTAATTTTACGTGCTGGGAAGTAGGCTGAGACATAACCAAGCAAGAGAGCGAAAGCTAGAGTTCCTAAAATAGATAGAGGATTTAATTCAAAAACCTTCGTGATGGATGGGTAAAAGTGATTTACAATCGCATTCGCCAAACTTCCCACCCCTTGTGCAACCGAAAATGCCAGCAGCAAGGCAATGCCTACAATCCAAATAGCCTCGTAAATAAAAATTCCTTTGACATCACGATTCTGATAACCAACTGCCTTCATGACGCCTATTTCCTTAGAACGTTGCATAATATTGATGTAAATAATGATACCAATCATGACCGCTGCTACCACAATAGCTTGTGATGAAAGTACAATCAACAATCCCTGAATGACACGAATAAAAGTAATCACAATATCAAGAACCTTCTGTTGAGAAAGAACAGTATACTTCTTGTTTTTCTGCAATTCTTCTGTTATCGCTTTTGTTTGTGATGGATCTTTGAGTTCCAAGATAAAATAAGATACAGCTTTTGTAAATCCAGCCTCTTTCAAAATCGTTTCCATTTGATGAGACGGCATGAAACTGTTGCTGTCCTCCAAGTCATCTTCATCATTGATTACACGTACAATCTTTGTTTGAAATTGAGCAGTCTTGCTAGCTTCAGCATCATTTTCTACAATGCTGGCCGAGACTGATTTGCCAATAATATCACTAGCTGTCAGATTTTTTCCTGTCTGTTCATTCCAATTTTTTAGTAAACTGCTTGGAATCGTCAATCCCTGTTCATTTGAATCAGTATAGAGGGAACCGGCTAATACTTTGTCCGCCTCATTACTACTAACAGAGATACTTGTATCCTCATAGAGACTCACCACTTGAGCATAAGAAGGCATCGTTTGACTCAGATCCATTTCTTGACCATCTATAGTCATATTTGACATGATCATACCAAAAGGACTCTCCAAATATTTAATAGTTTCTTTGCCAACTGTATCCGTGATATAGTTCTTATCATCTTGGTTCAAAAAGCCTCGTCCAACATTTTTTGTGTTTAAAGCAATCTGAACTTGAGAAGGGATTTGACCTCCATTCGTATTTTCATCAATCATCGAAATCAAAGCATTTCCCAAGCCGAAAGAAATTAAGACTCCTACAAAACCGATTGAAGTTGCTAGCGCAATCAATAGGTTACGCCACTTTCTTTCCAGAAAGTTATTTAAAGAAAGTTTGAATTTATTTTTCAATGATAATCCTTTATTTTTTGACTTCTTCAACGACTTCACCATCCTTCATTTTGATAATCACGTCTGCATATTCAGCAACCTCTGGATTATGGGTTACGATCAATACTGTTTTCCCTGTTTGGGCTAAATTTTTAAATACTTCCAATACCATTTCTTGGGATTGAGAATCCAGCGAACCCGTTGGTTCATCTGCTACAATCATATCTGGCTGATTTACCAGTGCACGCGCGATTGCTACGCGTTGCTTTTGCCCGCCAGAAAGCTGTTTAACATTTTTAGCCATAAAAGGCTCCATGCCCAAGTTACTTAATTGCTCCTTTGCAATCATTGTCATCTCCCTGTCAGATAAATCTTTGACATAGAGAGGTAGCTTGACATTGTCCAAGACAGACTGATGAGGAATAAGGTTAAAGTTTTGAAACACAAATCCAATCTTATCTTTACGAAATTGAGTTAGTTCAATCTCTGATAAGTCACGGAGGGATTCCCCTTTAAATTCTAAAACTCCTTCATATTGTCTGTCTAAACCGCTGATGATGTTTAGTAGACTGGTTTTGCCACATCCTGACGGACCGTAAATCGCTGTAATTTTACCTTTTGCAATCTGCAGGTTAATATTTCTTAGAGCCTGCTCTTGATGTTTACCGTCCAAAGTGTAAAACTTTGAAATATTTTTAATGGATAAAATGGACATTCTTTCCCCCTTGTTTAAAACTGTTATCGTCATACATCGTACTGATAGAAAATCCTTCAAGTTGATTGCCCCTATGGGCCTACTACTTAGAATTTTCTCTCTATTGCCTAGTTTGCTTCTGGATGTATATCAAGTAATACTCTTCGAAAATCTCTTCAAACCACGTCAACGTCGCCTTGCCGTACTCAAGTACAGCCTGCGGCTAGTTTCCTAGTTTGCTCTTTGATTTTCATTGAGTATAAAATTCATTGTAACAAAAAAGCGGCATTCCCTCAATGACAGAAATGTCACTCCTATAAAGCATTTAACAATACCTTTCTAAGTCTTCGCTCCATTCCTTATCTAAACTAACAATTAACTGCTCATTACCAAACATCCTCGCCATCATTTTTGCTTCTTCATACTTTTGTTTAGCTGTATCATAATCCATCTGAATATAATATTTCCATTCTACCATCAAGACAATCGGTTGCTTTTGGAAATCTCGTGTTTTCTGCCCTATTTTATTTAAGGTCTCAACTGCTCTCTTAAAATAACGAAACAGCCCCATAATCTCTATACAAGTTAAAGAAGCTAACAAGGAGTCTCTAAGTAAGTCCAAACAATCGAATTCTATCTTATCAACCTGAGAACTTAATTTGTCATGAAAATAAAGAATAGTTTCATGCTCAGACTTTTTATCTCACCCTCGTTTAAACCATCCATTAACTGACAAAGAAAATACAGTCTCAACTTCAACAATTCCTCAGCCCTATATACATCTCTGGATAGTAAGTCTTGAAGACTGTCCTCAATCACACTGCTTCCATATAAGGAATTACTAGTCATTCTCACTGCATCTATAGCTTGAAGACAATCCACTAGCACTTTCTCATCACGTGGCAAATCATCATAAAAATTCTCAAAAATCTCATCGAAATATTCTTCCTTTTGTTCCTGCAACTCCTTGTCTCCATAGTCAGGATGATGTAAAAGAAAGTACTTTAATTCTTGGTAACGCTTGGGTAATTCCTTATAATCTGGCATCAAGACGTAGGACGGAATTTCTAATCTATCCGCAATATATTCTAGTGTTTTTATCGTCGGGCGAAATTCTCCTTTTTCGATTCTCACCAACTGACGGACTGATAATTCGGATTCATCCCCGCAAAAAACTGGACGACTAAGGCCTTTCTCCTCTCTTAAAAGTCGCACTTTATCCCCTAACTCATTTATCTTGTTCATTTGCCCCTCGCATGATTATAAAAGATTTGATTTTCAAATAAATATATGCGATGATTATACCATTTTTCAAATAGAATTACAAAAAAAGAGACAGGAAATTCCTGCCTCTAGGCTGATAACAATTATTTACGGCGTCCTGGTCTTTCTTTGTAACCATAGTAAGAATCTTCGATGATTTCTTGCATGTGGTCAACCATTGGAAGACGTGGGTTAGCTGGTGAACATTGATCTTCATAAGCAAGGAAGGCCAATTCACGTGAATGTTCTTTCCATTCTTTTTCATCAATTCCTTGTGCTTTGAAGTTCATTTGGATACCTACACGCTCACCAAGTTCGTAGACAGCTTTTGCGTAAGATTCCACACCTTCTTCTGGAGTAGAAGCTGGAAGTCCAAGCATGCGTGCGATATCTTGGTATTTTTCATCTGCACGGTAGTAGTTGTACTTAGGCCATGTTGCTGTCTTAGCTGGACGTGTACCGTTGTAGCGAATGACATATGGAAGCAAGATAGCATTCGTACGACCGTGGATTGTGTGGAATTGCGCACCAATCTTATGGGCCATTGAGTGAGAAATACCTAGGAAGGCATTAGCAAAGGCCATACCAGCGATTGTTGAAGCGTTATGCATTTTCTCACGTGAGTGGAAGTCTGCATTTTTAACTGAGCTTTCAAGATTTTCGAATACAAGCTTGATGGCTTGAAGTGCAAGACCGTCAGTGTAGTCGCTAGCCATTTGTGATACGTAGGCTTCAGTCGCGTGGGTCAATACGTCCATACCAGTGTCCGCAGCAACAAATCCTGGAACTGTCAATACCAAGGCAGGGTCTACGATTGCCACAGTTGGTGTCAATGAGTAGTCAGCGATTGGGTATTTGCGATTGTTTGCTTTATCAGAGATAACGGCAAATGGTGTTACTTCAGATCCTGTACCAGATGTAGTTGGAATCGCGATGAATTTAGTCTTCTTACCAAGCAATGGGAACTTGAAGGCACGTTTACGGATATCCATGAATTTTTGAACAAGGTCACGGAAGTCCACTTCTGGTTGTTCGTAGAAGAGCCACATTACTTTAGCAGCATCCATTGGAGATCCACCACCGAGAGCGATGATTGTATCTGGTTTGAAGGCACGCATAATCTCAGTACCACGGTTTACAGTTGTGATATCTGGATCTGGTTCTACATCAGCAAAGATTTGGTAAACAACCTTATTGCGACGAAGGTCAAGTTGCTCGATGATACGATCAAGGAAACCAAGCTCTACCATGGCATGGTCAGTAACGATCATGACACGTTCAACGTCACGACATTTTTGAAGGTATTGAATTGAATCACGTTCAAAGTATGTTTTTGAAGGAAGTTTCATCCATTGCATGTTATTTCTCCGTCTTCCGACTTTTTTGATATTCAAGAGGTTAATGGCACTAACGTTATCCCCAACTGAGTTGCGTCCGTAAGAACCACATCCAAGTGTCAATGATGGCAAGAAGGCATTGTAAACGTCCCCGATACCACCGAAAGTAGAAGGTGAGTTACAGATAACACGAATAGCTTTAACAGCTTTACCAAATTCTTTAGTCAATTCTTCGTCAGCTGTGTGGATAGCTGCTGAGTGTCCAAGACCGTTAAATTCAACCATTTGACGAGCCTTAGTAATACCATCTTCACGGCTTTCAGATTTCAAAACTGCGATAACTGGTGACAATTTCTCACGAGTCAATGGCTCGTTTTCACCAACTTCTTTACATTCAGCAGCAAGAATGTTTGTTCCTTCTGGAACTGTAAATCCTGCTTGTTCTGCAATCCAAGTTGCTGGTTTACCAACGATGTCAGCGTTCAATTTTGCACCAGCACAGTTTTTGCTGTTTGCTTTCACGCCAAAGCAGAATTCTTCAAGAAGAGCTTTTTCTTTCTTGTTTACAAAGTAAGTGTGGTAAGATTTGAACTCTGCTACAAATTCATCGTAAATTTCTTTATCAATGATAACCGCTTGCTCTGAAGCACAGACCATACCGTTATCAAATGATTTAGACATAACGATATCGTGTGCTGCTTGACGGATATTTGCTGATTTTTCAACATAAGCTGGAACGTTTCCGGCACCTACCCCAAGAGCTGGTTTCCCACATGAGTATGCGGCTTTAACCATAGCATTACCACCTGTTGCAAGGATTGTCGCAACACCTTCGTGGTTCATAAGGGCACTAGTTGCTTCCATAGATGGTTCAGTGATCCACTGTACACAGTTTTCAGGAGCACCAGCTGCGATAGCTGCATCGCGGACGATGCGAGCTGCATGAGCTGATGATTCTTGTGCTGATGGGTGGAAGGCAAAGACGATTGGGTTACGTGTCTTCAATGAAATCAATGATTTGAATATTGCTGTTGATGTTGGGTTTGTTGTAGGAGTGATACCACAGACAACACCAACTGGTTCAGCGATAAGAGTCAATCCTGTTACATCGTCTTCTTCAATAACGCCAACTGTCTTAGTATGGCGCATGTTGTTTACTACGTGTTCACAAGCAAACAAGTTCTTAGTTGCTTTATCTTCAAATACACCACGTCCTGTTTCTTCAAAGGCATGTAAAGCCAATTCCCCGTGGGCATCCAAAGCTGCCACTGACGCTTTAGCAACGATGTAGTCAACCTGCTCTTGATCCAACTTACGCATTTCTTCAAGAGCAACTAGAGCTTTTTGCACCAATCCATCGACATGCTTTTCAGCAGCGAGTTTCTTTTCCTCTGGTGTCACAGTTTTTTTATCAGCCATATTTTCCTCCATAGCTTTCAAGGATTTAATCCTTTGTTAATTTTTTCACAAGTTTATTATAACGTATTATTTCAACTTTGTAAACAGTTTCATAAACATTTCACAAAGAATTTTTAGCACCTTGTGAAATGTTTGTCATTTTCTTTTCTTAGCAAGCTTTTTCTTTAAAGTTTGTGAAATTTATTTCAAATGTTTTTTTATTTCACAAACTTACTTGGAAGAGGGACTTGGAAAGATAGGGATTTGCAGGTAAGCGCTTACTTTAACATTCTAACAATACCTCCTTTGATAAGGAGGCTTTATTTTTGTTGAAAAACGCCTTGTTTAAAAGTCCCTTCATAAACGACTTCTTGTTCTGTTGTTAGTTTCCCTTTTCCTTCAGCTTGACCATTTACAAAATCCCCTTCGTAGGTCCAGCCTTCTTTAGATTGAAAGGTACCTTTTCCGTTGAAGGCTCCATTGTTGAAGCCACCTGTATATTGGTCTCCATTTTGGAAGGTAATGGTACCTTGGCCATTCATTTTACCACGGACAAGACTGCCGTCGTAAACAATCGTTCCATTATCAAGCTTTAGAACACCTTTTCCGGGAATATTTAGAAAAAAGACGAGTAGAGCACAAAAAACAATGGCAACTACTGCTAAAAGCTCTAAACGTGGACGAGTCAGATAGACACGATACTTGTTGTAAAAATTCTTAAGATTTTCCATCTTCACTCTCCTTTTCTAAACGTTCTAGCCAAACTTGACAACCCTCTTGAACACGTCGATAGGTTTCCTCAAAATCTCCTGTATACCAAGGGTCTGGAACACTTTCAGATGCAAATGAGTAAATCTTATCTTGACAGTCTACTGGACACATCTGACGTAGGTCAGAAACATTTGAAGCGTCCATTCCGATAATATAATCAAAGGATTCAAAATCTTCCTTACTAATCTGAAGCGATGTTTTGGCTTTGTCATAAGGAATCTCATACTCTTGAAAAATCCCTTGAGTTCCCTTATGAATCGGATTGCCATGTTCCCAAGAGGACGTTGCTCGACTTTGGATTTCGTAGTTATCTGTCATTGATTTCATCACAAACTCAGCCATAGGACTGCGGCAAATATTCCCCAGACAGACAAAGACTAATTTTTTCATCCCATTTCCTTTCTTTTATAGAAAAACGGGAGTTCGTGATCCCGTCTTATTTTTCAATTGCGCCTTCTAGTGAAGCTGTTTCTTTCAGCGGTAATACTGTCTTAATAGCAGCTAGTTCAAAAGTCAAGTAAACTCCATCTACGTCAAGAACTATTGTTCCCTTCTCCGTATCCACTTCATCGACTGTTCCATAAAGTCCACCGATTGTAATAACTTCATAGCCTTTTTGTAGTTTATTCAAGCTTTCCATACGTTTTTGTGCTTGTTTCTTTTGAGAGCGTTGCGTAAAGAACATCAAACCCACCATAAGGGCTAGCATGATTAAAAATGTATAATTTGGATTCATTGTCTTCTCCTTTGTCTTTTACATAGGACTACTATATCAAATTTCAGCTACTTTTACAAGATTGTACCTTACTTTTCTAGTAAGAAAAAACCAGAGCTTGCGCCCTGATTTTTAGAATTATTTCAAGTTTTGAACGACTTTTACTAGATTTTCGACAGTAAAGCCATATTCTGCCAATACTTTTGGTGCTGGGGCAGAGGCTCCGAAGGTATCAATACCAAGAACAGCACCATCTAGTCCAACATATTTGTACCAGTTTTGAGTTGCACCCATTTCGACTGCAACACGACGGCGAACTGCATTTGGAAGAATTTCTTCCTTGTATGCTGCATCTTGTTTATCAAAGACATCTGTAGATGGCATGCTGACTACACGGACTTTTGCTCCTTGACTAGCCAATTCTTTGGCAGCTGAGACAGCAAGATTAACCTCTGAACCTGTCGCAATCAAGATTGTATCAAAGTCTGCTGCATTTTCATAGACAACATAGGCACCTTTTGCAACCTTGTCGAAGTCTGTTCCCTCTTCAACAGTCAAATTTTGACGGGTCAAGACAAGGGCAGTTGGTGTTTTCTCACTTGTCACTGCAAGGTACCAAGCTGCTTGCGTTTCACGCGCATCTGCTGGACGGAAAACATTTAGATTTGGCATAGCACGAAGACCTGCTAAATGCTCAACTGGTTCGTGCGTTGGACCGTCTTCACCAACTGCGATTGAATCGTGGGTAAAGACATAAGTCACAGGAAGTCCTTGTAAGGCTGACAAGCGAACAGCTGCCTTCACATAGTCAGAGAAGACGAAGAAAGTTCCACCGTATACACGAAGTCCACCGTGAAGGGCCATCCCGTTCAAGATTGTTCCCATGGCAAATTCACGAACACCAAACTGAATGTTACGATTCAAGCGATGAGCATCGTCTTGAAGTCCGTCAGTCTTGATATAAGTCATATTCGAGTGAGCAAGGTCAGCTGAACCTCCTAAGAAGGTTGGCAACTTAGCCGCCACAACATTCAAGGCATCTTGGCTTGAATTACGAGTTGCTTGAGAGAAGCCATTTTCTAAAGCTGGGAAGTCTGCTGGAGTCACTTCAACTGGATCACGTCCGTCAATGATGGCTTCTACTTCTGCAGCCAATTCTGGGTGAGCTTCTTTATAATCAGCAACTAGCTTTGTCCAAGTTTGATAAGCTGATGCACCACGGTCTGCAACATGTTCTTTAAAATCAGCATATACTTGTTCTGGGATTTCAAATGGTTCGTAGTCCCAACCAAGGGCTTGACGAGTTGCTGCAGTTTCATCTGCTCCAAGAGGAGCACCGTGTACAGCATTAGTTCCTTGTTTGTTTGGAGAACCGTATCCAATGACAGTCTTCACTTCAATCAAAGATGGTTTGCCTGAAGCTTTAGCTGTTTCGATAGCAGCATGGATAGCTTCCAAGTCTGTTCCATCTTCAACCAAGACTGTATGCCAACCATAGGCATTGTAACGGTCACGAACACTTTCTGTAAAGGAATCCTTTGTCTCACCATCCAAGTTGATGTCATTTGAATCATAAAGAACAACCAACTTATCTAGTTTTTGCAAACCTGCGTATGAAGCCGCCTCGCTTGAAACACCTTCCATCAAGTCTCCGTCTCCACAGATAACGTAAGTATAGTGGTCAAAGATATTGTAGCCTTCGCGGTTATATTTGGCTGCCAAGAAACGTTCTGCCTGGGCAAAACCAGTGGCAGTTGAAATCCCTTGACCTAAAGGACCTGTTGTAGCATCAATTCCTGCTGTATGACCAAATTCTGGGTGACCTGGTGTTTTTGAACCCCATTGACGGAAGCTCTTGATCTCATCCATACTAACATCTTCAAAGCCAGAAAGGTGAAGAAGGGCATAAAGGAGCATTGAACCATGACCTGCTGAAAGAATAAAGCGGTCGCGGTTAATCCAGTTTGGTTGAGCTGGATTGATACGAAGTTGTTTTGTAAAGAGGCTGTAAGCCATCGGAGCCGCTCCCATAACCACACCTGGGTGACCTGAGTTGGCTTTGTTGATAGCGTCAATACCTAGGAAACGAATTGCATTAACAGATAGATTTGACATAGAATTTCCTTTCTATTTGAGGTGATTATTGAATCACACATTCTATTTTACTATTATATGAAAAAATACATAGAATAGCAATTAAACAATTCGACGTAAATCAGTATTCTATTTGCTATCCTCTAGTCGCCTGATAGTAGGGAAGTAAGCGCTCATAAGCTTCATCTAATTTTTCTAAAATCACTTCTAATGATTGAGTTTCTACAAAAGAAACATCTGCTTTAACTAACACTTTTCGGATTTCTTGACCGCCTACCTTTTCGACTAAGACCTGGCGATTTTCTTCGTTCGCCTCCCATCTTTGACTTTGACCATCTGAGTAGGCTAGATAATAAATCCCTTTAACGGTTGGAATTTCTAAAACTTTAGCCTGCTTGCCTAGAGTCTCCTCATTCTTCTTACGCTCGATAAAACTGACTTCTAAGGAAATACCAAAATCAGAAGGATGCCCGTACAAACGTAAGGCTAGCATAGGCTCTGTCACTTGTCCGTCTCTCTGTAGATAGACCCAGAAATGTGGTCGCAAAAGTTGCGCCTGATTCATCCACTGGCTAGTCTGTTGGAGTTGCCATTCTGGATGACTGGTTTGAAATGCTTTAGTCAGTTCTGTAAAAGCCTTTCTGGCCTCTTGACCTTTGTGGCGAAATGCCAGCATCTTCTCTCGCTCTGCTCCCGCTTTATCAGGATTACGGTACTGCAAACCTGCAAAGTCTAGATAGTCTCTTATCTTATTCAACATTAGTTTAATCTCCTCTAGCTAGCAAAAAATCAGGAGAACCCTGATTTTACTTATTCTGTATCTACGACAACATAACGATTTGGCTCATCACCCTCAGAGTAACTAGTCACGCCATCCATACGTGAAATAATACGATGGATAATCTTGCGTTCGCTATTCGACATTGGATCTGTCTGATGACTGCGTCCTTCTTCTAAAACACGAGTCGCCAATTTTTGCGCATAGGTCTGCAAAACTTCTGCACGGTGTTCGACATAATCATTGACATTGATTGTAACGTAGAAGGTTCTGGAATAGCGGTTGTAAAGATAATTTTGAGCCAACAGTTGCAAGGCCTTCAAGACTTTACCATGGTAGCCGATAATACGACCTGGTTCGTTAGTATCAATTTGCAAATTGATGCTACGACGGTTATAATCATTTGAAAGTGTGGCTTCAACATCCATGTCATCCACAATCGCTTGAACATAGGCAGTCACATCCGTAGCCACCTGAGCAATATCAAAGCTCGGTTCAACTTTCAAGCCCATCTCTGTCAAGTCTTGATTTTCAGTTTGGTCTTGCTCAGTTTCAAGGTCATCAGCGCCCGCTTCTTCCCTCATCGCTTCCTCGATTTGAAGTTCATTTAAAATCTCAATGTGGCCAGTTTCTTCTAAGATAGTGCTGGCATGTCTTTCATGTTTTAAGATTTCAGCCTTGACTTCATCAGAAATACCTTGACCTTCCTCTTCAATCTTTTTAATTGCTTCTACAACATGACCCAAATCAACAGTTGCTTCACTGACTGTTTTAACAGGCTCATTCAAATCATTGATTTGTTTTGGAACTCCCTTTACAGCTTGTTGATTTGCTTTGACAACAGTCGTTTCACTAATCGCTTCAATATCTACTTGGGCTGGTTTTTTACCAAATAAACCAAGAAATCCTTTTTTCTCACGAGAAATGACTTTAATATGTGCCTTCTTCCTTGGAATATCTAATTCCTTCAATCCTTTTTGGATTGCTTCTTCAACAGTTGAACCTGTAAATACTACCATTACCAGATTCCTCCTTATTATTTCGTTTTCTGAGCCTTTTTCTTGGCTTTTCTTTTTCTATTTTCCAAATCTTTCTGTGCCTGTACTAGAGCCTCGCGCTCTGCGATAATCTTGAATGGATTGTTCAAGAAATAGGTTTGCAAGACTTGGTAAGCATTGGACACTGCCCAGTAGAGAGCGACTCCACCTGGCGCATAAACTGCAAAGATAAAAATTAAGACTGGAATCCCATACATCATCGCAGTTGTAGCCCCATTACGCTCAGACAAGGCTTTGTTGGACAGCCAAGTACTTAAAAAGGTAAATACTGCTGCTAAAATCGGGAGAACAAGGGTTGTATCTACACCACCAAGGTTAATCCATAAGAAATGACCTGTCTTCAAAAAGTCAACTCTTGAGAGAGCTTGGAACAAGGCTAAAATAACCGGCATCTGAATCAAAATCGGCCAAAGAGAATCTGACTGTCTGACACCCATTTCTTTAAAGACTTTACGCATTTCTTGCTCTAGCTTGGTTCTGCTTTCCATATCTCGACCTGGATATTGTTCTCGAAGCGCCTTAATGCGTGGTTGAGCTTCCTGCATTTTCCTAGAAGCCACCATTTGCACTTGAAAGACTGGCAAGAGAACTGTACGAATCAAGACCGTAAAGAGAATAATCCCCACTCCGATACTGATATCAAACGATAAAAAGCGAATGATTTCCGCAAAGAAGTAAACAAATTTACTCCAAAAATCAGCCGAATCGGCTGTAATATCGCTAGTTGTCCCGTTTGTTGCACAGGCTGTCATGATCAATAGAGACAGTCCTAGCAAACTAGTCAACTGTAGTTTCTTTTTCACTCCCATTTCCTTCCTGGTAAATCTTTGATAATTTTAATACGTGGAGTAGATTTTTCTCCATCTCTGCGTATCCCAAGGTTTCGACTCCTTTTCGAGCAATGACAACAAAGTCTACATCTTCTACTAGACTCCCTTTGGCATTCTGGATAATATGTCGGATCCGTCGCTTGATTTGATTTCTAGTGACGGCATTACCCAGTTTTTTGCTAACTGATAGACCTACTCGAAAATGGTTTTTCTGGTTTTCCAACTGGTAGACAACAAATTTGCGATTGGCAAAACTTGTCCCCTCCTTGAAAATCGCCTTAAAATCTTTCTCTCTTTTTACACGAAAGTTTTTCTTCAAAACTCAACTCCATCTATTAAATTACTACTATTATACCATATTTTTCAAAAAAGCCAATCATAGCAAGGTTTTGGACAATTTCATCAGAAAAAGGAGCCGGAAAATCTCTTTCCCAACTCCTTGTCCTAAATATTTTTTCTAGTTTTACTTATTTTTTCAAGCGTTCAACGTCACGGGCAATGACCAATTCTTCATCAGTTGGAATAACCAAAACACGGATTTTCGCTGCATCTGTTGAGATGTCTCCTGTCACACCAAAGACATTCTTTTCATCATCAACATCACAACCAAACCACGAAATTCCTGAGATTACATCACGACGGAAATTCGCTGCATTTTCACCGACACCTGCTGTGAAAACAATGGCATCTGCTCCATTTAGCACTGCAAGGTACTGACCGATATGTTTTTGGATACGGTCAACATACATTTCATAAGCCAAGCTAGCGTCGTGATTCCCTTCTGCTACAGCTGCTTCTATATCGCGCATATCGCTAGAATTAGCAGAAACTCCCAAAAGACCTGATTCACGATTCAGAACACGACTAATATCTTCTGGTGTGTTAAAATCATCTGTATATTGCATTAAGTAAGGAATGATAGCTGGATCAATGTCCCCTGTACGAGTTCCCATCATAATACCACCCAGAGGAGTGAAGCCCATAGAAGTGTCGACAGACTTACCAGCTTTCACAGCTGTAATTGAGCCTCCGTTACCAATATGACAGGTAATCAACTTCAAGTCTTCTAATGGACGTCCCAAGAGTTTTGCTGCTTCTCCTGCTACAAACTGGTGACTTGTACCGTGGGCACCATATTTACGCACCTTGTTTTCTGTGTAATATTTTGTTGGTAGAGGGTAGCGATAAGCTTTCTCTGGCATACTTGTGTGGAAGGAAGTATCAAAAACAACTACACTGGTAATGTCTGGCAACAATTCCTTAAAGGCACGAACACCTGCCGCATTGGCTGGATTGTGGAGAGGAGCCAACAAGCTCAACTCTTCAACTTTTTCTAAAACATCCCCCTCAACAACTGTTGATTCTTTGAAATATTCTCCACCGGCAACAACACGGTGTCCAACACCTGTAATCTCGTCATAAGTCTTGATAATATCGAAACGAATCAAGTCATCCAATAAGATTTTAACAGCTTGTGTATGATTTTCGATATCCAAAATTTGTTGTTCAGAACGACCATCAAATTTTACAGTTGAAATTGAATCTTTCAAACCGATACGTTCAATCAAACCTTTGGCTAATACTTTTTCTTCTGGCATTAAGTATAATTGCCATTTCAAACTTGAACTTCCTGCATTGATTGCAATTGTTTTTGTCATAACATGATACCTCTTTTTAAGCGTTTTCATCTATTATAACAAAATCTATTTTATATTTCAGTACCTTGAGTCCATTTTTGAAAATTTTCTTTAAATTTCATTAAAACACTTGCATCTTGCAAGCTAGCAAGTGGATAAATAAAAGGCTCCACTGCTATTTCACTTTTCTTCTGTAGGATAAAAATAGTCTTAGATTGTTTGGCATTAGCAAAGAGATTTTCAGGCAAACTAATCATAGCAACCAGACTTGCTTCTTCTTTCAACCACCCTTTCAACAAATCACTTTGAGGGCTGGTCAACAAATCACTCGGAGCTAGAAAAATAGCATATCCATCTGACTTGAGGTACTTAAGTCCTTGTTCCATAAGCAAGTGATGGGCGTAAGTATGTTCTTGGCTAGAAGCAACTTGATGGCGCGCTGCAACGGCATCATCAGGATAATAGCCGACAGGCAAGTCGCTGATGACCACATCACTTTCTTTGAGCATTTGTGGACGAACGGCATCTCCTTGGACAAAACCAGCCTGCAAACCAATTACATCTGCCATGCTAGCTGCCAAATCAATCAGCAAATCATCCACTTCCATTCCCAAGTAATCCACTTTCTTAGCAAGAGAGGTTAAGAAAGTAGCGCCCAGAATTCCCATCCCAGACCCCATTTCGAGGATAGTAATTTCCTCCTCTTTAAACAACTCTTCCACAATAAACACCAAAAGCAAAGCAATGACATCTGGTGTAAACTGGTGATTGGCCTGCAAGGGTTCTGTTTGCCCAGCCTTCATCAAGAGAAACTGGTAGGTCTTGAGCCATTCTTCTTTGCGAAGCGCTAAGCGTTTAAGGGCTTGATTGTTGTCTTTGACCTGGTTTAGCTCAGTCTCACCATCCAAATAGATGCTATTTTGCTCCACCAAGGCGTCATAAAAGTTGGTCGCCAAATCACTTTGGATAATTTGGACATTCTCTAGTAAATAGGTATAAGCTTGTTCAATTTTTTCAAAATCCATATTCCTATCTTATCAAATTTCCCTTCTTTTTTCCATCCTTATAGAAAGTCCTATATGAAAGAGTATAAATGATAAGTTGGGCATCTAAATCTGATAACAAAAGTTTTTCTATAGACCCTTGGTAAGGATGCTTATTCCGGCAAATGGTACTAGAAATATATCCGCCCAACTTCCCTAGAGAAAAAACGGAACATGAATTGACTTACTATTTTTACAGAGTTTTCCAAGTGTTATACTAAGTTTCCATTTATATCTTTTCCCGTTTTCCCAACAAAATTTTAAAGAATTTTTATTTATTGTACAATAAATAAAAACTGAAAGGAAGTTTGAGATGAAAAAATTTTTAAGATTTGTACCCATTTTATTATTGGCTATGGATATCATCATTATTGTTGGTGGATAATTCTTATCTATATAGGCATGGACGTGTTCATTATTCGATATCTCATACAACTGCTAAATAAGTTATATGAGATTAATTCAATAAACTTAGAATTATATTTAGAAAAAGGAGAAATGGGTTGAGCCTATCGTGGAGTAATTATAAGAAAAATTTTTTGATAATACTTTGTTCTACTTCATTCATAAGTTTTGGGAATGGTATGTTTAATATTATCGTTGGTAAACTTTTATATGATAGAACTGGTTCAAGTGCTGCATTTGGATTAACTTTTATTATTGAGGCTCTTATTGGTATATTGTTGCAGGTATTTGCGGGGACTGCTATAGATAAACTTAATCCAAAATGGATTATGAATCTATTTGGTTTTATAAAGGGATTTTCTACTCTTTTGACTTCATTATTAATCATATTTACAGAGTTTTCACCGATAGTATTATTAGGTATTCTAGTTATTATTATTAATTTCGGAAAACCATTTGAAAGAACTGGTTCGTTTGTAGTAGTAACAGAAGTAGCTCCTAACCATAGTGAGTTGATGAAACTCAATGGCTATAATGCTAGCTTGTTACAAGCAGGACAAATTCTAGGAGCTTTTGTAATAGGACTATTATTAAGTTTAGCTAAAGCTGAATACTATTTAATTTTAGTTAGTATATGTTATATCGCTAGTGCAACATCGTTGTTATTCCTTGATATAATTAGTAGCTTATCAAAAAATATATTGCATATTTTTTCAATAAAGGAAAATTTTAAATCATGGAAAAAATTTATAGGAACTGTATCAGTCAATAAAAAGTTGGTGTCATTGATTATATTAAATGGAGGGGACTATAATTTTTCAAATTTTTTCACACTTTCTATTGTACCTGCAACTTACATGTTTTTTAATAATGACAATAAAATGCTTTCTTATATCGATGTAGCATATGCTCTTGGCGCAATATTATCTGGCCTTTTCATATCAAAAATATCCCGAAAAATCCAATTAAGACATATAAATATATTAGGTATGATTATTACAGGACTCATGTTTCTTTCCCAAGCAGAGTTTCACAATAAAATATTCTTTTTATTCACATGTCTTATTTTAGGCTTTAGTAATGCTTCTTCCTACACTACATTCTTAACTCTAATACAAAAAAATACTGAGTCCGATAATAAAGGAAAGATCGCTGCATTACGTAATTTTTCTTTTTCTCTAACCTCACTATTTTTTATACCTATTATTACATATTTTCAAGACATCTCTATTTATCTTGGATATATTTCTTCAGCTATTACTGCGTTTTTATTCGCTCTAATTTATAAATTGACAATTAAAAAAGGAGAGTAAATTGATACCATTTAAAAATTGGGAATTACCCAAATTTGATTTATTAAGAGACAATTTATATTCTGCTAGTTTTTTCTTAATGAAGCTAATGCCTGCTCGTTACATTATTGAATCTTCCCTTAAATCAGGTGAACTCCGTGAAGGAATGACAGTTATTGAAACTACTTCTGGCACTTTTGGTCTAGCTTTAGCAATGATTTGTGCTGAAATGAAAATACCATTGAAATTAGTTAGTGATCCTGCAATTACTCCTGAGTTTAAACGTAGGATAGAACTATTAGGAGCAGAAATTCATATAATTTCAGTGGATAATCCTGAAAAATATGGTGGATATCAGCCCCTTCGATTAAAGAAAATTAAAGAATTCTTAGATAAAGGGAATTATTTCTGGCCAAATCAGTATGACAATCTAAATAATCGGAGGAGTTATTTCAAGTTGGCTGAATATATTTCTAATAATTTTTCTAAATTAGATTATATTATTGGTCCAGTAGGTTCTGGTGGTTCAATGAATGGTTTAGCCATCTATTTAAAGAATTATTTCCCTCATTTGAAGTTTGTTGGTGTTGATACTCCAAATAGTATATTATTTGGACAAAGAAACGGAAAAAGAGAACTAAGAGGATTAGGAAATAGTATTTTACCTGCTAATCATAATATTAATAATTTTGATTTAGTAACTTGGGTACCACCTCAGCAGGCATATTATTATACGCGAGAGTTATATAGAAAGCACGGTCTTTTTATGGGTCCAACAAGTGGAGCAGCGTATTCCTTTGGACAGTGGCTCACTCAAAAAAATAAGAATTGTAATGTATTATGTATATTTCCTGATGAAGGATATAGATATTTTGATACAGTTTATAATGATGAGTGGATAATGAATAATAAATATAATATTATTGACTCAAATGATTTAATACCAAAAGAAGTTTATAACCCCATGGAAAATATAGGGAGTTGGACATACAAGTACTTAACGAAAGAGGACAAAGATGAAAGTAATTATTTTGAGAAATAGTTTGACATGTTTAGATGAAAACAATATTCTAATTGGTAATGCATTTCTTGAATTAGGACATGAAGTGAGTTTTGGATTAATAAATTCAGTCTACTCTCAAAACTACAGTGTAGCTGTCAAAGGAATTGAATATAAAGAAAAATTAGAAATTGATTCAAATCTAGTCGGAGACCTTAAAGACATGTATTTAATTGATTTTAATTTAGTCTGGGTAATGAATCAGCCACATCCTAATTTAGAAAAGGATGTTTATCAATTACTATGGCTAGCCAGCCAAAAAGTAAATTTTGTAAATAGTATTGAAGGAATCTACTTCTTAAATAATAAGAATAGTTTAGGATTTGTAGACGATATAAAAGAATATTTAATTGAGAGCTATACTTCAAATGATTTTAGTTTTATTAACAGATTAGTTACTCTTTCTGATGATAAGTGGGTTCTCAAACCAACAAATTCTGGCTGTGGCTCAGATGTATTTGTTATTGATAGAAACGAATCAAACACTAGAGCCTTGTTACAGTCGGCAACTGGGAATTCGGAAATGGGAGCTGTTATTTCTGGAGATAGTATTTTGGGGATTACTGAAAAATATACCGTGCTTCAAAAATACATTAGAGAGGTTAAAAAAGGCGAAAAGAGAGTTATTTTATGTGCTGGAAAGATAACTGCAGTACATGGAAGAGAGATTCAAAATGGAGAGAATCGTTCAAATATTAGTCAAGGTGGGAAACTAACTTCAGCAGAATTAAATAATGAAGAAACCGAGATGTGTGAACTAATTGGAGAGGCATTGTTGGAAAAAGGAATTAGATTTGTGGGGATAGACATTTCGTTCCCATATCTGCTAGAATTCAATATTGTTAATCCTGGTGGTCTTTATGATTGTTACTTATCAAGCGGAAAAAACAATTCAAAGCTTGGAGTTTATAATATATTAAGTTTTTTTGATTTATTGTGAGGTTATAAATGAGATATAAGCATTTACTTATTATAAGTGGTAGAGACACTAGTCTAAAGTATATTAGTCACTTGCCAATAAAAGTTACTATGGTTCAGACCTTTTCAAGAGTCACTAGTTTTCAAAAATCTACGTGTAGTAATATGATTTTAGTTGATGATATAGAACAAAGCGAGCAAGAGATATTACTAGAATTAAAAAAAATTCATGAAATTAATCAGTTTGACGCAGTCATCTCATTCTTAGAATTTTATTTAGAATTTGCAGCGAAAATTTCAAGAGACTTGAATATTTTAGGTAATAGTGTAGAATCAGTTCAAATTTGTAATGATAAATATCTGATGAGACAAAAATTGGATCAGCTTGATATTCCTAATATAAAATATAAAAAAGTAAATACAATTGAAGATATAGCAGAATTTTGTAATGACAATAAGTATCCCTTTATTTTAAAACCTAAAAGTGGATATGGAAGCATTGGGGTATATAAAATTAATTCATCCGACGATTTAGAAAAGGCTTTTGTATGGAGTAAACATTCCTCTGATGAATTAATAATTGAGGAATTTATTGAGGGAGACGAATACAGTATTGAGGGATGGATGAATGAAAAAGGTGACCATGAAATATTGGCAATAACAAAAAAAATAACATCCTCTGAGCCATATTTCATTGAATTAGGTCATACTCAACCAACTAATTTATCTTTTCCTATTGAGGATAAAATTAGACACTATACAGATAAATTTTATAAAGGGATCAATAATAAAATTGGTCCTACACACACAGAGATAAAAGTTATTGAGAATAGTGATATAAAGTTTATTGAAGCTCACACGAGATATGGAGGTGATAGAATTTGGGAATTGTTATTGATGACTCAAGGGATCTCTATACAAAATTTGGTTATTAGTTCACTATTTTCTTTTGATATAACAAAGTATAATCGAATTGCTAAATATGCAACTATTTTATTTTTATTTTCGGACAAGGAAAGAAATATTGTAATTGAAAAAATTAACGAAATCATCTCGATCACTGATCTTATAGCTTATGAATTACCTAGGAACACTGAAGTGTCAAAATTAGAGAAATCTGATGATAGATTTGGATACGTCATTTGTAAAGGAGAAACTGAGGCTAAGAGTTTAGAGAATGCAATGAAAATATTACGTAGAGTAGAAGATAGTATTAGAGAGGTATAAATGAAGCTATTGAAGAACGTGAAGTATATATCTAAATTCTATGCACATCATGGAGAAATTATTCAGGGAATATTTACTGATTCATGTGATCATGAAGTATCTGCACTGGTAACTTTACCTTTTAACTTAATGTACTCAGAAGCAAAGTTTCAGATTATTGAAGGTATGAGAGAAATATATGTACTTCCTAAAAGTAAGAAATTTTCTCAAGAAACCATAGATTATTTGAAAGATAAGTACAAACTTTACAATAAAGGCGGTATAATAGAATTAACCAGTAACATAAGGGAAACTAAAGGATATGGTTCTTCCACGGTAGATATCTGTTGTATTATTTCAGTAATATCTAAGGCCTTTGCTTTAAATATCACTGAAGATAAAATGGCTAAAATAGCACAGAAAATTGAGAAGGCTTCTGACTCCACAATGTACATAGATAAATGTATTTTATTTCAGCAGAGAGAAGCTATAGTAAAAAAAGAATATACACATAAACTTCCTAAAATGATCATTGTTGGTGTTGATACAGATGTGAATAGCAAAGTGATTACTTCAGATTTGGAAGTTCCAGATTATTCTTTGGAGGAGAAAAAGATGCTCAATCAAGCATTACGGTATTTTGAGGAATCTCTTCTAACCGAATCTGTAGATTTATTGGGTGAAGCTGCAACGATAAGTGCAAAAATTAATCAAAAGTATCTAAAAAAGCCAAAATTTAAAGAGTTGTTAGAAATAAAAAACAAATCAGCAGCGTTGGGGCTGCAAATAGCACATAGCGGTACGTTGGCTGGTTTAATTTTTTCTCCTGAGCAAAAGGATTTAGACGACAATCTAAGATTGTGCAGTAAGTTACTAGATGAGATAGGTTTAAAAAAGCATTATATTTTTGAGGTTGAGTGATATGAAAACATTAGTAATAATTGAAACGACTACAAGTGGAGCAGGGAATAAAATAATTAAATCAGGAATACAACATGGTTATAAAATTATTTTCCTTTGTTCAAATTTAGACAGGTATGTTAATCTCGAATTAGAACAGTTCTCTAATTTTGAAATCATCATTACAGATACAACCTCATTAGAGCAGGTAATATCTACCATTAACAATATAAAAAACTTAACGGAAAACCTTTTCGGGATAATATCTCTATCTGATTCTTATATTGAAATAGCATCAAAGGCAGCAGAATATTTTAATCTTACCTCATCTAATTCTGAATCTTTAGAAATGATAAGAGATAAAGGGAAGGTACGAGAACTTTTTAAGGGTTATAAATTTTCTGTAGAGAATAAGGTGATATACGATGTTAAAGAGCTTGAAGAGTGGAATACTTTTCCAGCAGTTACAAAGTCAGTAAATGGAACAGGAAGTATTGATGTAAAAGTCTCTTTACATAAGGATGACTTATATAAAGAGACAAAAAAGATGCTAGCAAAATATGGAGAAGTACTTATTGAAAAGTATGAAACAGGTAATTTAATTAGCCATGAATTACTAGTACAAGATGGTAGGATGTTAAGTTTAGGATTTACAAATAGAATTCTTGGGCATATACCACATTTTGTTGAGGTTTCCTATTCTTTCCCTTATATATTAGATTTACAAGAAAAACAAAAATTGGAACAATATAGTGATATAATTATCTCTTTACTTGGTTATAGAAATGGCGCACTTCATATTGAATATATTCTAACTGAGAATGGACCAAAACTAATTGAAATAAATGGTAGATTAGGTGGTGGAATGCTCGGTCCAATGATTTCAAAATCTTTTGGAATAGATATCTATGACTACATCATTAAGATTTTTTGCTCTGAAAAAAATGTGGAAATGAAACACTTCTTACCTCAAAAAGCCTATTCTACTACTGTTATTTACTCCCAAAAAGAGGGAGAATTATTATATAAAGATGATTCACTGGTACATAGTTACCCTAATATTGAAGAATTCTATTTTAGTGCTAAAATTGGTGATTACTTAAAAGAACCTACTAATTTTAAAGGTGATTTAGGTTATATAATGTCTTTTGGTAAAAATACTGAGGAAGCATATCTTAAGGGGCAGTCAGCGTTATCTACCTTAATAATGAAAATAAAGGACTAAAGTAATAACTCTAAATATATCTGATTTTTATAGGACATTTCATAAAAAAATCTACATACCTAGAGTCCTATTTAGTTATGTATCTTACATAAAGAGAAAGGAATTAATTATCATGAAATTATCTTTGTATAGTGAAGTTGACCATTACCATTCTTTAAGTTCTTATTCTTTAAATGATATTACACATACTGATACCCCAAAAAATATTATTGAAAAGTCTAAAAAAGATAAGTATAGATACCCAATAGTAATACTTAATAAAGAACATAAAGTAATTGGATTTTTTTGCCTACACCTAAACACTGGTCCTAAAGAGTATGGCTATTATCAAAATGATTATGCGCTTATTAGAGGATTTTCTATTGATGATAATTTCAGAAATCAAGGATATGGTTCTAATGCTCTGAATAAAATATTTGAATTCATAGACTCAACTTTAAAATTAGAAATTAACCATATTGTATTGGCTGTAAATGAAAAAAATATATTGGCTCAAAAAGCATATAGAAATTCAGGTTTTTTTGTTGTGAAAAAAGATTTAGAAGGAAAAAAGGGGAAATTAATTATTATGGAGAAAAGCAGAAACTAGTATCATTGCTAATTTCTGCTTTTCACTAAGTCTGCTATAAATTTAGTATCCTAGCTTATTTGCATATTTGAGAGAAATGCCAAATTTCAATTTAAAAATTTTTTAAATTTGTTTCTTATAGTTTGTCTTTTAATAATTTTATTATATAATAGATGTATTTTAAATAAATATTGGTTGTGAAAGTTGGAATATCGACATGAAATCAAATTTTGGACAAACCTTACGAAAAATTAGAAAAAGTAAAAATATCTCCATCACTCAATTAGAAGATGGTTGTTTATCGAAATCTCAAATTTCAAGATTTGAACGAGGAGAGTCTGAAATTTCATGTATAAGACTGATTAATCTTCTTAATAAATTAAATGTTACTATTGATGAGTTTATTTCAATACATAACAATAATACGTTGCCTCATTTCCCAACACTAATTAATAACATAAGAAAACTCTATTCTCGAAATGACGTGGAATCGTTAAAAATCTTACTTAATGCAAACTCAAAATACACCACTAACTCTCTAGAAAATACGATGCTGAAATCTCTATTATATACACTTACTCCTGACATTTCACCAAGTGAAGAGGAATTACTTGAATTAACTGATTATCTATTCTCAGTTGAAATTTGGGGTTTTTATGAAATAGTGCTACTTGGAAATTGTGTTAGAACCCTCAATTATAACACTGTCTTCTTGTTAACCAAAGAAATGCTCAAAAATTACCACTTTTCAGTAACTAATAAAACTAATAAAATTTTAGTGACTCAGCTCTCAATAAATTGCTTAATAAGCAGTATAGATAATGAGATTTTTAGTAATTGCCAATTCCTTATCAAAAAAATTGAAAATCTACTCCGAGATGAGTTAAACTTTTACGAGGAGACTGTTTTTATCTATGCTAATGGATACTATGAGCATAAACTTGGACTAAGTACAGGTAAGAAAAAGATGGAAAAATCCCTTAAAATCTTAGAACTATTAAATAAACATCATTTGCATTCAAGTTATAAGAAACATTACCTAGAACATATAAAACAATAAAGGCTTATCGCTATCTACTGTTTAGTAGCAAACACGGCAAGTGTACGGACACTTACTGAAAAATTGACGAAGCAGGCCTTTTAAGGTACTGCTTCGTCAATTTTTATATTAGGAAGAATCCTACCTCTACTCTTTCAAATTTAAAAGAGATCTCATTATGACAAATTGCACTTTTCAAAGAGAAGTTGACACAAAGTCATACCAAAACTATGACTGAGTTTTTTATAAAATGTGTTTCTGAGGAACATATCTACATCATTAATATCAGGCTGAGCAAAAAGTCTTTAAAATCAGAAAAACGCATAGTATCAGATATTCAAGACCTGATATTATGCGTTTTATTTCACTTCATTTTCTCCTGAAATTGAGTTTTTCCCATCCTCAACATCTTCTAGCCAATATTGCCAACAACACCAATTAAATGGCAAAGTATGTGAACACCCTTATAGAAAAGACGTGGGCTAGGAATTCTCTTTCTTTTCAAGCTCCTCTTCTGATTTTTTCTTCTCTACTTTTTCGCTTGAATCGGTCGCTACCTCCTCCTTTTTATCCTTTTTCTCTTCTTTGATTTTGACTGAGGGAAATAGGAACTCATATTGACTCTTAGGCGTACGAACCGTCGTCACCAAGCTTGTTTTCTTATTTTGATAGCTCACCTGACCTAGGTTATAAACCTGTTCTCCACTTTCTTGCTCAACCTTATCTTTGGTTCGCTTGGCCATGGCAAAAGCAATTAACTTTTCTTTATTTAAAGCATAGTCTCGATGGTGGACGACTTGTCGGTTCAAGTAAAATTGTAACAAAAGACTAAAGATGGCTGCCATGGTGACTGCATAGAGGAGAACACCTGCCTTAACTTTTTTCTTTTTCCACACGATAGATGAACTCCCTTTCTAAGCCTTTTTTGAACTGGAAACGAAAGCGAACCACTTGATTGTCCTCTGTAATCTGTGCGGATTTGAGGCCATAAACCATCGGCTGATAACCCCGTCCACTGGCATCGGTTTTCCGAAAATCATCTGATTTAGACTTGCCTATCGCAATTTCCTTGCCATCCTGCTTCATATAGAGGCGATTGCCTTCTACTTTTTCGAACTGCGAACGGTCTAATTCTACCTCCAACTGGTCCACAAACAAGAGCCACTCTTTTTGCTCGCTTTGCTGCTGATAGCGAACATCTGAAATGAGGAGCTGACTCATGGCTTGAAAGAGAAGTAAGCTTCCACTGATGACAATGAGGGCAATCAAGGATTCTAACAAGGTAAAAGCCTTGACCTTATGGCTCTTTGATAGCCAACAACTGTTCTGAACCATGATAAACCTCCAATCCCTTTTCACTAGAAAACACCTGAATCTCAACTCCATTTATGTTTACCTGATTTTGACCTGTCTGCAAGGCCATCTTAGCTACCCTCAAGACTTCTTCCTTTTGCAAGATTTTTGCTTCTTCTTGTCTATTTTTTTGAATTTGTCCCAAAAGGAGGGTCGCAATGCTGGCAAAGATAGCTAGAGCGACTACTGCTTCCAGTAAAATTACTGCCCTAATTTTTTGTTTCCTTAATGCGTTTAATTTTTCCATTTCCTAGATATAATTGATAACGAATCGCTCCTTTACTGGTCTGAAATTCAACCTTAGCCAGGGACGAATTGCCCCCAGCTCGGTCAAATGTAATACTTTGTCCCGATGGTGACTGAATCCCTTTAGGGACTGTCAACTTTTGACTGCCATTGCTAATCGTCTGCCCATCTAAGTTCAGACTAGTCTTTTGCTGACTAGCTACACTGCGTTTTTGGGTTTCCCGATAGAGTTCTTCAAACTCCATAAAGAAAATCTGCTCCTCTACCGCCGCAAAAGTAGACTGGACAGAGCCTGACAAGCCCAAGGCAAGGATACTCACAAGTCCCAAAACCAAGAGGCTTTCCAGCATGGTAAAGGCCTTAATCTGCAACGGTTTGAGTCTTATTTTGTTTTGCATGATATTCTTTATAAGCTTTAGCTTGCTCTTCTGTGATTCGATCATTTGCTTGTAATTTGCTTAGGCTAGCATCTTCATTTTTTTCTAAGCTATAAAGCTCTGCCTGGCTTTCCACTACCTTAACAACAGCAGCTTTTCCTTTATCATTGACAGCCTCTTTTTGCTTGGTCAAATTTGGTACAAAGAGTAATAGAAGCACGCTGATGATGAGCAAGACCACCAACATCTCTACCAGAGTGAAAGCTTTAACCTTAGCTGTTTTCAAGTATGTTATCATTTTTTTCATGTTAAAAATTTACCTCCATATTTTGATACATGGGCATGAGCATTGCCGCATAAAGTAAAACGATAATCAGAGCCACAAAGATAAAAACCAGTGGCTGCACCAAATTCATGGTGCGGTTAACTCGGGTAAAAAAGGCTTCCCAAGTTTTTTCAGCATAGATTTCCAACTCACCACCCAGCTTGGACTTGACTTCTCCATACTCGATGATGAGACTCAATTCCTTCCTAAAGAAAGGATAGTTTCCTATCGTCTGAGAAAATTCACGACCATTTTGTAGGGACTGAGACAGATCTTGACCGATTTCTTTAAAGAGCTGGGAACCTTGTTCCTGCATGATCTGAAAAATCTGCGTCAGCTCCATTCCCTGAGAAATCATATTGCCCCATTCACGCGCGTAATAGGCCGTCAGATAAGTCTGCACAAAGATTCCAAGAAAAGGAATGCGTGCTAGGATAGAAAAGACGCGCATCTTAGAACTTCTTTTATAAAAAGTGAGTGCTAAAAGGACACCTACTGAAACAAATCCTACCATTCCTAGAAAGATTTGTGGCAGATTACCGATAATCTGAGTGGCAATATTACTACTATCCAGTTGTGGTAGTAGATAGTTCCGTAGTCCCAGCATGATTAAGAGAAGAAAACCCAGCAAAATCAAGGGATAGGTCGCTACTTCAATTAGTTTTTTCTTGACCTTGGCCAGATTGTCTAGATACTCTTCTATCTTTCTCAAACTCAGGTGGAGATTTCCATGGACTTCCGCTAGGGATAACTGAGTGACAATGGCACTTGAAAAGCCCAAACTAGCCATCATTTCTGAGAATGATTTCCCCTGAGACAAGCCCGTGCGCATCTGGGTCACACACTGCTTGTCCAACAAAGCACTCCTATCTAAAAAGGAGATGGTCTCCACCAGATGAAAACCGCTGGAAAAGAGATTGTTAAACAAGGTGATGATATTTTTTTGCTTAGCTGTAGCTAATTTTTTCCGTTTCAGCCTGAAGACTTGTGATATGTCCATCTTTAAGAAGCTGGTCAATCTGTTCATTCCAGCTAGTTGGCTGGTGTTCTTGATAGTCTTTGTTTGCAAAATCAACAATTCCTCCTCCCCCGATCAATCTCTGGTAGCAGACACCTTGCAGAACGACTGCCAATTCCTCCTCACTCACACCCAACTCCAGCAAGCGCTCATAAACACCTCGAATACTCTTGGCATGAATGGTTGAAAAGACTGTCGCCCCTGTCAAACTAGCTCTGACCACTGCACGCGCCGTCTCGCTGTCTCGAATTTCTCCGATAATCAAGAGATCAGGACGATGACGTAAGGAAAGCTTAATCAGATTTTCATAGGTAAGCCCAATCGCTTCATTTAGCTGCAACTGGAGCATGTCCTCCTGCTTGATTTCGACAGGATCTTCGATGGACATGACTTGCTGTCCTTTAAAGAGGGACTTGGCTAATTCGTGCATCAAGGTCGTCTTGCCACTGCCGACTGGACCAGCAAAGAGATAGAGACCACGTTGCCTATACTGCTTACACAGTTCTCCAATATCCTGAAACCAAAAATGCAAATCCTGCTCCTCATCGTGCAACAAGCGAATGACTAAACTCTCCTGCCCTCTATAATCGCCTACAGTAGATAGACGTAGAGACGCCATCTTCTGGTCATATTCATAATCACAGGAACCAAGTTGACTACGTCGCTTTTCTCCCACATTCATACCCGCCACAAACTTGAAGTGACTGATGACGGCCGCAAATTTTTCAAAATCATAACAACCGATTTTACAGCGCTCGTCTCCTATCCTCATATGAAGCTCATATGCGTCTAACTTGGGGACAAAATAAATGTCTTGTGCCCCTTTTTTCCGAGCCGAACGAATGATTTCTTGTGCAATTTCTTGAACCATACTTACCTCCTCACCTATACTATTCGCAAAGATTTGGAAAAATAAAAAAAAGCAACTCCCAAAAAGTTACTTTTTCTCTATTTTAATTTCATACGGCAAGAACGATGCCTTTCCTGACCAGTTTGTTTTTCATAGCCTGGACGTAGTTTTTCATCTGGAATAACCTGCTCATCCTGTAAAAGAGCCAAAGAATGGTATTGTTGTAAATATTCATCACATTCATCACACCAGCGTTGGTCTTCTGGGTCCCAGAAAATGGTCATCAAATCGCTTCTACTTTTATAAAGAGGGGATTCTTGCTCCAATCTAAACCAGCAAGTTTTATAGTATTTGAGAGCATCATAATACTGGTCAAATTTTCTACTTGCTACAATGTCTTCTTCCCAACCTTCTATAAACCACCAGGGTTCAAAATCTCCGTACATTTCTATAACACGATACATATTCATTCATTCCTTTGTACCGTATATTATAACCAATTCCGCTAAACAAGGAAAGAAATATGCTCATTTCTTAATTTTTTGATAAAAAATCCAGCCATCTGATGGATGACTGAATTTCTATTTGCTCATGTTCAAAAATATTTTTACGACTTAAGCTTCTGAGATATCGTTTTCGATAATGACCTTAATGGCATGGTGGTCTGCTGCCTTACCGAAGACTTCGTAGGCTTTTTCAATTTCACTGAGTTTGAAATAATGAGTTACCAATTTTTCTGGTTCAATCTTATGACTTTCAAGTGCTTTCAACAATTGTGGAGTTGTATTTGTAGATACCAAACCAGTTGTTACATTGATGTTGCGAATCCAAAGTTTGTCTAAATCGAATTCAACTGGTTTACCATGCACACCACAGTTGGCAACCGTTCCGTCTACACCGATAATCTTTTGACAGAAATCAAATGTTGCAGGAATACCAACAGCTTCGATAGCAACATCTACACCACGACCATCTGTCAAATCATAAATTTCTTTAATGGCTTTTTCAGGGTCTGAAGAATTAATCTTGTGAGTCGCACCAAATGATACAGCAGTTTCCAAGCGGTTATCGTCTAGGTCTACCATAATCAATTTAGCTGGTGAATAGAATTGAGCTGTCAATAGAGCAGCCAATCCAACTGGACCTGAACCGATAATGGCTACGCTACAACCAGGTTCTACTTTTCCTTTCAAGACACCAATTTCATACCCAGTAGGCAAAATGTCTGATAGCATAACCAAAGCCTCATCTGACAAGTCTTCTGGAGTGTGGTAAAGAGTGTTATCTGCATGAGGGACACGTAGATACTCAGCCTGCATACCGTCAATCAAGTGACCGAAAATCCAGCCCCCTTCGTCTTCACAATGGGCATAAATTCCTTTTTTACAGTAGTAGCATTTACCACAGGCACAGACACAAGAAATCAAGACCTTGTCGCCTTTTTTGAAGTTAGAAACTCCTTCTCCAACTTCTTCAACAATCCCAATTCCTTCGTGGCCAAGAATGGTACCACTTTGACAAGCAGGAACATCTCCTTTAATGATATGGAGGTCTGTTCCACAAATAGTGGTTTTTACGATACGCACAATAGCGTCTGTTGGCTTGCGAATAACTGGTTTGTCTACATCAACAAAAGAAGCAAGTCCTGGTTTAACATAAGTATAGGCTTTCATAAAGCACTCCTCCGTTTTTTTATTTGTACTATTTATAATATAATTGTAAGCTTTTTCATTTGTTTGCTCAAGCTTTTTTGTGATTTTTTTAACTTTTTTATTTACCGGTAAAGCAATATAGATAAAAAAGCAGAAGCTAGTCTCTAACTTCTGCTTTCTATCTTATGCTTGATAACGTTTCACACCATCTAGATAGGTTGCTACCAATTCCAAATCTTTATCTAATACGATAAAGTCCGCGTCATAACCTTCACGGATTTGACCACAGACATCATCAATGTGAACGGATTTAGCTGGGTTGAGGCTGGCCATCATGACTGCTTCATGCGGATTCGCAATACCCCACTCGACTACATTTCTCATACCATCTTTAAGTTTGAGGATAGAACCTGCCAAATTACCAGTAGATTTGAGACGTGCAGTTCCATTTGCTACTACAACAGGGAATTCTCCCAACATATAGTCACCGTCTTCAAGCCCACCAGCTGTCATACAGTCCGTAATAAGAGCGATGTTTTCTGTCCCCTTTTGCTTAAGTAAAATCTCACAAGCTTTTGGATCTACGTGATAACCATCACAAATCAATTCTGCGTAAGTATGTGGGAGCTCATACATAGCTCCTACCATACCTAGTTCGCGGTGTGTTAAACCACGCATCCCATTATAGGCATGTACCCATACACTAGCTCCAGCATCAACTGCCTTCTTAGCTTGTTCAAATGTCGCATCTGAGTGTCCAAGTGCAACTGTCACACCTTCACCTGTAATAGTACGTACAAAATCTTCCACCCCATCACGTTCTGGTGCAATAGCGATTTTATTTAGCATCCCTTTTGCAGCATCCTGCCAAGAATGAAACTCCTCAACACCCGGGTCTCTCATATAAGTTGGATTTTGTGCCCCCTTAAAAGTTTCTGTGAAATATGGACCTTCATAATAAATCCCACGAATCTTAGCACCTGTTGCTTCTTTATAATGGTTTCCAAGATTTTCAGTGACTGCAAGCAATTGCTCATAAGTGGCTGTTAAAGTTGTGGGCAAGAAACTGGTAACACCGGTACTAAGAAGTCCTTCACTCATAGTATGCAATGTACCTTCAATGTTGTTGTCCATCACATCTACACCTGCATATCCATGAATATGAGTATCCACAAGACCTGGTGCAATGCTATAACCAGTATAGTCAAGAACCTCTGCTCCTTCAGGAATTTGATCCACATGTTTCCCAAATTTGCCATCAACAAGTTCTAAGTACCCACCGCGACGAATGCCAAATGGATAGAAAAACTGATCTGCTTTAACGTAATTAGGCATAATAATGACCTCCTTAAAAGATTACTTTTGATATTTATTATGTCAATTACATTATAAACTTTTCTGATTCATTTGTAAATGGTATAGACCTATTTTCTAGAGATATTTTAAAAGAGCTGGATGTCTCCAACTCTTCTCTTTTTAAATACAAGTTATTTAGATTTGACTGGCTTGTCTTGAGCTGTTTGCAAGGCTGTAGCAATGGTATCTGCATACAATTTAGCTCCTGCTTCAATAGTGCTAGTGTCACTTCCGAAATGGACTTGGTCTGTTCCTGCCCAAATTTCTGGATGTTCTTTCGCAACTTGATTCCAATCTGCTATCGTGATGTAAGGAGTCTTCTCTGCCAATTCTCTCATATAGGCAGCAGCCTTCTCAACGATGGCATAGGTCTCTTTTGTCTTATCTCCCTCATAAGGAGTCACTAAAATCATATGGTGGCCCTTAGGAAGATTTTTTACGATACTATCCCAGTCTTCCTTGTAATTTTCAGGATTATTTACCCCAGTCGCAATGACCACCATCTTAGGTAAAAATTTATTCTGGCTATTATTTAGCATGATTTCATTGGCATTCTTGGTTGTTCTGCTGACTTGCGCGTTAATCTGTGCTCCAGGAAGGGCTGTCTGCAGGGCTGTATTTGCCCTTAAAGCCACCGAGTCACCAATTAACATAGTACCATCAGCAATCCCCAAACTATCAGCTTCTGCTCGTTCTGCCATCACTTTTGTTTGGCTAATATTTGTTGCAGCCTGCTTCAAACCATTGACAGTTAAGTCTGTCTCAAACGCTCCCACTTGTGGTGCCAACAGAGTTACTAAGAAGACAATGAAGGCCAAGATTCCTGTACTTGTTGCAAGAATTGCGTGAATATAAGGCAGGGGACGAAGAGTTTGTAAAACAGGTGTGTTCTTTCCTGCAATCCAAGGTTCCAATACATAGAATGATAGGCTAGCAAAGCCATAAGAAAAAATCAAAGTCAGCAACACAGCAAAAAGATTTGAGGTCAACTGTGAGAAAATAATATAGAAAGGCCAATGGAAAAGATAAACCGCATAACTAGTATCTGCTAAAAAGCTGATAAACTTTGGCTCCTGCATGTTAGGGGTCTTTTCATGTAAGACACGCGCCGCCAGAATCATAGCAAGGGCTGCAAGGCTGGCAAGCAAGAAGCCAATAAGATAGGCAAAGAGATAGGTAAATTTGACAAAGAAGGTCAAAATGAGTAAGAAGCCCAAACCTCCTCCAAAAACTAAAAGGGTCTTTCGTAAATCCCAGATTTTATCCAACTGCTTGACTAGGGAAGTCGTCTGACGAACGCCTACAATAGTTGCTAGCACACTTCCCAAAAAGAATGGATAGACATGAGTTAAACTGGAGAAGTAAACAGAGGAATAAGAGGTCACTAGAAAACTACCAATAAACATGGAGAAGAAGCTGATCAAGAAGGCAACAGCAGATAAGAGAAAGACCATTCCCTTCAACTGACCATTTGATTTAGCCTGTTTGGATAAAAACCAAACTGCCAATCCCCAAAGAATATAGTAGTGAACCTCAACAGCCAAGCTCCAATTATGAACAAACAAATGAGGAATGAACTGAGATTCATAACTCCCACCTGTTAGGAGTTCATAGAAGTTGGTCATGAAGCCTAAGACACCCGCAATCTGACCACCAATTCCAGCCACATAGTCTTGGCGAACCAAGAAAGTAAAGGGCATGGTCACCAAGACCATCAAAACCACAGGTGGCACAATCCGATAAAAACGTCTCCTAAAAAATCCAATCAAGTCAATCTCATGGTTTTTAGAAAATTCTTCGATAAGTAAAGCCGTAATCAGGAAACCTGAAAATGTGAAAAAGACATCTACCCCGAAAAATCCTCCAGGAAAGATGGTCTGAAAGAAGTGATACAAGAGTACCAAAAGTAAACCTGTAATCCTAATCAAGGAAAACCATTTAATGCGCATACGAGTTTATTCTCCCTTTCATTGTACACTTTATTCTATCAAAAAAAGAAGAAAAATCCCAAGAGAAAACTTAGGATTTTTAGCTTATATCTATTCCGTTTTAGAAATTACGCCCTGACTTATTATAGCCATATTTTTCAACAAAATACTCACGGAATTCCAAGAGATTGTCATCCATGATGGCTTGTCGCACTTGCTTCATCAGGTTGAGCAAGAAGTAAAGGTTATGGTAGCTAGTCAAGCGGATACCGAAGGTTTCATCAGCCTTGAGCAGGTGACGAAGATAAGCGCGTGTATAGTTCTTACATGTGTAGCAATCACACTCAGGATCCAGTGGCGTAAAGTCCTCAGCAAACTGAGCATTTTTGACAACCAAACGACCTTGACTAGTCATACAAGTCCCGTTACGAGCGATACGAGTTGGCAAGACACAGTCAAACATATCTACACCACGAATCACCCCATCAATCAAACTATCTGGTGCTCCCACACCCATCAAATAGCGAGGTTTATTTTCAGGAAGCAGTTGGGTTGTGAAGTCCAAGACGGCATTCATCTCCTCGTGGGTTTCTCCCACTGCCAAACCACCGATAGAATAGCCTGGGAAGTCCATGCTGACAAGGTCATGAGCCGATTGGCGACGCAAGTCTTCAAATCCTGCCCCCTGCACAATCCCAAATAATCCTTGGTCATGCGGACGACGATGAGCCTTCAAACCACGCTCAGCCCAACGGCTGGTACGCTCGATTGATTTCTTAACGTAGTCGTAAGGTTGGTAAAACTGAGGGCATTCATCAAAAGACATCATGATGTCTGAGCCCAGATTGTTCTGAATAGAGATGGCTTTTTCTGGCGATAGGAACATCTTAGAACCATTGAGATGGTTTTTAAAGGTTACTCCTTCTTCTGTGATATTACGGCTATCTGCTAAGGAATAAACCTGAAAACCACCACTATCTGTCAAGATAGGCTGGTCCCAATTCATGAACTTGTGGAGACCACCAGCGCGTGCAATGAGTTCATCTCCAGGACGAAGCCAGAGATGATAAGTGTTTGATAGGATAATTCCCGACCCCATCTCCTTCAATTCTTCAGGCGACTGAGTTTTGACAGTGGCTTGTGTCCCAACTGGCATAAACATAGGTGTTGGGAAGGTACCATGGGGTGTGATGATTTCTCCCAGACGAGCTCCCGTGTGTTTTTCTTTCTTAATCAAACGATATTTGATTGGTGAATCTGACATTTTTTACCTCCGAAGCTGGGAAAGACAGTCCCAGTTCATACTTTGTGCCCAAGGGCATACTGTATGATTTTATCAAAAAAAGTAGGAACTGTCACGAACTATGGTATAATGAGAGAATGAAATACCCAAAAATTGATTTAAAAACCGTTCGTCTGCAAGCCAGACAATTTCAGGCTGAAAATCCCCGCCTCTTTCTCGTCTATCTCTTGCCTAGCATGCTAGTCATCTTGTCTGGCTTCCTCAATCCCTTAGAACGTATCAACGAGTCTATTTTAGAGCATTCCTTTTTAAGCGTTCTTGATCATGTATTCCAAGCCTACCTTTTTCCTCTATTAGTCTCCTTTATCGGAACAATACTTCTAACCAGTTCAGTTTATACAACTCTGAAACTCATCAAGAATCCAGATACAGAACTATCCGTCAAAAATAGTCTGGCTCTATTTGACGAAGAGCACTTTTCACAAACCTTTTTGACCCTCCTTCTCAAACGTTTCTCTCTCTTTTTATGGAGCATTCCTAGCTTGCTTGGAATTTACTTTCTTTTTTACAGTAGCTTTCTAGCAAAGAAATTCATTGTCCTTCATCCTGAATTTCCCAATCTGGATCTCACGTCAATTGAAACCGAGCGTTTCCTCATGACCTTTGGTCTTTATTTTCTAGCAAGTATCCTCTTGATGATTGTCGGAAATAGTCTCTATATCCCACAATATTATGCCTATTCTCAGGTAGAATTTCTCCTCTGTGACACCCTAGACTTAGGACAAGCTAAACCAGGGCAAATCCTTAAAACCAGCCGTTTCCTGATGAAAGGTTACAAGTTCCATCGTTTCGTCCTAGACTTACAACTCCTTCCTTGGTACTTCCTCAATTGGATTACCTTTGGGATTGCTAGTTTCTCACTCCTACCCTACATTCAAATCAATAAAATGATTTTTTACCGAGCAGTACTGGCTCGCAAACGTCCAAAAGCTTGAAGGTTTTCCATCAAGCTTTTTTCTATCAATGAGTTTCTCCACCTACTAACTTGAGGTCTTGATCTCCATGTTCTATAATGGCGCAGATGGCCGCTTCTATCCCTCGCCTAATATCCACTAAACTCATAGCTGGAGTAGTCGGTCTATTCACCACCTGTTCCATCATATAAGGAATATGCATAAAACCTGCCTTAACATATGGAAATTTCTTTTCTACCAAATAGAGGACCTGATACATCAAATGATTGCAGACAAAAGTCCCTGCCGTATTGGAAACAGAGGCCGGCAATCCCTCTTTTTTTATAGCTTGAACCATTGCTTTAATCGGCAGACTACTAAAGTAGGCCGGAGAACCGTCTGGGCGAATGGGAAGGTCAATCGGTTGATTACCCTCATTATCAGGAATGCGTGCATCATCTTGATTAATAGCTACTCGCTCAGGTGTCAAGCTAGACCTTCCACCTGCTTGGCCGATACAAAGGACAAAATCAGGTTGATAACGACTCATCTCTTCCTCCAATACTTGGGCCGATTTGTGAAAGACTGTTGGCACTTCTAACCAACGGATCTCAGCACCATGGATTTCAGCTGGTAAACCTTTAATGGCCTCCAAAGCTGGATTGACCTTTTCCCCTCCAAAGGGCTCAAAACCTGTCACTAATACTTTCATTTCTAACTCCTCAAAACCAATTCAATGAGACTTTTTTCTTAAAAACAAGTATAACATATTTCCCTTATTCTGGAGCGAAAAGGACTAGAGAGACTAAGATTGACCTTTGAACTTATTTAAAGAGAAAAATACTAATCAAGGCCAAAATAGCTGGTCCACCTTGCTTCAAAATAATTTTCTTATCTGCTGTAAGAGAGCCATAAGCCGCAGCCCCAATCACAAATAAGACAAAAATAGTCACAATTTCTAAATTCTGTGAGAAATAAATTCCATACAAGAGAAAGACTCCTAGCAAAGCATTATAAATACCTTGATTTTTAAACAATGAACTTACAGACGGACGAGCTAGTTCTTCCTTGTCCATGTTAAAGACACGACTAGTCGCATCTGATTGCGTTGCAATACTTTCCAAATAAAAAATGTAAAAATGCTCCAAAGCAACGATTGTTGCTAAAATGATTGTCATAATTGACATCTATTTCTCCTTAAATTTCTATATTCTCAATACCCAAAACCAATTTATTTAATAAACGGTTGAGCTCTGTTCTCTCAGACTCTGTTAAGATACTTTCCATCTCTTCCTTAACCTTGATATGTTTCAAAGGGGGATTCACCACTAACTGCTCCTTGGCATACTTCGTAGCCTCTACCAACACTTCTCGCTGATTTTCAGGATTGCGATGACGCTCCACTAAACCTTCCGTTTCCAAAATCTTGAAATGTCGTGTCAAGGCAGCCTGATCAATCTTCAAACGCTCCTGAACTGCCATTTGGTTACAAGGGGAATGCTCCAGTAAAAACAGTAAAATCTGATACCGTGTCAAACTAATCCCAAGTCTTTTTTCAAATAATTGCGTACTCGCTTGCTCAGACAAGCGGAGTTGATACAGTAAATCTTGAATCTCTATCATTTCTTTCTCTTTTCTATTGATTCATCAATAGTTGATTAATCAAGTATAATACAAAGTAAAATAGATTGCAAGAATGTTGCTTCAATCATTACAAAATGGTAACTTCCATTTTCCATCCATATTGATACTCAATAAAAATCAAAGAGCAAACTAGGAAGCTAGCCGTAGGTTGCTCAAAGCACAGCTTTGAGGTTGCAGATAAAACTGACGTAGTTTGAAGAGATTTTCGAAGAGTATGACAAAGAAAAAACGAACGAGACTCGCTTCCTATCATGAAAGCTAAATCTCATTCGTCAAAATGATATTACAAAGTCTGATTTATCCATTCATTGAAACGTGAACGTGGTCATAGTGGTTTTCTGTCACGCTACCACGGTCTGGCATTGGGTTCCAAGTGTTAGCTGGTCCATATTTGCTATCGAATGGAGCATAGAAACGTTGTTTCCAAATAATGTAACTAATTCCACGGCTGGCCATGTTTTGAATAGCGTACTCCGCAATCTTATCCCCTAGTTCTGAGCTTTCTTGTACCATAAAGTCGATAGCCAAACCTTTTCCGTGATCTCCACTGTCTCCTGGACGGTAACCACTAAAAGATGTGATACCAAACAAGTTGGCAATTTCTTCTTTAAAGGCAGCTGTTTGTGGTTGAAGAGCTGTATTTTCAGATTTTGCTACCGCAAGTCCAGCATAATCGGGCGCTGCTGGAGCTGCGTAAGTTGTTGAAACTGTTTTCTTCTCTTCTGGTCGATAAGTAGAAACTGCTGTTGTAGCTTCATTTGATGAGGCTACTTCTTTTGCTTCTTCTGCACTTGTTGCAGTTGTTTCGATTGCTGTTTCTTCTGCTGGAGTTGTAGTTTCTTCCACTGTTGAAACAGCTTGAGGGCTGGCTTGTGTTTCCTCTTTCTCAGCTGGAATTGTTGCCTGAGGAGCTGCCTCTGCAACTGCATTGCTTGTCTCGGCTGTTTGCTCCTCTGACGTTGAAGTATTTGTAGTTGGTGCTACTTCTTCTACAATAGCAACTGTCTCTGCAACTTCTGAATTTGTTGCTACTTCTTTTGTACTTGTAGTTTCTACCGCTTTTGGCGCTTCTGCAATCGGTTGAGAAAGGTCTGCAACCTGAATAGTTTGATCATCAACGGTCACTTGATTAGTTGTCAAATCTGCTGTCGCAGTTGTCACTTCTTCACTAGAGTCTGCTTGAGGAGTTTGGATTTCAACTTCTGTTACTTCTTCTGCTTCATTGACAGTCGTTGTCAAAACAGTTTCTGGGAAAATCAAGTCCATATTCGTGATTTTATTCAAATTCGCAAGAACTGTGACATCCACACCCAAGGCTTCTGCAATGGTGCTCAAAGTATCACCATACTGAACTGTATAACTTGTTTTGTTGTCCGGTCTAGTCAAATCGTTTTGGATTTGCTCAACACTACGGGCAGTCCAAAGAACTTCTTCTGCTTGAGTTGCCAATACTGGGGCAAATGACAAGGCTACCGTTGAGGCTAATAATATTCTTTTCTTCATTCTTTCAAATTCCTTTCAAATAAGTACCTATCTATCATAACACAAAAAATGCAGAAAAAAAGCCCTCTCGGGCCTATTTAACAGAACTGTCTATTCCTTGTAACAAACTCTGTTACTTGAAACAGTTTGTTAGGTCTCTGTCACAAAACTGACACAATCTTTTTATTGCTCAGCCTCAAAAATACGGGAAATATCTGCTAACGCTTGAATCCTGTGATTGCCTTCATAGGTCGACTCTAAAAAGTTGATACTTTGAATCCTACTATTCTGGGCAAATTCCACATCTAGAGTCCGATCACCTATATAATAGGTCTTCTCAGAATCCAACTGATACTTGCCTATCAGATAGGTAGCCGCTTCTGAACTTGGCTTCCGCGCAAAGCCACTCTGACTGGTTAAAATCTCTGTAAAATAAGATTCCAAACCCAAGTCTCTGAGAATGGTAAGAGCATTGTCTCCCTTATGAGTGTAGACAAACTGTTGAATTCCTACTTGATCTGCCCAATTCAACACCTCACGCGCACCTGGCATCAAAACTACCTGAGCATTCTTCTCAGCCAGACTCTGTGCACGCACCTGATTTAGCACTTTCAAATCCAGTTTTCTCTCTTCTGCCACCTGCACAAGCAAATCCTGAACAGAATACTTGAGAATAAACTCTCTCACCTTCTCCTTATCATAAGGAATAGCAAACTGACCAAAAGTCTCCTCAATCCCTGACAAAATTGCTTCGTAAGAGTCCAATAAAGTCCCGTCTAAATCCCAAATAAAAGCTGGTTTTTGCATTTCCTATCCTTTCAAGCTCATATAACGCTGGTAACGGTAACGTAGAAATAACCAACGAAAACCATTATCCAAAAGGGTTCCGGCCCAAATACCGGGCAAGCCCCAACCAAGCACAATCCCCATCAGATATCCTGTTCCAATGCGGATACACCACATTCCTATACTTGTCGCATAAAAGGGAAGCCGAGCATTGCCCAAACCCTGCCAGACTGCTGTATAGATGACTGTTCCTATCGTCATAGGAGTACCAAGTAGTGAAAAAAGTGTCACTAGAACACTAGCCTCCACCGCTAGAGAATCATTCGTATAGAGATGAGTCAGTGGTATACCCAAGGCATAGACACTAAGCGTCAAGGGCAACATGAGAAGCAGAGAAAGCCAAAAAGTTTGCTTGCTCAAACTAGCTACTCTTTCCCAATTATCCTCTCCAACTGCTCGAGCCACCAGCATGACGGTTGCCGTAGCGACGCCAAAGGCAGGCATGTAGTTAAACTGGGTCAAAACTTCTCCGATTGCATTTCCAGCCACTGCCTCTGTTCCAAAAGAAACGACCAAGGCAATGATAACGACATCACCAGCCCGCATCATCAGTCGCTCTCCAGCTGCTGGCAAAGCTAAGGTCAATAGTTCCTTATCTAAACCAAAAGTCGGTTTCTCAAAAGGCAACTTTAATTGTGACCATAAAATCACAAGACCTACCAAACGAGACAGAATAGTCCCCCAAGCAACACCCGCTATCCCCATACCCAGAACAAAAATAGCTAGACTTGAAAAAAGAATATTCAAGGCATTGGATAAAAGACTCACATAGAGGGGCAAACGTGGATTATGCATTGCACGAATCAAGGCACCCATACTGGTCATCAAGCCCAAAAGAACAATCGATCCGCCTACCAAGGATAGGTAGAGTCCACCACTCTCAGCTACATCTCTCTCCGTCCCCAAAAGTCCTATCATCTCTTTCCCAGTGAAGATGGACAAAGCTCCCAACAGAAAACTTAATAGTAAGGTAATCTTCAAGGCCTCAGTCACATGATAGGCTAGCTTAGACTGATCCTTCTGCCCCAAACTTTTTGAAATAACACTGGAAATAGCAGCTCCCAGAGCGATGAAAATCGCCTGGTAAATCGTGATAATATTGCCAGCTACTGATACACCCGAAATAGCTATCAAGCCCAAGTGGGCTACCAAGTAACTATCTACCATCCCCATGAGCATCTGCAAAAAGTTTTCGCCCATAGCTGGCAAGGCAATATTAAGAATGTCTTTATTTTTCTTAAACAATCCTTCCTCCTGATGAAAAGAAACTCAGTTGGTTTCCCAACCGAGTTTACTCCCTCTGTCTTAAAGTCCTAGATAAGCCTCAACCGCTGCTTGCATGTTAGCAGCCGCCACAGTTGTCTTATGACGAACTGGAGCTGTTTCAAGGCCATCAACTGCTGGCGGCACTGCCACTCCTGAAATATCATGTAATTGAGCCAAGGCTTCAAAGTCGCCAAGCCCTGATTTTCCAGTTACAGCTTCTACTGCAACCACTGGGAACTTGTATGGACTCGCTGTTGAAGCAATCACTGTCTTAGTCACATCGCCAGTAGCCGCTTGGTATCTCTTATAAACTGCCGAGGCAACCGCCGTATGTGGATCCTCGATATAAGAATCTGACTCATAAACACGCTTGATTTCTGCCGCTGTTTCTTCCTCAGTTGCATATTCAGCCGCAAAGAGATCAAGAATCTCTGCATCAAAATTAGTCAACTCATATTGACCTTGTGTATTCAAAGCATTCATGAGTTCAGCTGTCTTAACCGCATCATTACCCAAAAGATGGAAAATCAAACGCTCCAAGTTTGAAGATACCAAAATATCCATAGATGGACTAGTTGTTACCTTAAACTCACGTTTCTTGTCGTAAACACGTGTCTTGAAGAAGTCTGTCAAAACATTGTTATCATTTGAAGCACAGATCAATTTACCAACTGGTAAGCCGATTTGTTTGGCATAAAAGGCAGCCAAGATATTTCCGAAGTTTCCTGTTGGTACGGTAAAGTTGATCTTATCACCAGCCACAATCTCACCAGTTTTAACAAGCTGAGCGTAGGCATAAACATAGTAGACAATTTGTGGCACCAAACGGCCAATATTCATAGAGTTAGCCGATGAAAATTGCAACTTGTTGGCTGCCAACTTCTCACGAAGAGCCACATCGTTAAACATATGCTTCACATTAGTTTGGGCATCATCAAAGTTACCATCAATAGCGATAACATGAGTATTGTCGCCAGTCTGAGTGGTCATTTGCAACTCTTGCACCTTGCTGACACCATCCTTTGGATAAAAGACGATAATCTCAGTGCCAGGAACATCCGCAAACCCTGCCATAGCAGCTTTCCCAGTATCACCAGATGTCGCTGTTAAAATGACGATTTTGTTCTCCAAACCATGTTTCTTAGCAGCAGTCGTCATAAAGTATGGCAAAATAGACAAGGCCATATCCTTGAAGGCAATTGTTGAACCATGGAAAAGTTCCAAGTTATATTGCCCGTCTAATTTCACTAAAGGCGCAATAGCTAGAGTATCAAACTTGCTATCGTAGGCATTGTTGATACAGTAGTCCAACTCTTCAGCTGTAAAGTCATCTAAAAATGCTGACAAAACTAACTTAGCAACTTCCTGATAAGAAGCATCTTTCAATTTGTCAAAGTCCAAATCTACCTTTGGATAAGTAAGCGGTGTAAACAAACCACCATCCGTCGCCAAACCTTGCAAAATTGCTTGGCTAGCAGTTACTGTATTTTTCGCATCACGCGTTGATTGATAAACTAATGTCATTACTCTCTATCCTTTATCTATAGTCTTTTCCATTATATCATGATTTTTCAGAAAATTCTCCCTTTATAAAAGAAATTATAGTCCCAATTCTTTCTTCAAAGGCTCTAAATAGATCATTTCTTGCTTATTTCTCATCACTAGCCCTTCCTCAGCTAGCAGGAGTAAGTCTTTGGAAAATTCAATAATCGCAGTTTCTTCCTGATCTGTAAGCTTTTTCTTAGAAAATTGTCGTCTTAAAAATTTGTAATTTCTCCCAAATTCTTTAAAGAAAAGTGCTGTTTCTAAGTAAGCTGCTAACTTATCTAAATTAACCAACAATCCCAAGTGAAAGGCAGCAGAAGCGAAAGTTCTATCAAGTGGCTGTGTACACACACTACGAAACTCAACTGTTCCTCGAGTCGTTAAGTCTTGGTACTGGTAACTACGATGAGTTTCAAAATCCTTCTCTTGAGGGTAAATAAGAATCTCATCCCCATTAAGAGAATATGCTTGGATTTCAGATGTAGCCAAATAGTCCCTAGTCTGAATCGGATAAAAATAATAGGTTTGTCCATCACGTTCCGCAGTAAAAATCGCAGAATGATCTAGATAGTCAAAAAAATCATCCTCATCTTTAAAAAGTCTAGCATTGACCCCAACATTCTCTGGATAGATACCATGCATGGATTCTTCCCAAAAAATATCCCTTGAAATTTTCGTATCCCAATCCGCACCCGAAAACTCAGAATTTGCAAATAAATACGCCTTAGCCGCTTCAATTTGAGTAAAAGCATTCATCACACGTAAGTAGTTGTATTTTGAAATATCCAGCTGAACCTGGCTCCCACAGATAAAAGCACCATATTCA
This sequence comes from Streptococcus parapneumoniae, assembly GCF_037076355.1. Lineage (NCBI taxonomy): Bacteria > Bacillati > Bacillota > Bacilli > Lactobacillales > Streptococcaceae > Streptococcus > Streptococcus parapneumoniae. The sequence goes on along the minus strand of NZ_AP026968.1, from coordinate 209,382 downwards.
GGGAAATGATGTAAGTCTGATTCAATCACATTCCTACTCAAATTCAAATAATCCATCAACATCTGATAGCGTGGATAAGCCACTGGACAATTCTCATTTTTATCCCAGTTGGGATGAATTCCACAGCCAACAATAGCATGATTTGATTCAGCTAACTTTCTCTGAATTACATTCATATAATTATTGAAACGATTTTCGACCTCTTGAATTGTTTCTGCCTTACCAAATGCAAACTCAATTGTAGTATAGGAAACTTCAAACAAAATAGCATCCTGACTTATCGGATCTACTAACTGAATCGGATTGCCAAAATCATCTACCTTTTCGACAGTAAAATCAAAAGAAGAAACTAAATATCGGAATAAGTACTTGATAACTTCAACATCTGTAGCATCCCCTTCTAAACTTGCAACAGGATACTCCAACTCAATTCCGACAAACAATTCAGAATTTTCTTTAATATTTTTCAAATACCGATGTTTTAATAAATCGATAGAACGAGACATACTATCCTACACTTTCTTAATCTAAATAAAATTTGAATAACTATAATTATACCAAAACTAATATAAAAAAGGAACGAAGAATAACAACGTTCCTAACTCTATACTATACCGGCGGCCGGGGTCGAACCGGCACGTCCTTGCGGACACTGGATTTTGAGTTCGGCTCTTACCGTTTTATAAGTATGTGAAGACTTTCAAATAGCTTTTTTAAGAAGTTACTTCTATCGCAAAAACGATAGTTTTTTATTTTTAGTAACTTTTTAGGATTTACTTTTCCTCAATTTATCCATTATTTCTTTACTTAACTTATCGATATCCTCGTCAGTACCGAGTTCTTCCCCAAACAACTTACTAAAAGTAAAAGACTTATAAACTTTATCATGACTTTCCTCAGTACCATCATCAAGTAATTCTAGATAATGTTGAAAAACTTTAATTACTCTTTGTTTTACTGTTTCAAAGTCTTCATCTTCAGTAACTGAATAATTGACAGGTTGCCATTCTTTAGCGTATTGAATTATATCATCCCAATATCCCATTTTATTTCCCTCTTCAAGTAAAGTTTTACCAAGAAGCTAATTATAGCATACATGATAAGAGTTTAACAGTTCAAATTAAATTATTTTTAGAAAAGTATTGACAGGTTCAAGAAAGTTTGTTATTATATATTTACGGGATAAAAAAACCACTTTATTTTCAAAGGATAAGTTATGGACAAGGAAAATATTCGTATGCGTTTAGCAACTGAATCAAAATTAATACTAGATGAATTACAGCAACAAATTTTTGAAGAAATTGGTCTTGAAGCCAGTTATTCTAGTATTGTTAGTCAGGCAATTAGGAAAACTGTTCCAAAAATGCATGAAATTGACTGGCAAGCTTTAAAGAAAAGAAATTTAGTTTTATCATCTCCTAAAGAGAGTAACGACTGGAATTATCAAACATCCTTTATGTTAGAAAAAGATGTGCTTGATTTGATTTCTGAATTGCAAAATTACTTTTTAGAGGTCTTTCAAGCCAAACGAATCCATCGAGCTTTTTGTGTTAGATTATGCATAAAATTTCACTACTTATTCCTTATGAACAAGTAGAATAGTGATTATTAAACAGAGCGTAGAAACTCTGTTTAAAATTTAATTAGTTACGGGATAAAAAAACCACTCAAAAAGGAGAAGATATGGAAGCAAGAGCATCGCCTATGAAATAACAAGTCGTCCCTAACCGTGGATAAATACCACCTGAGTACAGAAAGAAAAGGAAATAAAATATGTTTGGAAACTATCCAAGTCAAATTCTAGTTGCAGTTGAAAACATGAATCAAGTTTTTGACACACCAGAAAAACGTAAGTATGTTGCAGATAAAGCCCGACTTCATCTATCAGATAAAACAAAATCTGATTTATACAGTGAAGCTTATGCTTGTTTATTAAATGAATTGGGTATAAACACACGTATTCAAGATGAGTATACACAAAAGCTCGTTGTATTTTATTTTGAAGCGCAAAAAAGATACTATATGGGGTCTTCTATGCTAGATGATTTCAAGAAGTACAATGGTAAATTACCTTATCGCTTTAACAGTTATAAGTAATCTAAATCGGGGAGCTAACCTCTCCCCTTTATCTTTTGATTGAAATAGAAAGGAGTGACATCATGAAGAGTCTCTATAAATATCTTTTTTATTTGTTCTTTATTGGATTTGCTGGCACACTCTGTTATGTGTTGCTTTTAACAAATGCCTTTTCACCTATCTTTGAAGCTGCTACAATATTGATGGAGATTATAGTTGTTATTTTTTTAATAATCTGTATAGACCTGATTGCTTCCCCTACTGGTTCTGCTGAGGAGAATATAAAAAATGAGAATGTTAAATCAAACAATCCGTGTGAAGAGTAAATACCCTTACTTTATTCGTCCTCGAAATATTACTATTGCTAGACTGTCTATCCAAGTTTTTCTTTTTTTACTATTGGTATCTTCATGGCTTGCTGCAATCCCATTTATTGCACGTCTAGTCTTTTCCATGTTTTTTATAAGTCTTCTTTTTTTAGTAGAGAGGTTCTTTCGTTCTAATTTTATGGCAAATTTAAGAGATAAACTCAATATCAGAGAAGCATTGTTTTATATGCTAATTAGTTTAAATTTGTATGATGAAATAGATAATGAAGTAGTAGATACAGCAGTTCTATATTTTGACGTTGAGGATAATAAAGTTATTGTCTGTGTCCCACTATTTGGGAATCGTTATCTGAAAACCTTGAAAAATTTAGAGGAATATCTATGCCCTACGTTGGGCTTGGAATTGCTGTCTAAAAAAGAAGAAATAGACAAAACAATATATGTGTTAGGTCACGTAGTTCAAATTGAGCAATACGTCTTCAATAGTAATACATTAAACAGAGAATTTTTTGAAGATATTCCTAATCCGATAATTAAATTATCTAACACCCAGCAATTCAGCTTGAAATCAAACACCAACATAGGTATATATGGACGAACTGGAACAGGCAAAACAATAGCCTTACAATGGTACTTATTTAATGCACTAGCTAAAGGTTGTGGCACTAATGATAATACTTACCTAGGAATAGCGGACGGTAAGGCAGCGGATTTATTTGCAATTGGAAAACTTCTCCAAGAAGACTTAGGGGAGCAAATAGCAGTCGGCTCTTCACCTCAAATGTTAGCAAAATTATCAAGAGAATTTGTTGAGATTATGAATGAACGTTTTGAAATTATCAAACAGAATAGTTCATTAAATGCTGATGCTTATGATTTAGGGATGACACCAAATTTTCTATTTGTAGATGAACTTGCTTCCATCCGCGATAGCTGTGGTTCTAGCAAACAGGGGAAAGAACTTTGGAATGAGATTCTACAAAATTTAGGATTGATTGCCCGTAAAGGAAGGCAGGCTGGTTGTCACTTAGTATTATCCACACAAGACCCTAATGCTGAGAATATTCCAGTAGAATTGAGAAATCAAATATCGGCAGTTTTATACCTTGGAGGTCCAGGTGCTGATAGATTGAAGATGGCCTTTAGCATGTGCGAATTAGAAAACGTTCCTACAGTTTCAGATAGAAAAGGGGAAGCATTATTTTATGCTGACGGGCTGAATTCTGTGGAACCTGTACTGACAATAGTTCCATTCGTTGATGTTAAAACAAAACGAGAATTTTTGCAGGTAGTTAGAAACATACTACCAGTCCACTAATAGCGGTCTTTCTCTCTGTTGGAATAGGTATTCTTTCCAACAGAGAAAAAGAGCAAACCGACTGCTTTTGCAGGAGGTCAATAGAAAGGAAAATACTATGAAATTAAATGATGTTCTTTCACAATCTGTAGACCTATTTGGCTCACACTTTATTGCAGTAAAGTCAATGACAGAAGTTAAAGACAAAGAGCAAAAACTAACTGGGTATAGAGTAAATATCAGTTTACAAGACCCTGATTCTCCCTTTTATTTGGAATTAATCTCAGTTAAAATATCTAATTTAAATCCAACAATTTCTTATCAAGAAATGCTTTCTAACAAAACTAGAGAAGTTCTATTAGAAAATTTTTCTTGTGGCCAATATAAAGAGAATTTATATTTTAGTGCTACAAATATACTGCCTGTTACAAAATAAATCTACTTCTAATCATGTGACTAAGCAAAACTGCCGACTAAGTCGGCAAGCTGGAAGCGTCTTTAGCGGAGCGGTGCTTAGTCACATGATAGAAGTAGGGAGGAGCTTTGCTCCTCCTAGTTTATTTATTATATAGACAATCTTTTGGCGAAAGCTATAACAAAGGTGCTTTTTTTTATGAGTAATTATAATAAAAAAATTATTCGCACCGCTTCCTATATTGAAATTTGGGAATATGAAAAGCCAATATTTTCAAAAGGAAAATCCATTTTAGATACTGATACTAAAAGCAAGGAAAAATCACAACGTAGAACATTTGATGAACTTACACCTGAAGAACAAGAACAACGTCTGGAGCGTATGAAAAAAACTCGCTTAGAAGCAAAGTGGAACTTATTAAGATTAGTTGATTGTAATTATAATGACAATACTTCATTTCTAACCCTGACCACTAAAGAAAATATTAGCGACAGAAACCACTTCAAAGACTTACTAAAAACTTTTATAAAACGCTTTAACTACCACATCTTTAATACCAAGAAAAGTAAATTAAAATATTTAACAGTATTAGAAAAGCAAAAACGTGGAGCATGGCATGCTCATATTCTGCTTTTCAGCGTTCCTTATGTACCACACCGTCAACTCTTGGAACTTTGGGGACATGGAGCAGTACGGATAAATAAAGTTGATGTAGACAGCAAAGAAAATCGCGGTCGATATGTCACAAAGTATTTTGAAAAAGGGATTGGACAAGAATTGTTGGAAAACTTCGGAAAGCAAGCCTATTTTTCATCACGCAACTTAAAAAAGCCTGATGAAGATAGATTTTATACTTATGAAGATTTTAATTATGATAGTTCAGTCGTACTATATGAAACGGAATACATTAGTAAAGTCTATAAAGACGGTCAGTATTTCGATAATCATGTAAAGTATAAGAAAATAAAACTAGATGAATAAAGGAGTAAGTTACATGATAGCAACTGTTACTAAGAATGACCTAGTTGCCCTTGGTTTCTCTGAGGGAACATCTAAACGTATTATCCGCCAAGGGAAAGAGCTACTGATAACACGAGGCTTTACAGTCTATCAGAATAAACGAATTGGTACTATACCTGCTACTATTGTAAGCGAATTACTCGGTTTTGATGTTCAAAACAGTACCCTCAAGGAGTAAAATATGGCAATTAGAAAAGGTAAAGACGGTAATTGGATAGTTGATATTAGCAACGGTTTTGACCCAATAACACTAAAGCAACGTAGAATTGTCAGAAAGGGCTATAAGACGAAAAAAAAAGCTATTGAGGCAGAACACTACTTACGAAGTGTAGAGTTAAAAGAACGCTTCTATGGGGCTAAAATAACTATCCCCATACTATATGAACTACTAAAGGAAGAAGATAGTATAAATCATCGAAAAGCAAGCTATATCAATACACAAGATAATAATTACAACAAACACATCAAAGATTATTTTTCTATGGTAGATAATGTCGGAAAACTAACCTATGAAGACATCTACCAATTTAGAGAACATCTTAGGCAAAAAGTAGCTAAAAATTCTGATAAACCGTTAAGCACAAATACTATCAACAAAATCATGATTTTACTCAAAAAAATTTTTGATGTTGGTTTGCGAAAAGGCTATTACTCCTCCAATCCAGCAAAATTGATAAAAAAGTTGCCAATTGAAAAAACAAAAATGCAATTTTGGACAGTCAAAGAATTTCAGAAGTTTTTGACACTATTTGAACCCGAAGAATATAATATCAAACTACTCTTTACTGTTCTATTCTTTACAGGATTAAGACTTGGGGAAGCTCTTGCCCTAACATGGCAAGACATCGACTTTTCAAGTAATACAATTCATATCACGAAATCTGTCTATGTTAATAAAGGAGTAACTCATATCAGCACAACAAAAACTAAAGCAGGAACAAGAAGAATTGTCATCAATAAAAAATTAAGCCAAGAATTACAAGATTGGGAAAAGCAACAAAAACATCTATTAGAGCAATTTACCAATAATAGCCTAACATTACAAGTGTTTCAAAATAGTCCTATCACAATTACAAAAAATGCAGTTGAAAAACAATATAAGAAAATACTTGAACGTGACAGCACACTAAAAAAGATACGCATACACGATTTTAGGCACTCACACGCTTCCCTGCTGATTAACCAAGGGGAAGATTATCTAGTTGTAAAAGAGCGACTAGGACATGCTTCTATAACAACCACGATTGATACCTACTCTCACTTGTACCCAAGTAAGCAAAAGGATTTAGCTGATAAACTAGATGAATTACTATAAAGTAATTGAGTTTTATAAATGGAAAGTTTATAATTAAATCATGGATACATCACAAGCAATAAAAGCACATGAAGTAGCTAAAAAAGCACACTTTGGACAAATTGATAGAGCAGGAATTGACTACATTAAACACCCTGAAACAGTAGCTAGTTTTGTCGCAACTGATGAAGAGAAAGCTGTCGCCTATCTACATGATGTAATTGAAGATACTTCACTAACCCTACTAGACCTAAAAAAGGAAGGTTTTTCAAAAAATATTATAGAAGCCGTCGATATACTCACAAAGAAAAAAGGACAAGATTATCAATCTTATCTCAATCTAGTAAAGAAAAATGAACTCGCTAGAGTTGTAAAGTTGGCGGATTTACGGCATAATTCAGATTTAACAAGACTACCATTAATTACTGAAAAAGACTTAGAGAGAAATAAG